>CAYWKU010000007.1:0-153503 GCA_964459325.1 uncultured bacterium | reverse complement strand
GGGGGTAATCCAAGAGCGGACCGAAGGGCTTTATCCACGTCTTCGAATCGGTAAGGCTTTTTAACTATTGTGCGTATTCCCCTGCCACAGGCTTCCTTTTTTATATCCTCGGTTAGATAACCCGACAACAATACGACCGGTATTTTACCGAATCGCTCCTCCAGTCGGGAAATGAGTACAAAGCCGTCATTGTCGGGAAGACTCAGGTCAATCACGTAAACGTCAAAATACTCCCGGCGGGAAAGGGCCGATTCCGCGCAATCGGCACATTCCGGCTCCCATCCCAACTCCCTTAATCCTATAGACAAACTATCTCGAATGGATATCTCGTCATCCACTATTAAAACTTTTTTTGCCATTTCGTAACAACCCTGTCCAATAAAAGTTTTTTATTTGGACAGCATATGCCTGTTTCGGGCATGAGCGTGTTTCTCAAACGAAGGAGACAAGGGGCTTAAGCCCCTTGTCCAAGGGCTTTTCGAGAGATTTTTGGCTGAAGTTACAAGGAAATTACGATGACCTCCTGTTTTGGACAGCATCTGCGCTGCAAGGGGAACCTGTTCCGGAACTTTTTATCAAATTCCAGTAAAATCAATCACTTAACCCGTCCCAAATGGCCATTTTCGGTTTTTGTTGGACAGCATTGATTTCGTAACTTTAACTAAATAATACATTCTTTTGACTTTGTCACCCGCAGTGGCGGTCAGGTTGCATTTCTTTTTGAATGATGGAACTTTTTTGATGTTGAATGTGTAAAAAAACTTTACTACCATCGTCAATTAAGAGGAGAATCCAAAACTTCCGAGCAGGGCTAAGGACATGAAACCGATGAACGCAAAAACACCGAGGTCCAGGCCTCGCAAGGGTTCTTCCCGGCCCCGAAGCAGCGGCGACTCGGAGGAGGCGCGGGTATACGACAAAAATTTCCCGCTGCTCATTATAGCGGAAGACGAAAAATTCTCCTCATTTCTGAATGAAATCTCTTCAGAAAAAGGTTTCGAGACCTATACCATCCTCCTTTCCGGTTTCAGTCCTGAAAAGCTCAGGCGCAACAAAAGCGCGGCGGTCGTAGATTGCAGGTCATACCACGGCGTTGCCCGTAAAGTTGTCGGCCAGTTGCGGGATATGTATCCCGACCTGCCGCTGCTGGCCGTCGTAGGCGACGGCTCCGGAACCGACGAACAGAAGGAAAGATTTTATCGCGCCGGCGCCAGCTTATGTATATCCGAATCCGCGGGAACCGAGGCTATCAGCGAAAGCATCGGGCTGTTGCTCAGAACTTCCCGCAATCTCGCCCGAATGGCATGGCTGGAGGAAAACCTCAAGGACCGGAACCTGGAGCTGGCGAGCCTGCGAAGGGACATGGACGCCAGCCAGCTTCAGCTCACCAAACGCGTTCAGGAACAGATAACCGTATATCGCGCGGCCCGCGCCATGTTGAGCGTTTTCGACTTCGACGACCTGGCCAACGAAATCGTCCGGCTGGCGACAATCGAGCTCGAGGCCGAAGTGGGCAGCTTGATGCTAATCGAGGGTGAAGACCTGGTGGTGCGGGCGCTTTACGGCGAAGTGCCCGGCGAAGACCCAATCATGGGGAGAAGGCAGAAGGTGGGGGAAGGTATCTCCGGTTGGGTGGCAAGGGAAGGAAAACCGATTCTTATCAAGGACATAGAACAACACGACGGATTCAGGGAAAGGGGCGGCGTGCGGTACAAAACCAAATCCTGCGTTAGCTGCCCCATCATCGCGAGGGGCAGAATCCGGGGGGTTATCAATATAACCAACAAAAAGAGCGGGGAATATTTCGCCGAGGACGACTTGAGGCTCCTGCGTACAATGGGCATGACCGCGGCGATTGCCCTGGACAACTTCGAGCTGGTGGAGCAGATTCGCCGCTCGGAGACCATGAGCAGCATCGGGGAGCTGGCCACCCGGATGGCTCACGAAATCCGCAATCCCCTTCACGCCATTAAGATGAACATACAGATTCTTGCCAAAAAGTACCCCATGGGGGAAGACGACCGGGAATATTACGACATCCTGCTGGGGGAAATTGAGCGACTGGAAAACCTGGTGAAAGAAGTCCTCACTTTCGCAAGACAGGAAAAGCTCAGCCTGGTACGGTGCGACCTGGGAAGGCTTATCGACAAAACGCTGGCAGTGCTCAAAAACCTGTTCGAGGAAAAGGGCGTGAAGCTGGAGTACGAGTCCTCGCCCGAAATGCCTCTCGTTCACCTGGATGAGGCGAAAATCGAGCAGGCGATGATGAACCTCCTGGTTAACGCCCTCGAAGCAATGTCCGGGCAAGGAAAAATTACAATATCAACGGGCGTGGTTACCCCGTTCATGTACCCGCACAGCCATTACGGCGAAGAACTGTACGATATACCGGGAGACCAGAACCGGTACGCGGTTATCACCGTATCCGATAACGGGCCGGGCATAGACAGGGAGCACTGGGACAAGATTTTCAACCCCTTTTTCACCACCAAGGCCGACGGCACGGGGCTCGGGTTGAGCACCACCCGCAAAAACATCGAGGCCCACGGGGGAAAAATCACTTTCGAAACGGAGCCGAACGAGGGCACAGTTTTCAAAATCGAACTGCCGATTATCGAAGATAGTCGAGGGGACGTCGGGAGGGACGCCGCAAAAATGGGCAAAAAACACGAGGAGGTGCAATAACATGGCTCCCACCCTGCTGGTAGTGGACGATTCCAAGGCCATCCAGAGAACGTTGCAAAAACACTTCACCGAAAGCGGCTACGAAGTTCTTACTGCAGGGGACGGGCCGGAAGCTATCGAGAAGGTCGAGAGCACTCATCCCGATATAGTCATACTCGATATACGCATGCCCCGCATGGACGGGCTGGAAGCCCTGGAAAAAATGAAGGAAATCGACTCCGACTTGAACGTCATAATGGTTACCGCCATGGAGGACATGCAAAATACCATCCGGGCGGTGCAACTGGGGGCCTACGAGTACATAAACAAGCCCCTGGACCTGGACAAGCTGGAGGTAATCATATCCAGGGCCCTCGAGTCCCGGAGATTGAAAGAGGAGGTGGGCAGGTTCGTAAGCGACCAGCGGGAGGAATTCCAGATAGACAACATAGTGGGCAAGAACGAGCGGATAAAGGAGGTCTTCAAAATCATCGGCTCGGTTACAGACACCCGGGCCACGGTTCTTATTACCGGCGAAAGCGGCACCGGCAAGGAGTTGGTGGCCAAGGCCATCCATTACAGTTCCAAGTGGGCCGAAACGCCGTTCGTACCCGTCAATTGCACCGCGCTGACCGAAACGCTGCTGGAAAGCGAGCTTTTCGGCCACGTGAAAGGAGCCTTTACCGGGGCAATATCCGACAAGAAGGGTAGATTCGAGCTGGCGCAGGACGGGACGCTTTTCCTGGACGAGGTCGGCGAAATGAGCATGCAGTTGCAGGTCAAACTGCTGAGGGTGTTGCAGGAAAAGGAGTTCGAGCGGGTGGGCGGGACCAAAACCGTGAAATGCAACGCCCGGGTGATAGCCGCCACCAATTCCGACCTGGGCAAAAAGGTCGAAGCCGGCCAGTTCCGGGAGGATTTGTATTACCGGTTGAAAGTGGTGGAGATCAACATTCCCACTCTTCGGGAGCGGAAGGAGGATATTCCCATGCTGGTAGATTATCTTCTGGAAAAAACGAGCCGCGACATGCATAAGTCGCCCAAAATCGTCGCCCCCGAAGTGATGCAGATGTTCATGGAATACGACTGGCCGGGCAACGTCCGCGAGCTGGAAAACATGATAACCAGAGCCATGGTGTTGGCCAAGGGCGATGTATTGACTCCGGACCTGTTCCACATTCCCGGCGAAAGGGAAGAGCCTACACAAGCCGCACCCGGCCAGCCCGAAATAAAACCGGCGGCGGAACCCAAAAGCCTCGCAGAAGTGGAAAAAAAACATATACAGGCAATGCTCGAAGCCAATAACTGGAACAAGAAGAAAACCATCGAGGTTCTCGGCATAAGCCGCCCCACCCTGGACAAAAAAATCAAGGAATACGGATTACAAAGGAACCCCGAGTGAGCGGCTCGCCGCTGAAAATGGGGTTCCTGATGGACCCACTGGACACCATCCTGCCCGACAAGGACACCACTTTCGTCTTTATGCTGGAGACTGCCCGGCGCGGCCACCAAGTGCTTTACTTCAACACGAAAGACATGTACGCAAAAGGCGGCAGCGCCTTCGCCGAGCTTCGACCGGCACAGGTAAAGCGGGACACGCCACATTACTCTTTGGGCAAACCCTTCGAAGCCGACCTGAAATCGCTGGACGCCGTTTTTTTCCGCTCCGACCCGCCGGTGACCATGGACTACCTCCACCAGACCTACCTTTTGGACCTTATAACCGATGAGGTTTTCGTCACCAACAACCCGTCAGGCGTGCGCGACGCCAACGAAAAGCTCTTTGCCCTGAACTTTCCCGAATTGATGCCGGAGCACGTGGTAACTTCCGATATGGGCCGTATAAAGAGATTTATCGACGAGGTGGGAGGAAAGGTCGTGGTAAAGCCGCTGGACAGGATGGGCGGCGAAGGGGTTTTCGTTATCGAAGCGGGAGATTTGAACACCAACGCCCTGTTGGAAACTTCGACGGAATTCGGGAAAAGAAAGGTAATCGTGCAGCGATACGTGCCTGAAGTAAGGAAGGGGGACAAGCGCATCCTCCTGCTGGACGGTGAATTTCTCGGCGCCACCGCGCGTATTCCACGCGATGACGAACACCGCGCTAATATCCACGTGGGAGGGGATACTGTCGCCTGCGAGCCGACTGAGCGCGACCGGGAAATTATCGAGATAGTAGGGCCGAAACTGAAAGAAAAGGGGCTTCACTTCGCAGGTCTGGACGTGCTGGGTGACCGGCTCACCGAAATAAACGTCACATCCCCCACCGGAATACAGGAAATTAACCGACTGGAAGGAGTTACTCTCGAAGCGAAGGTGATTGATTTCGTGGAGAAGGAAGCGGAAAAGAAAAAAACCGGGAAATAAACCGTTTACACGTTATAAACCTCTTCCCCCTTCAACACCCTTACGTTGTTATCCTGCAAAACCCCTATGGCCCTGTCGTTATCGGTGAAGCGAAAGATAACATAAGCGCTCTCCTGCGCCCTGGCGACCAGGACGTACATATACTCCACGTTAATCCCGTGCTCGGCAAGCGCTCTCAACGCGCCCGATAACCCCCCGGGTCGGTCCGGTATTTCCACCGCCAACACTTCCGTGTCGAGCACGGTGAAACCGTGGTCTTTCAAAAGCTTGCGTGCATCGTGGGGCCTGTCCACCACGAGGCGGAGCACACCGAAGTCCGCGCTGTCGCCCATGCTGAGGGCGCGGATGTTGATGCCGCCGTTTGCCAGCGCTTCCGTTACTTCCGCCAGCCGTCCGGGATTGTTTTCCATGAAAACCGCAATCTGCATAAGTTTCATGACATAATCTCCTTATTTAGAGACCTCTCAGGCCGGAGTTCGGCTCAAAAGCCCCGCCAATCTTCCTGTTTTTACAGTGATAGCTCCTTCCGGGCAAATCTCCTGGCAGCAAAAGCAATGGATGCACCCCTGCCGGTCTATTTCCACCTTCCGGGTGTTTCCGTGCTTGTCCTTTTTGCGCATATCCTCCATGCTCATGACCTGTGGAGGGCAGATGTTCACGCAACTGCCGCACCGGGTGCATGTGTCGTGGTCGATAACCGGCTCCGGCGTCAGTGACCTCTTTACCACCCGTCGCATAACTCCGCCGATGTAGCCTCTCTCCATCGGCTCGCCGGGAATTTCGATGCCCTCCATCTCGGCGCCGGACGCCTTTCTGGCTTCGGCGACGGTGTTGCCCGAGACCTTGATATTACGCATATTCGGCTCCCCGACACCCGCCTGAGATGCGGCTTCCAGAACATAAACCCTCTCGCGCGGAATCCGCAGAATTTCGGTTATGACCGCGTCCAGCGCCACCGCATCGGGGGAAGCGGCAATCCAACCGAACTTGCGCACCGTCCCGCTGCTCGGGCCGTTGCCTTCCATCCCCCAAACGCCGTCGGCGACGGTAAGCACCGGCCCGGCGGTCGAATAGACGTCCACAAGCATTCTGGCGAAAGCCAGGGCGTCCCTGCCGGCTTTGAGGTGCCACTGGGTCTTGGCTCTTCCCACTATACATCCGAACATGTTTTTGACCCCGGCGGTCAGGGTCATGGCGCCGTGTGTTTTTACTTTCGGCAGGTTGATAATGGCGTCCGCTCCGAGGGCTTCTCCCGCCAGCTCCAGCATCTTGTAGGTACATGTTTCCGGGGTTTGGGGGCGGCATACTTCCCGGAAGTTGATAACATCCGCTCCGAAGTGTTCGGCTACTTCCATCAACCCGGACTTACGTGCCACGCCTTTTGCGCCGCCCATTGCCGGGCTGTCGCCAACTATCATGGACGCCCCCGAATCCGCCACCATGGACATGACTTCCCGCATTACCATCGGATGGGTGGTGACCATGCGGGACGCCTCCCTGGCCAGCAGCATGTTCGGCTTTATCAACACCTTCTGACCTTTTTTAACAAACCGCTCCATGCCGCCCAGGTCCGCGAGGGCGGAGGTTACCGCGTTGCAAACCAAATCTTCCCGGTAATCGTCGCACAACCTCAGCGTTACTTCGGCGCCGGACTCCGACAATTTTTCCTCCTAGGCCTCCATTTGTTCCAGTGTTTTGTTCAAACGCTCCACCGCTTCGGGTATCCATTCCCCTTGAAAATCCAGATGAGTGACTATCCTGAAAGACCCCATATCCCGGGGCGAGACCAGCACGCCGTTTTCGGAGGCCTTGAATACGAATTGGAAGGCGTTTATGGCATCATTGGCAATCCTTACGTTAACGATATTGGTCTCGACGCCTTCGAGGTCAATCTCGAAGCCGGGGTTTCGGGCTATTGATTTCGCCAACTCCTTAGCATTTTCATGGTCTTCGGCCAGTCTTTCGACGTGATGTTCCAGGGCATAGATTCCGGCGGCGGCCAGGAATCCCGCCTGCCTCATACCGCCTCCCAGCATTTTCCTGTACCTGTGGGCCCTGTCCCGAAATTCCCTGTCTCCCAAGAGCACCGACCCGGCGGGTGCTCCCAGCGCCTTGCTCAGACAGAAGCTGATTGAGTCAAAATGCCGGGCGTATTCGCTTACCGGCACGCCGGTGGCCACCTGTGCGTTGAATATTCTTGCGCCGTCGCAGTGTGTTTTTATCCCCCACAACGTGCACATTCTCGATATTCCCTCGATATTTTCGAGCGGGAATATTTTGCCGCCCGCGCGGTTGTGGGTATTTTCAACGCAAACGAGCGTGGTGGGGGCGAAATGATGGTCGGGAAGGGTGAAACCGCTTTCCATTTCGGATGCGTTGAAAGTGCCGCCCCGGCCCACCACGGTAAACAGGACTCCCGCCAGAGCACCGCCTCCTCCCGACTCGTAGAAATAGTTATGAGCCCCCTCGCCGATGACGACGTTGTCGCCGGGGCGGGTATGAGCCAGCAGGGCCACCTGGTTGGCCATGGTGCCCGATGCCATGAACAGGCCCGCTTCCTTGCCGAAAATTTCGGCGCTCATCTGCTCCAGCCGGCGGATGCTGGGGTCTTCGCCGTGAACGTCGTCTCCCACCTCGGCGTTGCAGATAGCCTCCCGCATGCCGGGGGTGGGCACCGTTACCGTGTCGCTTCTGATATCTATGGATTTCATGATACAATTTAAACTATTTGCCAAGCCGGATTTATGCAAACCGCCATAACAAAATCGGGCTGAGAATATCAAATTCTGGGATGAAATAATGCCTTTTTATTTGACAACAAAAAGCGGAGGGTACATAAAAAGTCCTTACTTTTACACACAATACGAAACGTTAGCCCCCCGGTGGGTTTCAGTTGAATTGAGGGGCAGGATATTGTATAATTTCAAGCAGGTGGACTGTCACGACTCGCGTCAAGAGTGGGGCGGATGGGGCTTTGGAACCTTCTTGGGAGCATGGACTCCAAGGAGGGGCGGCTCGGAGTTACGTAGAGCTGACGGAAATGTGGAAAATCCGCTTTTATTTCGCGGGCCGGATTGTTATTTTCAATTGTTAAGCTTCGTATTTACGAGATAGATGTTTCGGGAACGGGAGGATACCATGAAGTTATTATTCGTCAGGTCCCCGCGTCGCTATTGGCAATTCGTAAACATGGACGACAATTTCTGGATGCCGCTTAATTATCCCTATCTTGCGGCGACTGTCCGGGAACGTATTCCCGACCTGGATATCAAGATTATTGATTGTTGCGCTCTCCGAACGGGTTGGAGAACTCTGGAGAAGATGATAAATGATGAGAGGGCCGATTTCGTAGGTATTGGCGAAGAGACAATGTACGCCAACGAAGGGGAAAGGGTGGCAAGGATAGCCAAGCGCGCCAATCCCGACTGTGTGGTAATAGGTGGGGGGAGACATTATCCTTTCCTGCCGGATATGTACCTGGGAAATGATGCTCCTTTTGATTATCTGGTATTCGGTGAGGGAGAGGACACTTTACCGGAGTTGCTCAAGGAATTGATGAGGTCCGAGCCGAACCCGGATACGGTTAAGGGGTTGATCTACCATGACGGAGAAAAGCTGGTTCGGACTCCGTTCCGCGAGCCTGTAAAAAATCTCGATGACCTGCCGTTGCCCGCCTATGACCTTATGAATCACGAGATATACGGGCAGCGCGGCAGATTGTGGGCTTTCAAAAAGAGCATTCCGGTTCAGCATTCTCGCGGGTGCACTTCCGGTTGTACATATTGTTCTTTCTGGCCTCAGGAGAGTCCCTGGCACATGGAAGGCGACAAACCCGTTGCTAGCCCAATGTACCGCACCAAGAGCGTGGAAAAAACCATCGAGGAAATGGAACGGCTGTATACCGATTACGGCAGTCGGCAGTTCAATTGGGTGGACGGCACTTGGAATATGAATCCTGAGTGGAATGATAAGTGGGCGACGGAAATATTGCGCCGCAATTGGGACATAGGGTGGTTCGCTTTCATGAGGGCGGACATGCTTTTGAGGGATGAAAAGTTGGGCATTCTCGAAAAACAGGTGAAGTCCGGGATGAAAATGATCCTCATCGGCGCGGAACGGGCTACCACCGGAGACCTTCAAATGCTGCATAAGCAGAACTACACATCCGAAACAGCCAAGGAAGCATGCAAGCTTATGGCAAGAAAATATCCCCAGGTGTGGTGTCAATGCACATACCTGGTAGGTTTTCCCAACGAGACTCGTGAGTCCATGATGGCCATTCTGGACTATGCGTTGGAGAGCAAGGTGAATTTCCCCGCGTTTCATTTCATCACCCCCCTGCCCGGCACCAAATTCTGGGAAGACGCTCAGGAAGCGAAAATAATAATGGAAAGGGATTTTTCCAAGTATGACTGGTTTAATCCTATCATTGAGTGCAAGAACATGACGCGGAATGAAATGCTGGAATTATACAACGACATGATGAAGAAATTCATCTTTCGAGGAGGCGGTTTTTTTAAGGGGCTTGTAAGTCCCTATCCCTTCAAAAGGAACTTGTACTGGTGGTTCTGGAAAGTGGCGCTGAAATTTCAATGGGCACAACTTAAAGGTCTCTTATCCGGTAGCGGCGAACAGTACATGAGCAGCAGGAAACCTTCCTGGTATAATGCATAAACCGAATACGGCGTTTTGGCCGGCGAGTGGCCCGTTAACCGGCCGGCTGCATGCTTGCAATTTACCGGCTGATTTTGTGAGCTATTTTATATGTGGTAAGGTTTTGCCGTGTCGCCTCCGCTTGAGTTCCAAGAATGGAATAACAGCTTAGAGGGGAAGGTCTTTATGAGCGAAAGGGACCTGGACGTACTTTACATTCATCCGTATGGCGGTCATTCGTTTCGTCGCGTGGTGCCCATGGGGGCGATTGCCCTCATAAACGCCGTTTCCGGCTCCAAACTCGGCAGGTTCGATTTTGATGTAACCGATTCCGATATAGCCCGGGCGAAGATAATAGCCATGGATGTTCACTGGTTCTACTCGCTTGCCTCGGCCGGACGTCTTGTAAGGCGCATCAGGCGAATCAATCCCCGGGCCCGCATAATTATCGGCGGGTACACCGCCGGCATTTTTCACCGCCAACTGGTGGACAAGTGGGGAGTGGATTACGTGGTTATCGGAGATGCCGACCGCCCGTTTCCCGAGCTTGTTGGGCGTATTTTGGACGGCGACGACGGAGGTCTTCCCCCAAATGTTACCAGCGCCGATATGACCGGAGAGGTCACATATACTATATCCGGCGAAGAATTCGATTCCATGGATTTCATCACCATTGATTGGTTCCCTTCACTGCAAAACTGGATTTACAAGTCCCAACGGAGCATTTTTTCTCATTTCGTATATCCATATCTTAATGTATTCAGGGGGTGTCAGTTTAAATGCGAATGCATGGGAAATTTCAAGTACCAAAAAGCTCTCATGGGAAGGGGGATGGTATTCAGGTCTCCGGAAGCCGTGGCCTCTGACTTTGATAGATTTCATGCCGATTCTAAAATACAATACGTATACATAGTGTCCCATGATCCGCTGGAATATCCCTCTATGGGATATGTCGATAAGATATTTACGAAAAAGCGAAATTTTTCCCTTGAATACATGTTTTACCGTCTTCCAAAAGTCGAAGAGTTGGAAATAATAAATTCTTGTTTTACAAGTGTTCATTTGATTTTTCAACCGGTGGTAGATTGGATGCGGAGTTTCGACTTAAGTCAGTTTGCTCGTATTCTCGAGTGGGCTCGGCGAGTTGACGAAATTAGTATCTCAGTTTTTATCGCCTTTTCGGGACTCAGACCAAGTAGAGGTGTGGTAAAAGAAATTATTAAACTTCATAAAAAATATCCGTTTTCGATAATTAATATACCGTTTTACGCCGACGTTCCTCTCCCCAACATCAGTTCTGACAATTTGGATTCTGAATTCAAGCGTTACAGTATCGAAGCGGAAAGATATACACGGTTTCATTATCCCCTCAGTGTAGCACTCGATTGGTCTACGAAAAGGGATTATCGTGTTTTGAATTATACCAAGAAGCTTATAGATTTTTCGAGTTATAACGCCCATAGACTGGGTTTTGTTGGCCGGGGAACTTTTCCTTGAAATAAACCCCGGCATTTCGCCCTCCCGAACAAAAAGCCGCAGCCTGTTTTTCTAAAATAAATCACGAAAAAAGGGCGGGCCGAAAGAGACGGCCGGGAGTTTTTTATTTGTTGAGACCGTTGCAAAACAGGCTTCAGGGGGAGAGAAGGCTTTTTTTCTGTAGCTCCCCGGGAATGTCTTTTCCAGACAAGGGGTTTTAACCCCTTGAAATTCAAGGGGCTGAAGCCCCTTGTCCATTCGGGGTTCTTTTTCGGCACGATGAAGGTCAACACATCCCAAACGAAAAATCATAATTCTGCAACGGCCTCTTGTTCATAATTGCGGGGGACGAGATAATCCTAATGATTTGAAATGTTTGATATTTTTTAGAATAGGTCGTATTTCGGACTCGGAAAGCCCGGCCTCGACGGCTTTTTTCAACGAACCTTCCGCTTTTTCCCAATGACCGTATTTATACGCCTCCCAGCCGTCAATGAAGGCTCTTGTGGCGCCGGTTTCGTCTTTTCCTTTTCTCAGGATTATATACTCTCCAAAACGCTTTTCGAAGGTGTAGTTTCGAAGGATCGTCTCGAATATAAAGTCGTTGCTGCGCATTCTTTGATGCGGGGCACGGGGCCGTTCCAATCTCGTCGGCCGCTCGAAATAAACGATAAGCTCCGATTTGGTAATGGCTTTAAAAAAATCGTTAACGGTTTTCCAACCAGATACAAATGTGGGAAAAGTTTCTACGGTATCGTATGGGTTAAGGTTCGGTCGTTCCGACATTATCGAGATAAGAGTGGCCCTGGGCACTACCAGCACGGGGTCATCGGGCTCGGTGTGAGACATTATATAATTTATTGTTGATTGTATTTGGCCGGCTCTCGGCCCGTGAAAATATACCGTGCCCAGGGGCGAAGTTATTGGAGTGTCCATCATCCGGCGAAGGGCGATGCCGGCGACTCCGGGCAAGTTGGTTAAAAAGACGGCGTAAATCAGGAAGGCGGCTAGGATTCCGGCAAGAACCGCTCCCGATGCTATTTTCATTATTGTGTTCTTGCCGTATACAACGGCCCGTCGCCCGATGTCCGCCAGCAGCAGAAAGGCGGGGGCCGAGACTTGAAGCATGTGGCCAAGATTACTTTGAAAGAGCACATTGTAAAGAAACAGTGTCCCTGCCACGAGTACCAGCAGCCTGTGTTCCCATGCGGGATAGCTCCTTGCCCGAAACAGAGTGCGCAAAATATCCGCTCCAACCCCGGCGTAAATTGCAAGCACCCCCCACAATACCAGAAACGTGGCTGTTTGGTCCGGGCTATGGGTCGTTGGAAACCCGGGCCACGGCACTCCCAGAGCCGGAATTTTTCCTCCAAAGAAAGCACGCCCCAAAATATTAGGAGCATTGACTGCCCCGGGGAAAAAAAACGCCGGTAACATCAACCCGGCGAATACGCCCGTGATACTAATCAAACGCCGAATCCAGCGCTCATGATGTTTAAAATGCCGGCGAAAATGGTCTAGCTCGAGTCCCAAGAGCGCGATAACGGATAGTGGAAAAATCATCTCGTAGCGGAAGTACAAAGAAATGCCCGCGGCTAATCCGGTCACGAACAGCCAGAACATCCGGCGCGATTCCCATGCCCGAAAAACCAGCCACAAAATCAACATGGGCATCAGGAGGAAAACGCTTTTAAACAGATGGCCGGGAGCTATAATCACGGGTAAAATCGCCAACACCGCCCATTTGGAGGGCATCAGGCGTCTGGAAACGGAAATCATCGCCCATAAACCGCAAAGCCTGAACAATATGTAAAACAATCGGAAAAAGAAAAAGCTTGGCTCTGTAATGGAAAAAATTCCACTCAGTGGGAGGAAGTTCAGAGGGCCGTACGGTGGAAAAAAGTCAACGAACCATTCCCTGCCGCGCATCATCCTGATGGAAAAATCCAGAAAAATACCCTCGTCCACTTGAATCATACCGTATTGAACGTAGGAAATATAGTACGCGAATGCTCCTATCAACGTCAGCAATGTCAGCGTGATATAGTTGTCTGACTGAGAGGATGAGCTTAGACGGGAAAAGTTTCGAGGCATCATGAGAAAAGGATTGTTTCGCTTATCTGATTATTGGATTGGTAAACATTAGTTTTGTTCCACCTCTTCCGTCTGAAAGACACGTGGTAACCTTTTAACTGTTGTCAGTATAGCAATCATATACTTCACCGGCAAATACCGACATAGGCTGGAATTTTGTTTTTTTCTTTTTCGGCTGATTGCCGGGGGACTGAAAAAATCACTGCAATTGTGGCGGAACTCGAATAGAGAAATCAAACGATTTACGGAAAGTTGAATTCACGGCATGTCCCGGTTATCATTAAAAAACAAGAAGAACTATTTGATTTAAGAAGTTGACAATTCTGTTTACAAAAAAGTTTTTATTCGGAATCGCGAGAAAATTGCAATTGCCGGCCATTTTGGATAACAGGTGTTCTTTAAAGAATACCCGCTTTCGGCTCGCCCGGCATAATCCAATCGGATGGGCAACTTTTCGCGTTCAAAATGAGTGCTTGGAGGCTTCATCGAACACGATTGAGGAGTTCCGTGTATGAAAATACTCTTTCTGTATCCAAAGGTATTATATTCGACATGGCCTTATCCGGGCGACTTTCTTAACGAGGTTTTTCACGTAGGCTCCGCCACATTCCCTCAAATCGCCGCCTCCGTTTCCGGCCATGAGATGGAAATATTAGATGCCAGGGTGTCCCCGATTTCCAAAAAGAAATACCTGGAAAAGCTCCGAGGGCGGGATGTCGTGTGCTTGAGCGTTGTTTCCCCGTTTCACGCCTTAAACAGCGAGCTTACAATCAAGATTATAAAGAAAATCAACCCGGAAACAAAAATTATTCTCGGAGGCCATCACTCCACATTTTACGACAGGGAATGGGTAAACAAAGGAGCGGATATAGTTATAAGAAGAGAGGGTGATATTACTTTTAAGGAAACGATAGAAGCTCTCGACGGGGGAACGGACTTATCGGACGTTTCAGGGATTACGTATTCTACAGAAGACGGCGAAATCCGCGTGAACCCCGACAGGGAATTGATAGCAAATCTGGACAGCCTGCCCTTGGCAAAATGGGAACTCATTAATTACAGGTTATATAATGCTTATCTGAACTCGAATGGTTACGCCGGGGTTGTGGAATCATCCCGCGGATGTCCTCATCCGTGTAATTTTTGCGTTTCAAATACCATGTGGTATATGAGACAAAGATACAAATCGCCGGAGAGAGTGTTCGAGGAAATCGCAAGATTGAGAAAACTCGGAATAACTCAAATACTTATCAGTGATGACAACTTCGGCGAAAATCCCGAGATTGAATCAAGAATATTCGAAAAGCTATTACAGGAAAATATAGACGTCAACTTTTTTGCTTTCATCAGGGCGGATAATGTTTTAAAACACCCGGAGTTGTTTAAATTGGCGGGGCGCGCGGGGTTAAGGCTGGCAGCGATTGGCTATGAAACTGATGAAGCCGAGGCCTTGAAGACCATGGAAAAAGGCTTGCAGAATAATACCCTTCCTTTGGATTATAAAAGAGTATACGAAATCCTTTATGACGCCGGTGTCTACGTATCTGCCCAGTTCCTCGGCGGATACCCGCTCGCATATAGCTCGCCAAACAAAAATAAACTTCCGAAATCGGAGATTTGTGACTCTTGTGCGGTCAGTATATTTATCCCGATGCGCGGAGTAAAAGGGCTGAGCAAGTTCGAGAAAATGGGCGTACAGTTTAAGGATATGTTTTATCACGAGCGATTTTTGTCGGCATACACCTATAAAAACAGAAGGCAGGCAAATGCGAAGGAAACATTGGGACCCGGGCGGTTCATCGAAATGGCATCGCTAATCGGTTCATTTTTCAGTCGTAATTACGTCGCCAGACATTTCTCCAGAGGCTTGGTGAAATCCTTGTTTTCCTCAGCCTTGAAGTTGAATAAAAATCGGCTCCTCGATTTTTTTACCTGCATTAACCCCATGAACTCTCCGGATGAAGCTCAAAAGAAGATTGTCTCCAAATATCTGAATGATGAGTTTGTTAAAAAAATCTGCGAGTGAGCATGTATTTTTTTTCAAATGAATTTTGGGGGATGTCTGCGAAAGAAATAACAAGATGCCGGGATAAATTAAGAGGGTGAGCCTCCTTCTTCAATTGCCGACGGACGCCGCCTGTTCTACCATGTTTGACTTGAGATGGAAGTTCTTTTTGCAGTGCCTCCGGCCCGCGAAGGCCGCAAGCCGCCTTTCGTTGTGCCTCCTCTTGGACTGCTTTATCTGGCAGGGGTTTGCATGGAGGCGGGCCATGATGCCGAGCTGGTCGATGCTCCGGCACTCGGCCTGAGCTGGAAGGAATTTGAAAACCGCGTTCGGTCTTCAAACGCGAAGGTCGCGGCGCTTACCGGCATGACCCCGACATGGGACTTAACCTGCCGTGCCGCACAAATATCGAAAAACGCGGGGAAAACCGTCGTCATCGGGGGCCCTCATGTTACCATGCGGGGGGCGGAATTCTTCACAACCGAAGGCGATTTTCCCGCCGACGCTGTCGTCCTGGGCGAAGGGGAGGGCGTTATTGCAAACCTGCTGGAAACGTTACAAAACAACGGCGACCTTTTCGCATTACACGGAGTGGTGACACCTGAAGGACACACTCCGCCTGCGTCTCCTTCCGGTGACCTCGACGGCCTCCCGTATCCCGCCCGCGGACTCCTGGAGCACTCCCGGTATTCTTATCCCCCTCTCGGGCCGGGTGCGGCGACCACGCTTTTCACGAGTCGCGGTTGTCCTCATGCCTGCATCTTCTGCGACAAAAGCGTTTTTGGCTCCGCACCGAGGCTTCATTCGGCCGACAGGGTGCTGGAGGAGCTGCGGCAAATTGCTTGCGATTCGGGCGTACGTTCCGTTATAATTTATGACGACCTTTTCACGCTGGACGCCGAGCGGGTCATTGAAATCTGCCGACGCATCATCGAAGAAGGACTTAACATCCGATGGAAGTGCGAGGCCCGTGTAGATGACGTGTACCCGGAGATGCTTGATTGGATGAGCCGGGCGGGGTGTCGAATAGTTTCCTACGGCATCGAAAGCATCCACGAGAAAAGCCTGCGGTTCCTGCGAAAGGGCACTTCCTCGTCCGATATCGGGAAGGCTATAACCATGACCCGGCAAGCGGGAATGGACGTTTTGGCTTACTTTCTGGTGGGAATACCGGGTGAAAGACTGGAGCACGTTAAAGAAACAGCCCGGTTCGCGGCAAGGTGGGGGGTTACTTGGGCCCAGTTCAGCGTTTTGTCGCCGGTGGAGGGAACCCCGCTTTACGACGAGGCTCTAAAAAAAGGTTGGCTCGGAATGACCGACGCCATGAACCCCTTCGACGCCGACCTGGCCCGACCGGCAGTGATGGACGAATATTGGACGCCGCAAAAGTTGAGGAAGGCGCTGAGAGCCGCACATTTCAGTTTTTACGCCAGGCCTTCTTACGTCGTTTCAAGGCTTGCCCGGGCCGGTGGAGCCGGGGGGGCCGTCAATCTACTCTCTCGTGGAATGGAGCTGGCCGGATGGATGAGAAAAACGAAAAAGTGAACGAAGCAAAAACCTCCCCCGAAAAAAGTCGTTTCGACTATAAGAAGCTCAGCGTCGTGATGCCCGTTTTCAACGAGGAGGGAAACATCGGCAGCGTTATCCGGCGGGTGAGGGAAGTCGTCGGGCCGGAGGCCGAGATAATCGTGGTGGACGACGGCTCCTCCGATAGCACGGTATCCCTTTTCGAAGACGCCGACATCCGCTTGATAAAACACCCCTACAATAAAGGCAACGGAGCGGCGGTCAAAACCGGCATTCGCCATGCTAACCGGGAGTTCGTGTTACTCATGGACGGCGACGGCCAGCACCCGCCCGAGGCCATACCCAAACTGGTGGAGCGGATTGAAAGATACGACATGATTGTCGGCGCCCGCGACGACGCCACGGTGCAGACGCGCGGCAGGAAACTCTACAACAAGGCGATGAACTCCTTCGCAGGCTACATTGCCGGAAGGCGTATATATGACCTGACCAGCGGTTTCCGGGTCATGCGCCGCAAAGTGGCCCGGGGCTTTCTGCATCTTTTGCCCAACTCCTTCAGCTATCCCACCACCATCACCCTGTCCATGATAAGGGCCGGGTACAGCGTGGACTTCGCACCTTTAACTTTCGACATCCGAATCGGTCAGAGCAAGATTCGCCCTTTCCGGGACGGATTGAGGTTTCTCATCATTCTCTTGAGAGTGGCGACTTTGTTTGCGCCGATGAGGGTGTTTCTTCCCATAAGCATATTTTTCGTTCTGGCCGGAGTGCTCTATTACCTTTACACCTTCATTCTCTGGCACCGGTTCACAAACCTCGCCCTGCTGCTGTTGGTGACCGGCGTGATAGTGTTTCTGCTGGGGCTGGTGGCCGAGCAGATAAGCCTGCTGCGGTTCGAGCGGGTCGAGGACGAGACCGGATGAGGAGAGGCGCTTACAGCCTCCTGCTTTCCTTTCCGGGAAAGCTTGCCGCCATAACGGCGGCGGGCGTTTTTTTACGCGCCCTTACTTCCCCCTGGAAAATATACCACCCGGACAGCGGCCTTTACCTGCTTCTGGCCGGGCGTATCGCCGAAGGCGGGCTGAGCGTGCCGATGGGCAGCGAGACGGGATACTATCAACCCCTTTTCGCCGCCGCAAGCTCTTTCTTTGGCATATTTACCGGCAATCTGGAAATAGCGGGGTGCCTGGTGTCGGTGCTGGCGGCGGGAGCGGCGATAGTCCTGACGGGATTGCTCGCAAGGCGCACCTTCGGCGATACAGCCGCCGTGGGCGCGGCCCTTATCGTGGCTTTCCATCCACAGATGGTCCATTACGGCGGTTTGGCGCTTACAGAAAGCCTTTACACGGCGCTATTGATGGGCGGGGTTTTCATCGGGTGGTCGGCGCTGGAGAAAAATTCCGCAAGACGCTGGAGCTTTTCCGGCGCAGCCCTGGGGCTGGCATACCTGACCCGGGTGGCGGGAATATTCGAAGCCGTCATCCCGGCGATATGGGCGTTTGCGTCGTCTAAAGGACGCAAAAGAAAGATTATCATAACGGCGGCCTTCATTGCGGGCGTGTTGATATTTTCGGCGCCTTACGTTGTCTACCTGAAATTTGAGCAGGGAAGCTGGCGGCTTACCGGCCAGCAGGGGATGATGTATCGCATCATATCCAACCCCGACAAACATGAACGGCAAAAAGGTAAAATCGACCCGGAAACCGGCAGGCTGAAAGCTCAGGTGGCCGCCGAAGAAATGGGTACAATCGAGTTTCTCGGTAATAACGCCGGAGCGGTTGTAAGGCGCGCCTTCACTCGCTTGGATGACGCTTACGGAGACCTGAGCGTCATTTTCCCGCCCGTTTTTGCCGCCGCCATGGGATTGGGGCTGTTCGGCATACTCAGGAAAGGCGCCGGGGAAGGGAAACCCATAGGCTACCTTTTAAGCATGTGGATACCCGCCGTAGGCCTGCAGGCGATGACGGGCACCAGCCCCCGCTACTACGTTCCGCTGGTGCCGCTCGGAGCTATCGTGGCCGGAAGGGGAATCGCCCATGCTTTCGATATGGCCGGGAAGAAAACGGGGGTTGCAGCGTTATTAATCGTGGTGATACCCCTCGTCGCCTCAGTAAAATACGGCCCCGACCCGGACGCCGAATGGGTGAAACCTCAACGGGCAGCGGCGGAATTCATAGCCCGCCAATCCGAAGGTCGCAGCGTGAAGGTAATGACCCGCGAGCCTTACGTGGCGTTCTTCGCAAACGCCGAAAGGGTACCGGTGCCGGATGAGCCTCTGCGGAAGGTGCTGGAATACGCGCGAAGATGGGATGTCGATTACCTAATCGCGGACAGCACCCTTATCCGGGCGTTTCATCCTCAAATGGCGCCGCTTTTGAATCCCCACAACGCGCCTCCGGGCTGGAAGCCGGCGTCCATGGTAAAAAAAGAGGGAAGAATCATATATATTTACAAGAAGGAGAAGATGTAATGCTGGTGTCGGTCATCATCCCCATCTACAATGAGCGAAACACGGTGGAGGAAATAATCCGCAGGGTCAGGTCAAGTCCTATCGAGGATGAAATGGACATCGTGGTGGTTGACGACGCCAGCAGCGACGGCTCGTGGGAAGTGGTTGAAAAAATCGAGGGAATCAGGGCTTTCCGGCACGACAAGAACCGTGGCAAGGGCGCCGCCATCCGCACCGGCTTCGAGCAGGCCAGGGGAGACGTTATCGTCATCCAGGACGCCGACCTGGAATACGACCCCCGCGACTACGAAAAGCTCCTCGGCCCCATAAGGGACGGTTACGCCGACGTGGTTTACGGCTCGCGGTTTCTGGGCGGGCCGCACCGGGTGATGTTTTTCTGGCACTACCTGGGCAACAGGTTCCTTACACTTTTCAGCAACGTGCTCAACAACCTCAACCTCACCGACATGGAAACGTGCTACAAGTGCTTCCGCACGGGAGTTATAAAGCACATGAAGTTGCGCTCGGAAAGGTTCGGCATCGAGCCGGAGCTTACCGCCAAATTCGCCCGCCGGAAGGTTCGCATTTACGAAGTGCCCATTTCCTATTACGGCAGGGATTACGAAGAAGGTAAGAAAATTCACTGGACAGACGGCATAACGGCATTATGGTGCATAGTCAGGTATCGCTTTTTCGATTAATAAGCCATGAATATTGTATACTTCGGCACTTACTCCACCGGCGAAGGCTACCCCCGCAACAACGTGGTTTCCGCAGCCCTTAGAGATGCGGGGCGCCGGGTTATCGAGTGCCACCGCCCGGCGTGGGGAGATTCCGCCTCCAGGGCGGGAGCGGTTACCGGCCTGTGGGGCGCGATAAAAGCCGGAGTAAAGCTCGTTATCGCATGGATAGTGCTTTCGTGGAAGTACCTGGTGAAAATGCCGCCGCACGACCTGGTAATAGTGGGGTACCCCGGACACCTGGACGTTTTCCTCGCAAAGGTTTTAGCCGCCTTGAAAGGAAAACCCGTGGTGCTGGATGCGTTTCTTTCGGTGTACGAGGCGGTGGTGGAGGACAGGGAGCTGGCCGCTTCCTCTTCCATAAAGGCAAAGGCTCTGAAATTCCTGGACGGCGCCTCCTCCCGGGTCGCCGACACGGTGCTACTGGACACGGGGGCGCACGTCGAATATTACAGCCGTAATTTCAATGTCCCGGCGGACAAGTTTATAAGGGTGTTTGTAGGAGCGGAGGAAGATTATTTCAGCCTCCCCGAGGAGCCGCCTGAAATCAACGCGGGGGAAGCGCTGTTTTTCGGCAGCTTCCTCCCCCTGCACGGGGCGGAGGTTATAATCGAGGCGGCAAAACTTCTGGAAGACGAAAAGGATATAAGCTTCACCCTTATCGGCGACGGCCCCACATGGGAATACTGCAAAAGGATGGCCGATGAAAGCAACGCCCGGGTGACATTGGAAAGGCAGTGGATAAACTACCCGGAGCTTGCCGACCGCATAGCCCGCTCCGAAATCTGCCTGGGCATTTTTTCCGACGGCCCGAAAGCGTCCCGTGTTATTCCCTGCAAGGTGTTCAACGTGCTGGCGATGGGCAAGCCGCTGATAACCGCCGACACACCCGCCGCCCGGGAAGCCCTTGAGCACGGAATAAGCGCGTGGCTGGTCAAACCGGGCGACCCTGAAGCGCTGGCGGATGCCGTGAGGAAACTCCACAATGAAAGCGAGCTGAGGGAAAAGGTGGCCGCCGGAGGGCGGGAGGCTTTCGAGACCCGCTTCAACAGGCGGGCCATCGGCGATGAGTTGGCCCGGGAGCTTGTATCGAGATTCCGAAGGAAAAGGGCGGTTTGAATTGAGCGAGGAAGCTACCGGCAAACCGAACCTCCTGGAACAGGCCATGAAGTGGCTTCGACCGTTCCTTATGGTAGTGGTTATCGCGGCCCTGGTTTACCTGGTTTATCACGTGGGCCCTCGGAAAATACTGGATACCGTCAAGGGTCTTTCTCCGGCGTGGGTGGGCTTGGCGCTGGTCTTCTGGGTCTTCAACCTTTCCATGGCCACCCTCAGGTTCCGGTCGCTGGCTGCGCCTGAGATGAGATACCGGCACGTGCTGGAGGTGGTGATGGCCGGGTTCCTTCTGAACTATGCCTCCATGGTTCAGGGGGTGGGCATCGGGGCCAAAATCGGCCTGATGAAGGGCCGCCGGGTGCCCGCCACCAGGTCGCTGGCGGCTTCCGGCGGGGAAGTGATACTTGACCTGATTTTCACCGGCCTGGTAACGGCGGTTTTCGCCTGGTACGTGGGATGGGGAAAATCGGGAATGGGAGAAATCAACCCGCTGGTGTTCATCATAGCTACGGTGGCGGCGGTAATAGTAGGGCTGGGGATTATCGTCTCCGCCCGCGTGACAAGCTTCGGGGCGAGGTTCCTGGAAGGGCTGCGGGCGGCGTTCGCCCCGTCCCGAATGCCATTGAACTTTTTGTGCACCGCCGGCGTATGGACGATGGGAGCGGCAAGCTTTTACTGCATGATAAGGGCCACGGGCCAGACGGTGGAGCCGTTTTTCATCACTCTGCCGGCGTTGAGCGTGGGTTTCGTGGCGGGGTTGATATCGCTGGTGCCGGGAGGGCTGGGGGTAAGGGACGTGACGTGGGCTTACGTCGCCAGTATCGGCGGCGCTCCTATTGCCGTCACCGCCACCGCCGCCTTCGCCTACCGGATTCTTACCATCGTTTCGGTGGCCGTGGCGCTGGGCGTATGGGCATTTTTCAAACGGAGTGAAAACTGAAAAAGATGGAAGGCGCAAGCTGGATACACCGCGAAAACTGCCCGCTGTGCGGCGAACCCGGTCGGGAGGAGCTATTTGAAAAGGAGGGCGCTTCTTACGTCAAGTGCCGCCGGTGCACACTGGTGTATACCGACCCCGCGCCTTCTCCCGGAGAGCTTCGAGATGTGGCCGAAGAATGGGCCCGCAAACATCACGCGGGCGCGCACCGGCTGAAATGGGAGGGCAACCCCGGGCTGCAGGAGCTTATCTACGGCCCCAGGATGTGGCGCACCGAGGGGTATCGCTACTTCAACCGCCTGCTGGACGTGGGTTGCTCAACCGGGGACTTCCTCGAATACGCCGCCCGGCGGGGATGGGATATCGCGGGTTGCGAGCTTGCTTCACACTCCGCCGAGGTCGCATCCGGCAGGCTGGGATGCGATATAAGAGCCGGCTCCTTCGAGGAATCTGGGTTCGAAGATGAGAGCTTCGACGTGGTAACCATGTGGGACGTCATCGAGCACCTTTACGACCCGGTTGCGGCGGTGAAGGAAGCGTGGCGGATACTAAGGCCGGGAGGGTTGCTGGCCATGAACACGCCCAATTACAACTCCTTCTCCCGGTACGTTCTCGGCAGCAGGTGGGAGGGGCTTATACCGCCCCGGCACCTGTTTGTCTTCAGCCCCCGCACCGCGAGAAGGCTGATAGCCCAAACCGGGGGCCGGACGGTGGCGCTTCGTACCGTGGACATCAACCCGCTGGACATCGTATCCGGCATATTCCGGCGAAAGGAATACGGTTTCGAGTCGAGGCAGAAGAACATATCCGCCGTAAAGGGGATTTTTCTCAAATACCCGTTTCTCTCCGCCCTGCGAAGCTTCGCCAACGACGTGTTGAGCCTGGTGAAGCTGGGGGACGTGATGGAGATATACGCGGAGCGTGCGCCGTGAGGGTACTTATATTCACCCAGCAGTTCGGGAAAAGGTGGAGCGGCGTGGGCACTTACGCCACCAACCTGGTAGCCGGCCTCATAAAGCGGGGCGTCGAGGTAACCGTGGTCTGCCCGGAAGGGATGAGCGCCGAGACCCCGGATATTGAAGTGTTGCAGGTGGCGATGAAGGGGTGGGAAAAGAAGGTGAACTACTGGCCGCCGCTGGCGTGGCGGTTCGGGATTGCGCTGAGGTCGATTTGCGCCCGGGAGCGGTTCGACCTGGCTCACTTCACCGACGCCCGGGAGGCGCTGTTTTCGCCGAAGCGGATAATACCGCTGGTGGGCACCGTAAACGACTACTACCCCGCCTCATGCCCCCTCAATCCCGCGGCGCTTAAACCGTATTACTCCGAATGGCCCTCGCGGTGGATATACTGGCGCGCGGTCAGGCTCGTGGAACCCTTGGCTTACCGCAAACTGGCCGGGCTGGCGGCAAACTCGCGCTACGTGAAGGATATAATATCGAAAGCCTACCGGCTTAATCCCGCCCGGGTGGAAGTGGTCAATTACGGAATCGACGGGGTCGACACCAACGAAGAGACCCGGCTCGACGGCGACCCTTCCATACTTTTCGTGGGAGCCAACTTTCAGAGAAAAGGCCTGGGGGCACTGTTGGAAGCGGTGGCGCGGGTTAAGCAATCGAAGCCGGGGGTGGCCCTGTACGTGGTGGGAGACGACCCGAGGCGCGGCTCGATGGAAGAATACGCCCGGCGGTTGGGAGTGGTCGAAAACGTCAACTTCATGGGCGGTAAGCCGAACGAAGAAGTCAGGAGAATGAGGCCGGATATTTTCGCCATGCCGTCGCTTATCGAAGGCTTCGGCATAGTTTTCATGGAGTTCATGCTGGCCGGGGCGCCGGTCATCGGTGGCCGTACCGGCGGCACCGTCGAGCTTATCACCGACGGCGAAAACGGCTTTACGGTGCGCCCCGGCGACAGCGAGGAGCTTGCCTCCAAAATCCTCCGACTGGCGGATGATGAGGGGTTGAGGGAGCGATTCATCCGGAAGGGCCTCGAGACCGCTTCCCTTTACACGACCGACCGGATGGTGGAGGGGACGCTGGAGCTTTATCAAAAGATAATCAGAACCCGATGAGAAAAAAAACCGACATATTTGCCGCCCTCGGCCTGTCCGCGTTGGCGGGGCTGGTATGCCTCTTCGGGTTTCCGTCCGGCACGGCGGGCATAGCCATAGTTTTCATCGGGATGGTGGTTTCTCCGGGCTACCTTCTGTTGCGACTTCTTTCTTATGAGCCGTTGGACCCGTGGGAGACTTATCCCTTGAGCCTGGTGATGGGAGTCCTGCTTTTCGGGCTGGTCGGGATGGCCATGTTCCTATTAATGGCCCCGGTTTATGCGGGGCTGATTGTCATGCCGATAATCGCGCTCGCGCTGTTTTTGTGGTTTTTCGTATTTTCAAAGCGGGAGCATACGTGGGAAAAGGGATGGTACCTGGAGCCGTGCGGGGTCGGGTTAATCTTCGCGGCCGTGGTTTTCATTTCTTTAATAATCGCCTGGAAACTGGGCAGCTTTCGCGGATGGGCGGTGGAGTGGGATTACTACACCTACATAACGATGGTCAGAAGGCTGGTAACTCGCGGGTTTGCCGCCAACTTTCCGATCGCTTTCGCCAACGAAGGCTCCGACCCGGTACACAGCTACAACATCTGGGCGCTCATGTGGGCCGCGATTTCCACCGGCTTGAGGATGGACCCGGTTACCCTGTACGTAAAATCGGGTTTTTTGACCATACCGGCGGCCATTCTGGCGTTTTACGCTTTGTCAGGCTCCTTCTTCGAGCGCCGGGCGGCGATGGCCTCTACAGTGATATACTCAGTATACCACTTCGCGGCGATGGGTTTCATTTTGTTGGGCCGGTGCAGCTACTACAACTCCGACCCCGCGTGGCTGATATTTTTCCCGATATGCATAAAATTTGTGCATGATTACATGCAGAAGGGTGGATCGAGGAGGCTGGCAAGCTCCGCCGGCGCCGTGCTGATAACCTTCCTGGTGCATCCGTTGTGGGGGGTGCTGGCGGGAGTCGCCGCTGCAATGACGGCGGTGGTGACCCTTCTGGCAAACAGGGGGCATATCGGCCCGGTATACGGGTGGAACTGGAGGGTCGGGTGGTTTCTGCTTGTGCTCCCGGTTGTGTGGGCCGTTTATAAACTGCTTGTCGGCGTCCCGGTGCAGGGGGTGGGTGGCACTCCGTCGTTCTGGGAGTTCGCCGCTTTTGTGATGATTCCGGTCGCCTTGTGGTTGCCCTTTTTATACCGAAGCGCGGCCAACAATCCTCGGCAAGCAAAGCGAGTTGCGGCCCTGGTGGGCGCGGCCATAGTGGTATCCGCTCCATTTGCACTATTGCGCGTTATGGAAGCGACGGGAGCGCGGCCGGAGGAGTTCAGCCTGGTGCGGGAGTATAACCGGTTCATTACCCCGAAGCTTTTCGTGCTGCACCCGCTGGCGTTTTCTTATACCGCCCCGGACATGACCCTGTATCCCTGGTCGGTGCTTGGCCTGTTGGCTTTGCCGTGGCTGATTTTGAGGTACGCCAAAGGTGACCGGGCCCTCTTGGTGGTGATAGTGGGCACGCTTTTCATGGGTTTTGTGGCTTTTCATCCCTACCTGGCGTGGATTTTCGGCAAGACCCTTCACGTAGCGTATTTGAGGCGGGCTTTGCGGTTTTCGGCCATGTTCGCCGCTCTCGGCGCGGGAGCGGGAATATGGGCGCTATCCGGCATGGCGCGAAGATGGGCGGGCCTCGCGTTGATAGCGGCGGCGCTGGTATTCGCCGTGGCGGCGGCCTGGTACCCGGTGCGGCCCGATTACTTCAGGGGCGCCGCCGGCAAGTCGTGGTTCATAATGACCAAAGCGCCGACGGAGGGGCTTTTCTGGCATCACGACGAGAACGCTCACAAGAAAGAAAACGTAACATGGGACACCGAAAGGTTCGCCGGGCTCCTGGACGACGTGCCTCTGCGACACACTGTCACTTCCGACGTTTTCACCAGTTATCGCCTGACCGCTTACCGGGACGTGTACGTCATAGACCGGCTTAAGCCTTCCACAGGAGCTATGGACTCGGCGGAGCGGGAGCGGGACGCATCGGCGCTGGTAACGGCCGCGGGGAACAACGAAATTATCTGCAATATAATGCGGAAATACGACAGTCGCCGGCTCCTGGTAAACGCGGCCCCGGGCTACAAACTAAGGGGATACTACTTGTGGCATCCCCGAACGGTAAAAGCTATCTTGAATTCCGGAAAGTATTTCCAACCTTTGAGTTCGTCCGGGCCGTGGCTGCTTTTTGAGGCCACGCCGGGATGCGTTCCGTAATAGTATGTTTAAAACGCGGGGTGATTGGCACAGTTGAGCGATGTAGCGGTAGGACAGCCGGTGCAGAAAAAGAGGGGGCCGGTTATCACCTTCTCCGGGGTGGAAGGCTCGGGTACAACCCGACTGGCCAGGGTGGCCGCCGAAGACCTTGTCGGTAAGGGGTATCCGGTACGGTTGATAAAAGTGTATCCGCTCAGCCTGCGCAATGTCACGGTTTCCCTTTTCCGGCCGGGTAGGGGTAAATCAAGAACCTCGCCTCCCGATTATTCCAATCCATTGACCGCAATCTGGAAGAGAGTTCTTTTCAGGATATGCATATTACTGCTTACACCTTACATACAGATACTTTCAAACCGTGGGATGGCGGTAATCTGCGACCGTTACCTGTATGATTCGCTGGCTGAGCTTTACGAAAACGGAGCCTGCGGCAAGAAATTCATGGAACGCAAGGCTCGCTCCCTTCCCTCCCCGGACGTGGCCTTTCTTTTGAGGGCAAAGGAAAATCCCCTGATAAAAAAGGAAGTAACGACCGATAAACTAGAGAGCCAAGAGCGGTGGGACGCTTATCTGAAAATGACGGATTGGTGGGATTTCTGGATAATAGACACCAACTTTCCCGAGCGGGCGCAGATGGAAGTTACGGGCATACTCTCCCATGAATATCGCCACTGGGTATAAACTCGCATGGAAAAACCCGAATCGAAAGCTGACGGAGCGGAGGAGACTCGACCCCGCAGACTGGTAATATCGCTTGCCATTTATGTCGTGCTGGCGCTTGCGGCGGGCTGGTACTTTTATCACCACCGGCAGAATTTTTCGCGAATGCTCGATTTCCACCCGGCCCACCTGGCGCTATTGCTCCTGCTCCACCTCCTTACCCGGCTCTTGTTGGGTTTGCGGCTTAAGTTTCTGGTGTCGTCCTTTAAGGTAGACATGGGCGTCGCGGAAGGCGCCGGTCTGTCGCTCATGCAGGGTTACGGAAACGCCCTCACCATAAAGGGCGGAACGGTGGGGCTGGCTTATTATCTCTTCAAGCAAAAGAACTTCGGCATAGACCGGTTCACGGTAATAACCGGCGGCGGATTCGTTATAACGGCCCTGACCCTGGGAGTGGCCGGACTGGCGGGAACCGGCTATCTGGCGTCTGGAGCCGAGACCGTTCGTCCGGAGATACCCCTTTTGTTCGGCCTCATAACCGCTGTGGCATTGGGTATCATACTCCTACCCCGATTGCGGCTTCGCATGGGTCGTATAGGTCGGTTCGTAACCGCCGTGTTCGAGGGATGGAACGTATTGAAGGCTGACCGGTCAAATATAACCAGGTTGATTTTGCTTGAAATTTGCATACTGGCGACTTTCGCTGCCCGTTACTGGGTGGTGTTCAGGACATTCGGCCAGCCCATCGAGCTTGTCGGCGCATTTCTGCTGGCTCCTCCGGCATATTTGACACAGATGGCAAATTTCACTCCACTGGGAGTAGGGCTCCGGGAGCCGCTTCTGGCTTACATCTCGGGAATACTTGGGCATACCGTACAGGGCGGTCTCGGGGCGGCGGTGGTGGACAGCGTGTTCCTGTTGGCTGTGGCGCTCGTAGGAGGGCCGATAGCCAGCTCCATACTGGCGGGCAAACACGGTAAAAAGAATGCGAAAGCTTAACGTTACACACGTGGTTCCCTACTTCGTGCCCGCCTGGGCATACGGTGGAATCCCCCGGCTGGCCTACGAATTATGCCGTCAACTGGCACGAGACGGGCACCGGGTGAACGTGATAACCACCGACGCCCTCCAGGCCCGTTCACGGCACCCGGAGGGGGGACTTACCGTCGGCATGGAAGGCGGTACGATGAAGGTTCGCTATCTGCGCAATTTTTCCAACCGCGGCGCTTATCGTCATCAACTCTTCCTGCCGATGGGCATGAAAAAGGCTTTGGAGGAGTTGGCCGGAGATGCCGAAGTCATCCACATTCACGGGCACCGCCATCGGCTGGAAACTGCCGCCGCGGCTTTCGCCCGGAAGAGGAACATCCCTTACGTAATAACGGCCAACGGCACCGCCCCGCGCATCGAGCGCAAGAGGGGCATCAAGATGGCGCTGGACGGGGTCGTTTTCAATAAGGCATTGAAAAGAGCTTCCGCAGTGATAGCGGTAAGTAATTCCGAGGTCGAGCAATACCTGCAAAGGGGTGTTTCACGTGAAAAGATAAACGTTATCCCCAACGGGCTGGATATCGAAGCTTTTGCTTCCATTCCCGAAAAGGGGAAGTTCCGCTCCGAATGGCATCTCGACGATACCCCGATTGTGCTCTACCTGGGTAAGATAACCCCCCGCAAGGGCCTGATTCCGTTGGTAAGGGCGGTGAACATCCTGAATAAGAGCCGCCCCGTAAGGCTGGTTATCGCGGGTAACGACATGGGGTTTCTTCCCAGGGTGAAAGAGGAAGTATCCGCGAATAAAATGGATAAAATAACAACATACACCGGCCTGGTCAGGGGCGTTGAAAAGAGGGCGCTTTACGTCGACGCCGACGTTACGGTTTACCCCTCCGAGCACGAAATCTTCGGGCTGGTGCCGTTTGAATCCATACTGTGCGGCGCCCCGGTGGTGGTAAGCGACGATTGCGGCTGCGGCGAAATTATAGGGGGAGCGGATATAGGCGAAGTGACGCCTTACGGCGAACCGGAAAAGCTGGCCGCCGCCATCGCTTCGGTGCTGGACAACCCGGAAGAATCACGCGAGAAAGTAGAAAGGGGCCGGGAATTTATCCGCCGCAATCTGGCGTGGCCCGAAATCGCTTCCCGCACGGAAAAGCTATACCTCAAAGTCCTGCAGGGGAGCGAAGTGGGGGTGTCGGCGGGATGAAGGTCATGGCGCTTATCCCGGCCCGAAACGAAGCCGACAGGGTGGGCGAAGTGGTGCGCGGAGCCGCGAAACACGCCGACGAGGTGGTTGTGGTTGACGACGGCTCGGAAGACGCCACGACACGGGTAGCAGAAATGGCCGGGGCTAAAGTGCTAAGGCTGCCCGCCAACATAGGATACGGGGGCGCAATTCATACCGGTTACATATACGCCCTCGAAAAGGGTTTCGACGCGGTGGTGCAGCTCGATGCCGACGGCCAGCACGACCCGGACGACATTCCGTCGCTGCTTCGCCCGGTGACCGGTGGGGAATGCGACATTTGCATGGGCAGCCGGTTTCTCGGGAACTCGCAGTGGAAGCCGGGCCTGCTCAGGAGAGCGGGGATGCGTTTTTTTTCAACCCTTATCAGAATTCTCACCCGCAAGAAAATCACAGACCCCACCACCGGCTTCCAGGCCATCAACAGAAAGGCCCTGAAACGGCTGGCATCGGGGGCTTACCCGGAGGATTTTCCCGACGCCGACGTACTGGTGATGATGTTGAGGGAAAAGTTCCGAATAGGGGAAGTGGGGGTGAACATGAAACCTCCGCCGCCGGGAAAGCGGATGCACTCGGGGCTGGTACCTTTATACTACGTAATTAAAATGAGCCTGTCGGTGCTGGTTGTTATCATCAGGCGTCCGGAATAGAAGGAGGTGGAATATGACGCCCAGACAAAGGATATTTGCGCTGGCGGTAGCAGTGATGCTGCTGGTGGCTATTGTCGAGCTGGTGCGCCGGAGGAAGCTGAAGGAGGAGTTCAGCATACTGTGGCTGGCGGTGGGAGCGGGCGTAATTGTGCTGGCCGCATGGTACGACCTTCAGGTCTGGCTGACTCACCTGATAGGCGCGGTCTCCAGTTCCACCACCGTTTTTCTGTTTGCCCTGTTGTTCCTCGCGTTAATTAACATTCACTTCTCGGTGCGGATGTCCCGGATGACCGACCAGGTAAAATCCCTGTCACAGACAATCGCCATATTGGAAGCCGAAAAAAGTGCGGGAAGCGCCGGTGAGGACGCCTCGGGATAAATTTGCATACCTCGCGCTTTTGGCCGCCCTGGTTGCGGGCCTTATAGTGCACCTGGCATCGGGCGGCGTTTTCGTGCTGGACGACCACCCTTCCATACTCGAAAACGCCGCGCTGGTGGGCTCTCCGGTTTCCGTTATTTTGCAAAGTCCTTTCCGGGCGATAACCGTTCTTCTTAACTGGTCCAACGTTCAGGCCGCGGGTTTCGATGCGCCGGCTTTCGAGGCGGTAAACGGCGTGCTTCACGTGATAACCTCGCTGCTGGTTTTCCTCTTGGTAAGGGCGCTTTTCGCCGAACGCGAAAACCCGGATGCAATCGCGCTGGCGGCGAGTGCGATTTTCTGCCTCAATCCGCTTATCAACTTTTCAGTGTTTTACATATCCGCCCGGTCGGCGGTGCTGGCCACCATGTTCACGGTGGGAGCTGCGCTGGCATACCTGGAGCACCTCCGGAAGGGGAGGAACCTGTACTTATGGATTTCGATGCTGGCTTGCGTAGGCGCTCTATTGAGCAAGGAAAGCGGCGCGGTGGCGCCGATAATGGTATGTGTGCTCGCTTTTCTGTACGGGAAGGGACGGGAAAGAATAAAAGCCGTTCTTCCGGCGGGAGGAATTTTCGTAATTTACGCCGTCTTGCGCTCGGGGCATCTGGTGTACCTCGGCCCTTCATCGGAGTTGCCCGGCGCTTACGAGTATTTCCTTACCCAATTGACAGTCATACCGGGATACATCGCAAAATTCCTGTGGCCGACGGGCTTGGCCCTTGAGCAGAATCCCGTGCTGAGGACAAGCCTGCTCGATGCGAAAGTAATTATCTCGGGCGTTGGGTTAATAGCGGTTTGGGGGATTTTGACGTACAAGCTGCGCAAAAACCGCCCGGCCCTGTTTCTGATGATATGGATGCCGGTGGCTCTCGGGCCGGAATCCGGCGTAATTCCCCTCATGGACCTTGCGTTTTTGCACAGGGTTTACATGCCCGCCGTCGGGTTAGTGGGCATAATCGCTTTCGGTGGGGGGGAGCTTTTCGGGAATGAGGCGTCATCCTTCAAGCGAAAGGCGGCGCCTGCCTTAGTTGTCGTGGTATGCTCTCTTTTTCTCATGGCTGCCGTCGAAGTGGCTTCCACCTGGTCGTCAAAGATAACCGTTCACCGCCGAAGCGTCCGGGTATCGCCGGATAAGTTCCGCGCCCGATACGACCTGGGCCTGGCGTACAAGGACGAGCTGCGATACGTTTCCGCCTGGCCTCACCTTAACCGGGCGGTAGAGATAGGCGCTCCTACCGATTACGAGCAGGCCAACGCTTTCAATGCGCTCGGCAAGCTGCATTTCCGCTTCAAGGATTACCGGGGCGCTGCTTTTTATTTCCTCAAAGCCTCCGAGCTCAGGCAGGGATGGGCGGAGCCGCTTGAAAACGCGGGGTTGGCACATTTGAAGATGGGGAGATTCGTAAAGGCGCTGGATAATTTCAAGGAGGCTTCCAGGTTGAGCCCGCCCGATGCGCAAATACGAAGAGCCATCATGCAGGCCCGTAAGGCGCTCGAAGCATCGCGGGGAGGTCGGCGTTGAAGGTAATGCTCGCCGTACACGGTTACCCGCCCGAAAAGTTCGGGGGAACAGAAACTTATACGCGCTGGCTGGCGGGAGCGTTGGCGAAAAGGGGTCATGAAGTGGAAATCTTTACCCGGACGGATTCTCCGGGAAAGGAGTTTGAAATATCCACCCGTTACGACGGCGATGTGACCGTGCATACAATCAGAAACACCTATTCCGTCCACAACGACTACGAACATCATTACCGCAACCCGACGATTGACGAGGGATTTGCGGAGGTTGTGAACAGATTCGAGCCGGAGGTGGCGCATTTCACTTACCTGCTGGGAGGTTTGAGTGCCGGAATGCTTCCGGTTGCCGAATCCGCCGGGGCGAAAACCGTGGTAACCGTCACCGACTTTCACTACATGTGCGCATGGGGCCAATTATTCACGCCGGAAGGCGAAGAATGCCCGGGGCCGATGGCCGGGATACGCTGCGCTTCGTGCTTTGCGGGCGAAGACCCTTATGCAGGGATTTCGCGCTGGAAGCGACCCTTCTTGAGGATGCTTCCACCCGAAAAGAGGGTGGAGAAGTTGAAATCCCCGGGGCTGAAGCGGATGCGAAACCGTCTTGAATATCTTCGGAGCGTGCTTCAACGGGCCGACCGGCTTATATTTCCCACCCGAGCCCTTGCCGGGCCGTACACGAAATGGGGGCCGAAAGGCGTAAAGCTGCCCTTCGGCATAGATAAAACGCTTTTTTCGGGCTTTGAGCGACGTTCCTCCGACAAGGTTCGCATAACCTTCATCGGCCAGTTCAGGCGGCACAAGGGACTGCACGTTCTGGCCGAGGCATTGAGCGCATTGAAAGATTTGAGCAACTGGGAGCTAAACGTGTATGCCGCAACAGGTTCGGAAGAAGAAAAAGCGTACCTGGACAAGGTAAAGTCAATTCTGGGCGATGCCCTGAATTACCGGGAAACCTTCGACCCCACACAAATAGCCCGAATATACGAAAACACCGACATACTGGCGGCGCCCAGCCTGTGGGCAGAAAACTCCCCGCTGGTGCTTCTGTACGCGCTCGAGACCCGAACCGCGCTTGTGGCTTCCGACGTGCCCGGAATAAAGGAAGTCGCGGGAGAAGCGGGTCTTTATTACCCTAGAAGAGACCCCGAAGCGTTGAGCAACCTGCTCCGAAAGCTGCTGACCGGCGGAACCCCGGAGCCTGGTGCCATGCATGTCCCCGGCATGGAAGAGCACGCGAGCGAGATGGAAAGTATTTATCGGAGGATTTAATGACTTCCGTTCTTATTTTGGGGGGATATGGTTTTATCGGCTCTCACCTGGCCGATATTCTGGTGGAAGAAGGAGTGAAGGTGCGGATACTCGACCTTCCGGACGCCGACCCGTGGCGCATTGAGCATCTGAAAGGCAAAGTCGAGATAATGGAAGGGGATTTCACTTCCCCCGCCGATATGGTTCGCGCCCTCAAAAGCATGGACGTCGCCGTTCATCTGGCATGCTCGACTATACCCGCCACATCCAACATCGACCCGGTATCCGACATTCAAACCAACCTGGCCGGAACGGTGAACATGCTTAAGACCGCCGTCGAGGCGGGTGTTGAGAAAGTAATCTATGCTTCCAGCGGAGGCACGGTCTACGGCCCGGCGCGAAAATTGCCTATTGTCGAAAATCATCCCACCGAGCCGGTCTGCTCGTATGGGATGCATAAACTGGCTGTCGAAAAATACCTAGCCCTTTGCGGGCAGCTTTACGGTCTTAAATGGGTGGCCCTCCGCGCTTCAAACCCTTACGGCATAAGGCAAGACCCAAGTAAGGGGCTGGGAGCCGCAAGCGCCTTCGCACAGGCCATAAATAGCGGGGACACCATCACAATATGGGGGGACGGGGAAATTACACGGGACTACATTCACGTTATCGACGTGGCAAGGGCTTACGCGCAAGTCATAATCGACACCCCGCCCTCGACGATTTACAACATCGGCGCCGGTGAAGGAACCTCATTGATAAGGCTGGTGGGACTGTTGGAGGAGGTTTCGGGGATACGGGCTCGGGTTGATTATCAACCTTCCCGACCTGTGGACGTTAAAGAAAACGTACTGGATTGTACCCGCGCGAAAAACGAGTTGGACTGGGAGCCCACGATACCCTTGAAAGAAGGCCTGAAGGAATATTTCGAGGAGGATTGAGAAACGAGCGCCCGCGACCTTATATTGAGCGCCTTCCTGATTACCGGGGTCTGCCTGCTGTTGAGACTGTGGAATGTGACCGGCCCGTTCGTGTTGCCGCTGGACAGCGCTTTCCAGGAGTCCCTGGCGCTGTCTCATTTTTTTTACGGCCTCGGTGTAACCCGCGGCATATCCGGCTTCGGGTTTTTCAGGGGTGAATTTCTCTACCACGCCGCTCATCCGCCACTGCTTCAGTTGGTATATGCCTTCCTATACTCGGTTTTCGGCGTTCACGAATGGGTTTCGCGACTGGTAAGCGCCCTTTTCGGGGCTGGGACGGCTCTGCTGCTATGGGGCGCACTTGTGAGAGCGGGCACGCGGCGGGCGGCGTTTCCGGCGGGGATATTCTTCGCCATGATGACCATGGCGGTAACGGCGGGGCGTACCACCAATTACGAGCCGGGGGCGCTCTTTTTCATCTCGCTGTTGATTTACGGCTATACCCGCCGGGTTACACGGAAGGGAGTGGCGATTATGACAGTCGCCGCAGCCCTCGGCGGGTTGTACGAATGGACGGTATACCTTGCCCTGCCCGCCGTTCTGGTGGCGGGGATTTTTGAAGAAAGGAAGCTGCGGAGCCTCAAGTTCATCCTCCTGCCGGGCATTGCCGCCGCCGCAACCCTTGCCGCCGTGTTCATATGGCAGAAGTCGGTGGTGGGGGTCATACCGGTGCTGGGCCACGCGGCAACCCGCAGCGACCCGGCGGCTTTCATGAAACCGGGCGGGTGGCTGGATTTTCTGTCGAACATCTTCGTGGGAGTCGGTCCGGGATGGGTGCTGGTCTTCGTGGGAGTCCACAGGCTCCCGGCGGCCTGGCGGGCGGCGCCGAAAAGCGCGTCGGCGCTCATTGCTTACGCGCTGATTCCGCTGTTTTTCCTGATACTTGCGCCGCAACTGGTAAAAACTCATCCGCTGGCGGCGCTTTACTTCGCCCCGCCCGTCGCGATACTGATGGGACTGCCGGTACTGGACGAGTACCGCAAAAACGCCATCCGGGCGCTGATTCTTGTTATTGTCGCTTATTATGCCTGGAGCGACGCCCGCTTCATGCAAAAGCGCAGCCCCTTCTTTTATAATCTTACCCGTATGGTCTCCGAAAGGATAGAGGACGATTGCAAAGCCTATAACTCGGCAGCGGTGGGATACCTGCGCTACTACGACGGCATCGAGACCTTCCACCCGGTCGGGGCCAACGAGCCGCCGCCGGGGGAATTTATAGATTCGGAGAATGTTTGCGCATTCATACTCGATACATCCCACCCGGAGGTAGGTTACGTTAAGGACGCCATAAATAAGCGAAGCGGCGGCGAAAATCTGTTTCCGGCCTACCGGTTGCACGGCACGGAGGTGTGGTTACGGGGCGGGCCTCCGAAAACAATGCCTCTGGCGAACATGCTGAATGAAGCCGAGCTGCCGCCGGAATCCACCCGCCGGTGGGAAAACCCGACCGCAGAGATTATAAATTTCGGCGGCGAGGCGGAGTTCGGCATTCTTCATCATTCGAGGAAGAAAGCCGAGTCGGTCATCCGCTTCCCCGATATGCACGTGGACGGCAAAAGGGCATTTAAAACCGCCGCCCGGCTCGCGCCTTCGTCATGCGACCCTTCACTTTCGGACGGCGTTGATTTTTCAGTAAACCTTTCTTCCGGGAAATGGTCGGAGACCTTCCGGGGGGAAGCCGTGCCGGGTGAAGGGGTTTGCCATCCGACGCCCATAACGATAAAACTTCCGGCATCTTTCAATAAGGCTACGGTAACCTTTAAGGTCGGGCCGCGTAAATACCCGGGCCATGACCGGTTTTTCTGGCAGAACCCGCGTTTCGAGCTCCCCGGAGGCAAATAGAATGGAAGGCGTAAGCGTCATAGTGCCCGCATACAACGAAACCTCCGGCATCGTCGGTGTGCTGGAGGAGATAAATTCCGCCCTCGGCGGCATTGAGCACGAGATTCTTGTTGTGGACGACGGCTCCACCGACGACACCGCCTCGGTGGCCGCGACCGCCGATGGAGTGCGGGTAATTTCCCACGGCCACAACCAGGGCTACGGGGCGGCGTTGAAAACTGGCGTAAGGAGCGCCGCTTACGACCGGGTGCTGATAATAGACGCCGACGCTTCCTACCCCGAAGGCTCCATACCGAAGCTGGTCGAAATGAGCCGGGAGGCGGACATGGTGGTTGGAGCGCGAACGGGACGTCACGTGGAGGAATCGTGGCTGCGAAGGGCGGTTAAGAAAACCATCGGCGGGATGGCGAATTACCTGGGTGAGACTCACATTCCCGACCTTAACTCGGGGTTGAGGATTTTCCGCCGCGATTTGGCGCTCAAATATATCAACCTGTTTCCGTCGGGATTTTCTTTCACCTCCACCATCACCCTGGTTTTTCTATCCGAGGGGTTTCACGTGGAGTATCTTCCCATCAACTACCGCAAGCGCAAGGGCTGGAGCAAGTTCCGCCCCTTCCACGATACTCTTAACATGCTGGTTTTGATAATAAGGACGCTGGTTTACTTCAACCCGCTGCGGGTGTTTCTGCCGGCGGCGGTAATCCTCATTATCGCCGCCGTACCGGTAGGTTTAGCATGGCACTACCTTGGAGCCATAGGCTGGGGCGTCGGATTCATAGGGCTGGTGGTGGCGGCCCTGCAGGTGCTGGCCATCGGCGTGGTGGCCGACCTTATCGGCAAGCGTTACAAGCCGTGAAAGTTCTTCTCCTACATCCGCCCTCCGGGCGCATGATACCGTCCATTCTTCCCGAGAAGGTCGAATCGGGTCGGGGAGCGAATCCGCCGCTAGGCCTGCTTTACCTGGCCGGTGAACTCGAGCGGCTCGGGCGGGACGAGGTTGCAATATTGGATGCCCAGGCGCCCGGCCTGGACGACGCGACCATTCGGAAAAAAATCTCATCCTTCGCGCCCGATGTCGTGGGAGTTACCGCGCTCAGCTTCACCATGCCGGACGTGTTGGTGGTCTGCGAGATGGCTAAAGAAGCCGGAGCGGTGACAGTGCTGGGCGGGCCACACCCCCACATCTACCCGGAAGAAACCGCATTTTTGCCGGAAGTTGATTACGTGATTACGGGAGAGGGCGAAAGGGCCCTTCCGGCACTCGTGGATTGTCTTCGGAATAATGTCGGGCCCGATGAGGCTTCCGGGGCGGTATGGAGTGCGGATGGCGAGATACACAGAGGGCCTCCGCCGTCCTTTATTGAAGACCTCAACGAGCTACGGTTCCCGGCAAGAGAACTTACCGATGTTCGGGTTTACACCTCGGTGCTGGCCCGCGCCAACCCGGTTACCACCATGATGTCCAGCCGTGGCTGCCCCTACAACTGCCTTTTCTGCGACCGGCCTCATTTGGGGAGGAAATTCAGGGCACGCTCGCCGGAGAGCGTGGTGGATGAGATGGAGCGATGCCTGCGGCTTGGCATCCGGGAGATACTTTTCTACGACGACAATTTCGCCACCGACCGCGAGCGGGCCATGCAAATCGCCGAGCTTATATTGTCGCGCGGGTTGAAAGTGACTTTCGACGTAAGGCTTCGGGTCACCGACCTCGACATCAAGTTGGCAGAAGCACTAAAAAGGGCAGGTTGCGACCGGGTACACCTGGGCGTCGAGTCCGGCGACCCGGAAATATTGAAAACCCTCCGGAAAGGAATAACAGTGGACGACGCCCGCGCCGGCTTTGAGAACGCCCGGAAGGCCGGGATACGCACTCTGGCGTACTTCCTGGTGGGCTCACCGGGAGAAACCTCCGACACCGTGCGCCGCTCGGTACGGCTGGCTCGGGAGCTCAAGCCGGATTACGTGCATTTTTCGCTGCTTATGCCGTTTCCGGGTACCGACCTTTACCGGATGGGCAAGGAGAAGGGTTTGTGGAACGGCGACCCGTGGCTGGAGTTCGCCCTCAATCCGCGAGAGGATTTTCAGGCGCCGGTTTGGGAGGAGAACCTGTCCCGGGAGGAGTTGATAGAGCTTACCCTGGGAGCGTATCGAAGCTTTTATCGCAACCCCGCATATATCCTGCGCAGGCTGAAAACCATCCGTAGTCCGGGGGAAGTTATCAGGCAGGCGCGCGCGGGGCTGAAGATACTGAGGCTGTGATAGATGGATGCAAGCGTCATAGTCGCATCCGGCCGGAAGGACATACATGACCGGCTGGAGTTTCTCACCCACCAGGACGCGGACTTCGATTACGAGATAATCGTTGTGCATGACGCCTCTAACCCGCCGTCGAGACGGGCTGAGGGGGTGATTTATGTCGAATGTGAAAGCCCGAACCCGGCGGCCAAAAGGAATTCGGGAGTGGCCGTTTCCGGGGGAAAGATGCTTGCCTTTATAGACGATGACGCCCTCGCTCCCCGGAAATGGCTGAAAAAGGGATTGATGTTGCTCGAAGAACACCCCCGGGCGGCGGGATGCGGAGGGCCGAATCTGGCGCCCGTCGAGCAGACTCGGGCCGAAGAGCTGACCGACGCCGTCCTCTCCTCGAAAATCGGCAGCGGCTCAAATTCGTATAGTGACAAAGGTGAGTCACACGAGGCGCGTATCGGCGAAATTCACCTGGTTAATTTCTTCGTCCGCAGGGATGTTTTCGAGGCCGTCGGCGGTTTTAACGAAGCTCTGGGGTACGGAGGGGAGGACAGTGAGTTTATCTACCTCTGCCGCCGAATGGCGAAGGGGTATTTTATTTATGACCCCGACCTTTTCGTCATACATGAGCGTCGTCCGTTCGGGCGGGACTTTTTTTCCCAACGCTATCGGCTCCGAAAACAGAACGGGGGGTTGTTGTGGCTGAGGCCCGGCATGTACGTCACCCGGAAGTCGGGGGCGGCTCTTGCGGCGGTTCCGGTGCTTCTGTGGCTGATGATTGAGTGGCCGCCGCTTGTATTGTTGGCGATAGCGGCGTATTCGATATTGCTGGCAAGAGCGAGCCTTGGAGCAAAATCGGCGGGCAGGCTCAAATGGGCCGGGGCCGTCGCCTGTCTTCACGGTGTAAGCTTTGCAGGGCTGCTGACGGGAATATTGCGCCTTCCTTCCAAGAGTGAGTACGGCAAGCTTTTGAGGAGGCCGCGATGATAAGACCGGCGGCGGTCGGGGCGGGACACCTTTTGGGCATGAAAAGCCTGCCCCCGGTTTACCTGATATTGGGCGCCACGTGGCGGTGCAACGCCCGGTGCATAACCTGCTTCAACTACCGGAAACTCAACACGGCGACCCAAGAGCTGTCGCTCGATGAGCATCGACTGGTTGCCGGAAACGCCGGGCCGCTGTTATGGCTTTTGTTTACCGGCGGGGAACCGGTCATGCGCGACGATTTGCCCGAGGTGGCTCGGAGTTACTATCAAAATTGCGGATTGCGGCGGATTACAATACCCACAAACGGGCTGCTCCCGGAGAGAACGCTGGACTGTGTGCGGAAAACTCTGAAATTATGCCCGAAAGCCCGGATAGCGGTGAGCCTTGCCGTTGACGGGGTGGGTGAGGTTCACGACCGAATCAGGGCCGTTGAGGGCGCTTTCGATAGGCTGCTCGACACTTATGATGTTTTGGCGAAAGAAAAGCGGGAGCAGCCGAGGCTTTCGTTGAACCTCAACACTGTGCTCATGAATCGAAACATGGACAACATGAGCAAGCTTATGGAATTTGTGTTGTCTCGAATGCCGGATGCCGATTTTCACGGCTTCGAGCTCTTCAGGGGAGAAGCTCCCGATAAGGCGCTCGCTCCGCCTTCGGTTGACGAATATGAGGACCTGCTCGGGAAACTTGAGACTTACTGGTCGAATTTTCCGTTTTATCGCGGGCCTTTCCGGAGATGGCTGCGGGGTGCGAAAATCAGGGCCAGAAAGCTGGAGCTGGAGGTGATGAAGGGGAAACGTTTCTCATGCAGGGCGGGCCGGGTGGTGGGTTACATAGACCCGGAAGGGGTGGTTTACCCCTGCGAAGAGCTGGAGGAGCCGATGGGGGACTTAAGGAAGGAATCATACAATCTTCGCGCGATATGGCGCGGAGAAAAGGCTCAAAGCATCCGAAAAAGTATATCCCGGAAAGGCTGCACCTGTACTCACTCCTGCTTCGTAGGAGCCAGCGTGTTGTTCGATGTATGGCATTACCCTTCAATCCTCCAAGAAGTTGTGTTGGGTGGGGGAAAATAGTTCAAAACAAATTTCTATTGTTCATTCGGGTAGTTACGAGACAATTGTTAAGAACCTCAACGAAAAATCATCCAATTCTCGTTGAAATAATTAGCAGTGGATGATAAACTATACATGAAAATTGTGAACTCTTTCCAATTTTGAGACAAAATGTAACATAAAAGGTAATTAGTGGTGAATATGGAATTACATAAAGAACTTGAAGGGCGGCTGGATAAAATTACTCAACGGTGGAGTAAGGGTCTTACGCGCGAGGGCATAGAAGGCGGCGCCGAGTCGCGCAAGAAACTCCACGAGATAACCCAGGACCAATTGGGCCTGGCAGTCCGCGTGCTTAAGGAAGGCAAGTCGGAAGAGGCTTCCGAGTATGGGGAAGAAGTGGCCCATCGCGCGGTGGGATTGAATTTGCGCCTGCCCGACCTTATCAAGTCGTTCCGGTTGGGTAAAAGAACCGTCCAGGAGCAGATTTTTGAGCTTGCTTCCGATAACGGGGCCGCGATGGCCAAGGCGGTGAGGGACCTGGACGAAATATACTCGGCCTTTGAAATTGCCCTGGCCAAGAGCCATTCGCGCCTGGAACAGGCCCGCCTGAAGGAAGAATCCGTCAAAACCGTTCGGCAGAATGAAGAGCTGCGGCATCTGAGGCGCCGCATGAGCGACGTCGAGCGCGCCGGAAAAGCTCTCGGAAACCTCGGAATACACCTGATAATCCTGGACAACAAGAGAAGGGTGCTGTGGGCCAACCGCGCCGCGCGGGAGGATTTCGTGAGGGAAGTGGGTGAAGTGAAGGGTTGGACATGCGGCCAGGTTCGAGGAGTGCCGGAAGGAGTGTGCGAAAACTGCCCCGCCTCGTGGGCCATAAGAAACCGGGTGATGGAGCGGGGGATGGTGTCCACCACCCGCGGGAGATACAGGGAGTTTTACGAGGTTACCGCCTTTCCCATATTGAACGAAAGCGGGCAGGTCGAGCAGGTAATCGAGATTATCCAGGATGTTACCCACAAGTTCCAGGAAGCCGAAGAAAGGCGCCAGAGTGAGGAGTATTACAGGATTCTATTTGAGCACTCCGGAACCGCGGTATGCGTATTGGAGCCGGACAAGACCATATCCCGGGTCAACCGCCGCTTTTGCCAGATAAGCGGTTTCACCCGCGAGGAAATAGAAGGCAGGATGAGTTTTCTCGAGATGGTGGCGGAGCCCGAGCGCGAAAGAATGGGGCGTTACCATGAGCGGCGAAGAATAAACCCGGTGGGAGCGCCCTCCAGCTACGAGTTCACCTTCGTCAACAAGAAGGGCGAGGAGCGAAGGGCGAGCATCACAGTAGGACTTGTGCCGGGCACCATGCAGAGTATATGCAGCATACGGGACGTTACGGAAGAAGAGCAGACCAAGGAGTTTCTGGAAACCGTCCTTTACGGAAGCGCCGACGCCATCATCGGCCTGGACGTGGATTACCACATAGTAAGCTGGAACATGGGCGCGGAAAACGTCTTCGGCTATCGCCCCAAGGAAGTGCTCGACCGCCCCTTCCATGCGCTGTGGCCGGACAACTCCACCGCCGAAGAGGAAGTGGGGCACATCTCCCGGGTAGTGGAAAAGAAGGAAAGCATGACCAACTACGAGACGGAAATGGTTACCCGGGACGGCGAAAATGTGCTGGTCAACCTGACCATAACGCTGCTGAGGGACAAGCTGGGCAAAGCCCGCGGATACAGCGTCATCCTGCGGGATGTTACCGAACAAAAGGAGCTGGAGCAACAGGTTATCCACGCGGAAAAGCTGGCGGCAATCGGACAGCTTACCGCCGGGCTGGCTCACGAGATGGGAACTCCGCTCAACATAGTTTCCGGAAGGGCCGAGTATCTGCTCTCCGACCTGCCGGAAGGCGACCCCCGGAAGGAATCGCTGCAGATAATCATTCACCAGACCGAAAGAATGACCAAGCTCATCGACAACCTGCTCAAGTTCTCGAGGCCCCAGAAGGTGCACTACGCGAAACTGGAGATGGCCGAGGTGATGGAGGGAGTATTGAACCTCCTGGAAACTCAGCTCGAAAAGACCGGTGTAAACGTGGATTTCAGCGTGTCGCCCGACCTGCCGCCGGTGGAAGCCGACTATAACCAGCTCCAGCAGGTATTTTTGAACCTTATCCTCAACTCCATTCAGGCGATGCCCGAAGGAGGCAGATTGGGACTGGACATGAAGCCCATCGACCATAATGCCGTGCGGGTAACGATTTCGGATACCGGCGCCGGTATTTCGCAGGAACACCTGTCCCGGATATTCGAGCCTTTCTTCTCGACCAAAGACTCCGGCCAGGGCACCGGCCTCGGGTTGGCGATAGTATCCAAGATAGTCCGGGACCACGGGGGCAATATCGAAGCGCACAGCGACTCCGGAAAGGGTACGAGCTTTAATATAACCATGCCCGTTATCCAGACAAAACTGGAGGAAAAATCGGCCTGACAAATGGAAGAAGAGGCACATAACCGGGAGCATAGCGCCAGCGTTCTCGTCGTCGATGACGAAGTTGAAATGGGGTCGCTGCTCAAGGACATCCTCGAAAAGGACGGGCACGAGGTGGAAGTTGTCACCGGCGGCCGTGCGGCAATAGAAAAAATTTCCGAAAAGAGTTATCCCGTAGTTATCGCGGACATAAAAATGCCCGATGTGGATGGCATGGAAGTTCTTTCCTACGCCCGCGAAAAATCCCCGGAAAGCGCCGTTATCATGATTACCGCCTTCGGGTCGATAGACCTGGCGGTCGAGACCATGCGGAAGGGCGCTTACGACTTCTTCAGCAAACCTTTTACCAACAACGACGAAATACGGAACAGGGTTCGCAACGCGGCCCAGTTGTACCGGCTCAAGCGCGAGAATATCCAACTTCGCAATGAAGTTCACCAGCGGTACCGCTACGGCAACATAATAGGCAAAAGCCCTTCGATGAAGAGGGTGTTCGAAATCATATCCCGCGTCTCGCCCACATCCAGCAACGTGCTGGTGCTCGGCGAATCGGGAACCGGCAAGGAGCTGGTGGCAAAGGCCGTGCATTACAACGGCCCCCGAAACGATAAACCGTTCATACCCATAAACTGCGCCGCCATACCTGACGGACTGCTGGAAAGCGAGCTTTTCGGGCACGTCAAGGGAGCGTTCACCGGCGCCGTGGCAAGCCACCGGGGAATGCTTCTGGATGCCCAGAACGGCACCGTGTTCCTGGACGAAATCGCTGAAATGGGGCAGGCGCTGCAGGCGAAGATACTGAGGGTTATCGAAGACAAGGAAGTCAGGCCGGTGGGCGGCAGCGAGCCGCGTACTATCGACGTCAGGATAATCGCCGCCACGCAGAAAAATCTGAGGGAAGAAATATCCAAAGGCAACTTTCGCGAAGACCTGTATTACAGGCTCAACGTCATTCCCATTCACCTGCCTCCGCTTCGGGAAAGAAGGGAGGATATTCCTCTACTGGCGGAACACTTTTTGACCAAGTACTCCGAACAAATGAATACTTCCTTGAAAAGGCTCTCACGGGAAGCCATGGCCAAGTTGATGACTCACGACTGGCAGGGCAACGTAAGAGAGCTGGAAAACCTCATCGAAAGGTCGCTGGTGCTCTGCCAGTCCGATGTGATAGGCCCGGATGAGCTGGCTTTCGAGCCGTCCGAGGATTCCCCGAAACTGGTGGAAAAAGCGGTCAACGAAGACATGACCCTGGAGGAGCTGGAAGACACATACATCAGGGAAGTTCTTAAAAAAACGGGCGGCAAAAAGGAGCTGGCGGCCAAAATTCTGGGCATCAACCGCCGCACGCTCTACAGAAAACAGAGCAAGCTCTCGGAAAAAGACGAGGAAGCAGAGCCGAGCCCGTAATTTTCCATTTGGCTATTGAATTTACCCACCGGAGAACATTAACACCTGAATATTGAAATTATGCTCCAAAGCCGGTATCTTTTACCCGTCCTTATGGTGAATTGAGGGGGAATTGTACCCCGGGTAGCGGTATACCCGTATCAGCCGCATTTAAAAATCGAGGGGACATTATGAAATCGAAAATAATATGCCTGATAATTGCTGTGGTCGTGATTTTTCCGGCGTATATCGTTTCTTCACCCGATAAAGGCAACTCTTCCGCGTCGGAAGAAACAACCGCCTCCACCGCCGAGGCGCAGGCCGTTTCAAAGGACGCCCGCGTCGTAAGAACCACCGGCTCGGCGGTAATGCCCATAGAGCGAAAACGCGAGAGCCTGTCCCGCAAGGCCGCTTTTGCCCTCGCAAAGCGCGACGCGGTGGAAAGGGCCCTGGGCGCGTTTGTCGACCTGGTGGCCGCTCCCGACGAAAAACGCCGCACTGTAACCGCGACTTTGCAGGGGAGGGTGAAAAACGTAAAGGTTGTCACCGACGAGCGGCAGGGGGACTTGTACGTGGTAAGAATTGAAGCGGACGTGGTTATTCCCGCCGGTCTCGAAAAGGAGCTGCCTCCCGCTCCACCCGATGAAACTACAGGCTACCCCGCGGCGATTCAACCTTTCCCGAAAGGTAAGGTGAACTGGGAGGAGGGGTTCCTGGAAGCCACGGGGACGGGAAAAATACCGAATGAACAACCGAATGCGGAAGAAATGGCCAAACGCGCCGCCAGGGTGGACGCTTATGCCGTGGCCATGGAAATCGTAAAGGGCATCAACTACGACCCCGACTCGGGAATGGATAATATACTGGAGAAACAGAAGCAAAGGAAATACCGCATCCGGGGGCTGGTTCAGGGCGCCGAGGTGGTGGATACTCGGAGAAAAGGGGATGAATTTAATGTAACGGTGCGCGTGCCACTGTGGGGACTCAAGGGCGTGACCATTGCGTTCAGGGATATTTTCGGGCAGATGCCCGCTCCTGAACCTCAAGAACGGCAACCTCGACCTCAACCGGGAGAGGAGGAGAAGGAAGAACCGGAAGAAAAGAAAACCGAAAACTACACAGGCCTGGTGGTGGACGCCCGTGGCACCGGGGTTAACCCCGCCCTGTTTCCGGTAATCGCCGACAAGGACGATAACGTGGTTTACGGCGCCGGAATGGTCACCGGCGGCGCCCTTTCACGTCGGGGCGCGGCGGTTTATGCACTTGAAAAGAGCAAAAACCCCGAAGGCGCACGGCTGGGGCCGAATCCGTTGCGGATTAAGGCCCTCCCCGCGCGGCAAAAAAGGAAAGTCCGCGTGGCGTCGCTGGGCATGGGCGCGTGGTCGAGCCTTTTCGCGCCTTCCAATCCCATTTTCCTGCTTCGAGCAGAGGCGACGGTTACCCTCCGCCAGGGTAAGGCGCCTTTGGAGACCAAAGCCGACGATTCCGCAGGCGAGAAAAAAGCCCGAATCATCGTATCCGACCCTGTCGCCAGGCTAATCCGGATGACAAACCGCCAAAGCAACTACCTCGCCGAGGCAAGGGTGATTATATTGATGGACTCCATGGTGGGAGCCACCGAAGGGAAGCTTTCACCACCCGATGGCGGGCGGTTGGCGTGGAAGAATAACCGTGATTTCTAATCGGTTCTAAAGGCGCCGTGGCTGATACCGGAAAATCCTCGAAGCCTCCCGGCAGGCTGACCGGCCTGTGGCTGGGGCTTGCCCTCGTTGTGGCGATAACCGCGCTGGAAGCCGCCGGCGCTTTCGACGGCCTCGAGCGCCTTTCTTACGACCTGCGCTTTTTAATCCGGGGCCAAAAAGCTCCGCATTCGGACGTCCTGCTTGTAACCATAGACGAATCCACCCGCAAAACCCTCGATAAGGCCATCGGCTCCATCACCCGCGCCGAACACGCCCGGGTTCTCGAAGCCCTCAACGAAGCGGGCGCAATGGCGGTGGTTTTCGACATGGACTTCGCTACTTCCAAGCCCGGAGATGAAAAACTGGCCCGGGAAATAGCCTGCGCGGGGAATGTGATACTTTCCAGCTTCATCGCTATGGGCGGATGGGTTCGGCCGAGGGATATGTTTCTGGACACCGAAGTGCCCTGCGTCACCGAAGAGGCTGTCGTGGACGCTTCAAAAATTGTGACGGTGGACGAAAACGGCGTGGCTGACATCCGATGGAAGCCGCGCCCCGGTCGGGTAATTAACGGATTTCGGGTATTTTACTCACTCAATCCCATCAAGGACACCGGCGCCGTAAGAGAAGGTTCGGGCGGTCACGTGGACGTGGCGGCGGATGAAGATAGCCTCGAGCTCACCGTGCAGGGCGTACCGGCGGGCACGAAGTTGTACGTTGCCGTTAAAGGGTTGAGATTCGGCTCCCTCCTCGGCGAAGGCGCCGTCAATATCATCGAAGACCCGGACGCTCGGGTCAGGCGCATGCCCGCCATAGTGGGGCGCTCGGCCGAAGACCCGAACAAGCGGGCAGCGCTGGCGCTGGAGACCGCAATCAGGGTCAGGTACCCGGCCCATCCAGAGTTGATTCAAAGCACCGACTGGAAGCTTGTAATGGGCGGAGACGAGGACGCGCTGAAAATTCCCCTCGTAAACGGAAACATATTAATCAACTACCGCGGCGGGAGGGATACTTACCCGAGAATATCCTTTGGAGACGTATTGAAGGGGGATTTCGACCCCGAAAAAGTAGAAGGCAAAATCGCGCTCGTGGGAAACACTCACCAACTGGCCCACGATGAATACCCCACCCCGTTCGGCGGCCAGAAAATAAGTTCCCAAGATACCGCCGCGGAAGGCGTAAAAACGGGATACACTCCGGGACTGGAAATTCACGCCAACACCCTGGACACCATACTCACGAAGGACTTTATCGTTCCGTTATCCCTGTTTCTTGATAATAAAATCAAAGACCTACTCGAGATGGCTGAGATGCCCGGCCAAAGGAAATGGCGGCTGGAGATTATCGAGGGAGGGATTGTTTTTCTGGCGGGGCTGGTTTCGATGATTTTATTCATGCTCTGGAGACCGCCCCTGGCGGCGGGAGCAACCATACTGGCGGCGTTGCTGGTGACTGTCGCAATCGGCTCGTATGCAGGCTTCGTTCGGGGCGGTCTGTGGATTCCCGTAGCCGCTCCGGCGTCGGCGGTGGTTGCCCTTTATGCGGGCGGCCTGTTCAACAGGGCCAGACTGCACGAGCGCGAGAGGACGTGGATAAAGGACACTTTCGGCAAGTATCTCGCGCCTACCGTGGTGGATGAGATTATCAAGGACCCGTCCCTGGTGGAACTCGGGGGAGTGGAGAAGGAGCTTACCGCCTTTTTCAGCGATATCGAAAAGTTCAGCACCATTAGCGAAAAGCTGGGCGACGCAGGGCAGCTGGTCGGGTTATTGAACGAGTACCTTTCGGCAATGGCCAGGGTTATAGAAAAATACGGCGGCACCATCGACAAGTACGAAGGGGACGCTATCATGGCATTCTGGGGCGCGCCGTTGAGTTTTGAGGACCACGCCGTCCGGGCATGTAACGCGGCCCTGGAGATGCAGGCGGCGCTGAGTACGCTTCGGGAAAAATGGCGACGCGAAGGTAACCGGCCCGACCTGGTGAAGAACATGCGCGTCCGGATGGGGCTGAATACCGGCCCCATGGTGGTGGGAAACATGGGCAGCGAGGGCAGGCTCAACTACACCATCATGGGCGATGAGGTGAACCTGGCCAGCAGGCTCGAAGGCGCCAACAAGCAGTACGGAACCTACATCATGATTGCCCGCGAAACCTACAAGCAGGTGAAAAACCATTTCGAGGTGAGATTCCTGGACATGGTGGCCGTGGCGGGGAAGGAGCGGCCGGTAAGGGTATATGAGCTTATGGGCCGGAAAGGTTCATTGAGCCGCAAGCGGGTGCGGATGCTGAAAGCCTACAACGACGGGGTGGTAAGTTACCGGAAGATGAACTGGGGCGACGCAATCTCCAGTTTCGAAGCGGCTTTGAACTTTATTCCGGAAGACGGTCCCAGTCGCACTTACCTCGAAAGATGCCGGCTTTACCTCGAAAAGCCACCACCCTCTGACTGGGACGGAGTGTTCAGGCTTTCGGACAAATGAAAGGTAAGCAGGGGGCTTTCCGAGGATGTCGAAAAATGGTAGGCCCGGCGCTCCTGCCGCGCATAAAGATGGTAGGCCCGGCACTCCTGCCGGGCAGCACGGAAGCTGCCTGCGGGTGCGCGACAGTAGTGCTTCGCCCGGACGGGCAGGCTCCGTAAGGCTACAGCCGGGGGTCGCGCCTACCATCAGGTACTTTGCATCGGGCGCTTTTCGACACCATGGTACCCTTTAATGCTCTAAGCTTGTAAAATCTTAAAGAATCAAACAACAACCGATTAAACCGTTTCCTGAAAGGAGGAAATCATGAGACGCATTTTAACCATCGCAATCGTCGCGGTAATGGGCTTTGCCCTGCTGCAGGGATGCACGGGCATCACCAACCCCGAGGTGCCCGCGGGGCACGAGGGCTACATCTACTCCCGGCCCTATTACTTCGGGCAGGGCGGCTACGTCACCACCCTCAAAGGCCCCGCAAAGCTTGGGATAAGCTGGCGGAAGTTCGCACAAATTATCGACATGAGGACGCGGACTTACACCGAGCCCTTCATGAACGAATCTTCGGTGCTGGCCAAGGACAACCTGCGCATCGAGTTTCAGGCCCACCTTATCTGCCACATCGAGGAAGACGGCTCCAAAAGAGTTGTAGAAAAATGGATGGGCGAGCAGTGGTATTCGCAATCCGTTAAAGAGGTCTTCAGGACAACCGTTCGGGACGAAATCCAGAAGTACGAGTCGCTGGAAATTAAAAACAACATCGCCAAAATCGGCGACGATATCCTGGCCAGACTCCGGGAGAAGTACGAGGGGACGCCTTTCGTTTTCGAGTCGGTGGTGGTAGGAAACATCCAGTATCCCAAGAACGTAACCCAGGCCGTCAGCGAAAAAATGGCCGCCACCCAGGAACTGGAAAAGACGGACATCGAGATTAAAATCGAGAGAAAACAGGCCGAGAAAAGGGTCGTTGAGGCCGAAGGTATAGCCAAGTCACAGCGTATTATCAACGAGACTCTGAGCGAGCTGTATCTCCAGCACGAGGCCATACAGGCGCAACTCGACATGGCCAAATCGCCGAACCACACCACGGTATACATACCCGCCGGCACCAACGGCATACCGCTGGTGCAGACGCTGGGCAGAAACAAATAAAACGGCTTTAAAACGGGGGAAGTGGGCTTACTTCTCTCCCGCGAAGTAAGGCCGAGCCTGCTCGGCCACGCGCTCGGGAGGCTCGAACACCGCAGCCTCCCCGAGCATTACTTCGTGGAAGGTCCGGTCGTTGCGGTACCAGGATTCCCAGCTTGCGCGGCAAATCATGCGGAAGAAGAGCGACCACGACTCCTCGCCGGTGGAGGTGGAGTATATGGTGAAATTGAATGAGTTCACCCCGGCGGCGCGGTAGTACCTCTGCACGTTTTCAATGCCTTCGGCCAACTCGGTCAACTCCTTTTCCGAGCATTCGGTGACGCACTTCTTGCCGGGCAGCGCCGCCGCCACTTCCTTGAAGCCCCACGGAGCAAACGGGGTGAACCAGCCCCATTCGCCGATGCGCCCCAACCATCGCACCTGCCTCTGTTCTTCCTCCCACAGCAGGTCCTGCCAGTAGTTGGAGCCGGTCTTCAGTGAATAGCGGCGGGCGCTTTCCACCAGGTCCAGTTGGTGCTGCGGCGGGAACTCGTCGACCTGCACCTGAAGGTGAGGGTGCACAAGACTGCCCCCGCTGGCCGGGAGGTAATTCTGGGATATGCTCGAGTGCACCATCGCCGGGTTAAATTTCTGATACCGGGAAATGTACTCCCGGCAGTTGGTAAGCGCCGCCACCTGAAGCTCGACACCGAACTCGCCCACCGGGATGTAATGGCGGTCACGTCCGTAGATAAGAACGGCGCTGCCTGCGCCGTAAGGAAAGATGTTCGGGAACAATATCGTGCCCCTGTACTCGAGCTTTTCCTCCGCGAAAATCTGCTCGGGAAGTTTCGGCGTCATGTTGTCAACGTTGGGGGAGCAGAAGACGCAAAACTTTCGGCTTGCCTCAACGCCTTCCGATATGTCGGGCTGCTCCTTTTCGGCGGGGAACATGACCGACTTGTGAGCCGTAATTCGCCCCGCCCTACCGGTAAGCGGGTCCCATCGCACCTCGGCGCTGATTTCTATCTCCTCGAAGTTTTTCTGCGGATGGCGAAACCTGGAAAAAAGCTCCCTTGATATAAATTCCATCCTTCCACCTCACTTACATGGTTCGTTATTTACTCCCAGATAATGGCCACCGGCCTAATCCACCCCGCGCTGGCGCCCTTTATTTTTACCGGGAAACAGCAGAAAGTGAACCCGTCCGGCGGCAACTGGTCGAGGTTGGTCAGCTTTTCTATGTGACAATAAGCCTTCTCGATGCCCGCGAAATGGCCTTCCCATATAATCGAGGAATCGCCGGTTTCCTGGAACTCCTTGGATATCAGTGGCAACGGCCTGTCCCAGCTCCAGGCGTCGGTGCCGACGACCCTCACCCCGCGCTCGGCCAGCCACAGCGTCGCCTCCCGGCCCATGCCGCAACCTCTCACCAGGTATTCCTGCTTTCCCCAGTACTTGTCGGCGCCGGTGTTTACCAGCACGATGTCGCCTTCGTTGAGCGGATGATTTATGTCGTTCAGAGCCTTTTCCATCTCTTCGGCGGTGACCTTGTGGCCGTCGGGTTTGTCGCGGAAGTCCAACTTTACCCCCGGGCCCATGCACCATTCGAGCGGCACTTCGTCTATCGTCCAGCTCCGCTCGCCGTTGTTCATCGTGGGGTGGTAGTGATACGGGGCGTCGAGGTGACTTCCGGAATGCGTGGCCAGCGTCACTTCCTCCACCGCCCATCCCAGGCCTCCGGGCAGGTCGTCGTCGGTTGCGCCCGGGAAGAACATCTTCATCTGCTCGGCGCCGGTCTTGTGGTCGATGTAGTTTATCTTCGGAATCATGTTCGGCGGGTCGGACGGCAGGTCGCTCTCTATGGCTATCGCCAGGTCGACGAATCGCGGAGACATCAATCAACCCTCCTTTCGATGGAATTATTAATTAAAAAGATAGCACAAGGCAATAACCTGTGGAAACCTCTTAACAGTATTTGGTAACGAGGAATATCACTCCCACTATAAAGAAAGAATATCCGGTCTCAATGATATTGCCATACAATCAAAACCACACAGCTCTCCAAAATTCCTTGTTAAGGGTAACCTATCTTGACCGCAGGGCGGCTTATGGCGGGCAAAAAACCCGAAAACGGCCATCACCTCCCTGGTGATGAGCATATTTCATGAAACCCCCGGGAGCGGTCAAGGTGTGAAGTCGGTCCGCTTCCTTATCCGGGAATATCGGACACAGCTCCGCCGATGCATTTGAAATTAATGAGGTAAAGGCTACCATAAAAAAGAGAACTTATGAAAGGCAGGAATGGGAGAATGAAATGGCGAGTTATATTGGAGCGGGATAGCGAAACAGGGGAATGGGCGGTATGGTGCCCGGAATTGCCGGGATGTATTTCGGCGGGAGAAAGCAAAGAGGAGGCTCTGGAAAATATAAAAGAAGCAATTGCATTATATCTGGAACCTTCTCCCCTGGAGTTAAGTGATGACGCGATTACGTGTGAGGTCGTCATTGGATGAGCTCCGGCATAAGAAGGATGACGGCCAAAGAAGTAGAATCTCTGCTGTCAAAATACGGTTTTAAAATGATATCGCAAAAAGGAAGTCATCGGAAGTGGCGACATTCTCAATCAGGGTTACAGGTTATCGTGCCGTATCATAAGGGACGCAACCTTCCTCTCGGAACATTGCGCAACATCCTGGTTAACGCCGAAATTCCTCAAAAGGAATGGAAAAAATAAGTCTCGAGGCTTTTTTAAGTAAGCATATAGTCCCATTTAGCCCCTCTTTATTAGCTGACATTTGCGTTATTTTTACCATCGCTGCAAAATAATTTAATTATCCAAATGTGCAGTTCGAGAGGAGTGGAATGTGAAGGATTACAGCCTCGACCACGAAAAGATACTCAGGGCAACCCTCTCAAAAGGCGGCGATTACGCCGACCTGTTCATCGAAACCAGCGCCCTGACCGCCGTTCAGCTCGAAGCCGACAAGATAGAGCGGGCGCAGATGGGCATTGACTCCGGAGCCGGTCTTCGCCTGGTGTCGGGCGAGCGCACCGTTTACGCATACACCAACGAAATAACCCAATCCTCGCTGCTGGAGCTTGCCGATAGCCTCTCTTCCGCCCTCGAATCAGGCGGCAATGCCGGGGTGAAAAAGCTGAAAACCCTCAAGGGTAACCCCCCGGGGGAAATAAAAACCGACCCCGCCGGGGTAAGCATCGAGGAGAAAGTGGCCCTTGCGGTCAAAGCAAACGACACAGCTCGCAAGCTCGACGAGCGGGTGCGGCAGGTGAGGGTCAACTTCGGCGACGGCCATAGGGAAATACAGATAGCCACCAGCGACGGCTCACTCGTCGAGGAAACCCGAACCCAGACGGTCTTTCTGGTGCACGTGGTGGCCGCGGACGGCGATGTGGTGCAGACCGGTTACGAGCCGGTCGGCGGCGCCCGGGGTATGGAGATTTTCGACGAATACCCGCCGGAAACTATCGCCGAAATCGCCGCCCGAAGAGCCATACTCATGCTGGATTCCCCGCCCGCTCCCGCCGGGCGGATGCCGGTGGTGCTCTCCAGCGAGGCAGGCGGCACAATGATACACGAAGCCGTCGGGCACGGACTCGAAGGCGACCTGGCGAGCGATGGCTTGAGCGTGTACAGCGACAGAATCGGGGAGAAACTCGCCTCGGAGCTTATCACGGTGGTGGATGACGCCACCATTCCCGGCGCAAGGGGCTCCTTCGGATACGATGACGAAGGGATGCCGGCTCAAAAAACGGTGCTCATCGAGGATGGAGTGTTGAAGGGCTACATGCAGTCGCGGATTTCAGCGAAAAAGATGGGCGCCGACAGCACCGGCAACGGGCGGCGCGAAGATTACCGACATCGCCCCATCGTAAGGATGACCAACACCATGATACTGCCCGGAAAAAACTCGCCGGAGGAAATAGTTCGCAGCGTCGATAAGGGGCTTTTTGTGAAAAAAATGGGCGGCGGGCAGGTCAACACAGTCAACGGCGATTTCGTGTTCGAGGTTACCGAAGGATACCTCATCGAAAATGGTCAAGTCGGCCGGCCCGTCAGGAACGCCACTCTCATGGGCAACGGGCCCCGCATACTCATGGAAATAGACATGGTGGGAACAGACCTCGGATACGCCATAGGCACCTGCGGCAAGGACGGCCAGGGCGCCCCGGTGGCCGACGCTCAACCTACCCTTCGCATCCCCGAAATAACCGTGGGTGGCAGGAACTTCGTTCCTGCACCTTCCTCTGCGCTCACGCAACGCACGAAGTAACTCCACGTGCACATTCGTTCGCGCAAGTGCGGGGGAGGCGGGTGGCCTCGCACTGATAGCTCGACTATCAGTGCCTTCAGCATGGCCTGCCCGCACCGATAAAAAATTTATCGGCGCCGCCCGGGATTTCCTGTTGTTTGCGCAACCCGTCCGGACGGACGGGTCACCCGGGAAAAGCGGTTAATCCGGCGGGCATCTCTTGGCAAGGTTCGGAGTCGAGCTGGCGCCGTAATATTCAAAAAACTTCCTAATGGACTTCTTGTCCTTCTCTATCTGTGCGACCAACTCGTCCGGCCCCGGAAATTTTATCTCCGACCGCACCCTCTGCCGGAACCTCAGCTCAAGCTCCTTACCGTAAATGTCCTTATCGAAATCCAGTATGCATGCCTCAACGCTTTGATGCATGTCGTCGAATGTCGGGTTGGCGCCCACGTTGACCATTGCCGGCAGCGGGTCATCCTCGATAACCACCTCGCCCGCGTACACTCCGTCGCACGGCAACAACTCGGCTTCGGCGCCGATGTTCGCGGTGGGTATTCCCAGCCTTTTACCCCTTCCGTGTCCCTTAATCACGGGGCCGAATACCGAGTAGGGTCTGCCCAGCAGTTTTTCCGCCAGCGCCACTTCTCCGCCTTCCACCAGGTTGCGGATGCGGCTGGAGCTTACCACCATCCCGTCGGCCCGCAAGGCCGGCGCCACCTCCACATCGAACCCGCGCCTGGCTCCCTCGGTCTCCAGCATATCAATGCTTCCGGCGCCGCCCCGTCCGAAGTTGAAATCATAGCCCACTATAACCTGGCGCGGGCTGAGCATCATCAGCCACTTGTCGATAAACTGTTCGGCGCTTTCGGAAGCGAACTCGCGGGTAAAGTTGATAATCGCCATCACGTCGACCTCGAGCAGCTCGAAAATGGCGCACTTTACCCGGACATCGGTGATAAGCCTGAGGCTTTCCGGGCTGGAGAGAACTTTCCGGGGGTGAGGGTCGAAAGTCATGACCACGGAAGGCAGCCCCATTTGTCCCGCTTTTTCGTGAACACGGTCCAGTATTTCCCGGTGGCCGAGGTGAACTCCGTCGAAGTTCCCTATGCTCACCACCGAGCCGCCCTTTAAGGCTTGTTGTGCCGGGCCGCCGGGTGTAACATCATCTCCACGAAATATTTTCATAATTCCTTTTCCCGAAGTAGTTAAAGGGATTCTTTTTATGATATAAAAAATGCCGGCCGGGCCGACAGAGCGGGTGCAATGAAGCTGCTTGTTGAAAGATATGTCCTGAAAGAAGTCGCAGTTCCCTTTGGTCTGACGATGCTGGCGATGATTATCATCATGCTGATTCAACGCATGATAAAAATTACCGACTGGATTGTCAATCGAGGGGCGCCGCTGGAGTACGTGATGAAGCTCATGGCGCTGTTGCTCCCCTTCTTTTTCACCCTTGTTACCCCGGCGGCATTGTTACTGGCAACGCTGCTGGCGGTCAACCGCATGAGCGCCGACGGCGAAATTACGGCGCTGAAAGCTTCGGGCATCGGCATCTCCCGCCTTTTGCCACCCGTTATATTTCTGGGAGCCCTTTGCACGGCGGCCACCGCTTTCCTCAACCTGTACCTCATACCCCATTCCACTCAATTGACCGAAAGGATAAAGGCCGAGCTTTTGCAGAGCAGCGCCCGGTCGCTGGTGAGCGCCAAAAGCTTTATTTACGCAGGCTCGGGGACTACCATCTACGTGGACGAGATAAGCGACGGCACACTGAAGGGTATAATGGTATCCCGCTCCGGGGGGGGCGATGAAAGCGGCCCGGAGAATATATTGATTTTCGCGGAAGAAGGCGAAATCACCTCCCATACTCAAGACATGGTTAACTACCTTCACCTCAGAAACGGAAGGATACATCTGGCCGAAAGGGATACCGACATCTTCCGTTACATCACCTTCGATGATTTCGACCTGAAACTGGAACTTTACGAATCCGAAGAAGACGACCTCGAGCGAGGCTCGCAGTTCAACCTGATGGGAATGAAGGAGTTGAAAAAGCGGGAGACGCAAATCAGGGAGAAACTGAAGGAACTGGATGAGTCGTCAGCCCCGGGCCACGAATCGGCGCAAATGGCCATGCAGCGTTACCGGGTGGCGCTGCGGCAGATAGGTATCGCCCGGCATCAGAACCTGAGCCTGCCCTTCGCGTGCCTGATACTGGCGCTGTGGGGAATACCGCTGGGAATCGGCCCCCCCCGCAGTTCCCGCAACCAGGGCGTAGTCACCAGCATCGGGCTTACGCTCGTTTATTACGCCCTCATAAACGGGGGCAGAATGGCAGCGGCACGAGGGTACGTATCGCCCGCCGTTGCCATGTGGGCCCCCGACGCAATAGTGGTTATTACCGGCTCGTGGTTCATGTACCGCGTCTCACGAGACAGGCCCATACCCCTTTCATCCGCGCTGGAGCGAATGTCGGAGTTCGCCGGCCGGGTGGCGGGCAGATTCGGCGGAGATAAGCCCTCATGAGAATCCTCCGAAGACTGGTGCTGCGCGAATTTCTGGGTATATTCGCCGCCTGCATAGTCGGCGTTACCGCCATATTTCTCATGGTGGATTTCCTGGACAGGGTGCAGCGCTACGTGGGAGAAGGCGGCGCGCCCATCGAGCTGATGCTGCTTTACCTGGTTTACAAGCTGCCCCGGATTTTGTACGACATCATGCCGCTTACCCTGCCGCTGGCGGCTCTGATAACTCTGGGGATAATGAACCGCCGCAGGGAGCTGATTGCCGTCCGGGCTGCGGGTTTTCCGGTCAGGGCGATTTTCCGGCCCGTCTTTCTGTTTTCCCTGCTGATAGCTGCCCTGCTTTTCATCATGGGGGAACAACTCCTCCCCGCCAGCAACACTCAACAGGAAGTTGTACGGGATAAGATTAAGCGGTACAAACTATTGCAGAAAGCCGCCATTAAAGGCGAGGAGCCGACCGAGTCCTTTTTGAACGTCACCGCCGGATGGTATCGCGGAGCGAACGGAATTTACCGGGTCAAGAAATACGTCATCAACGAGCAACGGATGGAAGGGCTTATCTTATACGAAACGGGAGAAGGTTTCCGCGTAAACCGCCGCATGGAAGCCGAGGATGTGAGATGGAAAGGCGACAAATGGGTGGCCTCGCGATTACTCGTCCGCTCATTCCCGGAAGGGAGCGAAATGACCACCCGGCACGGGGAAAACGAAGTCATCGCCATCCCCGAAACTCCCGAAAACTTTGAAATCATGGACAAGGAACCCGATAAGATGGGGGTGTTCGACCTGCTGGCCTACATCGGGAAACTGGAAGCCACCGGCAGCGACATGGCGCCCTTCCGGGTGGATTTGTGGGCCAAAACCAGCTACCCCCTCAGCGGCTTCATACTGCTCGTTCTGGTTATACCGCTGGGCTTGCGAAGCGGCAGGGGCGTCGGCGTGGCCGGCGGTATCGTCCTGGCCCTTGTAATTTGCCTCACCTATTATGAACTGCATGCCTGGACGCTGAGCCTGGGGCGGGGGGGAGCCATCGACACGCCGTGGATAGCCGCATGGGCGGCGCCGGTAATCTTCGGACTGGCGGCAATTCCGGTGTATTTCCGGTCTAACTGAATCGGCGCTTATCAACCCTTTCTGTTCTTAGCACTCATTTCCCTTGAGTGCTAACACCTCTCTTGACGGGGGCGGTTCGGGAGATTATATTACTTAATGACTGAGCCTCAGGTACGTGTTTTTTCATCAAAAATTGTGGAGGCGATGTAAAGATGCCGATTTACGAATATGACTGCCCCAGGTGCGGCGTGGTGGAGGTCATGCAAAAGATAAGCGACGACCCGCTGAAGCGGTGCCCCAACTGCCGCTGCAAGGTTAAGCGATTGATTTCGCTAAATAATTTCCACCTCAAGGGCAGCGGGTGGTACGCCACCGACTACGCGCGAAAAAACGGCGGAAACGGCGCCGCAGACAAAAATTCCGAAAGCGAAGCCTCGACTTCCGCCGAGTCAAGCTCCGACAAGGCGGCCAAGGATACGTCGAAGCCTGCGGAGAAAAAATCCGCCGGAGAAAAATCCTCCGATTAGCGCCGCCTTGATTGCGCAAGGCCGTATAAAGCGAACAAAGGTCATTTCGCCTGCCCGATAAATTGCCGATTTTCTTGTGTTTTTCTCGACTTGCGGCACGCCCGCTTGCCTTTTGAGCTTCTTTCGGGTTAAATATAGACCCTAATGGAATCCGAGCAGCAGAAAAATCCCGTACTCGTAACCGGCGCCACCGGTTTCATCGGCTCCCACCTGGTGGAGCAGCTTATCAGGGCCGAAGTGCCGGTAAGGGCTTTCGTGCGCACTCCCGAAAAGGCCGCCGCGTGGAAAAAGCGGGGCGTCGAAATATTTCACGGCGACCTTCGGGACCTGGTCAGGGTGGAGGAAGCCTGTGCCGGCGTGGATGTCATCTACCACGCGGGAGAGTTGCCCAACACTACCAAGTGGGCCATTAAACACAACATGGAGCTGGTGCGGCGACTGGTCGGAAGGGCATTGCATCAACACAGAAAGCGCCTGGTGCTGCTCTCCAGCATATCCGTGGCGGGTATACCTTCGGAATTCCCCGCCACCGAAGAAACTCCACCGTCTAAAAAGCTCCACGACCTCTACACCACCTACAAGTACAAGTCCGAGCAGATAATGCGGGCGGCTCACCTGGAAGACGGCCTGGACTACGCCATCATCCGCCCCGCGCTGGTATACGGCCCTCACAGCGTCCACCTCAAGGGCTTGATAGATTTCATGGACAAGTACGGCAAGCTGGGCCTTCCGTTCGTGGGCAAGGGAGATAAAATCATACCGCTGGTTCACGCAGAAGACCTGGCGCGCCTGCTGGTTTGCGCCGGTTACGACCCCAAGGCTCACGCCAAGGTAATCCACGCGGTGGACGACAACCGGATAACGGTGAAGAATTTTCTGGAGCGCATCGCGCAGCAGTTGGGGATAGTGCTCAAAATCCGCTCCATGCCCCGGTTTCTCTTGAAAACGCTGGCTGTGCCGGTGGACGCGGTCAGCGACCTTCTGGGATTCCCCTTCGGCATAGGGGGGATGCTGGACATCGCCCACTCCGACCTGGTCTACTCCAACGTGCGGATGAAATCGCGCATGCCGGGTCCGTTGAGGTACCCGACTATCAAGGAGGGCCTGCCTTCACTTATAGAATGGTACCGGGCCGAAAAGGCGGGCAGGGTGACCGTCTGAGCCCCTCTTTTTCATCCCCTGCTCGTGGAATACACGCCGGTGTTCGACGCTTCGGGTGACGAAAATTGTCACCTGTAGAATATCCTACAACGTTGTAGAATATTCTACAATTCTGTAGAAAATGTTGTAGAAAATCGACCCTCGAATTCTACACCCCCAAACCGTAGCAAAATGCAACCCCAACCCAAGTCATTTGAAGCATCACGCAAAGGCGCAAAGTATAAAATTTGTCATGGCTTGAACACATTATGGTGTGCTCGATAGCGGGTAGCCGGGCTTAAAGCGTAAGCGTAAGCCCGGCGCCGAAGGCGCAGGAGGGAATTGTCTCCCGTGAGCTTCGCTCACCCACACAAGCAAGTTGTGTGGGCTATCAATTTTGCTCACCCCTCGGAAACCCCGGCTTTTAAGCCGGGGAGTTTCACATTTATCTTTAAGCCCCGGGTTTTAACCCGGGGATACCGGGTACCCCACCTTGACCCGAAGGTTCCAGGTGGGCCCGGACGGGCAGGGAATATTGACGGCTTCGAAACCGATACCCCGGCGCCTTTCCCCTCTTCATTAAATAGCAGACTGCTCGATTGATAATCCGCAATCCTTCATACCACATTTCCCTGTAGCTTCGCTACCCACCTCGCACTGCGTGCAAGGTGGGGTACCCGGTATCTTTCGAGCAGGGCGAGGTATACTGTTGTAATCTGTTACGGTTAAATGGATAATGTCCTGACTCGCAGATACTATCCGGAGGGAGAAATGACCGATGACCGGCTTGTCCGGGCTTTTTTCTTAACCCTCGGAGTACTTTTCCACCAGTTCCGGCGTTACCGCGCCCGCTTGAGCGCATTCGCCGTAGAATTGGCCGGAAGGCTTGATTTTGCGCTCGAAGGTTTCGGGGTCGAAGGAGATAAGCCCGAAGCGCGGCTCCCATCCTTGTGCCCACTCGAAATTGTCCAGGTTCGACCAGTAGAAGTAGCCCCTCACGTCCGCGCCGTCGTCCATGGCCTGCCTTGTTTTCTGCAAATGCTGCGTAATGTACTCGACCCTCCAAGCGTCGTCGTCGGTGGCGATGCCGTTTTCGGTGATGTAGATGGGCAGGCCGTATTTTTTGAGCCTCATGATGCTCTCGTAAAGTCCGTCCGGGTGCACCGCCCATCCCATCTGGGTCTTTTTATCGTCGGGCAGTGCGGTCATCGGGCCCATGGGGCGGTCGTTGTCGCATATCATTTTCATGTAGTAGTTCAGTCCGAAGAAGTCGGTGGAGCCTTTCAGCTCGGGGAACTCCTCTTCCTTGCCCAGTTGCAGCACGCCGGTCTCGATGCCGTGCAGGTGGTATTCGTTGAAGAACTTGTCCTGGCTGGCGGCCATTTCCACGTCCATCCGGTCGTCGGGGTCCATGGGTATGAAATGGGGTATGTTTTTGACGATGCCCACCTTTACGTCGTTGGGGGAGTATTCCTTGAGGCCCTGGTATGCGGCTGCGTGAGCGAGTATGATGTTTCGGAGCACGTCCACCGCGTCGCCCACGTCCTGGTGGCCGGGCGGGAATTCGCCCGCCATCCAGCCCATTACGGCGTAGACCGCCGGCTCGTTGATGGTGTTCCAGTATGTGACGTAAGGCGACAGCTCCTTCGCGATAAGCTCGATGTACCTTTTGAAGTAATCGAGGTTTTTTTCGACGAGGAAACCGTTCTTTTTCGCGAACCAGGCGGGGCTTGTGAAGTGGTGAGCGGTGGCGAATACCTCCAGGCCCGCTTCCCGCGCTGTCTCGAGCACCTTCTTGTAATGGTCGACGGCTTTGGGGTCGAGACGGTCCACTTCAGGGTAGATGCGGCTCCATTCGATGCCCAGCCGGTGGGCGTTGGCGCCCATTTCTTTGAGCAGGCGGAAGTCGGTTTCAAACAGCTCGTAGTGGTTGCAGGCCTTGCCGGAGCGGTCGCCGTTTTTGATGCTGTCGGGTTGCTGCTCCCATTCCCACCAGTCGTTGTAAAAGTTGTCGCCTTCCACCTGGTGAGCGCAGGCGGCGGCGCCCCAGAGGAAATCCTTAGGAAACTCTATGGCTTTTTCCAACTCCATTATGAATCTCTCCCTGCCGGATTTGTTAAGTCGCGGTTAGGGTAATCGATGGCCGATGGATGTCAACACAAGCTGTAGTAAGACTGTAGAATATTCCTCAACTTTGTGGAATTTCATTGAAAATACAGGATAAAATGATTAGCCTAAAGAGTGGGGAGGTTGTAGGCAAGGAATATGGCCGTTTGCGGCAGAATCAAAGGGGCCTTTGGCCTCTTTTTTATTTTTCAAACCCTCATTTTCCTCGGGTGCGGCTCCGATTCCGTGGGTAATTTATGGAGTAATACCTCCGACGGCGAACGTGTCACCCCGTATCAGGCCGAAAGCCCGGACAAAAAGGAATGGACCGTGATGGTCTACATGGACGGCGACAACGACCTGGAGCCATTTGCAATAGACGCCTTCAACCTCATGGAAAGGGTCGGTAGCGATTCCAACATCAACATAATTGTCCTTTTCGACCGGATAGACGATTACGACGCCTCCAATGGCGACTGGGCCGGAACCAGGCTTTATTACGTCGAGCCGGACGGCTTCCCGGACACCATCAACTCCACCCTGCTCCGGGAGGCGGGTGAGCTTAATATGGCCGAGGCTCAAACCCTGGAGGACTTCATCGCCCGGTCGGTAATAAGTTATCCCGCCAACAGATACCTCCTTGTAATCTGGGACCACGGTTTCGGTTGGGGGGGCACTTCGCAGGACGAAACCAGCGATTACGACATACTCAACTTTCAGGAGACCGAAGCGGCGATTAATGGCGCCCTGACCCGCACCGGCCTGGATTCACTGGATTTGGTGGCATTCAGCGCATGCGCCCAACAACAGGCCGCGAACGTATACTTCATGAAGGATTACACCGAATACATGGTGGCCAAGCAGGCCAAGGGTTACATATCCCTGCCCAAAGTGCCGGGACTGGCTTACGAAAACTGGCTCAGGCCGCTGGCGCTGGACCCGCTGATGAGCACGGCCGAGCTGGGGAGAATTATCTCCGATACTTACGTCGAGTATCATAAATCCCCCGACATATTAACGATATCCACCCTGGATATGGCCGCAGTCGACCGGGTGGCCGAGGGCGCGGATTCGATGGCCGGGCAATTATCGCTCGCAAAGACCGACTATCCGGGCGAAATATGCAATGCCTGGCGCAGCGTGCAGCGCTTCGGCAGCGTCGCGGTGATGGATTTGTATCACTTCGCCTCGCTGCTACTTTCTTCGGATATTCCCCCGCAAATGCTTACCGGCGCCGAAAGCACCATGCGGGCTATCGACGAGGCGGTTTTATATAACAGAAGCTTCATCCCCGACGCCAACGGGCTTTCAATATACTTTCCACCGGCGGATTTTTACATGGAAGACTATAACCGGCATCGATTCGCCGAAGACACCCGGTGGGATGAATTCGTATCCTCCACCGATTGCTCGAAGGTGTGGTACGTGGACGATGACGCGGCCGGAGACGGCTCGGGCGAATCCTGGAATAACGCCTTCACCCGCATACAGCTTGCGACGGACGCCGCAATTACCGGCGATGAGATCTGGGTTGCCGAGGGAGTTTACACTCCCGTGAAAAATAAGCCGGTAGTCTCGATGAATAAGGGTGTGTACGTTTACGGCGGATTCGAAGGCAACGAAACGAAGCTTTCGGAAAGGGGAAATCCATTCGAGTATCCTTCTGTCCTCGACGGGGAAGGCAGGAGCTTTCACGTCGTCGACGGAGCCTCAAATGCCCGGCTGGACGGATTCATTGTGAAAAACGGCGACGCAAGGATATCTTATAGTTATGCAAATAAGGGCGCGGGATTGTTGAACGTAAGAGGCAGGCGCCTGGAAGTCGCCAACTGCGCTTTCTTCAATAACCGCGCATCCGCTCAATCCTGGACCAGCTTGGGCGGGGCCGTTTACAATGAAAAGGGTATAATGAAAATATCCAATTGTTATTTTCTTGGCAATTCCGCCTATCAATCCGGCTCGGCAATTTACGGCTACAGAAGCGGAACGATAATCGAAAACAGCGTTTTCGCCGGAAACGGCGTATCGCGGGAAGGCGCGGCTCTGGCGGATATAAAAGGTGAAGTCGAGGTCACCAACTGCACCTTCAACGGCAACCTCGCCGAAAACAGGGGAAACGCCGTATACGCCGAGAATTCCGAAGTGTCGGTGCGCAATTCCATCCTTTGGGAAGGCTGTTCATCGGCCGCCGCGGAAATCGAGGGAACCGGCGACATCAAGGTAGCTTATAGCGACATCACCGGGGGATATGGGGGGTCAGGCAATATCGATGCGCCACCGTTGTTTGTCAACGCTCCCATTTTCTGGGATAGAACTGTGGCCGATGGCGCCGATAACACTATAAAAGTCAACGACGCCTCGCTTTATAAGGTGGGTGACGTTATCGAGCTGGAGGGAGACGGCACGGCCCGAACCGTTACTGCTATCACCGGAGGGGACACGGTGGAGTTCAGCCCGGCGTTGCCCGCCGCCACCACATCCCGCATGACGGTGGAAAACTGGGGGGCGGGAGCCGTCGATTTGACCGAAGATTACCGCCTCGCGCCCGACTCACCCTGCATAAATGCGGGCGACCCGGCGGCCGAGTACGACGACCCCGACGGCTCGCGCAACGACATGGGCGCCTACGGCGGCCCCGAAGCTCCGCCCTACTCCCTGCGGTAAGCCCCCATTTCCCCGGGCATGGCTACGCCCATGCGGGAATACCGTGACTCAAACGATTTACTCTTTCAGAACTTCCCGGGATATGACCATCCGCTGTATTTCGCTGGTGCCCTCGATAATCCTGAGCAGCCTCAGCTCCCGGAAGAAAAACTCCACCGGCGAATCCTTCATGTAGCCGGTGCCGCCGTGAATCTGCAAAGCGTTGTCGGCCGCGCGAAATGCGGCTTCGCTGGCGAACAGCTTCGCTATCGCCGCCTGCTTCGGGAGTCTCTCGCCTTCGTCCTTTCGCCCGGCGGCGTCGTAGACCATGCACTCGGAAGCGTAGATGTCACGGGCAATGTCGGCCAGCATCCACTGGATGGCCTGCCGTTCGGAGATTGGTTTGCCGAACTGCACCCTCTGCTTCGCCCAGTCGGTGCTCAAATCGAGCAGCCTTCTCATGGCGCCCAGCGCCCGCGCGGCCTGGCCGATGCGGCCATCCTCCAGCACTTTCATCACCACGCGAAACCCGAACCCCACTTCGCCGATAACATTTTCTTCGGGAACTTCGCAATCGTCGAAATAAACTTCGCACTGGCGCACCGTATCCGACCCCATGCTGTGTTGCGGCTTGGAGATGCCGAAGCCCGGCGTTCCCTTTTCCACCACAAACGCGGTGATGCCGCCCTTCGGGCCTTTCTCCTTGTCGGTAACCGCCATTACCGTGAACACGTCGGCGATGTCCGCGCGGGTGATGAAGTGCTTGGCGCCGTTGATTACCCACTTGTCGCCCTTCTTTTCGGCTCTTGTTTTGATGGAGGCGGCGTCGCTCCCGGCGCCGGGTTCGGTAAGCGCCAGGGCGGCTATCCATTCGCCGGAGGCCAGTTTCGGCAGGTAGCGGCGCTTCTGCTCGTCGGAGCCGTCGTTTAGTATACCCATTGCGCCTATTGAGTTGTTGCCGCTGATGATGAGGTTTACGGCGGGGTGAGTTCGCCCGAGCTGTTCCTGCACCACGCAGTATCCGGTCAGTCCCAGCCCCAGGCCGCCGTATTCGGGCGGGGTTTTGATGCCGAAGTAGCCAAGCTCCCTCAGCTTGCTTACGATGTCCGGCGGCACCGCGTCCGCCTCCTCGATTTCCATCTCCCTCGGTATAATCTCCCGGTCAACGAACTTGCGGGTTTCGTCGCGAACCATCTTAAGCTCGTCGCTAAACTCCATTTTCCCTCTCCATCGAAAATTTAATTTTTCAGGAAAGTCCAGTATAGGCTTATCGCACGGGCGGCGCAAGGGGATGCGGGGGAAAGGGAAAGGCAAGGTTTCTTGTTGTCCTTACAGACAGGCCGACATATAACGATGGGGTTGTCCGCACTCCGTACTCCCGGGCACGGTAGGGGCGGCACTCTTGCCGCCCATTCCACGGTGGCCTTTGAGTGTGCCCGACAGGAGTGTCGGGCCTACCATTATGGAAACCCCGGAAGTAAGTCCGGGGGCATGCCCCTGCCGGGCGCACATGTAAAAAAGCCCGGCTCATTGGGAACCGGGCCTTGATTCAATCGGCTGTAATTTAAGGATTATTCTTCGGGCTTGAGGCTTTTTTCCAGCAGTTCCGCTACGTCGTTGAGCTTGAATGTTTCTTCCTTCTCGAAGTTCTTTATCCCCTCGTCGAACATTGCCACGCAGTAGGGGCACGCGGTGGCCACGCACGATGCGCCGGTGTTCAGGGCGGCTTCGGTACGCACATTGTTAATCCTGACCCCCTCGTGCTCCTCCATCCACATGCGCCCGCCGCCCGCGCCGCAGCAGAGGCTTCGCCGGTGATTGCGGTCCATTTCCACCAGCTTCAAGCCGGGGATGGATTTCAGGATATTGCGCGGCTGCTCGTAGACGTCGTTGTGACGGCCCAGGTAGCAGGAGTCGTGGATGGTGACGGTCTCGTTGACCGGCTCGGTGGGTTTGAGTTTCCCCTTCCTGATAAGGTCGTCCAGTATTTCGGTGTGGTGGTATACTTCGAAGTTTCCGCCGAACTGGGGATATTCGTTCTTGAGGGTGTTATAACCGTGCGGGCAGGCGGTGATTATCTTCTTCACACCGTAGCTCTGGAACAGCTCGATGTTGGCCTTGGCCATTTCCTGGAACAGGTACTCGTTCCCGATACGCCGCGCGGTTTCGAAGCAGCACTGCTCCTCGACGCCCAGGTATGCGAAACTGACGCCCGCGCGCTTGAGCAGTTTCACCACCGCCCGGGCGATTTTCTTGTTGGCGTCGTCGAACGATGCGGCGCAGCCTGCGAAGAACAGGTACTCCACCTCCTGCGGGTTTTCCAGCTCGCCCATGATGGGGATGTCGAGGTCCTGGCCCCAGTTGGCCCGCTCGCTGTATCCGACGCCCCACGGGTTGGAGTTGTTTTCCATGTTTCGCAGGGCCGTCTGGGCTTCGGCGGGGAAGTCGCCTTCCATGAGCACCTTGTAGCGGCGCATGTCTACGATGTCCATGATGTGCTCGTTGAGCACCGGGCAGAACTCCTGGCACGCGCGGCATGTTGTGCAGGCCCAGATGACGTCGGTGTCCACGACTTCGGTAATCAGGTCCTTGCGCCGGCTGCCGTCGGAGTTGGTCAGGCCCTCTTCGTCCGAGCCGCCGCTTCCGTCGGCCACGTAACCCACCTCCTGGAGGTGGTGCTTCATGTCTATCATCAGGTACTTGGGGCTCAGCTTCTTGCCGGTTATCTGGGCGGGGCAATTGTCGCTGCAGCGGCCGCATTCGGAGCAACTAAACAGGTCCAGGAGCTGCTTCCAGGAGAACTCTTCGATTTTGTGCTTGCCGAAGGTGGGGTTGTCCGATTCCATTATCTCTTCCATGTTTTCGATGGGGCGGAGCCGGCCCTTGGGGGTAAGCTCCTGGAAGAAGCCGTTGAACGGCGCGAACATGAGGTGGCCGTGCTTGGAGAAAGGAAGATAGATAAGGAAGCTCAAGAAAATGCCCAGGTGCACCCATTTGTTTACCGCCCATATCACGTAATTGCCGGTATCGCCGACCCCGGAAAGCAGGCCGCGGATTGCGCCTCCGAAGAAAGCCAGGTCGGTCGTCCAGGCGTGTTCCGTGGTTCCCAAGGCGTAAGCGGCGCCGTCCATGAGGACGTCGGTAACCATCAAAAGGCCGATGAAGACGAGGATTATCAGGGCGTCGCTGCTCAGCTCCAGCCGCAGCGGCTTGTTAACCAGCCGGTTGTAGATGAAGTAAATTACCGAGACGATAACCAGCGCGGTCATTATGTCGAAGAGGACGTTGAGCTGCGGGAGCGTGTGAGCCACCACGTTGAAACCGGCGACGCTTTCGATAAGAAAGTTAAGTGTTTGTATGCCGATAATCAGAAATCCCCAGAAGACGAAAGCGTGAAGGGTGCCGGACAGCGAGTAGGGTCTGAAGAAAAGCTTGCGCTGGAGAATAACGTCACGAATCAGGGATATTATCCTCGTTCCGATATTGTCGGTTCGCTTTTCCTTGTCTCCCTGCAGAACAAGCCTGAGTTCCAGCTTCCAGAGACGATAGAAAAAGTAAACCACACTGCCCACCAACATGAGGAAAACCAGAATTCTTTGCGCCAATTCCATTATTGCCACTCCTTGTTTTAATTATAGTTTTTGATTCAACACAGTTTTTGAGTGCGCCGGACAAGGGGCTTAAGCCCCTTGTCTTCCGGAAATCCACCTCTTTTCGATTCTCAACAGTATAACCCTGATTTATCGCGAAGTATAAAATACTAAAACAATTTAACTTTTTGGGCAAGGGTAGAGGCGAACTCGTTGATGAACCCGGTTCAGTGGTTGCCCCTCTTATAAAGTTGGAGAGACCTGTGGTCTCGATTAAGAAGGTCGCGACCCCGGCTGTAGCCTTACGGGCGAGGCCGGGAGGTCGCTCCCACTAACAGTTTAATATCTTTCCCTGAGTCCCCGGCATATCTTATCGCTTATGGCCATGATGGTGAACATGGGGTTAACGCTGGTGCAGATGGGCATGATGCCGGTGTCCACTATGTACAGGTCGTCGAGGTCGTGAGTTTTACCCGAAGGGTCCACCACGCTGTTCGATGGGTCGGCGCCCATTTTGGTAGTGCCGAAGACGTGGCTGGCGGCGCTGACCATGTCCGCCGGCTTCAACTTTGTTTCCAGTATCTTTTTCGGAGCGCCTTCGGTTTTCATGACGGTGGGCAGCCCGTGCACTCCGGGCAGCATCGAATGAGCCCCGGCGGCTTCGAAAAGCTGCGCCACCTTGGACAGGCCTTCCCTGATTCTATTAGCATCCTCCTGGCTCTGGTTATATTTGAGCAGCGGGTCCCAGCCTCTCTTTCGGGCGCGCACCTGGCCCTGCGACTGCCCGCTTATCACCGCCACCCAGGGCGCCATGTGCTTGTACTTGGCTATGTGGGATTTGAAGTCATAGCCGAAGTCGGGAAACCTGACGGCCAGCACCGCCGGCGGCGCCCACAACGATTCCAGCTTGAAGCCCTGCTCGAGGTACTCGATGGAGGAGTACCCCTGAGTCGCCCCGTCCCACGGGTTGACCTCCTCGTCGAAAATTCCCATAATAGCCCCGCCGGGATGGAATACGAGGTTTTTGCCCACCCAACCGGAGGAGTTGGCGGCATTGCCGTTTTTCTGCAACAACGTGGGAGTTCCAACGACCCCGGCGGCGAGGATGGTGCATTTGGCACGCACTTCGAGCGAGTGGCCGGTGCGCTTTGTCCAGTTATCCGCCGCGCGGGCATGTATTCCGGCCACGCGGTTACCTTCTATTATCAGCTTTTCCGCCCGCATGTTGGCATAGACGCGGGCGCCGTTGCGTATGGCGTCGGGTATGAACACCACGTCGGTGCTCTTTTTGGCGCGGGTGGGGCAACCGGTGAAGCATTCGGCGCAAGCCTTGCACCCCTGCACGTTCCGGTCGTTGGGGTGGCTTTCGATGCCCAGGTTGTCGCATGCTTCTTTGAACAGGAGATTGCGGCGGCCCTGCACGTCTTCCGGGGTGGGCTGAACTCCCCAGTATTCCGCGATTTTATCGTAGTGAGGGTCCAGCTCGGCCCGGCTCGCCCATTCGATGCCGCATTCTTTGCGCCATCTTTCGAACACGAACTCGGGCGCCCGTATGCAAATGGCGCTGTTGATGAGGGAACCGCCTCCCAGGCAAATCGCCTGCATAGTGGGCATGGCGATGTTTCCCAGGGTGGAGCGCACGCCGGCTTCCTTCATCAGCCTCATCATGGAGCGGGAGCCTTCCCTGACGAAATCCTCCGGCCCCACGGGATGACCTTCCTCCAGCAACACCACGTCGTATCCCGCTTCCGAAAGCTCTTTAACCGCCACCGAGCCGGCGGGACCGGAGCCGACGATAAGGAAATCGCAACTGTCTTTCATATCCCGGTCATAATCACGGAACCTTTTTACGTGCTCGTGGGGATTGGGCGATTCGGTATTCATGCGCGCTTCCTTTCAACGACAAGCGCTTCTCGGCACCTGCGGTTTATATCTATCCCCATGGCCTTCTCGACATCCGGGTGGGCCAGGTAGGCCATGCCGTATATGGCCCGGAGGCTGGTAAAGGCCAACCTGCGCGCGTAAAGGCGGCTGTTTTCCCATCCCTCGAGGTAGCGTATCCGGGCGTCCACGTCCATCTCGGAAAGGCGGCGGGTGGTGAAGGCGAATATGTAGGTGGCGTGTTCCATAAGAAAGAAGAGCATGTGTATCAGCCGGCGGGTGAGGGTGGGCACGCCGTCGAGGTAGTTGTCCACGAACTGAGGTACATCGGCCTGCTCCGCAGAATAAGGAATGTCCCCCCCTTCCGGTAGCAACGCTTCGCCTATCGCACGGACTACCGCATAGCCTTTCCTGCCCAGGCGCTTGAAGCCGGTGGGAGGCGCGATATACCCGAGAAAGAGCTCCCTGACCAGCCAGGAGCCGACTATTCCGACAATCAATCCTGTCCAGAACATTTTCCCTCCGTTTCGCAAAAAGGACGGTTCAAAGTGTGCAGGACGACTATAAACGCAGAAGTTTCCTCTTACAACCCCACTGGACATTGCGGGATTTCAGGACAAGATTTTAAGTCAACTTATTTCACACCCTCAATTGAGGGTTTTCGCCTTACAACCCCTCTGGACATTTTTACCGGGCGCAAGTAACCTTCCCTGCAAAAGGGTTTAAGGTGATTTTGGACCGTATAGTCAACCAGTTTCAAGGGGTGCAGAAGCGGGCTCAGAAGGCGGCTTTCGAGCGAATCCTGATTAATCGGGGCATTCCGCGTGTTATCCGCCGCCGTGCCATCCGGAGCGTGTCCGGCTTCTTCCGACTCACCGCAAAGGCGGGGGCCGAGCCGACAGCGGATGAATTCAAAGTTGAAAGAAGCTGGCGCCCGGCTCCTTCCAACGAGCCCGGCGAGAAACGCATAGGGGCCATTCGCCGGCGTTATCCGAAAAATGTCGAGTTTTACCGGGAAGGCCTTTACGACAAGGTATATTACTACCTGGAGCGGGAGATAGAGTTTATCAGCGGCCGGTGGACCGAGCACTGGGGCGACGCTTCGCTATACGGCCCGGCGGCGGATGTGCTCAGGTGGCGGATGACCGGAGACATAAGGGCCTTCGAGCGGGCCATGAGCTCCCGGCGGGCCAATTTGCGGGACATAAGGCAGGTCAGGGAAGACCCCCGCAAGCTGATGGGGGGCGCCGAAAATGCCATGATGGCGGCGATGGGGCTGATAGTCACTTTCGATTACCTGCCTCACTGGGAAACGGTGCCCGAGGCGCTCGGTCTTATCGAGATGCTCGACGACCTGATGGAGGCGCTTGGCGGCTACCTGGAGGGCGAGTTGCCCATAACAATGGCCGATTATTACGGCAGAACCACTCCCACCGCCATGTTTTTCATGATGAATCTCGTGGTGGCGGATTTCATGAAAAGGCATGACCGCTCCATAACCGGCGACACCTGGGTGGGCAACGCATTGCGGTTTCTGGACGCGGCCAGGAAAAAAGCTTACGATTTCGAGGGGCCGCGGTTTTTGTTCAATCCGGGCGAAGAGAGGCATTTCTGCTGCCCCAACCCGGTTTTCGCGCTGGGGCTGACGCTGCTTCACAGCATCACCGGCCAGAGCAGCGCGCTCCAGGAGGCGGAGGGCATCTTCAACTGGCTTTACAAGAACCTCAGGGACGAGCAAAGCGGCGGATACTGGACGCCTTACGTGAGTATGTTGAGGAGGGGCGAGTATTCGCTGAACATAAAATCGCTTTCCGCTCAGAACTACATGCTCCTGGTCAGTCTTTATCTCTATGAAGCCACCGGCAACGATACTTACCTGTGGGAGATAAAGTCCCTGCTGGATTTCATCGAGCGCGACCTCTATTACGGCGGGCTGATATGGCACGAGGTGGAAGACGGCAAGCGGGCCGACCTGACAACTCCCGAGCCTTATTGCGTCGGGTGCAACCTGATGACGCTTTATATACTGTCCGAGATTAATTATACCTGCGGCCTTGGCGACAAGCTCATGGAACTGGAGGGCGAGAAGCCGTCACGCAAGGGTCGCCGGAAAGCCCCCGCCGAAGCCGTCGCGGGCCGTCGCGTGGCCGGGATAGAGAGCGTCCCCGAGGAAGAAGACATCTTTTAACCGGCTCCCCGAACCACCACTTTTCCGTGTTTCCGTGAGGTGAGTTTTTATGCACGTCCTGCGGGATAAAAACCTGCAAATAATAATAGCCATTGTCGTTTTTGCCGTTACCGGCGGCAGCCTGGTGGGGCCGATATTGCCGGCCATGCTCGGCCCCCTGGGGGTGGCCGAGGAAAAAATCGGCCTGGTCATGAGTTTTTATACCTTCTTCGCAATGGCGAGCACGCCGGTTCTGGGGCTGATTGCCGACAAAATCGGGCGAAGGCCGGTAATAGCCTTCTGCGCGGCGCTTTTCGGAGCCGCCGGGTTTGGAATAACGCTGTGCGACACTTTCGTCCCGGTGCTGGTCATGAGGTCGCTCCAGGGCATAGGCGTCGGCGGAATGATGAACACCTCCGTTACCCTGATAGGCGACCTTTTCTCCGGGAACGAGCGGGCTCAGGCAATGGGCTACCGCATCAGCTTTCAGACCATAACCAACTCGTTCGTGCCCTTCGTTTCGGGAGCGCTGGCGACGCTTGCGTGGTTTTATCCCTTCTATATATATACCCTGGCCGTTCCGGTGGGCGTTGTTGCGGCGATGAAGCTAAAAGAGCGGCGAGCGCCCACCGATGAAAGGAAACCGCGGAGGGCTGATTATTTCAAAGGGCTGCTGCGCCATATAGCGCATCACCGCTCGATTTGGGTTTTCTTTTCCAACTTTATGGCCTTCGTGCTTTTGTATTCGATAGTGGTGTACGTGCCCATTCTCATCGTGAAGCGGTTCGGGCTTACCACCGCCCATGCCGGATTCGCCATCACCTTCGCCTCCGGCGCCGCTGCGATTGTGTCGTCGCAGTCGGGGCGGATAATGCGCAATTTTTCCGAATACTCGATCATTCTCACCGGTTTCGTGCTCTGCTCGACGGCGCTTTTGACCATAAGTTCCGTCGAAAGCTACCACACCCTCCTGCCCTGCTTCATCATCTGGGGCGGCGGTTTCGGGCTGGCTCTGCCCACCCTCAACACCTGCGCCGCCGGGTTGGCGCCGCTTCAAATGCGTGCCGGGGTGGTTTCCATATTTACCACCGTGATGTACCTGGGGCAGACCGTCTCGCCGCCCATATTCGGGTATATACTCGCCGGCTCCGAGCTTGATACCGTTTTCCGCACGGCAGGCCTGTTGGGGTTGGTTCCGATAACTTTCACCCTTATCGAATATGCAATAAACAGGCAAAGCGACACCTGAAAAATCGGGCGACACCGCACGGTTTTTTGCCTGCAAATTATCTTTATCTAACTATTCCTTCTTTTCCTGAACTTCGCCGGTCATGGGCACGAATCGCACCGGAAATATCTCCTCCCGCTTGTAACCGTCCTCAGTGCGTTTTACCACTACGAGCTGCTGGAAACCTTCCCCTACCGGAATCACCATCCGGCCCCCCCGCTTGAGTTGCTCCACCAGCGGCTCCGGGATGCGGGGAGGCGCGGCGGTCACTATGGTCGAGTCGAAGGGAGCGGCCTTGGGCCAGCCCTTGTAGCCGTCCCCTATACGCACGTGGACGTTGTCGTAGCCCATCTTTCTCAGCCGCGCTCTTGCCGATTCGCCCAGCTCGGGGATTATCTCGATGGTGTGTACCCGCTTCACTATTTCCGCCAGCACCGCCGCCTGGTAACCGGAGCCGGCGCCGATTTCCAGCACCTTTTCGCCGCCGGCGGGCTTCATCAGCTCGGTCATCTTGGCCACTATGTACGGCTGGCTGATGGTCTGATTATGCCCGATGGGCAGCGGCCTGTCGGAGTATGCGGCGTCGCGGGACCTTTTCGGAACGAACAGGTGCCGCGGCACTTTGCGCATGGCCTCCAGCACCGCCTTATCGGTGACGTCCCGGCCCTGTATCTGCCTCGAAACCATGCTCTCCCGCGCCCTTCGCCATTTTATTTCCTCGCCCTTGTAGGCTTCGGGCGCCAGAGGGCCTTCGGCGCTCTCGCCATGCTCGCAACATATCAAAAGGGCAAAAAACGCGAACATGAGGGCGGTTATTTTCAATCCCTTCATCCCATCGCCTCCTTTTGTAACTTTATGAATTCCCCTAAGGTTACCCCTTCCCCGAAGCTGCAACCCAGGGCGCAGTATTCGCAATGCCGGCGGCGAATCCATCTGCGGTAACGCCCGAGCTTCTTCCACGCCCACTGCATTCCCCCCGGTGCCACTCGCACACGGAAGTCCTCGTAAACCACCGGGCACGGGTAGGCCGTGCCGTCGGGGTCGAGGTATAGCGTGGCCTCCAGGGTTTCGCACCTGTGTTTCCGCTCCTTGCCTTCCAGCACCGTCAGGAGCGTTTCGTAATGGCGCCTGAAGTACGGGCTGCCATCGTTAATCAGCTCATTTACGAACCTTATGACCGCCGTCTTGTCATCGCCCGACAGTTTCAACTCCGGCTTGCCCCGATAAAACCCCTCCTCGGGCGCCGCCAGGTTGAAGGTTATCTCCCCGCCGAGTTGCCGCGCCGCTTCTTGCGCCTCCCGCAAATACCGAGCGTTGATGGGGGTTATCACGCAGTTGAATCCCCAGCCCAGGTTTGACGAGCTTTCCGCGAAGCGGCGAAGCACGGAAACCGTCTTATCGAGCGAATTGAAAGCGCCTTCTACGCCCCGCATCTTATCGTGAACCTCGGGAGGCCCGTCCAGGCTCAGGTGCATCCACGAGTAAATCCCCCGTGCCTGGAGAAAGGACAAAGTGTTTTCGAGGTAGGTTTCCAGCCGGGCCGGATGAAGGCCGTTGGCGCCTATTGTGATGTTGTTGAGCGACGGGAGGCTGTCGGCAACCCGCAGGGCAAGCTCGGCGAGGTCGTCCCGCAAAGTCGGCTCGCCGCCGGAAATCCACAGCGTCCGCACTCCCCTGAGATAGGGGTCTTCCAGCAAGTTTGCCCATTCGGTAGCCCTCATCTCCGGTACCCGGTCGGCAAGCTTCCATATCCCGCAATGAGCGCATCGTGACGAGCAGCGAAGGGTGGGGCTTATAAAAACGGAAGTGGGCGGAAGAACCAGTCGCGGCCCCAGGTAATGAACTATAAGCTTTCTGAGAAGGTCCCTTTTCAACCTTATCCCCCGGAGCGAGACGGCAAAATGTAAGATTTTTCGGAAATCTTTCTACCCTTCCCTCGATTTCCTCCATTGCCAGTATGCGTTGACGTGACCCAGCGCCGTCAGCGCTCTGTCCAGGTTGGGGAAGGTGGGAACGCCCCTGGAATGAGAAGCCGCCCGCCACAGCCTCAGCACCCGCTCGGCGTCCATCTTGTCCAGATCCGATACCAGCGGCGGCAAAACCTGAGCCACCGGCTTTCCCCGGGCTTCCCTGACCATTTTACACCCCCCGGCTATCTGTTCGTGCCAGGACAGCTCCTCCAGCGGCCTGTCGGCGTCGCCGAGGAAAAGCTTGGTTATGAAGGTTATGTGATGGACATACTGCATAAGCAGCACCACGTCCACCGAAGGGTCGGAGGCGGTATTGTCCATCAGGGGGCCGAGCACGTGGGGCGGCACGACAGGGCTGCCGGCGTCCACCGGGTTGTCCGGGGATGTGCCTACAGCCGCTATGACCGACCGGTTGGCTTCCACCGCCGGTGAGCCCAGCTTCGGCAGCCTGAAACGGTGCTTTTCCACGGCGTCGGCGGCAGATGCGCTCATCGCTCCGCCGCCTCCCACAAACCCGATTCCCTCGCCCGTCCATTCGCCTATGTTATGAAAAGCGTGTATGGCGTCGAGCAACTCCTCCTGGCTCGATACCAAAGTAGCGCCCGCCTGCCCGAGCGCGCCTTCCCAGATTTCTCCCGCTCCGCCCATGCTGCCGGTGTGGCTGCCGACCACCCGGGAGCCGCCTTCGGTTAGCCCGACTTTCCAGATGACCACCGGCTTTTTCAGGCAGGCATTCCTGACCGCCCGGACAAATTTCCTTCCGTCGTTTACGCCTTCGAGGTAAAGCGATATAATGGAGCATTCCGGGTCTTCTGCGAAAAGCTCGATAAGCTCGGTCGGGTTGACGTCGCAGGCGTTGCCCACGCTCACTATGCGCCGCCATCCGAACCCGAAGCCGGGCGATGCGTAGCCCATGTCCGTTGCCTGCCCGCCGCTCTGGCTGATAAAAGCCACCGGGCCTTTCGTCCGGGTGAATCCTCCCCCCGGCATAAGCGTAAGCCCACAGCCGGGGTCGTAGATGCCGAAACAATTGGGCCCTATGATGCGCATCCCTTTCCGGGCATACTCGGCTATTTGCTCCTCCAGGCGGCGTCCCTCTTCGGTTCCCAGTTCGGAGAAACCGGCTGTAAGTATCTGAGCGCCGGGGATGTTTCTCTTGTGGCACTCCTCCAGCACCTCCATGACGTGGTCGGCGGGAACGGCCACACAGGCCAGGTCTATAGGGTCGGGCGCCTCGGCGAGGCTTTTGTGTATTTTCCTGCCGAATACTTCTCCGCCGCGAATACCGATGGGGTAGATTTCGCCGTCATAGCCGGTGCGGATGTTGGCGGCCAGGAACATGTTGGCGAAGGTGGTCAGCTTTGTCGGATGCGCCCCGAACACCGCCACCGCTCGCGGTCGGAAAAGTCTTTCCCAGAACTCGAGCCGCTCGCTTCCGCTCTTCTTTCGCTCAGCTTCCATTGTTTATTTGATTTTAAGGGATAAGGAGAAAATGTGCACGTTGAATAGCTTTAATATATTACGGGAAGGAATTATCGTGTACGGATGTACACCAAAATTGAGCGCGCGATTACGAAAAATCCGTATTCTGAGCCGATAGAGGCCGTTGCAGAATTATGATTTTTCGTTTGGGATGTGTTGACCTTCATCGCGCCGAAAAAAAAACCCGAATGGACAAGGGGCTTCAGAGCCTTGAATTTCAAGAGGTAAAACCCCTTGTCTGGAAAAGACATTCTCGGGGAGCTACAGAAAAAAGCCTCTTCTCCCCCTGAAGCCTGTTTTGCAACGGCCTCCGATAGTCGGGTTAAGCTGTTATTGGCCGGTGCCGGAAAGGGAACTTCCGCACTTTTTACAGAAGGAAGCGTCCATCGGGTTTTCGAGGTCGCAGTATGGGCAGTAGCATGCGCCGCCTTCCGTTTCCTCTTCTTCTTCGTCCTCGTGCGGGTCAACCTTAACCACGGAGGGTTTTTCCAGGTTGGCGGATTTGCTGTCGCGGTAGCTTTTTATGGCGGCTCTGAGTGCGTCGGAGCCGAGGTTGGAGCAGTGCATTTTGTTTTTCGGCAAGCCTCCCAAAGCTTCTGCGACGGCGCGGTTGGATATATCGGCGGCCTCGTCAAGGGCTTTTCCCTTGGCCATTTCGCTAATCATGCTGGAGACCGCGATGGCTGCGCCGCAGCCGAATGTCTGGAACCTGACGTCGTCTATTTTATCGTCCTTAACCTTTATGTAGAAGGTCATGATGTCCCCGCACTGGGGATTACCTACTTCCCCGACTCCGTCGGCGTCCGGCATTTCGCCCACGTTGCGCGGATTGCGGAAGTGGTCCATAACCGTTTCGCTGTATTTCATAGCCATTTCCGGGCCTCCTTCCAGTGAATTTTATATATTAACCGCTTTTGGCCTTCCGGTAAAGTGGGGACATGTCCCTCAGGCGCTGCACGATGGGCGGCAGCACTTCGATGACCTTATCCACGTCGGCCTGCGTGTTGTCCTTGCCCAGGCTGAACAAAAGAGACCCCTGCGCGGCGCCGGAGTCTATGCCCATTGCCAGCATGACGTGGCTGACTTTGAGGCTCCGCGAGATGCACGCGCTGCCGCTGGCCACCTGCACACCGTCCATGTCGAGGAACAGCAGCACCGATTCGCCCTCGATGTAATTTACCGCGACGCTGGCGATGCCGGGCAGCCTCTGCTCGGGATGTCCCATTACCTGTACATCTTCTATATTATCCTGAAGCCCCTTTTGCAGATTGTCCCGTAGCTCCCTGAGATGCGGGGCGCGTGTCCCGAGTTCGCGCCCGGCGATTTGTGCGGCCACTCCCATGCCTACAATAGCGGGTACGTTTTCGGTGCCGGCCCTCTTGCCGTTTTCCTGTATACCTCCGTCGAGCAGCGGCGCCGGCCTGACGCCTTTCCTTATCCACAAGGCCGCGGCGCCCTTCGGGCCGTAGAAGTTGTTCGCCGCCAGCGAAAGCATGTCCACCCCGAGCTCGCTTACGTCCACCGGAATCCGCCCCACGGCGGCCACCGCGTCGGTATGGAAAACGATTTTCTTTTCCTTGAGGATTTTGGATATTTCTGAAATCGGCTGTATAGTTCCCACCTCCGGGTTGGCCAACTGCACGCTCACCAGAATCGTGCCGCTGCCGATGGCCCTTTCCACCTCGGCCGGGTCGACCGTTCCGTAGGAGTCCACGGGCAGGTAAGTTATCGAGAACCCGTTTCTTTCCAGGGCCTTGACGGCGTGCATGATACTGAAATGCTCGACTCCGGATATAACTATGTGATTTCCCTTGTTTTTATTGGCCTCGGCGATGCCTTTGAGGGCCCAGTTATTGGACTCGGTGCCGCAGGAGGTAAAGAAAATTTCCTTCGCATCGGCTCCTATCAACCCGGCCACTTTTTCCCGGGCGTCGGTGAGTGCGTTTTCCGCCTCCTCGCCAAGTCCGTGTATACTTGAAGGGTTGCCGAAATGTTCCTTAAAATAGGGCAACATGGCCTCGTAGGCTTCATCGAGAACCGGCGCGGCGGCGATATGGTCCATATAAACCTTGGTCATTTGGGCTCATCCCCCTTTTCATTTTTCCGGTGAGTGTTTGAATTTAATGATAACAACGGGTGATGTAAATTCAAGTAACTTTATCGACTTATCGTGGTTTATCTTTCCCGAAAATACGCTTCATCAAAAAATTGAATTGCCCCTTGACATTTGTTATATTTCTGTTATAAGGTGATACACTTCGCGGGGGAGCAAAAATTGGAACTGAAAAAATCGGAAAAGAGGGAATATGCCCGGGTTGACTTCAACGTGGAGGCCGGCGTCATCACCAACGGGTATTTCTTTCGTGACAAGGTAGTGGACCTGAGCGAAGGGGGAGCTCAACTGAAGGTGAAAAATCCCTGGTTGGTGGGCCGGGACATGCTGTTGAAAATCCACCTGGGGCCGGAAATGTTCACCGTCTACGGCGACGTCCGCTGGATAAGCGATGACGACCACAAAATGGGCGTGCAGTTCTTGTATCTTTCCGATGGAATGCAGAAATTAATCAGGTGCATAAACAGAAACCGGAACCCGGAATGCTGAGCGGGACGATGCAACCATGACGGACAAGGAAGAAAAAGAAGAGAAAAAGGATTTAAAGGAACTCCTCCGGCAGAGCGAGTACTACCTGCGCCGCAGGCAGGACGCTATCGAGGGCAACAACGTGGAGGAGTTTGTCAAAGAGCTTGAAACTTTCGCCGCCGGGTTGTGGAAATCGCTGTACGAGGCCAACGAGGAGCTTGTGCGTTTGCGAGAAAGTCTCGGCAACACCGAGGAGAAAACCAATCAGCTCGAAGAGATACTGCTGGCCCAACTGTTCGAAAGCGTCACCGACGGCGTGACCAATTGAAATCCTTTTCATCATTCCTTTAATTTTTCCAAGGCACACCACCTTTATTCGATTTCCCTGACTTACAGGAGCAGAAATTATCGTACGATTCACAGTCTTGTGGGAGCGACCTCCCGGCCTCGCCCGTAAGGCTACAGCCGGGGTTGCGACCATTCAAAATTATCATATCGAGACCACAGGTCTCTCCCACCGGGTGGATTGTCAACTCAAACGGGAGCGCTATCCTATTGGATGAGGAGAAAACATCCATGGAAATTTCAAAAAGAGAAACCGATTTCCCCTGGACTCCCAAGCGCATTTACGAGGAGCTTGACCGCTACGTTATCGGCCAGGAGCGGGCCAAGCGGGTTATCAGCATAGCCGCGTACAACCACATGAAACGGCTCCACCTGCGCGATACGGGAGCCGATTTTATACCCCAGAAAAGCAATATCCTGATGATGGGGCCCACCGGTTGCGGCAAGACTCACATCGCCCGCAACATGGCCCGCATTCTCGATTTGCCCCTCACTATCGCCGACGCCACCGAGTATACCGAAGCCGGGTACTACGGCAAGGACGTGGAGGTGGTTATCGGGGAGCTGTTGTACCACTGCGAGCTGGACGTGGAAGCGGCGCAGAGGGGTATCGTGTTCATAGACGAGGTGGACAAAATCGCCCGTCGCAACCACGGCGCCCGTACCGGGGCCGGAAGCCGTGACATTGGCGGCGAAGGCGTGCAGCAGGGGTTTCTGAAACTGCTGGAGGGCACGGAAATCTTCGTGCCGCTGAACGTGACCCAGCATTGGAACAAGCACGACTTCACACTGGTGGACACCACCGACATACTGTTCATATGCGCGGGCACCTTCACCGACCTCCATTCGGCTTACACCGGCGGCGATATTGGCTTCGGAGGAAAAGGAGAAAAGAAAAATCAGCATAAAATAACCGTTCAGGAGCTTATCGAGTACGGCATGCTGGCCGAATTCCTCGGCAGGATTCCCGTCATCGTAGAGCTGAATACGCTTACCGAAGAAGAGCTTTTTAGGATATTAAAGGAGCCGCCGGACAGCGTGTTGAAGGACTATACCACGCTGCTGGGGGTCGACGACATCGAGCTCGAGGTGACCGATGAGGCCCTCTGGCAGATAGTCCGCACCGCCCTGCGCAGACGGCTGGGAGCGCGAGGACTGCGCACCATATTCGAGGAAGTGATGCACGACATCATGTACGAAGCTCCCGAGCAGCCGGGGCGTAAAATTGTGGTCGACTCCGAATACGTCTCACCCCGCCTGAAAAACATTCTCCTTTAAAAGCGGGCCTAAAAGGTGTATTGCAGGCTGGCCAGGTAAATCATGTCGGTTTTGTTTATCAGCGGCGGAGGTTTGTCGTCGTATTCGAGTATATGAGCCAGCCTCAGGGCCCAATTCTGGGTCAGGGCGCTGGTAATTGCCGCCTCGTTGCGCAACTGGTATGAATTGTCCTCGAAATCGTGATAATAAACGAAATCGTCACTAAGGGTAATGGTTTCCTTTATGGTCCAGGCGAACACCATCGCTCCTCTTCCGTTGACTTCGTCCTCGTCTTCCGCTTCTATGTAGTCGTAGTTCCGGTAAACGGCGCCGGCTTCGAAGAGGAGCGTCTTCATGTCGTCGTCCCACACCTGCAACCCCGCTCCCGGCCCCACCGTGGTGCGCAGGTTGAGGTCGCGGAATTCGTCCGAGTACATCTCGATGGCCAGGTAGCCGTAGAAGTGTTTTGTAAACAGGTAGTCGTATTTGGCGGCGCCGAAAGTATTGCGAACCGTAAGTTCCTCTTCCTCTTCGGCGTAATTGTACAAAACCCTCATCGAAAACCGGTCCTTTTTGGTCTTGCGCTTGACCTCGGCTCCGGCGTTTGCGCTTACCCTGTCGGTGTTGCCGTTTTCAACGATAACCCCCGCGTGGATATTGCCCCGCCACTTAACCGGAGGAGGATTGATGGCCTCCACCTTGTCCCAACTTACCGAAGCCACCACCCCGACATCCGAAGCCACCACCAGGTTGCCCTCCTCATCCGAGGACAGTTTGCCCTTGATAATCTGCCCGTCAGTCAGGTGAACTTCCGCGACGTCGTCGGTCGAGATGTTCTTTATCTTGCCCACCTTGATTTCCAACGGCTTGGAATAGTCGGTTTTCATATAAAGGAGGCCGCCTTCCGCGCGGTTCAATCGCCCGGTAATAACATCGCCGTTCTCCAGTTGCACCCGGTCGGCGGAAAAGGCCGGAACTGTTAAGAAAAGCACCGATAACGCCAACAAAAGCTTCCATGTTAAAATTCTATACACTAATCGTCTCATAGCGCCGGTTACTTTCTTCGGGTATCAGAATTCAGCTTGCGTCGGGTGTTTCCTTGCTTAAACTTAATACTGTGAAAATCATAACTCTAACGCTCATTTAATTCAAACAACCAGCGGATAAACCGGATAGAAGTCAATGATAAAAACCTGTAACCACAAGTGAAAAACAACCGGCTGGCGAGCATGGGTTTGTATAAGTTATCCTAATTTCAATCGTAAAATCATTATCTGATTCGGAAAATATAAGGAGAAAGGAACCCAGTAAAAGTGAAGTACCAGGTTACGGAAATAGACTCGGCCCGCAAAAAGATGGAAGTCACGGTCCCCAGCGACGTGGTAAACGAAAGGATGAGCCGGAGCTTCCGGGAAGTCGGAAAGAAGGCCAGCCTGAAGGGGTTTCGTCCGGGCAAGGTGCCGCAGGAGCTTCTGGAGAAGTATTACGGCCCTTACGTGAAAGAACAGCTCGGACAGGACCTCGTAAAGGAGTATATCAACAAGGCCCTCGGTGAAGCGGGCATCGTACCCGTCGTGCCTCCCCTGGTGGAGCCGGGGCGGCTGAAGAAGGGCGAGGATTTCACCTTTACGGCTGAGGTCGAAATACTACCGAAAATCGAAAACATAGACATGGAGAATATCGAAGCGGAAGCGCCCTCGCCGAAGGCCACCGAGAACGATGTCAACGAAAGCCTCGAGAAGCTGCGAGAGGGCCAGGCCGAGCTCAAAACCCTCGAATCCCCCAGGCCCGTGCAAGACGGGGACTACGTACTTGTAGATTTCGAGGCCTCCTCCGAGGGACAATCCCTCGGCACCGAGAGGGAGGTGGGAGTGGAAGTCGGCTCGGGAATGATGCCGGAGGAGTTCGAGCAAGCGCTTGTGGGCATGAACGTCGGTGACACCAAAACCGTGACCGTAGGCTACGACGAAAACGCTCAGCCCTCCATAGCGGGCAAGAACGTAACCTTCGACATCGAGGTCAAAGACATCAAGGAGAGGGAAGTGCCCGAGTTGGACGATGAATTTGCAAAAGATATGGGCAAAGAGAACCTCGAAGACCTTAAAAAACATCTCAAGGAAACGCTGGCCGAGAGAAAGGGAGCGGAAACCAGGCGCGTCGCGCGTAGGGAAATATTAAAACAGCTAAGGGAGAGAAATCCCGTGGATATTCCACCCACATTGGTGGAACAGCAGAAAAAAATGCTGCTGGATGACACAAAGCAAAGGTTCGAGTCCATGAAGCTCAATTTCGATGAAAACCAATTCGGGGACGAATTTCAGGAAACGGCAAAGGAGCGCGTCCACGAGGATATACTCCTGAACGCCATAGCCGACCTCCATAACATAGAGGTCAGCGACGAGGACATCGACGCGAAAATCTCGGAATGGGCCGCCGAAGCGGGCCAGGACCCGGAAAAGCTCAAAAGCGCACTGAACTCCGAGGACAGAGGCCAGGAGGTCAGGTACCGGGTAAGAGAGGAGAAGACGGTTGATTTTTTACTCTCCTCGGTTACCCTCAAGTATGTGGATGAAGAAGATAAAAGGGCCGAATCGGAGCCTGAATCGGAATCATCCGAAGCCGAAAACAAGGGATAAGTCATCGTAAAAGGGGAGAAACCATGACACTGGTTCCAATGGTAGTAAAGCAATCTCACCGCGGAGAGCGGGCTTACGACATTTACTCACGCCTGCTGGAGGACAGGATTATCTTCATCTCCACCCACATCGACGACGATGTGGCCAACCTGATTATCGCTCAGCTCTTGTACCTGGAAAGCGAGGACCCCGACAAGGACATTCACCTGTACCTCAACTCCGCGGGCGGCGTGGTAACCAGCGGGCTGGCAATATACGACACCATGCAGTACGTAAAGCCGGACGTAAGCACCCTTTGCCTGGGGCAGGCGGCCAGCATGGGAGCGGTGCTTCTGGCGGCGGGCACCCAGGGCAAAAGGTTCGCCCTGCCCCACTCGAGGCTCATGCTCCATCAGCCGCTGGGCGGATTCCAGGGACAGGCGACGGAAATAGAGATTCACGCCAGGGAAATCCTGAGGATTCGCGAGGAGTTGAACAAAATACTGGCAAAACACGCGAACCGGGACCTCGAAAAAATAAGGTTCGACACGGACAGGGATTTCTTCATGGGCGCAGAGGAGGCCGTCTCATACGGCCTTATAGACGGTGTAGTTTCGGCCAAGGACCTGGGCGACGGCATGAAAGCCGCCGCCGGAACGTGATATTCAAATCCTGAAACCAAACGACAAAAACTTCAGGCACAAGGTTAGGTAAAATGAACAGAGGAAGAGGAACGGACACAAGGGATTTATGCTGCAGTTTTTGCGGCAAAAGCCAGAGAGAGGTACGCAAGCTCATAGCCGGCCCTACGGTATATATTTGCGACGAGTGCATCGACCTGTGCAACGAAATAATCCGCGAGGAAAACGAAAAGGCGGGCATCGGCAAGGACCTGCAGAGACTGATGACCCCCGAGGAGATAAAAAAGGCCCTCGACGAATACATCGTGGGCCAGGAAAGAACCAAGAAAATCCTCTCGGTGGCCGTGTACAACCACTACAAGCGAATTCAAAACGCCAGCCAGAAAAACTCCCAGGACGTGGAGCTGCAGAAAAGCAACATACTCCTGGTGGGGCCCAGCGGCTGCGGAAAAACGCTGCTGGCGCAGACGCTGTCTAAAGTTCTGGATGTGCCGTTCGCAATCGCCGACGCTACCAGCTTGACCGAAGCCGGGTACGTGGGCGAGGATGTTGAAAACATCATACTCAACCTGCTCAGAAGCGCCAACGACGACGTGGAGCGGGCACAGAGGGGTATCGTCTACATCGACGAGATAGACAAAATCAGCCGTAAGGGCGAAAACCCCTCCATAACCAGGGACGTATCCGGGGAAGGCGTCCAGCAGGCTCTGTTGAAAATCATCGAGGGCACCGTTGCGAACGTTCCGCCAAAAGGCGGCAGGAAGCATCCGCAGCAGGAATTTGTGCAGATAGACACCGGGAACATTCTCTTTATCTGCGGAGGCGCTTTCGTGGGGCTGGACAAACTCGTGGAAGACCGAATCCGGCAAAAAACCATGGGCTTCGGCGCCAACGTGCAGAAAAAGGAGGAAAGAAGCATCGGCGACCTGCTCCAGCAGGTGGAGCCGGAAGACCTCATCAAGTACGGACTCATACCGGAATTCGTGGGCAGAATGCCGGTCGTGGCCGCAGTCAACGAGCTTGACGAAGACAGCCTGATAAGCATTCTCAAAACTCCGAAGAATGCACTGGTTAAACAGTACCAGAAGCTGTTCGAAATCGAGGGTGTGCAGTTGCGGTTTACGGAAAGCGCTCTCAGGGCGGTGTCGCGCGAAGCCATCAAGCGCAACACGGGCGCCCGCGGATTGAGGGCCATCCTCGAGCGCATCATGCTTGAAGTGATGTACGATTTGCCCGGAAGGCAAGGGGTGAGGGAGTGCGTTATAAGCGAAGACGTAATTTTGCACAACGAAAAGCCCATCCTTCTCTACGAGAAGGAGGCGGAATCCGCTTAAAAAAGCATCGGGGTGAAAAACATGTTTTTGAAAAATCAGAATGACAGTAACAGCGGCGACGAGAACGACAAAACTCTGCCGCTGCTTCCCTTGCGAGACATAATTGTTTTCCCGCACATGGTGGTGCCGCTTTTCGTGGGGCGCACCAAGAGCATCAACGCCATCGACGAAGCGATGCGCAGCGAAAAGGATATACTCCTGGCCGCGCAGAAAAACCCCAAAACCGACGACCCCTCTCCGGATAACATTTACGAGATCGGAACCATCGGCACCATACTCCAAATGCTCAGGCTCCCCGACGGCACCGTAAAAGTGCTGGTGGAGGGCAAAAACCGGGCAAGGATTAAAAACTACAGCGACAACGCGGACTACTTCCTCTGTGAAGCGGAAGTGGTCGAAGAACCTGATGAAATATCCGTGGAGACCGAAGCGCTGATGCGAAGCGTAAACTCCACCTTCGACACATATGTCAAGCTCAACAAGAAAATACCCCCCGAGATACTCTCCAGCGTGGCCGGAATCACCGAACCCTCAAGGCTGGCCGATACCATCGTGGCCCACCTTACAAACCTGAAGCTGACCGACAAGCAGCGAATACTGGAAATCGAGGACCCGGCCAAGCGGCTGGAGGAGCTGTTCTCCTTCATGCAGGGGGAAATCGAGGTGCTCCAGGTCGAGAGAAAAATCCGCACCCGCGTCAAAAAGCAGATGGAAAAAACCCAGAAGGAGTACTACCTCAACGAGCAGATGCGGGCCATCCAGAAGGAGCTCGGCGAAAAGGACGACCTCAAAAGCGAAATCCAGGAGTTGGAGGAGCGCCTCAAGAAGAAAAACCTCACCGAGGAGGCCGATAAAAAGGTCAAAAGCGAGCTTAAAAAGTTCAAAATGATGAGCCCCATGAGTGCCGAAGCCACGGTGGTTCGCAACTACATCGACTGGATAGCAAGCCTGCCGTGGGAAGGAGAAGTCACCGAGGATAACAACGACATCGACCGGGCCGAGGAAATACTCGAAGAAGACCATTACGGCCTCAAGAAAGTCAAAGAGCGCATTGTCGAGTACCTGGCCGTCCAGATGCTGGTCAAGCAGATAAAAGGCCCCATCCTGTGCCTCGTTGGCCCCCCCGGCGTGGGGAAAACCAGCGTCGGAAAAAGCATCGCAAGGGCTACGGGCCGGGAGTTCGTGAGAATGTCCCTGGGCGGCGTACGCGACGAGGCGGAAATCCGGGGGCATCGCAGAACATACATCGGAGCGCTTCCCGGTAAGATTATACAGATGATGAAAAAGGCCGGCTCCATGAACCCCGTTTTCCTGCTGGATGAGGTGGACAAGTTGAGCTCGGATTTCCGGGGAGACCCCGCCAGCGCACTGCTGGAAGCTTTAGACCCCGAGCAGAACTGCACCTTCAACGACCACTACCTCGACCTGGACTACGATTTGTCCAAGGTGATGTTCGTCACCACCGCCAACCAGTCGTTAACCATCCCGCCCGCGTTGCATGACAGGATGGAAATCATCCGCCTGCCCGGATATACCGAAGACGAAAAGCTGGAGATAGCGCTGGGCTTCCTCATCCCCAAACAGAAAGAAAACCACGGACTCAAAGACGTGGACATCACGTTCACGAGAAACGCCCTGCTCACCATCATCCGGAATTACACCCGGGAGGCGGGAGTACGTAACGTTGAACGTGAAATCGCCAGCATTTGCAGAAAACTGGCCAAGGAAGTGATAAAGGAAGGCAAGGAACAGAAGCTTGTGGTAAACGCCGAAAGCATCGAAAAATATCTCGGCGTTCCAAAGTACCGCTATTGCCAGACCGAAAGGAAAGACCTGGTCGGCCTAACCAACGGCCTCGCCTACACGGAGATGGGCGGCGAAATACTGATGATAGAGGTCAGCGTGGTGCCCGGGCAGGGCAAGCTGATTCTCACCGGCAAGCTCGGCGACGTAATGCAGGAATCGGCGCAGGCGGCGATGAGCTACATACGCTCGCGGACAGACGAGCTGGACATCCCTGACGATTTCTACTCCAAGTACGACTTCCACATCCACGTTCCGGAAGGCGCCACTCCCAAGGACGGCCCCAGCGCCGGTATAGCTCTGGCCAACAGCATCGCAAGCGCGTTGACCAAAAGGCCGGTGCGGCACAACATGGCGATGACCGGCGAGATTACCCTGAGAGGCAGGGTGATGGCCGTCGGGGGACTGAAGGAAAAATTGCTGGCGGCTCATCGGGCCGAAGTGGACACCGTGCTGATACCCAAGGAAAATGAAAAAGACCTCGAAGATGTGGCGCAACATATCAGGGAAAAGCTGAATATCAAGTTCGTCGACCATATGGACGAGGTGCTCAATGAAGCACTGTCCGCCGAAAAGGTGGACGCTCCGAACAGGCTGCTCCTCGAAGAAGAGGAAGCGGAACCCTCGGAGGACAGGTACGAAGGCGAGCAGATGACCGATCTGCCCGCAAGCTGAAACACTCACCGGAACAATAAAAACGGGTCGGGGCTGGAGTAGGTTCCGGCCCGTTGAACATTAAAGGGCGGTTAGCTCAGCGGAAGAGCATCGGCCTTACAAGCCGGGGGCCACTGGTTCGAACCCAGTACCGCCCATTAATAAAATCAAATACTTAGCCAATTTTTGGAGGAGCAACGAATGCTCCTCATTTTTACTCCCCTCACTTATCCCCCTTTGCAAAGTATCACGTAAAATGAGAAAATTTTAAATTGTGTATCTTTCGATACTAAAATGAGAGCAAAACCGGAATATTTGCAAAATTTCGGGAAGGAGCACTTTAGATGTTTCGTGTACGACAATTTCAACCGGTCGTGGTGTTTATATTTGTGGTATTGATTGGAGGGACGGCGGTTTCCGGGGAAAAATTTGCCGAGTTCATGGACAGCCCCGAGATAGAGGCCGAGCTTATTTCCGTTGCGAAAAAAGCCTTTGGTAATCCGGCCACGGTTCCCGGCCTGGAAGCTTCCGACATCAGGCGGAGTTTTAAGGTAAAAAGCAAAGAAAGGGGGTACGACTACAGCGCGGGCAAACCCACCGTCAATGCCGAGGTTTCCGTGTTGGAAGACTGGCAGGCAATAATCGAGGTGGAGGGCGAGCGAACTATAACCCGGTTGATACCCGACGAGGGTAAATTTATCGAAAACCCCGAATGGGGAAAGAACGATGCCGGAAAATTCCACATGCCCCTGTATTACTGGATGGAAAAAGAGGGAAAACACTACAATGACGACAAGCTTTACGTGGAAGAAATCAAAACCGGTAAAACCCGTCGAATGCGCCTGCGGGCTCAAGGGGAATATGTGGTGTTCATAAACATAATACCGGATACGAAGACGGTGACCTTCTATCAAAACAACATGGCCGTCTTGGGCTTGAAAAAGGGGGGCAAGTGCAATCCTTCGGAATTCTCCGGCATGGAGGAAGCTTGGATAAAAAAAATGAAGAATATAGCGCCGTTGCCCGAAGGAGCGGAGCTGGAAGGGCTTACCTGCGGAAAATTCAATCCTTATCACGGTGAAAAACCTTATCCCGTGGCCGGGTTGCGCTGCAAACATCCGGTAAGCATGGGGGATTACGTGCTGTATTACATCAATCCCCTTAACGGCATGCTGATTCTTTACAACAGGAAATGGGAGAAAATAGAAGATATTCCTTTATGAAGCCCGAAAGGCTTCTACATACAACCCCATAAACGTCGAAGCATAGTTCTTTTCGTAAGGGCGCAAAGCTCCTTGCGCCTGCGGCGCAAAAACATGGCAAACCGGTAATCGCGAAATCCTCAGCGGCCTTGCGATTCCTTTTTCAGAGCCTCTTTCACCGAAGGAAATTCTTCCGGATTTGTGTGGGGAAGGAACATGGAAGCCTGGTATTCCCGGAAAAACCGGTTGCTGCTGGAAAAATCCACGTAAGTCATGGACTCGCTGACCAGCTGAGCTTCGTCACGGTAACGCTCGTAAAGAAGCGCTTTGTAAGCTCCCATTATGGAGGTATTACCCAGATAGCGATATTTTGACCGCTCCACGTCCGGGAGCATCCCGATTGCTATGCAGTGGTCCATGTCGAGGTATTTCCCGAACCCGCCCGCAATGTAAATTCTCTCTATCATATCCTGCGACACTCCCACGTTTTTCAGCAAAGTCTGAACGCCGCCGTAAACCGCCGCTTTGCTTTGGACGAGTGTGGCCACGTCCTCCTCGGCAAGCACGATGTCCTCCCCCAACTCCGCCTCCTCCGCACGGGCCACAACGTACTCATAGCTTGCCTCGCTCTCCCTGAGCCTTTCCGTGTCAGCCTCCCGGTTGAACTTTCCGTTGGGGTCGAGGATTCCGTGCCGGAAAAGCTCCGACAACACGGCTATGATGCCCGACCCGCACATGCCGCGGGGCCTGGCGTCGCCTATAACGTGCCATTCCACCCGTCCGTCATCACTTATCTCGAAGCAGTCTATGGCGCCGGGTATGGCTCTCATGCCGTGCCTGAGTCCTCCGCCTTCAAAAGCGGGCCCGATGGAACAACTGGCCGCCACCAGCCAGTCCTTGTTGCCCAGGACTATCTCGCCGTTTGTACCTATGTCCAGAAACACCGACACCGGCTCCTCCCGCGCCACCCCGGAATGGACTATGCCCGAAGTAATATCCCCGCCCACGTAGGCGGCGATGCCGGGAAATATGAAAACCGGAGCGCGGGGGTTGATATTGATACCGACGTCGCAAGCCTCCAGGAGAGGAAAAGTGCCGGACACCGGCACGTAAGGCTCCCGCCGTATGTAACGGGGGTCGAGCTTGAGCAGCGATTGCGTCATAACGGTGTTTCCCGCAACCGTAACGCTGACCATGTTCCTCCGGTCAACGCCGGTAATCTGCGCTACTTCTCCTATAAGCTCGTTAATGGTCTCCATACCGTAGCGATGCAGCCGCTCCAACCCCTCCTGATTGTCGGCGCATATTATCCTGCTTATGACGTCGTCGCCGCAGGCTACCTGAGAGTTTTGGGTGCTGGATACTCCGGCCACCTCGCCGGTTTTCAAGTTCACCATGTACGCCACCACGCTGGTGGTGCCCATGTCTATCGCCAGTCCCCACAGGTCGGTATCCTCGGGCGGCAGAACGCGGATTATCTGCCTGGAGCAAAGGTTGTCGGCCAGAACCACGGTGACCTTCCAGTTGTTCTCCCTGAGGGTGCGAGGCATCTGCCTCATTACGTCCAGGTGGCAGGTAACCTTTTCTCCCTCCAGGCCCGCGCCGCTCAAGGCCCTCCTCAAGCGGCTTAAATCGCTGGCGCTGTCGTCCAGGGTCGGCGGGGTGAGTTCCACTGTCAGCGCCTGCACCAGCGGCGAAAGCGGGCCTTCGTCGGCTATCTCCTCGCTTATGCCCTCCCCGGCCTCGGTAATCTGCATCTTTCGGTAGAGGACCTCGTCGGGCACTTGTGCTTCCAAATCGCTGTTTATGGCGGCCTGGCACGCCAGCACCCAGTTGTTATCCACCTCCGCCTGACTCAGATGATAGACCCGCTTCTCATCCATCTTGAAATCGCCGGAGATAACCCTCACCTTGCATTTGCCGCAAGCGCCCCTTCCGCCGCAGGTGGCGTTTATAAAAACGTCCGCTTTTTGGGAGGCATCGTATATCGTCGAACCTTTCGGTACTTGGACGGAAGCGCCTTCCTTCCCGAAAGACACCGTTACGGTTTCTTCCGCTGGAGGCTTTTCCTCCTTTACCTCTTCCGCCGGCGCAACTTCTCCGGGGGTCTTTTCTTCCGCTTTTGTTTCGGATTCGTGCCTGCTGAGTTCCCAAATAACGCACTTGGGGCGATACTTGCAGTACATGCCCGGGCTCTGGCACTTAGCGCATTCTTCGCAAAGGTACCGGTTGTTCTTTTCGCAGTATCCCATTGCTTTCCTGTCCGGGTGATTGGCGCATTGCATAAAACGTAACCTTCCTTATATCCGGAATATTATCCGAAATTCACCTTTTTAATGTATTTTAAAACAATATAAGGATGTCAGGGGACGATGTCCAGATTTCCTTCCTTTGTGGCCCTTAAAATTGCGGTGAACTCGCCGTAACCCTTGTCGTACTCGGGCCTTCGGGGGGTGGCGTCCATTTTCGCGGTATCGTTAAGAACGGTGCTTGCGGCTTTGTCGATAAAATCGTCATCGACCTCGTCCACATCGCCAAAGCTGGTGGGATGGCCCAAATCCCGATACAGCTCGAAGAGTTTTTCGATGCCCGCCGTGGCGGCTTGCTCCTCGTTCATTCCACCGGCCTTTACTCCAAGCGCTTCGGCCACCTTGATGGAGCGCTCGCCCAGCACGGGTATGTAATATTTCCAGCAATACGGAAGAAGCACCGCCACGGCGCTCCCGTGCGGAAGCACGTTATAAAAGCTGTAGCTGAAACCGTGAGGCAGCCCGGCGGCCTTGAAATGGATGACATATCCGCCCATGAGGGATGCTTTAGCCATCCCTTTCCTCGCCTCCATGTCGGAGCCGTCCCGGTAAGCGGCGGGGAGATGTCGCACTGTCATCTCGATTCCCTCCAACGCCACCGGGTCCACGCCCTTACGGGCCTTGATGTTGAAATACCCTTCAATGTGGTGGGTCAAGGTATCCAGGCCGGTGACCGCCGTCAGTTCGGGCGGACAACCCAGCGTAAGCTCCGGGTCCACTACCGCCGCCCTGGGCACCAGTCGCATATCAACCTGTATGAATTTTCTTTTTTCCTCGGGGACGCTCAACACGGCGTAGCGGGTAACTTCCGAGCCGGCGCCGCTGGTGGTGGGAACGGTCACGCATTTCAGGTCCCGGGCGTCGCGGGCGGCCACTTTCGCAGCGTCCATAACGCTGCCTCCACCCAGGCCCACCACCACGTCATGGCCGCCTTCCCTTAACCTGCCTATCATCTCGACAACCGTGCTTACCGGGGGGTCGGGAGGCACGTTTTCGTACAAATCCCATCCGAGGTCTTCGGCTTCCAGGGAAGAGGTGAGTTTATCGAGGGCGCCGCCGGATTTGGCGCTGCTTGCGCCGGTTACCACCAATGGCCGGGAGCCTTGCGCCCGAACCACTTCGCCGACTTTCCGTATCAGCCCCTCGCCGAAGTAAGCTTCGACCGGGTTGACCGATTGCATTCTTTCCGGCAGAAAATCAAGCATGAAAAGGAGAATAAACCAACAATCCGAGGCTTACCAGTTCACGGTCAGCGTCAATTCTTCGCCGTCATGGCTGAATTCCACGTAAAGATAGCCGTCCTTATTCTCAGTTGAGCCCTCGGAGAGGGGTTCCCCGTTAAGTGTAACCGAAGCTGGACGGGCATCCGTTCTTATTTTCACCTTCACCTTTCTTTGGGGCACGTGGTAGTTTCCTTCGCGCGCCCCTATTTTCACGGTGAGCGAATCGCCGAACTTTTCGATTGAAACGGATGTACATGCATATACGCCCCGCTCGTAATCCATGCTGACCCCGTCGTCCTCCCAGAGGCGGAAAGAGCCCTCGCCGGGAAAAATCAACAGGGTCAGCGGGTCGAGCGGCTTTTCGTCTGTGTAGCGCATGAGCGGCCCCACAGGTATTACCGCTCCCTGCCGCAAAAACACCGGAATACGCTCCAGGGGAGCATTTATTTCGTAAGTGCCGGGGCCTTCGTAAACTTCTCCGGTGAAAAACTCCAGCCACTTGCCCCCGGGGAGATAAACCGCGCGGCCGGTGGCCTTGCGTTTAGTCACCGGGGCCACCATAATGTGAGGCCCGACCATTACCTGGTCCTCCACTCGCGCCGCTTTCTCATCTGCGGGAAAATGATAAGCCAGCGGCCGCCATACCGGGTCGCCCTCCCGGTGAGCTTCCCACACCAGCGAGTACAAATAGGGCATCAGCCGGTAACGCAGGCCTATGAATTCGCGGCATATCCTTTCGACTTTCTTGCCGAAAGTCCACGGCTCGTGCCGCAGCGAATGAACCATGCTGTGTCCCCTCAGGTAGGGGTAGAAAGCTCCGAGCTGCATCCACCGCGCAAAGAGTTTACGGCTTGCGTTCAAAGCGAACCCGCCGGTATCCGGCCCGCATATCGGCTGACCGGTGAGTCCGAGGTTGATGAGCATGGGGACGGTCATTTCAAGCTGGGCCCAGGTGCTGAAGTTGTCCCCCGTCCACATGATTGCATATCGCCCCACCCCGGCGTACCCGGCCCTGGTGAGTACAAATGGCCGCCTGTCGGGCCTCAGCCTCAAAAGCCCCTCGCGGGTGGCTTTATTTTCCATCATTCCGTAAACGTTCCGGCACCTCAAATGGGGGGCGGGCTTGCCGGCGTGAATATGAAACATGTCCTCGCCGAAATACATCCCGGTGGGGATGACCATTTTCCAGAAATAAAAGGCCCACGGCCACATCGAGGGCTCATTCATGTCGTTCCAGATGCCCTCGATGCCTGCGTCTGTATAAACTTTGTGCAAATTTCCCCACCACTTCCGGACTTCCTCCCGGCAGAAATCAGGCCACGCGGCCCTCAGCGCCCAGGAATATTTTACCACCGTCTCCCCTTTGCTGTTTTTGCAAAAATACCCCTTTTGCAGGCCGTACATGAATATTTCCCAGCTATGGTCCTCCTTGACGGCGGGGTCCATTATGCAAACCGGCTTGAAACCGTCTTTTTTCAAATCCTCCGCCAATGCTTTCGGGTCGGGAAAATTGTCTTCATTGAAGGTAAACACCCGGTATCCGCGCATGTAGTGAATATCCATGTGTATGGAGTCGCACGGTATGTTTCGACGGCGGAAGTTGCGGGCAATCCTCCTGACTTCGGATTCGGTCTCGTAGCTGTAGCGCGACTGGTGGTAGCCGAGGGCCCATTTCGGGGGCATGGGTATTCCGCCCACCAGCTTCATGTACCTGCGGGTCAGCTCGGGCAACGTGGGTCCCGCAAGGAAGTATATATTTATTTCGCCCCCAGCGGCGCTCCATTCCCAAGCCTCCGGGCCGGATGCGCACATATCGAAGTAGGACTTATAGGTGTTATCGAAAAAGGCCGCCCACGCTCTACCCCTCCGGTAACCGATTAGCACGGGTATGGACTGGTAAAGCGGGTCGGTCTTGGTGGTGTACGGCCTGTCGATGCCCCACATTTTCCACTTGTTTCCGCGCTTGTCCAACCCTCCCGTTTTTTCTCCCAGCCCCAAGTACATCTCCTCCGGCGGAGCGGACATGGAGAAAAAAGGCTCCCCGTCTCTGAAACCGGCCTCATCCTCCGGTCTCTTGGTTGCGTAGGGGTTATCTTCGTTATCCAGAAATTCCAGCCGGAAAGGATTTTTATACAGGGTCAGCGCGGCTCCGTCCGTCTCGAAGCGGATTAAATCTTCGTTGTCGACGACTTCAAAAGCGGAAGGCTCATTCCGCTCCACCACCGCGTAGGAGATGTCGTCCTCGAAATTGCCATCCCGCGCCGCCCTGAAGCGAATTACGCCGGGCGCAGTGGCGCTTATTTTGGCGACGGCATTATCGAATTCCACCACCAGCTCATTTTCATAGGGCCGGTGAGATTTTACCGCGCTCAACGTGCGGACATCCGCCGGTTCCCGCTTCTTTTCAGATTTTGACATCGCCAAAGACCTCCTCGGTTATCGAGCTCTTGATGGCCACGATATTTCTTTCAAACGCTGTAAATCTCTTATTGTGAACTCATTTGAGGCACAGGGCAATATGGAGTTGTTTTGAGTCAGTGGCTCGCTTTCAATGTCATATCTCGATATCCCGGCCGCGATATCGAAGAGCCCGGTTCCGGGAATGGGAGAATATTCGGCTATGTACGGTCTTACGCCCATATTCCAAAGGGTCTCGATGTCGGTTTGTACGTCTTTTGGTTTTTGTCCGGGCAAGCCCGCCAGTATATACGCTCCCACTTCCCCGGGCCGGTATCCGGCGTTCGTGAAAGCCTTCGCTACTTGTGGCAGTACCGACGGGTCGAGCTTGTTGTCGTGCCTTTTATCCGGTGAAGCCGTGGTTTCCACGCCGAGCCGGATTGTAACGAACCCCGCCCTTTTCATGAGTGAGGCGAGTTCATAATCTACGGTGTGGGCATGTACGGCGTTGGGGGTGTGGAAGTTAATCTCCCATTCCTCTTTTATCACTTCTTCGAGAACTGGTATAAGCCTTTTTTCGGGATGGAGGGTAAGTGCGTCGTCGTAGAATGCGAAATCCCGCACACCCCTTTTCAGGGAAGCTTCAATCTCGGCCAATATCCGGTCAGTGTCCCGGAATTCGCACCCCGGAAAGAGCATTCCGGATGCGCAGTAATCGCATGAAAACGGACACCCCCGGGAGGTTAACAGGGGGGCGTAATCCAGCCGGTTATAAAGCTCCAGGGCCGGCTCGAACAACGTCCGCTCCCCAAGCTCAATGCCAGTCAGTTTTTGAAATTCCTTCGACGTTTCGGCGGGACCCGAAATTACGGCGTCGGCGCCCGATTTGTTCCGGGCGTGTTCGTTGCAGAGGGTGGCGTAGCCGCCGCCGAGTATTACCGGCGTCTGCGGCACAACTTCCTTGAGGATGGAAACGACTTCGAAAGCCCCCGGATACCAGTACGTCATGGCGCACGTAATCAGTGCCGCCCGGACCTTTCCGGCCGCCTTAATCGCCCCGGCGAACCTTTTCCGCGGCATCCCGTGGCGCTTGTACTTCCGGGGCACATCGACCAGAGGCTGCGGTTTGGGGACTTCCTCGGCGAGAAACTTTCCCTTGCCATGCTCCTTCCGGGCCGGTACGGTCAACTCCTCCAAAAGCGGGTGATGAGGGTCCATAGCATCGACAAGCACCGGTTCGAGGCCGAAACCGGCGAAATTTCCCGCAATCGCCAGCAGCCCCATGGGTTTGGCCCAGAAATCGTAAGCGGCGAAATCATAAACGGGGGGGTTTATTAACAAAACCCGGGATGTATCGGAATCGGGGGGCATTTTTCGAGTAACATTGTGAACCCGCTGCGGGTTTGTGTCAATTTCGCCCGAATTTCCACCGCAACTGACGGAATATAGACGACTTTTTGAGGTTTGTTGACGAGCCGGTGTGTTATAGTGTATTGTTTAGGCACTTTAGCCGGTTCAAAGTGCGGTTTTTTAATTCTTTTTTGCAGGTTGCCGGTAAAAAGGTTGGAATATGCCGGGGATAGGAGTTATAACCAATCCGAAGGCCAAGAAGAACATCAAAAGGCCTTGGATTAAGGATTCGCTGCAGCGCATCGTGGGCGATTCCGGTTGGGTCTACGAAACGCGCAGCATAGACGAACTCCCCGCCCTGGCCCATGATTTTATAGATAAGGGGATAGATATTCTCGCCATTAACGGCGGCGACGGCACTGCTCACGTAACCCTCACCAATTTTATCCCCGTTTACCTCGAGAAGGGTCTGGCCCTGCCGAAACTTTTGAGCCTGAGGGGCGGGACTATGAACACCATCTCCAAGTCCATCAAACACAAGGGCAAGGGGGAAGAAATTCTTACCAGCGTCGTGCAGAAATATAAGGAGGGCAAGGAAATCCAGCACGTGCGGCAGCCGGTATTGAAGATAAACGAAAAGTACGGATTCATATGGGGATACGGAATAGCGGGAAATTTCCTGGAGTACTACTATAAAGGCGCCGTTCTCGGACCGTGGCAGGCGTTCAAAGTAACCGCGCGGCTGATAGCTTCGGCCATCTTTCAAACTTCAATGGCCAAGGAAATTTTCGGTAAGCATCCTACGGTAATGGAGATGGAGGGCGACACCGTCGAGATGCCTGATTGCCGGGCGATATTGATTTGTTCCATCAAGGAAGTGGGGCTGGGGGTAAAGCTGGCTTACAGGGCCTACGAAAAGCCGGGCTATGTCCACATCCGCGGCACCACGATGAACCCTTTTAAAGTGGTGCCTTTCGTGCCCAAGATTATTCTCGGCAAAAGAGTCAAAAATCCCGGAGTTATAGACGAGCTCGGGAAAAATGTTTACATAAAAACCGAAGGCAACCCGCCCTACACCGTGGACGGCGAAATGTACAAGGACGCCAACGAATTCCGGGTATGCCAGGGGCCGGTGTTGAATGTAATTCGGGAAGGCGGAAAACGCCTGCCTCGGGAGATAGGTCTGCCGGAAGACTGGGAAAGTCGCATGCTACCGGAGGTTTCGGGAAAGGAAGAGGAAAGTACCGAGCACGAAGGGCGCCATCCCCCTCCACTGGAAAACTGGCTTATGTGCGAAAACTGAAGCACTCGGGTTATAAAAAATGGCTAAATCACAAAAAACCGGCAAAAAAATCGACTTAAACGAGTTGGCGTCGCGCTCGAAACAAGCGGCCTTCAAGCTTTCTTCCACGGGCCAGACTCAAAAGAACGCGGCTTTGGGCGCGATGGCCGAGTTGTTGAGGAAAAAATCCGACGAAATACTGGCCGAAAATTCTAAAGACGTCGCCGACGCCAGGGCCAAAAAACGCCCCTCGGCGCTGGTGGACAGGCTTACCCTGAGCGAAAAACGCATAGAAGATATGGCTTCCGGGTTGGAGGAGGTGGCGGGCCTTCCCGACCCGGTGGGAGAAGTAACCGGGATGTGGCGCCGCCCCAACGGGTTGTGGGTGGGCCAGATGCGGATACCGCTGGGGGTTATTCTCCTGATTTACGAAGCCAGACCCAATGTCACAGCAGATGCCGCCGGGTTGTGTATAAAAAGCGGCAACGCCATAATTTTAAGGGGAGGCAGCGAAAGCCTTCGCTCGAACATGGCCGTGGGCAAGGTGCTCATGCAGGGATTGAAAAAAGCCGGTCTGCCGGAGGACGCCATCCAGGTGGTACCCACCGCCGACAGGAAAGCCATTGACAATTTACTGCAAATGGAAGAAACCATCGACCTGGTGATTCCGAGAGGCGGTGAGGAGCTTATAAGGAAAGTGGTTGATATCTCCAGGATTCCGGTGCTGAAGCACTACAAGGGAGTATGCCACGTCTTCGTGGACAGCAAGGCTCAGCTCAAAATGGCGCAGGATATATGCTACAACGCCAAGGTCCAGAGGCCGGGGGTTTGCAACGCCATGGAGACCATGTTGGTTCATAAAGGGATAGCGAAGAAATTTCTCCCGAAAATGGCCGAACGGTTTAAAAAAGCGGGGGTTGAGTTGCGCGGCTGTTCCGAAACCCGCAAGATAATCAAGGGAATCAAGGCGGCCACCAAGAAGGACTGGTACGAGGAATACTTAGACCTTATCCTGGCGGTTAGGGTGGTGGAGTCGCTGGACGAGGCGATTGCGCACATCAGGCAGTACGGCTCGGACCATACCGAATCCGTAGTCAGTTCGGACCATACCCGGGCCATGAGATTTTTAACGGAAGTGGGGAGTTCGTCGGTGATGATTAACGCCAGCACGCGCTTCAGCGACGGTGGCGAATACGGGCTTGGCGCGGAAATCGGGATAAGCACTTCCCGGCTGCACGCTTTCGGGCCCATGGGGCTGGAGAGTCTAACTTCCCGGAAATACATAGTATTCGGAGAGGGGCATACCAGATGGTAAAAAAATTCAAAGAATCACTTGAAAAAATTTCTCAAATAGAATACATATCATGAAGTTTCATGATTCAGGCAAAAGAAGCTCGCATATTATCGGGTTTCCGGCAGGAGGGACCATGAAATTCAAGCTTTTGGTTATATGTCTGGTTGCGGTTTTCATCGGAGGCATGGGCGCCACTGCGAAAGGGGGAATGTCCGAGTATGGTTACGGCGCCCGGGGAGTGGCCATGGGGCAGGCCCAGGTGGCGGCGTCGAACGATTTCTCGGCCGCCTTTTACAATCCCGCCACGTTGATAGCCGCCAGGGACTACTGGGGTCTCGGCGTCCTCGAGCCTTACATCCAGTTCAGCCAGGGCGGCACCAACCACAAGTTGTATCTCAACGATGAGGACCAGAACGAAGGTTACGCTCCGTCCATGACCACGGGATTTATACTGCCAGTGACGAAAAGGCTGGTGGTGGGAGGTCACATTTTCATGACCACCGACGCGCTGCTTACCGTGGACATGTTCTACGGCCCCCGCATCGGCCGGTACACCGCCGACCATACCTTCGGGTTAAGCACGGCTTTCGGGTTTCAGATTACCGAAAAGCTGTATCTCGGATACGCCGGCGCCGCCAACCTCGCCTACAATTCCAGCACGCTGAATGTCAACCTGATGCCCATTCTGAACGATTTGCTGGGAATGGACCTCGGCGAGGGAGCGGTCGACGTAAATCCCGCTTTCGAGTTGGATGTAATAATGACTTCCAGTTACAAGGCCGGTATTACCTACAAGGCTTTCGACTGGCTCACTCTCGGGTTTATTTATAAATACAGAAACCCGGCTCCAGTTAATATTCCCATACATATAGTGGGCGGCGGTCTGCTTCCCGACGTGAACATTCTGGTCGAGCAGAAGGGCGTTAACCCCATCGAGATGACCGGGGGTATGGCTCTGTATCCCATTGAAGGGCTTACCATCGCGGCCGACCTGACCCGGGCGCTATATTCCAAAGAAAACAACCAGCAGGGTCTTGCATTACTGTCGGACAACCCCGACTTTAACGCCGGATATCCGGTGACGGAGCTGGACGATGTCTGGATTCAGAAGTACGGTGTGGAATGGAAGGACAACTTCCGGGGCAAGTTCGAGCGTATGGATTACGCGGTGCGGGCCGGCTACAAGTATTATCCCTCCCCGTACCCACCCATTAATTCGCCTGAAAACCAGTCCGGACTAATTGACAACGACGCCCACTACTACACCGGCGGCCTGGCGCTCGGCTATACGCCTTATCAGGGCAGCGTCAAGAAAGGCCCCGCTTACATTCAGCTCGAATACTGGTACGAATACATCCACCTGGTGGAGAGGAAACACAGGAACGCGGGCGAAAACCCGGCCGTAATAGTGAGCGACGGCAACGTCGTGTACAACGGGTTGGCCTTGTCCATGCACTGGTGAAAGAAAATCGAGCTTTTGGGAACTTAACCCGGTTTATCGAAATTAAGGGGATGCTTGAATAAATGGCAGGTAAATTGGAGGATCTCATGAAACATATTGTAAGAGGGGCTTTGTTGGCGCTGGCTGCGGTATTGATTGTAGCGGAAAACGCCCCTGCCGGAATACTGGAACAGGGATTGGGCGCAAGGGGCGTGGCTATGGGGCAGGCCCAGGTAGCAGCCGCCAACGACACATCGGCCATGGCCTACAACCCCGCCGCTCTGGATTACGCCCGCCAGTACTGGGACCTCCAGACGCGCGAATATTTCGCTCAGCTCGGACAGGTGGGCACCCATTCCAAGTTGTACCTGAACGACGTGGAGCAGAATGACCCTTACACCAGCGCCATGGCCATAGGGGCGATTATACCCCTTACCAAAAGGTTGACCGCCGGTATCGATGTGTATCTCCCCGATGACTGGACACTGGTGATAGAGTTGGGACAAGGCCCTACTTTCGAGCGTTATCGTGCACAAAGGTGGTTTTACGTGATAGCCGGCGGGTCGCTGAAAATCACCCGCAACTTCAGCGTGGGCGCGGCCACGAACCTGACCCTGGGATTTTCCAGCAATACGCTCCTGCTGGACGCCAACGAAATAGTCAACGCCGTTCTGGGCATGGAGCTGGGCGCATCCACGCCGGACGTGAACACGGCATTCAGAATAAACGTTTTGATGCGTGAAAGTTACGAAATGGGGGCCCATTACCGGGTTACCGACTGGATGAACCTGGGAGTGTTTTACCGCTATAAACTGGGCAATAAGTTCTACATACCCGTCAAAATCATCGGAAACGACCTTTTACCGGATTCCACGTTGACAATGGAAGGTTACATGTACATGTTAAATCCGCCGCAACTGGCGGCGGGAATCGCATTGTATCCCCATAAAAACCTGACGCTGGCCTTCGATATGCAGTATGATATGTGGTCCGAGGTGAAGCCGTGGATAAAATGGGAATCTTCCGGCGGCCTCCCCGGAACTTCCTACCCGGATATCGAGCTGGAGGACATATGGTGGCCGAAATTCGGGGTGGAGTGGAAGGACAGGATAGGTGGAAAGTACTCCCGCACCGACTATGCCGTCCGAGCCGGATACAGTTACTACGAAAGCCCGTTTCCCGAAAAGGGAATTGAGGTTTCCAACAGCATAGACAACGACGCTCACTACTTCAGCGGCGGACTCATGATAGGCTACCATCCCCGCAGAAGGGCTCAGTATATAGGGCTCGGATACTTCTATCAATACATCCACTTGGTGGAGCGGGATTTTGTTAACCTTTCCCGCGACCCTCATAAAATTACCTCAAAAGGTCACGTAATATACCAGGGACTTAATATTACCCTGAAGTTATAGCTTTTTCCTCCATACTATCTAAGCAACTTTGCGGGCGGCCCCACTTTTGAGGGTCGCTTTTTTTATGTGCCTAAGGTGACGAATTTCGTCACCCGTGCCGCCATTTTACGTTAATCGAAAACACCTTTCTTTCTTCCAGAGGTGGGGATTTCTTATTTTAAACAGTCATTTATGGTCGGCAAAGGCTTCCGGCATATAAATTGCATAATTAAATCAAAAATTCGTACGCTTATGAAAATCCTCAGGGGAAGGGGTAAAAATGAAAAAGTCAACAACTTCAAAAGGCGGCTTTACTCTGGTCGAGCTGATGATTGTGGTCGCCATCATTGGCATTCTGGCCGCAATGGCCATACCGGACTACCTGAACTTCAACACCCGCGTGAAACAATCGGAAGCCAAAGCCAACCTCGCCGGCATTTACACCGGGCAGATTGGTTATTTCACCGAAAATGGGTCATATACCGATGACTTCAGCGTTCTCGGGTGGCAGCCGCAAACGATAATCAGATATTATTACGACCTCGGCGGAGCATCCCTTTGCACACCCGGAGCCGGAGCGAAATGCTGGGCAGGAGGGGGCAATCCGGCAACTTACACCCCCCAAAACAACGCGAGTCCCGGCGTTACCCAAACAACTTTCACCGCAGTTGCCTTCTCGAATCTGGACTCGGATAACTTTATAGATACCTGGCAGATGAACGACGCTAAACAACTTGAGAACACTCAGGACGACGCCAAAATGAATCCGTGACACTGTATCGGCTCAGCGTTTTTTTCGCGCCAGTATGGATTGAGTCAGCTCCGCCAGGGCCTTTTCCGGCATAAGCTCGAACCGGAAATGTCTTACCCTCCACCTGGCTATGGGCCGGTAAATATCTGAAGCCAGCTTTACCGGCAGGGGAGCATCGTAGGTATGAGCTTTATGGTCCAGGAAGTTCGTGGCGAAGTACAAGCCCTCATGCAGCCGTTTCGCCTTCCTGCCGCCTTTCTTCCAGTTCCACACTTCCCAGTGCATAACTTCGCCCCATCCCCGCAGGTCCCGGGGCGGCCTGAAACCCTCCTCGCATGCCAGTTCGTACATCCGGGTGCCCGGATAGGGGGTGTAAATATAGACAGGGGAGTTACACGCCCCGGGATGGATTTGGAGCAATTCGAGCATCAAATCGGAGGTCTGCTTCAACTCCTCGGGCGTCTCGGTGGGCAATCCACCGAGCAGGTTGGCAAAAACAATGATATCGTGCTTCGATAATCTCCTGAAGGTCTCCTTGATATCCTCTATGCCACCGGCCTTGCCCATAAGTTTCCGAATCCGGGGGCAACCGGATTCCACTCCGATGGTAAGCCGCAACAACCCGTTGGCCCGAAGGGACTCTATGAAATCGTCGTCAAGCTTCTTTATCCGTATTACATCGACTCCCTGGATTTGCCACGTGATTCCCAGCTCCTTTATCCCCTCCATCAACTTCTTATCCCGCTCCAGGTCCAGAAAGATATTGTCGTCTACGAAGTAAACGTCCTCGACGCCGTAGTTTTCAACGATATACCGCAGCCTTTCGAGGGTTCTTTCGGCGCTTTGAGCGCGCCACTTGCGGCGGTTGAAGCGTGGATTGTAGCAGTAAGTGCATGCGTGCGGACAACCGCGCGAGCTTTGAAAATAAAGGCTCTTGCGCCCCATGTAGGTGGGCATGTATTTCGAGACATCTACAAGCTCATAGGGGATCTCGGGCTGAGTTTCCAGCTCCAGCAATTCCCTCTGCGGCGTGGTTATCGTTTCGCCGTCGCGCATGAAGGCTATTCCGGGGACTTTATCGAGTGGGGTTTCGTTTTTGAGGGCGCGGGCCAGCTCCAGGAGAGTTTCCTCCCCTTCTCCCATAACCACTATGTCGCAGCCGGGGTCGGCCAGGGTCCCGTGGGGCTCCATGGTGGCATGAACCCCGCCCCAAACAATCGGCGCCTCGGTGTGCTTTTTGGCCTCCTTCACCATCTCCAGGTTCCAGAGTATCATAGGCCCTGTGAAGGAGGTTACTCCCACCATCAGAGTTTCAGGCCCGATGGCTTTCTTCAAATCATCCCGCCATCGCGGCCCGAGACGCATGTCCACAATGGCAACTTCAAACTCGCGGGAAGCCGGGCCGGCGGCATGAAGAAGAGACAGGGGCAGGGCGGGGCTGGAGCGTAAATCGTCCATGTCCCCCACTCGCGGATGCATTAACACTATCTGTGCCATTATATCTGTGCCATTATATCTGTGCCATTATATATTCAAGTTACCACGCGGCGCCTGCCGGCTCAACCCGAAACCGGCGGCAGATAAAGGCTGGTGAGATTATTCACGAAATCCCCTTGGTCGGCTATCATGCCCACCACCGTTTCCACTTTCTCAGTGGCGAAATTCGGATAACCCCGGCATCTGACCAGTATGGCGGGATGGTCGGAGGGATATTTTTTTCCAATAATTGCAGCTATTTCGCTTAAATTCGTCTCCTTACCACTGGGATGCCCCCCCACAGGCAGGCCTACCTGGCCTATCAGGCAGGCCAGTCCGGTGAATAAGGGATACCGCTCCGGCTCCTCAACCAGGCGGGCCGCGTTCAGTATCACAAGCCCCTCTTCGGGGTCGGCGCCAAGCGCTGGATACAATATCTCCAGGAAGCTCAGGCCCGAGACGATTCGCAGCTTTACCTCCGGCGCGCTTTTTTCCAATTCCTCCTTAATCCACCGGGGAGTTTTCTCGAAAACGTAAGGATTGCCGGGCAAAGCGAATATGGCGGAGCCTCTCAGCCGGGCTTCCCTGGTCACCGCCTCCACCATAAGCCTGTACACGTCGGCATAACTCATTGATTCGTCGGCATAAAGCCGCTCGAAGCTTACGACGTCCTTGCCCGCTTCGATGAGCATTTTAGCCACCGGATGGGTCCCGTACCTGAAAAAAATCCGCTCGGCCCCCTCGAGCGCTTCCCGAGCCTCTACGGTGAGCAGCTCCACCGGGCCGGGGCCGACACCGACTATAACAAGCTCAGCCACCGCCGTGCTCCTCCTGCCATTTCTTTATCTCCTCGGTAAGCTCTTCCATAGGGAAAGTGTCCACACCCTTCTTGTATCTGCGGGAAAGCAGGAAATATGTAAGAGCGCCGAGCTTGTTGCGGTCGGCGGTACCTTTCTTGGCTGGCTTGACCTCGATGGGAAAACCTTTGACGAACGAGTCGGGAGGTATCTTCTTCCCCTCGGGAATCACCACCCCGGCGGCTATCAGGCTGCCGTCGCCGATTTCGGCGCCATCCAATATAACAGACCTCATGCCCACCAGGACATTGTCGCCCACCCGGGCGCCGTGAATGACCGCACCGTGTCCCACCGTGACCCAATCGCCTATTTTCACCGTCTGAAAGGGCGAAGTGTGAACCACCGCGTTATCCTGAACGCTGGTGTATTGCCCCACTTCTATCGAATTATAATCGCCCCTGAAAACGGCTCCCGGCCATACGGAGCTTCCGTAACCGATTTTCACGTTTCCGTGTATCACAGCGACGGAATGAATGAAGGCTTCTGTATCAATGTCCATGACTTATGCTCCTTATAGTCAAGAATAAAACCCCTTGACGTATTGAATCCTATTTGGTAAAATTTGAATTAATTCCGGGCGAAAATGGAAAAGCAAATCACATGTGCCAAATGCGGAAAAACGGCCCCACACTACGCCAAAGGTCTGTGCGAAGCTTGTTACAAGAACCAATACCAGCAATTTCGCAACTCGGAGAAAATAATCTGCTCTCAATGCGGCCAACTCAAACCCCGCGGCGCCAGGGGGCTGTGCAAGGCCTGCTACATCAAAGAATACAGGCTTACCTATCAGCCGCCCCGCATCAGGTGCTTCCAATGCGGAAAGTTGAAAAAACACGCCGCCCACGGCCTTTGTGAAAGCTGCTATAAACGAATGCACCGCCAGCATTATACCCCGCCGCTCATTACCTGCGCCTCCTGCGGAAAAGAAAAATCCCACGCCGCCCGCGGACTTTGCGAATCCTGCTACAAGAAAGCGCTCAAGAACGAAAAAGGCTCAGGAGTGAACACCCGGTTCGGGCGTCCTCACTCGTAATCGTATATCGGCCAGTCCCGCCTTTTAGCCTCGCGCCTTAAAAGAGGGTCCGGACTTACCACGACCGGATGCCCCACTTTCTCCAAAAGCGGCAGGTCGGTGATACTATCGGTGTAAAAATAGCACGAATCCAGGGCCACGCCTTCTTCGGCGGCATATTTCTCCGCCAGCTCCACCTTGCCTTCCCCGTAACACGCGGGCCGCACCAGCTTTCCGGTAAAAACACCGTCCTTTACCTCGAGGTGGTTGCAGATATAATCGTCCACGCACAGGTGTTCACCGAGAGGTCTCGCCAGGTAGATAGTGGCGGCGCTCAAAAGCACCACCTTGTGCCCCTCCCGCCGGCGCCATTGCATCAACTCGACCATCTGCGGCCTGATGTGCCGTTTTACATCCCTCTCGAACCACCGGTTGCACTGGCGAATCATATCATCCTCGCTCTGGCCCTCGGTTGTGGCCAGCGCCTTCTCGGTCATCCTTTCCCAGTTGAGCATATTCATGCGATAAAGCACATACCACCACAAGCCCCTTATGAGGTCCAGCTTGGACAACCGACCCTCCCGAACCAGAAACTTCATGTAAAGGGGGCCGGAATTTTTGGCAAGCACCGTGCCGTCAATATCAAAAAAAGCAACTGCAACCATGTAACCGGCTCCGTTATCGAATTTTATATGCTAGCACGGCCCCATCGAAGGTGTCCACCCGATATGGTCCTTGGCGCCAAGATTCCCTGTTAAGTGTAGCACACCTTGACCGCCGGGTGGCTTATGGGGGGAAGGGGCGAAAAACCTGAGGCCGGCTGTCACCACTGTGGTGCGGAGCATATTTCATGAAACCCCCGGGAGCGGTCAAGGTGTGGAACAAACCCGTCTCTTTATCCGGGAATCTTGCCCTCGTATCTTTCAATGCTCGAGGATGATGTGTGCACAGGCACATCCGGTTGCTGCCAAACATATCATATTCCATACTGAATGGATAACATCATGAAAACACTCATAATATACTCGAATCACGAAACTTACCTCAGCCCTCACTATCATCACGGGATAGCTTACCTGATAGCATCGCTGAAACGGGCCGGACATCAAACCGACCTTCTTGTTTACGACTGCCCGGTGGAGCGGGAGAAGCTCATATCGGACGTCCGGTCATACGCACCCGAGTTGGTGGGTTTTTCCGTGGCCACCAATCAATACAAGTATGCCAAACGGTACTCAGAATGGATAAAGACGGATACCGGTCTGACGCTGATGGTGGGCGGCGTTCACGCTACACTGACCCCGCAAAAGGTCATGGAACACCCAACCTGGGATTATCTTATTGTGGGAGAAGCCGAGGAAGCGGTGGTGGAGCTGGCGGATGCGCTGGAGGCTGACCGCGACCCTTCAAAAATACCAAACGTGTGGCTCCGCAGAAGCGGCGAAATAGTACGCAACGACGTCAGGGCGCTGACCGAAGACCTCGATAGCCTCCCCTTCCCCGACCGGGAATCCTTCGACCTCGAGCATCTGTTGGAAGGGGACAGGAAAGTGCTTTCCTTCCTGGCGGGACGCGGGTGCCCTTACGTATGCACGTATTGCTCGAATCCGGCCTTCAGGCGCCTTTACAAGGGAAAAGGGAGCTGGGTTCGATTCCGTTCCCCGGAAAACCTATTGAGCGAAATTCGAGCGCTGGTGGGGCATTATTCGCCCAGAATCCTCGACTTCAACGACGACATCTTCACCCTCAAGCCCGACTGGCTAAAAAAATTCCTGGAAGTATACAAAAGGGAATTCGCGCTGCCCTTCCGGTGCAACGTACGGGTCGAAACAGTGGACAAGGATACTCTCCGGGAGCTTAAGGAAGCCGGATGTGACGCCATAAGGGTCGGGGTGGAACAGGGCGATGAAGAGTTTCGCCGGAGAAAACTCAAGCGCAAAATGTCCAACGAGCAGGTGGCGCAGGTCTTTGACCGGGCCCATGAACTCGACCTGAAAGCGTGGTCGTTCAACATGCTGGGGTTCCCGGACGAGACGCCCGGGCTGGCCCGGCGCACCCTGGAGCTTAACCGCCGCCTGAAACCCGACCACTTGCAGATAAGCATATTCAACCCCTACCCGGCCACCGAGTTGTGGGAGGAATGCCTGGAGAAAGGCTATCTGCCCGAGGGAGCCGAAAGCCCCGACGGGTATTTCGTTCCCGACACCCCGCTCAATCTTCCCACCATGAGCCATGAGCAACTGAAGCGGCTTCACCGGGAGTTCGTAAAGCTGAACGAAGAAATTACGGACAAAATCCGAACCTCCCAGAAGTACAAAGGGCGCAAAATTCATTACGACCTGGCGGACATGCTCGCCCAGGCCCGTGTTGACCGGCCGGTCGAGGGCTACGTGCAGGTTACTTATTTTACGATGGACGAAGACTCCCGCAAAACGCTCCAGGAGCATCCCCCTTCGCGCATAGCCTACGAACTTAAAATACCCGCCGGCAGCCGGTTCGAGGCCTCGGTGGCGATGCATGGGCAGGTTTGGGACAAGGCTCGCGGCAAAGGGCCTGTTTTCGAGCTTTACGCCCAGCGCAAGGGTCTCCTTCGCAAAGGCAAACCCAAACTTTTACTCTCCCGGCATATAGACCCGAAAAACAACCCCGCCGACAGGGGATGGTTGGATGTGAGCGCGGAGCTGGAAGAATTCGCGGGCAAAACTGTCCGGTTGGAGCTGGTGACGAAAATGAAGGACGATTCGGAAAGTGATTTCAATACAGCCGGATGGGCAAACCCGGTCATAGTGGAGAAGCCCGGATGAGCAAAAGCCGGAAAAAGCAGCCCGAGCCGGTCGAGTGGGGAAAACTCAAGTTCATACCCGGCCCCAACCGGGGAAGAATGCCCTACTGCCACAGCCTCTTCTGGAAGGGAGAAACCCGGGTCATTATAGACCCGGCATCGGACGAGGAAACCCTGCGCCGGATAGCCGACGAGGGCGGCGTGGATGTAATCCTTTTGAGCCACTTCCACGAAGACCACTTCACCTTCGCTCACCTTTTCGGTGAAGCCGAGCGCTACATTCACAAGCTCGACGCCCCCGCGCTGGCCGACGAGGAGACCTTTATCCATTATTACGGCCTCGAATCGGAGGAAGCTATAAGCTGGCTCAGGGAGCTTTTGAGGGATTTCTACAAGTACACCCCACGCCCGCCGGACATGGAATTGGAAGACGGGCAGGTGCTTGACTTCGGCGACCTGCACGTTGAAGTGATACACACTCCGGGGCACAGCGCCGGGCATTGCTGCTTTTACCTGAAGGAGCCGGATGTGCTGTTCCTGGCGGACATGGACTTGACCCCCTTCGGGCCGTGGTACGGAGACCGCTACAGCGAGCTGGACGCATTCATCGAGTCTGTCGGAAAGGTCAGAGACCATCCCGCCCGATGGAAAGTCACCGCCCACGAAGAAGGAGTGCTGGAAGGAGACCTCCGGGACAGGTGGGACCAATACCTGGACGTAATCAACCAGCGCGAAAGCAAGTTATTGGACTTTCTCGCCGAGCCCAGAACCCTCGAGGAGATAGTCGACCACAGGATTGTATTCCTTAAACCGAGGGAGCCGCACCAGTTCTACGACTTCGCCGAAGAATCCACCATGCTCAAACATTTAGAAAAGCTCATGGAAAAGGGAATAGTCAAAAAGGAAGGTGACCGCTACGTCAAGGTAAAGTAGCTATTCCGCGGTGTTTTACCGCGTTTTGCCGGCCGGAATTTCCGACCCGATTTCAGCCTGCATATTTCTCCGCCGAGCATGCCAGTCGTGTGTTGCCGCGAGCGCATCCAGGGCGTTCTCCGGCTGATAAAATATGGGATGCCCGAAGCTCAGCTTGAATTCCTGTATCAGCGAAGCCCGGGCGACAAAGCTCAACGCCAGCGGCTTATCGTATGCCGCCGACATTTCGATAAGCTCCCCGAGTATCTTGCGCGAAGGCTCCACTTCCATTTTCGAAGGAAAAGTGTGAATAAAAGCCACCCCGTCCACGCCCGGGTCGTTCATGACCGCTTCGGCGATGGCCGGGTAAACGTTTATGTTGAATACGTCGCCGATATCCAGTGGATTTTGCCTCACTATGCGGGTAGTGGGGGCGATTTTTTCTATTTTTTTCATCGTATCATCGCTGAATTTAACGAAGTTGAAGCCGTGATAAGCCGCCCTGTCGGCGGCGATGACTGCATGCCCGCCCGAGCGGCTGATAATGGCCAGGTTGTTTCCCTTCATGGGCGGCATGGCAAAGCCCTTCAGCGCAGCCGCCAGTTCCGGAACCGTCTTCACCCTGTGCACCCCGGCCTGCTTCAAAGCGGCGTCCGTCACCTCCTCGTTCCCCGCCATGGCGGAGGTATGGCTGGAAGCTATGGCGCCACTGTCGGGAAAGCAGTTGGCCTTCAGCGCCACTATCGGCTTGGGGCACCGACGGACGGCTTCGATGAACCTTTCACCGTCGCGAATATCCTCCAGGTACATCACAATAGTCCCTGTGCCCGAATCTGCAGCGAGGTAATCGAGTATGTCCGATTCGTCCACGTCAACCTTGTTGCCCACGCTCACTCCCTTGTTTATTCCCCTGCCCTCGTCCGATGCGATACCCGCAAACCACGCGAAGACGCCGCCGGACTGGCTGATAACGCTCACATCCCCGGCGTGGGCGAAATTCCCGCGCTGCCCGAAGTTAAGGAGCAGTCCAACCGGCAGGTTGGCGGTACCGATGCAGTTGGGGCCGATAAATCTTATCCCGTAAAGGCGGCAGGCATCGGTCATGCGCGCCTCCAGGCGACGTGTTTCATCGGACCATTCCCCGAAGCCTGAGCTCTCCACTATTATCCGCCTGATACCCCTTTTACCGCATTCCTCGAATATATCCGGGACGGTGGGAGCGGGTGTCAGTACCACCGCCACGTCAACGGGGCCGGGCACTTCGTCAAGCGATGTATAAACCGGTGTTCCGTAGACCTCCACCTTTTTGCGGCCCACTCCCCAGCGCTTGCCTTTCCAACCGAATTGTTCGAGATTGGCGAGTACGCCTTTGCCTAGGTTGCCGGGCCGGTCGCTTACTCCGAATACCACCACTCCGGCGGGGTTGAAAAAAGTATCCATCCCGGGCTCATAGCTCCTTTACCCCTCCACAATTAGAGCATTTTAACCGATGAATCGGGCTCGGGCAATAACGAAGGTGCATTTCAACTGACCGGAGGACGGACATTCTTGTCCGTCAAAGGCCGGGCCGCTTAACCGGGAGTCTCGGTAAGGCAACCAAGATTCCCTATTAAGGGTAGCGCACCTTGACCGCAGGGCCGCTTATGGCGGGCGAAAAACCTGAGACAGGCTATCACCTTCCGGGCGCCGAGCATATTTCATGAAACCCCCGGGAGCGGTCAAGGTGTGAAGCAAAACTTTATCCTTATCCGGGAATCTTGGTAAGGTAACACTCCGGGGCGTTGACAGTTTATAAGGCCCTGTTAATATAGTTTGTGAAGCGGGCGTAACTCAGTTGGTAGAGTATCAGCTTCCCAAGCTGAGGGTCGCGGGTTCGAGTCCCGTCGCCCGCTCTTTCGAGAACATCTTCCTATTTCATGTAACCCAGCGCTCTCAAGCGCTTTTTCTGTTTTTCGGACAAGTTTATGCCGACTTTTCCGGATGGAGTGCCCGGCGAGCGGTTTATCCATTCCTTTGCTTCCTTTATCTTTTTTCCGGCCAACTCGGGCATCTGCTTCTTTATGTCTTTTTTTTCCGAAGGGTCAGTATGATAATGGTACATTTCGCTCCCGTTCTTGCTCGACCATATATACTCGTACCCGTCTTCCCATATAACCCCCGTCCGGCGGTACAATTTTTCGGAAGCTTCCGGGGAGATATTTTTCACCCGATTCACCTTAAAAATTACCGGATAACTGTCCGCGCGTCCGGTTCTTCCCGCTTGAGACTTCAACAGGCTGTAGCCGGGCAATTCATCACGGCTTTCCCATTGAACGTCAAGAATATCCAGTATAGTCGGCAATATGTCTATGTTTTGCACCAATTCCTCCGGCTTTTCTCCTTTTCCATAATCCGGGAGATTGTATGCTATCAAGGGTATACCCAGTGTGGAATATCCCACGGCCAAACAGTGCCCCATCAGGTCGCGCTCGCCGAAGTACTCCCCGTGATCCGAAGTTACTATAACCACAGTGTCATCCCATAATTGCAATCGCTTCAATTGCGCGAAAAGGCGGGCGAGCTGGTCGTCCATGTGCCTGATTTGGGCATCATAAATTCTTCGCATATCACGGAAATCTTTCTGCTTATATCTTATTTTGCCTGCATAGTAATCGGCAAAGCTGGGGTCGGGCCTTACGGCGCCCTTAAAGGCCTCCTTGTTGGGGAAAAAGCGACTGATGTCCGGGTGCGACGGGTGACGGTAGGGTGAATGCGCATCCATCAGGTTGATGAAAATAAAAAACGGTTCCTTATCACCAGAATTCTCTCCAAGCAGTTTTATAACCTCGCCAATCACGCTGGAAGATGAAGGCGGCCGCCACAGGGTATCTTTACGGGAAATCGACTTCCCGGACAGGTTGAAAAGCTTGCCCTTAAACGCTTCAAGATATACACCCCATTTTCTCCATACCGGAATCAGCTCTCCATTTTCTGCAGATAGTACTTTGGAATACCAGAAACCCTTGGTCAACACGCTGGATTCGGAAACCCAGGGGTTTGCCGAAAAACAAAAGGTTCGGTACTCCAATCTGGACAATATTTGCGCCATTGTAGGGTAAGGAGTAAGCAGTATTGGGTTCAGGCCGGTAGCCAGGTGCTCTCCCGGATATTGCCCGGTAAAAATGGAAGCGTGTCCCGGCACCGTCCAGTTGGATGCGCTCATCGCGTTTTTAAACAGAACCCCTTCGGCCGCAAGCCTCTCCAGCGTCGGGGTTGTCGGCAATTCGTAGCCGTAGCACGATAAATCCGACGCCCGCACCGTATCCAGCACTATCAGCAGAATGTTCGGGCGAGGGCCGGCAGCATCGGCCGGAGTCAACTCCATCGCCTTCTGCCACCACGAGCCCGTCCATATCGCAAACAGCGCAATCAGGGGCAGAATTACCGCCCCGACCTTTATCCAAAAAGGACCCCTTACGACATCTTTCTTTGCCCGGGACCTGCCGCCAAGACTCAATGCAATGACGGATAATCCCAAACCCACTGCCACAAATAGGAAATACTGAAACGGCGATGAAAATATGCCCCCGCTCGACTGAGCGTTCTGGAAAACAGGAAAAAGCCACAGGGACATGAAAACCGGAGCTGAATGCAAACGTCCAACCGCCAGTGTGGGGGCAACCACGAAAATCAAAGCGAGGGCCAGGGCCGCCAGGCTCAAAAGGGCTATAGCTCCTATCCAGGCCATGTGATGAAACATGGAAGATTGACTCACTACCAATCGGGGTATGGTGACACTGCCCACAAGAATCACCTGAAATGCCACGCAACCCATCGAATGCCATGCACCCGGATTGCTCAATCTAAAAAGCTTTTTGAGCGAGACCTCGATTAAAAGCCATAAAAAACCCACCAAGCCGAATAACACGGTTTGAATCAGAAAACTGTATGCACTCTCTTTTAAATTGACCGGGTTCCCAAACAAATTAAACAGGCCGAAGAACGCGGCGTGAGGCAAGAAACCGATAACGATTTCAATCAGCCAGAACAGCCAACCGGCTACCAGCCAGAAAAACAGAGTCCGCCTCCAACCGGGCGGCTCGGCCCCTTTTTTCGCGCTTATGTTCAAATTAAAGTTTTGTCCCCTTTGATAAAGAAGTTAAACACTAAGTAACCCGCGATTACTTTAGATGTCTTAAATTATCACCGACTTTATCTTTACGTCAAATCGCCCGAATGTGACATTTGGTCCTGCTTAAATCTAAACGCGATGTGTCCGGCTCGGCATTTCAAGCTGAAAAACTTAACGGCCACATCTTAACTGGAATTCAGCAATTGAAATCCAAACCTCGATGGTGTTTTAACTTGACGGAGATAGTATCTTCAATTTCCGAATGAAAGCTTCCTCAAACTCCGGCCTGCGACTGGTCGATGTGGCGGTGGGTCTGCCGGTGGAAGGCACTTTTACTTACTCGGTGCCCTCCGAGTTCGCCGATTTGCCTGTCCCCGGAACGCGGGTGCTGGCGCCCTTCGGCAAAAGGAAGGTCACCGGCTATGTACTCGGAGAAGGCTCCCCACCCGAAAAGGCCGAAGTAAAGGAAATTGCCGAAGTCCTCGACGACACCCCGGCCATTCCCCGGAAGCTCCTTGACGACCTGTTATGGCTTGCCGAATACTACCTGGCGCCGATGGGAGAAGTCCTCAAGGGCGCCCTTCCGGCAGGGATGGAAAAAACCTCCTCGGCGGGAGTGGTAATCACCGACGAAGGCCGCAATGCGTCTGCCGATGAGACCACCTCCGCCTCCGACCGCGACCTGCTGGCCCGCGTGGCGGCGGAGCCGGGAATCAAGCCCAAAAGGCTGGAAGCGGTTATCGGAAAGGGCGCAAGCCCCGCCATCAGGCGATTGATAAATCAGGGTTGGCTGCTGAGGCAGCAGAAAATACGCGAGCCTTCGGTCAAACCCCGGGAAAGCAAAATGGTACGCCCGGCGGCGAAGCCGAAAAAACTGGAGGAGACAGCCGAAGGGATGAAAAAATCCGCCCCCGCACGTTCGCGGCTGCTGACTTACGTAATTTCATCGGGGCCGGTTCTTCTGAGCGAGCTGGCTTCGAGGTTCAAAAACGCGCATCAACTCGTCAGAAAACTTGAAGAGGCCGGTTACCTCGAAGTCACGAAGACGCGGGTGTGGCGAGACCCGGCCATGGGGGAAGTAGGCGAGCCCGAATCGCGTCCGCCGTCCCCGACCGCCGACCAGGAGCAGGCGCTGTCCGAGATATTGCCTGCCATTGAGAAGAGAGAGTTCTCACCGTTTCTGTTGCACGGCGTTACCGGCAGCGGCAAGACCGAAGTGTATCTGCGGGCTATCGAAAAGACCCTCGAAGAGGGGCGTGAAGCACTGGTGCTGGTGCCGGAGATTTCCCTGACCCCCCAGCTTGTCGGGCGCTTCCGGGCCAGGTTCGGCGCGCGCGTGGCCGTGCTCCACTCGGCGCTGGGAAAAGGGGAAAGGCTGGACGAATGGACAAAGGTTCGCCGTGGCATGGTGAAAGTGGCGGTGGGAGCGCGCTCGGCGGCTTTCGCCCCATTCGAAAACCTGGGCCTGATAGTGGTGGACGAGGAGCACGACTCCGGCTACAAGCAGGAGGAAAAGGTGCGCTACAACGCCCGCGATTTCGCCCTCGTCCGGGGCCGAAGTAATTCGGCGGCGGTGATACTGGGAAGCGCCACCCCGAGCATGGAAACCCGACACAACGCCTCAACGGGAAAGTATCACAGGTTGAAACTTCCCGAGCGCGTGCTTGACCGGCCCATGCCCGAGGTGAAAATCGTCGACATGCGCACCGCGCCGACCGGAAGGTCGGAGTTTTTGTCGGAGGAGTTGGAGGAGGCGATTGAAACCAATCTCGCAGCAGGCAACCAAACCCTCCTGTTCCTCAACCGCCGCGGGTTCGCGCCGTTTTTAATGTGCGTGCAATGCGGCCACACCTTCGGTTGCCCTCGATGCAGCGTTTCGGTGACGTTCCACCGGCGCAACCGGGCGCTGGTGTGTCACCTTTGCGATTACACCACCCCCGCGCCCGATTTATGCCCGGAATGCAAGGGAATCAACTTGAAGACTTTCGGCGCCGGCACCGAAAGGGTGGAAGACGAAATATCCCGCCTTTTCCCCGAAGCGCGGGTGGCCCGCATGGACAGGGACGCAGCTTCCAAAAAGGGAGAAATCGAGCGGGTGCTGGCTTCCCTTAAGGACGGCAGCGTGGACGTGGTGGTCGGCACCCAGATGATAGCCAAGGGCCACGACTACCCCGGGGTTACCCTTGTGGGGGTGGTGCTGGCTGAGACAAGCCTCAACTTCCCCGACTTCCGCGCCGCCGAAACCACCTTCTCGCTGCTTGCGCAAGTCTCCGGCAGGGCCGGAAGGGGCGGCAATCCGGGCAAGGTGATGGTTCAGACATTCAACCCCGACCATTACGCCATAAAATACGCGCTGGAGCACGATTACGACGGTTTCTCGACACACGAAGACAAGCTGCGCCGGGATATGGCCTACCCTCCCCACGCCAGGCTGGCGGCAATCAAATTCTCCGGAAAGGATGCGGTGGCGGTCAAAAACGCCGCTCAGAAGGCGGGAGCGTTTGCCCGCAAAATCGGGGAAGTCAAAATACTGGGCCCCGCCCCGGCGCCGTGGAGCAAAGTCAAGGGGCAATACCGGTGGCAACTGGCGGCAAAAAGCCCCGGCTCACGGGAATGCCGCGCCGCAGTGCGATATGCCGCAAAAGAGGTGGAAAAGCGGTTCACCGGCGTGAAGGTTATTATCGACGTGGACCCGATAACATTGTTATAGCCGGAGAAAGGGAAAAACTATCCTGTTATAAGGTATTGCAACAATTGATTTTTTGTGGTTGCTGTTGAATTTTTCATTAGGAGAGGAAATCTACTGTTGACAAATGCATACATTATGATATACACTTCAGCCATCTAAAGGGCAATGACAGTTTGCAGGATTCGGAAGAATGCCCGCATCAATTCCAAGGAGGTTTTTCCTAAACCGTGAGTCGGCAGCCCTTTACGAATCGGTTGCCATAAGTCCCTTCAACTTCCCTGACCGATACAGAAACTCAACATCTAAACGGAGGCGCGACGTATATGGAGCGCCGAAAATATGAGAAAAGAAAAATATTGCCCGAAAACCGCCTTGCCTCGACCCGCATACGCCACATACGCATGCCCGTGGGAAAAGGTACCCGATAAAACGGCAGGAGGTTAAAATTGCTTAAAAGTAAAATTAAAAGTCTGTGGTTGTTTTGTTTGGGTTTTTTATTTTTACTGCTGAGCCAGCCGGCGGTGGCGTATGCCGCCGGGGAAGGCGCCGTTACTCCCGGCGCCGACGGTAAACCCTGGTGGTTCTGGCCGATTGTCCTGTTCTTTTTCTGCCTGGTGCTGGGAGTTTTCGCGGTGCTTGCCGGAGTCGGCGGAGGTGTGCTGTATGTCCCCCTGGTGAGCGGGCTTTTCCCGTTTCACTTGGACTTTGTCCGCGGCGCGGGGCTGCTGGTGGCCCTTTCGGGAGCGCTGGCGGCGGGGCCGGGTTTGTTACGGAGAGGCCTGGCGAACCTGAGGCTGGCGCTGCCGGTTGCGCTAATCGCCTCCAGTTGTTCGATAGCTGGCGCTTTTATCGGGCTTGCCCTGCCCACCAGCATTGTCCAGATTTGCCTGGGGTTGACTATAATCGGCATAGCGGTGCTTCTGTCCGCTTCAAAAAACGTGGAAATACCGGAGGTTAAGAAGCAGGACAGGGTGGGCACGGCCCTCAGAATGTCGGGGGTGTGTTTCGAGGAGTCCACCCGGGAGATGATAAACTGGAAAACCCACCGCACGGTTCCCGGATTAATACTTTTCATCTTCATCGGCCTGATAGCGGGCATGTTCGGACTCGGGGCCGGATGGGCCAACGTGCCGGTGCTCAACCTCCTGATGGGGGTTCCGCTGAAGATAGCCGTGGGCACCAGCAAGTTCCTGCTGTCCATAACCGACACTTCCGCGGCGTGGATATACATGAACAAGGGATGCGTGATTCCGCTGATAGCCGTCCCATCCATAGTAGGACTGATGCTTGGCTCCTACATAGGGGTGGCCATACTGGCTAAGGCCAAGCCCAAGGCAATCCGCTACATTGTCATCGCCGTGCTCATATTCGCCGGCGTCAGGGCGTTTTTGAAAGGCCTCGGAATCTAAGCGAGGAAGGAGGGGTAAAAATGGCCGCTCAAGGTTCAAGTAAACAGGCGGAATACACTTCGCCGGAGCAACACCAATACTCCCGGCTGCTCTTCTGGGGAAGCTGGCTGGCAATAGTGATACTGCTGATTACCTACGCAATCTATGTCTTCGGGGTAGTGGAGCCTTACATCCCACACGAAAAAATACCGCAGTACTGGTCAATGGCCAGCGACGAGTACGTTCACAAAGCGGACGCTCCGGTCGGCTGGGAATGGACTTCTCTACTGAACAAGGGGGATTATCTCAATTTCGTGGGCGTGGTCCTACTGGCGGGCATGACCATAATCTGCTTCATTATCTGCCTGATACCGGGTTACATCAAGCAAAAGGACCCCGCTTTCCTGATAATTTCAATATTGGAGGTGGCAGTGCTTGTGCTTGCCGCTTCCGGGATACTCGGCGGAGGCGGGCACTGAAAAAAGCTGAGTGCGGCGGGCGTGTCCGCCCCATTGGATGCGCCCGCCGGCCAAAACTCTCCCATCACGTTCAGGGAACGACCTCGACCCTTCTTTCGGACTTTCCGGTAACCGAATAAACCGTTAATTCACCGCTCTCGGCGTCATATTTATATCTTCCTTCCGGTTCGACTTTAACCTGCGGATTGTCGCCATATACCCTTTGGGGCAGGTATACTTCGGTAGGCTCCTTTATATCCGGATTTTCCGAGTAGACAAGCCGGAACTCACCCGTATCCGGGTTGAAAGAAAAGGATTTTATTCTCCCCGCCACCGCCATCGGATAAGGCCTGTCCAGCGCTTTCGTCCCCGGCCTCAATGAACCGTCGGGGTTGAAGAGGTTCTTGTCGCGCCCGTTCCACAGCTTCTCGCTCATGGAAGCCTCCCAGATGGTGCCCGAGAGCTTCAACTCATCGAAGATGGAGTACAGTTTCTTTATATAGTCCGGCGCGTCTTCCCTCTGCATCTCCACCCCGTACTCACCCACGTGGACGGGCACTCCCCAGTGGCGGCCCAGCTTGATGTGTTTTTTCAGGCCGTTTCGCATGATTTCCTTGTCCCGTCCCGTGCTCAGGTTAAATTTGACGTACCCAACGTCGTAGTAGTGAGGGGCGAACACCAGGTTTTTTACGTCCGGGCGGGGGCGGGTGGAGCTCCAGGAGCCGAGGTTTTCCAGCGGGCAGTTGTCGGCGAAGATAAGGTATCGCTCGTCCACCGAATGCGCTACTCGTCCCACCCTTTTGTAGAGGGTGAAAAGCTTCTGCTCGTACCAGTCCGCATAATCAAGCATGCCCTGAAGGCCCGGCATGGGCTCGTTGATGGGCTCGAATCCGATAACCCCCGGCTCCTCGGCGTACCTTTCGGCCAGCATCCGGAAAAACTCGACATAACGGTCCTGGATACCGTTCTTGTTGTTCCAGAGCCTGTCGTAGGAGCTCAACACCGAGTATTTGAAATTTTTCAGCTCCCAAAACGGGCAGTCGGCGTGGGGTGGATTGTCCCTGTACCTTTCCGCTATGGCCCAGTCCGGAAAACCGTCCCCGCAGAAGCGGCGGCTGAAAATATCCTGGTGGCTGTCCACGATGACCCTTATCCCCCGCTCGGCGAAAGCCTTCACCATTTTGTCGTACTTCACAAGGTAGTCCTCATCGTACCATCCCCGAACCGGCTCGGCGGCCTCGTATATTATCAGGAGCCTGACGGCGTTGAAGCCGAGCGAATTGTATGTATCCGCGAATTTTTCCAGTGCCGAGTCGAAATCCGGCTCCGGGTCGAAGGGAAAAAACGGCGGCATTTTGCTGCGCATGCCCGCGTTGGCGCCGCGCAATACAACCTCCCTCCCCGCCGCATCGACAAAGCGCTCGCCGTCGGTTTTAAGCGTCATTGAGGATTGCCGCTCAAAAGAAGCACCGGCCACCGTGAAAGACAAGGCCACGAGCGCTGCCAACGTGAAAAGTAAAGAATTACCGCTCTTCATGTATTCCCCCGTTTAAAATTACTTTTTTCTCATTGTGGCCCGATTTTGAATTTTACGCAATACCAAGGTAGACTAAAACATGCTTAAATCTAAAGCGGGGTGTAAAAAATGAATCGTTCCGGAATCATGAAAGCAGTTATTGTCACGGTGCTGGGCGTTTTAGTCGTCATTGCGTGCAGCCGCGTAAAAATCAACGTTCCGGCAGACGTGATGGCCCTTCACCGTGAAGCTATCGTGTGCGACCTGCATGCCGACACCCCCGCCATGATGGCCTTCATGGGCTATGACATGAGCAAGCGGCACAGCACCGTGGACTGGGGCCCGGCGGGGTTCATGCCGATATTTTCCGACATCGACATACCCAGGTTGCGCGAAGGAGAGATTGACCTCTTTACCGCCGCCATCTGTCCCATCCCCAAGAACTTCGGGCTACCCGGCAGCGTCTTCTTTGTCAGGGAGGCCCTGAACGCCATTCACAGAGCCGCCGAAAACAATAAGAACACCCTCGCCATCGCAAGCTCCGCGGAGGAAGCGAGGGAAATCATACAATCGGGCAAAAGGGCCATACTGATTGGGCTGGAGGGCGGTCACGGCATAAACGGAAAAATGGAAAACCTGGAGAAATTCTATGACCGGGGAGTACGGTACATGACCCTGACCCACGTGAAGAACATAAGCTGGGCTTCTTCTTCCACCGACGACGGTGAAGTGGATTTCGACGGTTTGAGCGATTTCGGGGTGAAAGTGGTCAAACGGATGGAGCAAATGGGTATGATGATAGACCTGGCCCACGTCTCCGAGGAAACTTTCCGGAAAACCCTCGAGGTTACCGACTGCCCGGTAATTGTAACTCACGCCGGAGCGCGGGCGCTGGCCGACCACCCCCGCAACCTGACGGACGAGCAGATAAAAGCCATAGACCGGCGGGGCGGCGTTATCGGGGTTATTTTCCACGCCGGATACCTCGACCCATCCGGTGAAAAGCCGCTCGACGCCGGGCTCGTGGTTGACCATATGGACCACATAAAAAAAGTCGCGGGCGTCGATGTTATCGCCCTGGGTTCGGATTACGACGGCGGCGTCGACATACCGCCACAACTGGGGCATGCCGGGAGGTTGCCCAACCTGACCGCCGAACTGGTGCGGCGCGGCTACACCGAAAACGAAATAAAGAAAATCCTCGGTGAAAATTTCCTTAGAGCATGGTCGAAGATAGAAGATTTCAAGCGTTGATCCTCTACTCGGGCGCCGTCTCCTTCGCCAGCACCCCCAACTGGACGGCCCTGACCTTCCGGTAAACTTCCAGCGGTGAGCGCTTTTGGCCGTCCACGGCCAACAGGTCCCGCTCGATGGAAATGCCGAACCGCCTTTCATTCTCCTCGAGGTAGGGCCGTATCAGCTCCCAGTCCCTTTCTTCCATGTCTGCGAACTCGCCACCGTTGAGCTGCCGGCTCACCAGTTTGCGATGAGGGTCGCGGACGTAAATGGCCCCGCCGCTGGCCAGCGAAAACAGGTTGGAGCCGGGATACGGCGATTCCTGCTCTTTTACGTTGCCGTAATCGTCGAACTCGACGCCGTTGAGCACTACGAACCCGCCGCCGTTGTGAGGGTCGCCGGCCATGAAGCTTTCGGCCAGGTAGTCGAGGCAGGCGCCGTTGATGACGACCCGGGGCTTGCCCACCGCGTTGATTAACGGCCTTCCGGCGGCGCTGCCCATGACGTAGACTTCGCCGCCCTTGGCGCCGTACATGAAAGCCTGCCCCACGTCGCCGTGCACAACCAGTTTTCCGCACTTCATAACCTGCGCCAACTGGTCCTGGCCGTTGTCATGTACCCGGATTTCCATCCCGTCGGCGCCGCCGGCTAGGTAATCGCCGCTGCTGCCGTAAACGTCAATTTTGACGCCGGAAGTATCCGGGCCGAAGCCGCAACCGGTAAACCTCTGCCCCCGCAGGCCGTAAACGATAAACCTCCTCCACCCCAGCCGGTAAGCTTCGGCTTCCATGGCGGCGTTCGCTTCCTCCCCTTCAGGCGGAAAACCCCAAGCGCACACCACCAGCGTGTTCTCACCGTAATCGGGCGGCCTTAAGACGCCTCTCGTGCCGTAATCTATGCGAACGTACTTGCTTACCGACCTCTGCTCTATGGAAGGGATATTATCGAGTATTTCATCGATAGCATCCCTTATAACTTCAAGCACGGCGCTCCTTTTCATGCCCCCGCAATTGTAGCGGCGGTCGTTGAGAAGGGTAAGGGTACCGAGTGTGAAGCTTATTCCGCCGTCATCTTCGCCGGCCATGTCGGTCAGTTTGCCCGTGAGCCATCTGAGATGTTGAAAATTCCAACCGCTTATCAGGGACGATACCTTGGAGAATGCGCTCATCGGGTCCCGATTTTTTCTTGCATCTTCCAGAAACACCGACAGTTCCTCGTGTAACGGAGGCGGCTCGTTTTCCTGTGTCATGTGAACCTTCCAATCGCCGGGGGTGGAAGGCATCAGGTGCCCGAATTTGTCGGCGCATTCTATTTTCGAGTGGCCGTTGTTGCGGATTACGTTGAAAGCGAACGCGCCGCCGTCGGTATGGCTGCCGCCTCGAGCGTTCCAGTAACGGTCGGCCACCGAGCGGAAGCGATTATCTTCCGAGGCCAGCGAACTCAGGGTGGCGTCGATGGCCTGCTTTTCGCTCCCTATCAAACCGATGGAAACGTCGCCCTCCTGCATGGCGAATACCTGAGGCCTGAGCATGGAAGTGTCGGTGATGCCCAGCAGTTGCAGCCTGTCCAGGTCGGGGTTGGAGCGGGCAATGATAAAAAACCACGGGCCGTCGGGCGAGCCGTGCATGTGCAACGCCTGAACGGCACGGTATATTTGTTTGCGCTCCTCGGCCAACTCCTCCAGGTCAAGCTCCGTGGTTGGCGCCAAGGACTCTATCAGGTACTCCAGCGGATAACCGTAGACCCTGTCCAACAGGTCAAAGAGCAATACGCTGACCTCGGTGTCCGTCAGAAATTGCGGCGCAATGCCGTGCTGGCGAAGATACTCGCTAACGCTGTGGAAGTTGGCGAAGTCGCCGTTGTGCACAAGCGCCTCGTTGAGGCCGATGAACGGGTGAGCGCCCGCCGGATGCCATACCCTGCCCTTGGTGGGATAGCGCTGGTGAGCTATCCATACCTGTGCCCCGAGGTTTTCGAGGCCGTAATATTGAACCACCTGCTCCGCGTAACCCACTATTTTGAATATCATCAAATCGCGGCCATGAGAGAGCACGAAGGCGCTTTTTTCGCCGAGCGACGAATAAAACCTCCGGTTGAGGCGGACGCTGTTCTGATAAATAAACTCGTCTTCGGCCTTTCGCGGCTCGATGTCGGCCATATCGTTTTCTTCCGCGAACTTTTCGAGAACGTCCTCCTTGACCCGGACGAAATATCTCAATATGTCCGGCGGGGCGCACTCGAGGCCGAAATCGCGGTAGTCGGCCTCGGGTTTGAGCGCCGTTTTCCGATGGATTTCAAGGTAAGGGGTAACCGCCTCTTCCTCGATTTTCTTCTCCGATTGCGGGTCGAGCAGCGCCACCTGGAGTATGTAATCCTTCGCGAGCGTGCCCGCGTCCACCCCGAGCTGCTCTGGCCGGAACCCGGCGGCGGCTATACCGCCCCCTTTGCCGTTGCCCCGGTTGTGCATCTGTATGGAAGGCTCGAATATGTGCCTGCCGCTGACGGGAACGCTGGATGCGAACCCCACCACGCCGCATCCACCCTCCTCGGCGCTCTTTACCAGGGGAAGGCGGGGCATGTCGGATACCAACTTTCTCCGTGATTGGATGATACTCCTGATGTACTTTTCCATGGCGCTGTTCCCCCGCCGTTATGCGGATAACCTTTCATACTGCCGGTGGACAAGCAGGTCGCTCCGGCCCACCAACTCCGACACGCTTCTCATTCCGAACCGGCGCAGTATTTCCCTCAACTGTGAAGTCCACGAGTAAAGCATGTTGATAATCCTCTGTGCCCCCCAATCGGTGTCGTACATGGCGGAAAGTTCCGGGTCGGTGGTGGCTATGCCGCGCGGGCAACCTCGTCCGCTTTCGCAGTTTCCGCACCGGATGCACTCCAGCGCCACCATCTCGGCGGTGCCTATGACCACCCCGTCGGCGCCAAGTGCAATAGCCTTGGCCACGTCCCACGCGGTGCGCAATCCGCCCGAGGCGATGAGGGTTATCTTGTCGCGGATTCCTTCTTCCACCAGGAACCTGTGCACCTTGGGTATAGCGTACTCGATGGGCATGGCGATGTTTTTCTTGGCGATGTCGGGGGCCGCGCCGGTGCCGCCGTAGCTGCCGTCCAGGTGAACTATGTGCGCCCCGGCGTAGTAGCTGCCCACCGCCACCATGTCCACGTCGGTGGGAGTGGACACTTTCACCGAAACCAGCCCCCCCGGGTTGACCATTTTTATCCAGTCTACGTGTTTCTTGTGGTCTTCGACCGAGTAAACCGAATGGAACGGGAACGGCGAAAACAGCGCGCTGCCCTCGACGGCTTCCCGCATCCGGGCCACGGCGGGGGTGACCTTATCGCCCAGCAAATGCCCGCCCAGCCCGGGCTTGGCCCCCTGAGCGTACTTGAACTCGACAACCGGCGCCCGCTGAATTGTCTCCTCTCTGACGCCGAACAAACCGGTGGCCACCTGGGTGATGATGTTCTCGTCGTACTCGGTAAGCTCGTCCGGGTATCCACCCTCGCCGGTACACATCAGCGAGCCGAACGCCTGCCACGCCCTGGCCCTGGAAATCATTGTCGCCAACCCGATGGAGCCGAAGCTCATGCCGCCGCCGTACAGCGGTATGCCTATCCTGACCCCGGGGCGACCGTCGCCGGTGCGGTTCAGCGGCAGGCTTAAATCTATTTTTTCCGGCTTTATTCCGGGCTTCACCGGCTCTGAAGGAAACTCGAAGTCTATCATGTCGAACCCGCCGCCCGAAGCGCCGATTTTATACTCGATATTCGCCGACGGCGGACAGCCGGTTTCGGCCTGATGCCAGGTGCTTACCAAGAGGTCGTTCGTCCATCGCGGGTCGCCGAAGGTTTCGTACATGGGGTCTTCACCCACCCGGATGGCGCCCTGCGGGCAGCTTTCGGCGCAGTAAGCGCCTTCGTTACTGCATATCTCCGGGCCGACGCACAGGTGCGATTTAGGGGCGAGCATTTTTTTGCCGCCCGTTTTGTGCACGCCGTACCGGCAAACCTCCGCACATTTTCCGCAGGCTATGCAATCGGAGGAGCGTAGAACCTTGTAGCGCGAAAGGGGATTTCGGAAGCGGGACGGACTTCGCGCCACCAGCTCAGAGCACGGCCCTACTTCCGAGCCTGTAACCGGGATTTCAACCCCGTTATTTCCTTTCTTCGGTGAGTTTCCGTTTCGCTTGCCGAAAACCGGGCCGAAGCATTCTTCCTCCAGGTTCCGAAAAAACATGGCCCGTCCGGTTTCGCCGCGCAGCCGCCTTACTTCCCGCAGTCCCATTGCCCCGAGCACTTCCAGCAGTTGCGAATGCCACGAGCCCATCAGGTTGACTATCCTCTGAGTCGCCCATTCGATGGGTACGCTGTCCATCCCGACGGGGCACTCATCGCCGCATTCCGAGCACAGGCGGCATTCAAGGGCCACCGGCAGGGCGGTGTCCACTCCTACGCCGTCCGCGCCGCATATTACCGTTTTTGCGACGTGCTCGGCCAGTGCGATACCGCCGGAGACGATTACGGACACCTGCTCGCGCAAACAGCGCTCCACCAGGTCGAGGTGAACTTCGCGCACCGGGTCTGTGACGAAATCCCCGGAGCGCCGTCCGAAACCGCGACCTTTCGGCCCGGCCTGCAGGTGAATCACGTCGGCCCGATAACGGGCAATCTCCGCCGCCCTGGATACGGCATTTTCATCCAGCGGAAGTCGAACGGTGACGAGGGTTTTCGGAAATGCGTCCTTTATGCTATCGATTCGCCTTTCTACTCCTTCATAAAACGGCAACTCCACCGCCCGGAATTTCTCGAAGGGGACGGCCTCTATATCCTCGGGTTTCAGCTTCACTATCAGATGCTCCGCGTATTCGGCAAGTACGTTTTGCGCCTCTTCCGGGTCGGCTACCGCCAGGGCGCCCAACTCGCGCGCGGCCCGGGCTATGGCCCGGCGGGTGGAAACCCCCATCATTGCATTTTCGGGCACATCGAAAATCATGGGCAACGGAATCTGAACGAAGGAAGGAAGTTCCCCTTCCGGGTTGCCGGAGCCGTCGAATTTCAGATACTCCGGCTTTCTCCCCAGCTCGATGACGGTGCTTATGTACTCCCTGCCGTGGATACCGTCGCGTGTGGGCCGTACGATTTCGGACATGTCAGTCCACATGGAATCGAAGCCCGGGCCGGAGAAGGGGCCTCTGTACCCGGCGCCGCTTACGGGTATCTTGCCGTTGTAAGCCTGCTTCCAGATGCCCGATATAAGCTCCGGCGTCCAGTAATCGTCGCCCATGGCCCGGTACCGGGGATTGACGGCGCGGGAGATTGTGTTCTTCTTGCACTCCTGGACGCACCGGAAGCAGTTCAGGCACATACCGTCGCCGATGTCGACCAGCTCTTCCGGCAGAAACTCGCGCTTTTTGTATACCTCGTAAACGCACGAATCACGCTTTACGCACTTGAGGCATCCCAGGCATCCGTCGAACTCGATGGAGTTGTACCTGGACACCGGCGCATATCTCGGAGGCAGGGTTCGGACGTTTATGTGGTACTTTTCGGGCATGTGACTTTATCTCTCCTTTGCCGTTTTTTTCGTTAACGAAGGTCTTCGCGTACCATCCTTTTGGGGCCGTTGTGGATTGATTTTGACCAGTCCTTCGGCTCCCTCAATCTCATTAACGCTTCCATTTGGCCGCGCTCCTGTGCCTTTCGTATAATCAAGTACCATATGCAGTCGGTTTCCTCGTTTATCTCGCATTTTCCACCGGGTCTCGTGCCTCCGCAGGGGCCGTTGAGCAGTCCCTTTGCGCAGCGTGCCACGGGGCAGAGGCCGAAGGTGTCCCCGAGCATGCAATCGCCGCAGGCGGCGCACCGCGCCGTCCACAGGCCGGGTTCCTCGCGAATGGCTAAAGAAGTTGTGTTAACGCCCGGGTAGACCGGCACGTCGGGATAGCGCTCGGCCAGAGCCTGGACTCCGATGCCGCAGGCCAGGCTCACCACGGCGTCCACCCGGGGTATTACCTCCTCCAGTTCCTCAAGAAACTCCCACTCGCATTGCCGCTCCACGGTGGCCTCATGTACAACCACATTGCTGTCGTTTTTTTTCATGGCAATCTCCAGCAGCGGAGCCATGGTGTGCACTTCCTTTTCCCCGCCGGCGGAGCATTCCGCGACGCAGGTCGAGCATCCGGCCACCAGTACTTTCCGGTGTTTTTTCAACCTTTCGGTCAATTCGGACAGAGGTTTCCATTCCGCGATTATCATAAGTCATTATCCTCCGGGATGATTATGCCGGTTGCAGCAGCGCTTCCATCCTCTTTTCGGCCACTTGTTCCAGCCCGCTTCCGGACAATCCACTGCCGTATTCGATTCCCAGCCTATCCGGGTTTTCGCCGATTTCCTCCAGAAGTTTCCGGGCCCTTTCCATCCTTTTAGCGGCTCTCAAATTCCCGGTCAGGAAGGAGCAATCCCCCGGAGGACAGGCCACGAGTTGCAACGCCTCGGCTCCGGCTGCGAGAATTTTCAACACCTGAGCCTCATCGACTTTGCCCGAGCAGGGCATCATTTCGAAGCGGGTTCTGAACGAGCTGTCGGTTTTGCCTGTGCCGGGGATTTTTACATCTTCCGGGACACAATGGGCGCAATACAGCACCACTATCCGCGGCCGATTGCTGTCGCTTTTTCGTCCCATTTTCATCTCCTCAAACCCACGTCAAGGCCGGTGGGCGGCTGCCTGGCCGTGTCATTATCTTTTCCTCACCTAGATAACCGGGAGATATTTTTCCAGCTCGTAGCGGCTTACGTGAGTGCGGTACATGTCCCACTCGATTTTCTTGTTCTCGATGAACTTCCCGAATATGTGCTCTCCCAGCGCCTGTTTGACCAACTCGCTCTTTTCGGTCTCCGCGATAGCTTCTCCCAGGCTTCCCGGCAGCGCTTCTATGGTCTTCTTCTCCCGCTCGGCCGGGGTAAGCTTGAAGATGTCCTCCTCGACGGGTTCGGGCAGCTCGTAGCCTTCCTTTATTCCCTTCAACCCCGCCGCCAGCATGGATGCGAAGGCCAGGTAGGGGTTGCACGCGGGGTCGGGGCAACGCAGCTCGGCGCGGGTGGCGCCCGCCTTCCCGGGCTTGTACATGGGAACCCTCACCAGCGCCGAGCGGTTTCTTCTCGCCCACGAGATGTAAACAGGGGCTTCATATCCGGGTACCAGCCTCTTGTAGCTGTTTACCCACTGGGCAATGACCAGGCAAATTTCCCTGGCATGGGTGAGCAGTCCCGCTATGTATGCCTTACCTTCCTTGGAAAGATTATAGGGGTCATTTCCGTCGAAGAAGGCGTTGTCGCCGTTTTTGAAGAGCGACTGGTGAGTGTGCATGCCGCTTCCGTTCTGCCCGAAGATGGGCTTGGGCATGAACGTGGCGTACACCCCGTGCTGCATGGCCACTTCCTTGACGGTAAGACGGTATGTCATGACCGTGTCGGCCATCGCCAGCCCGTCCATGTAGCGCAGGTCTATTTCGTGCTGGCTGGGGGCGACTTCGTGGTGGCTGTACTCCACCTTGATACCCATTTCCTGGAGCGCCTTGATGGTGTCGCGGCGAAGGTCGCTGGCCACGTCCAGCGGAGTCAGGTCGAAGTATCCGCCCGAATCCAGGGGCTGCGGGTCGGGTTCGGCGTTTTTGAAGTAGAAAAACTCCAGCTCCGGCCCCAGGTACAGCTTGTATCCGGCCTCGGCGGCCTCGGCGAGCGCACGCTTGAGGGCGTATCGCGGGTCGCCGATGTATGGAGTTCCGTCGGGGTTGAGCACGTCGCATACCATCCGGGCCACCGGCTCCTCCCGGGGACGCCACGGCAAAAGACAGAAAGTATCGGGGTCGGGCATGGCGACCATGTCGCTCTCCTCGATGCGGGCGAAGCCTTCAATCGATGAGCCGTCGAATCCCATGCCTTCCTCCATGGCGCCTTCCAACTCTTCCGGGGTGATGGCAAAGCTTTTCAGGTAACCGAGCACGTCGGTGAACCAGAGCCTGATGAATTTAACTTTCTGTTCCTTTACTTTTTTCAGCACCTCTTCCTTTTTCTTATCGGACATTTCTTCCTCCTTGGATTTGAAGCCCCGCCTCCTGCGACCAGGCCCCGGTTACTTTCGGAACTTTCGGCGTCAGCCTGACTTTTTATAGAGCAAGGCATGTGCCAAAGCGGTTTGGGGGTTAAAAACATGTTTGATAACGGGCATTTATATTCTTCACTGGCTTAGGCTATGATAAAATAAAGCTACCGAAATGTATGACTCAACTCCTCAAATCCTACAAAACGGTAGCTTTCACGCGGAAAATTGGCGGATTACTACCCAAATGTCGGCTCAGCCGATGGCCTCTTCTCCCGTTTCCCCGGTATGGATGCGTATGCATTGGGGCAGGTCGAAGACGAATATCTTGCCGTCGCCCATTTCGCCGGTGCGGGCGCCCCTGATAATGGCGTCGATGGCCGGCTGCACGAAATCTTCGTTCACGGCGATTTCCAGCTTTATCTTTTTGAGCAGGTTTCCCATCTCCTTCATGCCCCGGTAAACATGGGTGTAGCCTTTCTGCCGCCCGCAACCCATGACCGTGGAGACGGTCCTCAGGTGAATTTCCGCGGCGGTCAACTCCTCCTGAACCTGTTCCAGCCGATGCGGCTGGATTATGGCTATTATGTATTTCATTTTCGTTACTCCTTATTCCACGACCGTGTAGGCGGTTTCTTTGTGCTGACTGACGTCCAGTCCTATTATTTCGTCGCCCTCCGTCACTCTCATGCCCAGGACCGCGTCGACCAGCTTGTAGAGAATGAAGGTGGCGACGGCGACGAACGCCATGGTCGCCACTACGCTTATTACCTGGACAAGAAACTGATGAGGGTTGCCGAAAAACAGCCCGTCGGCGCCGTTGACCGCCTCGCTTGCGAATAGGCCGGTGGCCAGGGCGCCCCATATTCCGCCTACGCCGTGCACGCCGAAAACGTCCAGCGAGTCGTCGTAACCGAGCTTCGGCTTGAGGTACACCACGGCGAGGTAGCACAAGAGACTGCCGCCTGCGCCCACGGCTATTGCGGAAACAGGGCCTACGAAGCCGCATGCCGGAGTTATTGACACCAGCCCGGCGACAGCTCCCGTGGCCACCCCCAGCATGGTGGGCGAGCCGTTCTGCTTCCATTCGAGCAGCGCCCAGACCAGTCCGGCGGCGGCTGTGGCGGTGTTGGTGGTTACGAAGGCGTTTACCGCCAGCCCCCCGGCTTCGAGGGCGCTTCCCGCGTTAAACCCGAACCATCCGAACCAGAGCAGACCGGCGCCCAGGACGGTGTAGGGAAGGTGATGCGGCGGGAAGGGCTTGCTGTCGTGCCCTCTCCTTTTGCCTATCAAAAGCGCTATCACCAGGGCGGCGACACCGGCGTTTATGTGAACCACCGCTCCGCCCGCGAAATCGAGTGCGCCCAGCTTGCCCAGCCATCCCCCGGCGCCCCATACCCAGTGTGCCATCGGGTCGTAAACCAGGGTGGCCCACAGGAGCATGAATACGAGGAACGCGCTGAACTTCATCCTGCCCGCAAACGCTCCGACTATCAGGCCGGGGGTGATGATGGCGAACATGGCTTGGAATATCATGAAAGCCTGGTGGGGAACGGTGGCGGCGTAATCGGGGTTAGGCGCAAGGCCTACGCCTTTCAGGCCCACCCAATCCAGGCCCCCGATGATTCCTCCGCCGACGTCGGGACTGAAGGACAGGGAATAGCCTATAAGTATCCATTGCAGGCTGATAACGCACATCAAAGTGAAGCACTGCATCAGCACCGACAGGATGTTCTTCCTCTGCACCATCCCGCCGTAAAAGAATGCGAGGGCGGGGGTCATCATCAACACCAGGGCGGCGCTTATCATGATGAAAGCCGTGTCGCCGGAGCTGATGGCGGATGCGTCGGCGGCCGAAGCCGGTGAGGCGCACAGCAAAGTTATTAACAGCGCCGCTGCGATAAGGGGAATTTTTCTCATTTGTTCATCTCCTTTCTTTCACTTTTTGTTTTGTCCGTTGAAATATGCGGAATCGGCCGTCCTTCGAGACGTTCCGATTTCATCGGAACTCCTCAGGAAAACGGCCAATTTTACACCGTCTCATGGCGGTTTGTAGAACACCCCCTTTTTAAAGCGATGCGGTGAGGGAAACTCCCCACCAGAAGTTGTCTTCGTCATCGGTCGAATCCCTCAGCTCGTCGTCGATGAGCGTGGAATAATTTGCAGCGGGGGTAATCGAGAGATGCGGCCCCACAGACAGGGGTATGCCACCGTAAAATGAGACGTCGGTTAGGGCCGCTTCATCGAGGCCGAAGTAAAACTCGTTATATCTTTCCGACGCGGCGGCGACGCTTGCACTTACATCGAATCCCAGCCTCGAACTTTCCGAAAGGATTACAATGTTCTCGAAGGTGTGACCCAGGCTGAAGGCGCCGTACACCCCGCCCGCTTCGTCAACATCGTGATTCACGGTTATTGTGGGCAAGCCTATAACGTCCGGGCCGAGGCCGCCGTATACTTCGGTGGTGGAATCGAAGGGAGTGTTCGGGAAGGTGTAGTGTACGGCCCCGGTTGAGAGCGTAAGCTTATCGAAGGAATACGAAATATCGGCCGTGTAGTCCACTTCGGTGATTTCACCTTCACCGCTGCCGTACTTTCCGCCGTAATCGTTTTCGTCGGTAAGCTCGACGTTGCTCCATACGTTGAATGTAACCCACTTATAGCCGGCGGTGGCCGACAACTGATAAACCCAGTCGTCGTTTAGGTTGATTCCCCGCCAGACGTATTTCGAGTTGAAGGTGTTGTCCCCCTCGAGGGTAAAGTCGTCGGCTTGTGCGACCCCCGCTCCGGCCAAAGCGATGACCGCAGCCAGGGCAATAAGGGTTGGTTTGAGATGTTTCATTACATGCAACCTCCCGGTTTGATATTCCTTCCGGAGCGGGATGAACAATGGGGAGATGAGAGCCGGAAGTTGTGAACACACTAAGGCAACAAACGTGCCTTCATCGGGAGGCCATATGGAATAAAGTTATAAGTTGCTGATATAAAAGGGGATTTACCAGGAATTGAAAGGTTGAACTCTCAACTCAGCCGAGGAATCAACACTACATATAAGTAGGATGAGTAGCCAAAAGCTACATTTATGTAGTAAATCTCTTGGGGTCGAGACCGTGCTTCTTTACCCTCAGGCCCATGATGCGCTCGCTAATCCCCAGCGCCCGGGCGGCCTTGGCCTTGTTGCCTCGGGCGGCCTTGAGGGCGTCGAGTATCAGGTTTCTCTCCACGTTGTCGAGGGTGGCATCGAGGCCGGATTCGCCGACCACTTCCCCCACCTCGGAAGTCTGAAGGGTTGGAGGAAGGTGGTGGCCGTGGATAACGTCGTCGCTGGTTAAAAGTACCGCCCGCTCGAGGCAGTTCTCCAACTCCCGGACGTTACCCGGCCAGTGGTAGCTCATGAGCATGTCTATGGCCTGGGTGGAGATGCGGTTTACCGTTTTGTGGTTGGCTTTAGCGTATTTTTCGATAAAGAAGTCCACCAGCAGCGGTATATCCGTCTTCCGCTCCCGAAGCGGAGGGATGTGGATGGGGAATACGTTGAGCCGGTAGTACAAATCCTGCCGGAAGGAGCCATCCTCTATGTTTTTTTCCAGGTCGCGGTTGGTGGCGGCGATTATCCTGACGTCGGCCTTTATGGTCTCCGAGCCTCCAATGCGCTCGAACTCCTTCTCCTGCAGGATGCGCAACAGCTTTATCTGGATGGCAGGGGAGAGGTCGCCGATTTCATCGAGGAACAGTGTGCCGCCCTGCGCCATCTCGAACCGGCCCTTGCGTTGCGATGTGGCGCCGGTGAAAGCGCCCTTCTCGTGGCCGAAAAGCTCGCTTTCGATGACCGTCTCCGGCAGAGCGGAGCAGCTTACCTTGATGAACGGCTTATTGGCCCTCATGCTGTTGTAATGTATGGCGTGGGCCACCAGCTCCTTGCCGCAACCGCTCTCCCCGCGTATAAGCACGGTGGCGTCGGACTTGGACACCCGGTATATCAGGTCGTAAACGGCCAGCATGGGTTTCGAGTTGCCGATGATGTTGGACGGGCGGAACCTGTCCTTCAGCGCTTCCTGGAGGCGCACGTTTTCCTCCAGCAGCTTCTTGCGCTCCTCCATGGCCGATTGCCGCAGCTTCACCGCCCGCGAAATCATGGAGCCGATGATGGAAAGCAGTCGGACGTCCTCCTCGAAGGAAACTTCCTGGGAAAACAGCCGGTCGGCGCTCAAGGCCCCGATAACTTCGTTTTCCAGCTTGATGGGCACGCAAATGAAGGATATGTCCTTTCGCTGGAGCTTTTTCCGGGCGCCTGTTTTATTGAGGAAGAGAGTCTCTTCCGATATTTTGGGCACCACCGCCGGCTCGCCGGTCTCCACCACCTTCCCGGTGATACCTTCGCCGAGCTGGTACCGGCCTTTTTCCTGCTGGCTCGCCGACAGGCCGTAGGCGGTTTCGATGAAAAGCTCGCCGGTTTCGCGGTCGAGCAGGGTCAGGGTGCCGCGCATCATGCCCATGTGCCCGGCCATAAGCTCGAGCACCGGCCCGACCACGTCGCGCAGGTCCATGCTGCGGTCGAGGGTCTGGCTGATTTCCCACAACAGGCTCAACTCCTTGACTTCGCGCTTGACCTTGTGTTTCGAGCTGTCGGGCATTTAAAACTTACCTCGGGTTACATTCTTGTAGGCTTTTTGAGCAATCCTACATTATTGTAGGATAAATTCCGGGATTGTTCAACGCAGGTTGCAAAAGTGTGGGAGCGACCTCCCTGTCGTGACCGGTGTCGAGACCAGAGGTCTCTCCCACGGAAAAGAGGGGTTACACATTCCGACCCCTCATAAATCATCCTGCGGTCAGGGCCACCCATAAAGGTAAACCTTCGTGAGTAAACTTTAGGGATTTGACGAGGGATGGCGTAAGGGACTCGATTGTTTTATATTATTAACCGGAAATTTAATTAGGGAGGGGAATGATATGGTTCAGTTCAATGCGCCGGAAGACATTTCGGTAGATGAGTTTTTCAAGAGTTACGTGCCCAAGTTCTTTGAAGAGGCGACCGAAGGGGTGGACCTGTCCATGATGGAAGGCAGGGAATTTACCATGCAGTTCGACATAGACGGCAAATGCTGGTGCATGAAAATCTCCGACGGCAGGAACCTCGATGTTATCGAAGGCGGCGTCGACAAGCCCATGCTGACCTTGAGCCTGAGCGAGCCGTTCTGGCGGGAAGCCGTGACCGGGAAGCTGCCCGAGCTGATGGGGCTTTTCGCCGACCCCCAGCAGGTGGCCGACCTGAAACGTTACAACGCCCTGCAAAACACAGCCGGATGCCTGAATCTGGAGCTTAAGAGGGAAAGCGGCGACGTGGCGCCCCTGAAGCTTACCTTCAACGGCGCCGAAAACCCGGCGGTTACATTGAAGATGAGTATTCAGGACTGGATAGACATTCAAAACGGCGAGGTTGACGGGCAATCGCTTTTTATGCAGGGCAAAATCGCCTTCGAGGGCGACATGAACCTGCTAATGCAGTTGCAGGCGCTGGTTTAGGAGCGGAGACCGAGCTACCCGATGCCGGCTACGTCAACTATTGCGGAAACTATCTCCGACGGCCTTTCCTCCTCGATGAAGTGACCGACGTTTTCGAGCACCCGGACGTTGCCCTTCATCTGGGGCAGGTTTTGCGTCCACTGCTCGATTACGCTGTCCTTGCCAAGGGGGTCCCACTTTCCCAGTACGGCGCGGGTTCCGATGTTTCGGCCTTCCGGCCCCCACAGTCGCTTTATATTGTCCTGTATGTACCTGTAGAAGGGGGCGGTGTCCCGTGTTCCCAGCACCGGCTCGTCGTATCGGTTCCCGTAGCCCCACAGTCCCGATTGCAGCACCAGCCGTTTGGAGCTTTTGGTGTTGGCTCTGGACTGAAATTGGTCGCGGTATAGTTTCCGGGCGACCCTTTCGGCGCGCGGGAATAACCCCGCCCGGGCTTTGGCGATGTAAGTGGCCATTCGGCTTAATATTTTGCGGGGAGGCGCCGGGGTGCGGAAGATGGCGTAGCTGGCGAACTCACCCCAAAAGCGGTCGGGTATTACGTATGGCGACTGGCACCATCCCAGCCATGGAATGGGATAGTTGCTGTAGGTCAGCCCATCCTGGGGCATGGGAAATACCGTGCTGTTTAGCAGCACCAGGTTATCCACCCGCTCCGGCTCCCTCAGAAAGGCCCCTATCCCGATGGGGCCGCCCCAATCGTGAATTACCAGGGTCACGTGATTAAGGTCGAGGCGCCGAACCAGTTGAAGCAGGTTTTCGGCGTGGTCCATGCTTACCATCTCGTACGATGCCCGGTCGGAGAGGCCGAAGCCGATATGGTCCATGGCCACGACCCTGAATGCCGAACGGGTGGCATATTCCAGGGAGCGGATAATCTTGCGGTACGTGTAGGAAGATTCGGGATTGCCGTGCACGAAAACAATAGTAGCGGCGGGCTTATCGGAACCGAAGCTCTCATCCCTGAAAAACATCTTCTTGCCCGCGTCGCGACCTTCGGGGAGTATGTACCAGTGTCCGTGGCCGGGGTGGTAATAGTCCGGCGGGACGTCGCTGACGGGAGTATTGCCCCCCGAAGCGGTGATTCCTTTATCGTCCGGCATTTTCAGCTCCTTGCAATTGAAGGTGTTTCTGATATGAGCATAAAATATGGAGAGGCGCAACCGTAAAGTGAGACGCCGGGGTGTGTCGAACCAGGATTCCCGGATAATGGGACCGGCATGTTTCTCACCTTGACCGCTCCCGGGGGTTTACCGAAGACATGCTCGTCACCCGAAAGGTGATAACCGGTCTCCGGTCTTTTTTCGCCCCCGGCCCCCCTGCGGTCAAGGTGAGCTACCCTTACAGGGAATATTTGAATCATTAAGCGGGAATCTTGAGGTGTGCCGAACAAACAGCCCTTGCATATTGGGAGAATGTGGTCTAATTTGTGCTTGCCATGGCATCGGAGTTTAATCGCAGGGACGATTACAAGCAATTCCGCAAGGCAGCGTTGCAGGCCCGCAAGCTTCTTCTGGAGGATTTCAGAAGCCATGGCGATGCGCCGGGGGAGGAAATCGAAAAAACCGCTTTGCTGACCACTTATAGGCTCCTGTTTTTCCTTTCGGCCTCCTGCAAGGGTATGATGGATATTCCCGACTACCGCAAGTCCCCGACGCCATTTGTCCAGAACATTCTGAGATGGGTGAGGGACAACCCGCCGCACGTGCGGCGTTATTTCAGTTACAGCGACCTTTTCGAGCCCGCCCGTCAACCGTACCTGTGGCACTTGCATCCTTCTGACCGGGTGATAAAGGAAGTCATCGGGACGCTCATGGAAACCGACCCCGCCACCTGGCCCGCCAACTGGCCGGGGACTTTGTATCCGGAGTTTCTGGACGTCGAAAAAAGGAAGGAAATCGGAGGGTTTTACACCCCGGTACCGGTGGTGGATTATATCGTCGACCGTATTCTGGCGCCTTTATGTTTCAAAAATCCCGAAAAACACACGGGGCTTTTCGAGCCCGATGAAATACTTTCGGCCCGTGTGCTCGACCCGGCAATGGGCGACGGCAGGTTCCTCATAACGGCCACCGACTACCTGGGCTGGGCGCTGGCAAAGGCCAGGGATGAGAAATTTTCATACCACCACAGAGCCGAAGTGGCCCGCAGATGCATTTACGGCGTGGACCGCGACCCCATCGTAGTTAACATATCCCGGATAGCACTGTGGCTGCATACGGGGGGAATCGTCAGCGAAAACGACTTTTTGAGGAACAATCTCCAGCCCGGAGACGCCCTCATGGGGGCCACCATCAGCGAGCTGGAGAAATCCTTCGAGGAAGTTGAGCGGGACGAGGGGCAGTTGGGATTATTCAAGCCCGAGACTCCCCCCACGCCGACGGCTTCGTTGACGAAAATTATCGAAACCGGGCGCATGATAGACCGGGTAAAAGCTCTGGCGCACTTATGGACAAGCATATTTCTGGACAACGAGGACGCGGCGGAGCTTTTCGGAATAGCCCGCGCCGGCATAACTCAGGCCAGCGACGATAAATGGGCCGAGTTCGAAGCTCACCCGGCGATGAGGCGGGCTCAGGCTATGGCGTCGGAACACGGCTTTCTGCACTGGGAGTTGAGGTTCCCATCCGTATTTATCCGGCAGAAAAAACGTCCGGGGGGATTCTCCGCTGTAATAGGCAATCCCCCTTACCGGAAAGAAAGGGGTTCGGGCGAAAAACCGGCGGCACGGTCCTCACCCGTGGCTTACAGGTGGGCGGAGAGTAAAAGCGACCTCATTGCATTGTTCCTGCACCGCAGCCTGGACCTGATGCGCCCGCAAGGGCGGCTGGGATTCATAACCTCCTCCTACTGGCTGCACGCAGAGGGGGCTCGAAAGCTGAGGCAGCGCATAGCCGAGAATGAAAAAATTACCGAGATAGTCGACCTGGGCAGGGCCGGGGTATTCCCCGGCGTAGCCGGCAGGCATTGCATAGTAAGCCTGGGAAGGGAAGTTCGACACCCCAACCCCGTTGCCATATCCACGATTAAGCCTGAGAAGGAAGAGGGTAAAGTGCCGATTGAGGACATTATAGACAATTTCAACGGAGCCTTCGATACGGTGGAAGTCAGCGACCAGCGCAATTTAATGGGGGATGACGGGGCGTTTCACTTGGGAGACAGGGATGCGGAATCATTATGCGCGCTTATTGAAAAGGCCTCGATACCTCTGGAGGAGATGGTAAAATTCTCCCAGGGAGTGGTGGACAACCCGCCGGCCATGAGCGAGCGGATTATAGAGAAGCTTGAAAAAGACCAACCCGGATTGACGAAAGAAATGGAATACCGGCCCGGCGAGCCGGTTTTTATCATCCCCCGGGGTCACGAGCTTTTGGAGCAACTCAACGAGGATGAAAAAGAGCTCATCAAACCCTTCTATAAACCGGCGTCCATAAAGCCCTTCGGACTTCCCGAAGAACCGGATGCCTATCTCCTGTACTTAACGCCGCAGACCTGTCCGGACCTGGAAAAGTTTCCGAACATCAAGGGTCACCTGGAAAGATACAGGCCGGCGATGGAGCTCAGGCGCGAGGTAAAGGAGGGCCGCATCCGGTGGTGGCACATCCATTGGGCTCGCACCGAAGATTTGTTCGAGTACGAGCACCTGCTTGTACCTCAAATGGTGGAGGCCCCCGTAGCGGCGAGGGCCGACGGGCCAGCCTACGCCGGGATGAGCGTGAACGTCATAGCCGGCCCTTCCGGCATATCCCTCAAATTCGTCCAGGCGCTGATAAACTCGAGGGCCGTGGCCTTCTGGTTGGACGAAGGCCGGAGGGGAAAAAGGCGGGGAGTGAAACTCGACCTGGCACTTTCAACCCTGAAAAAAATACCCCTGCCCATCATCAGAACCGAGCCCGACGAAGCCATAAAAAAAGAGGTGGAGAGCCTGATGGATTTGTACCGTAAAGCCTTCCCGGAGGAAAACACCTGATGGCAGGGGCGACACTCCTGTGGCGCGGGTGGCCCACCCATCTTTGACGGGTGGGTTTACGGGACAAAATGAACACGAATTTATTGAAGTTAACCCGTTCACTTCGTTCACCCATCCATCTTGCGATGGATGGGCCACCCAAACACTCCTGTCGCCCGTACCCTTTATTACCCGGCAGGAGTGTCGAGCCTGCCCCTGGGATGGTAGGCGCGGCACTCCTGCCGCGCGTTCAGGTATGTCGGCAGTTTAGCCCGACAGGAGTGTCGGGCCCAGACCCGGCAGGAGTACCAAGCCCGCTATTAACAAAAAGGGCGGAGGATTCATCCCCCGCCCCGGTTATTTCGACTATCCGGAAATGTTTAACTTGGGTTTCTGACTCTTACGAAGACTTTCCTCGCCAGGAGGATAATCGCGGGCAACAGCAACAGCAGCAATCCGGCCACCGCCCGCTGGGGAACGCCTGCCCCCTGACCCTGGCCGGTCATGCACAAGCTGTATACCGTGCCGTAGCGGTAGGAATAACCGATATACAACTCCTCATCGCCGAGGTTATCCAATGTGCCGGTACTGAATGCGCCGAAGAACCCCGTATATCCCTCTCCGACCTGCAATATACTGGCGGGCTGTTCGCTTGTTGACGAATAGAACATCCCGCCGGAGAAAATGGGGTTGTTATCTTTAAGCTTCTGCCAACCGGAAGTTATGCTGAAGCTGCGAGCCAGTCCCAGACCCGTTTTATTAAGTCCGGCGTATCTTTCCCGACCGTTAGGTGCGGGCGCCAACGCCCGGAGATCTCCCAGCAGACCTGATTCGAAAGGTCTGGTGAAATGTAACCCTCCGTAAATCATCGAATATACAGGGTCACCGTCAGCAGCGATGTCGGACCTTACACGCGCTCCGAACGCCCCGGAGTAATCAAAAGCCATACTGGCCACAAGGAATGGTTTCACACCGAGCAGGTCTTCTATGTCGATTCCCAGAGATGCAAGTAGCGACAAGTCGAAAAGCTCGGCGCATGTATTGCCAAGGCCAATGACGGGCGCTTTCTTTTTCTTCCAGGTTATGCCGTCGTTACTTACGGCAACTCCAATCCTCGGCGCCACCACTACGCCCGGCGTATTGTCGGCGTTGCACACAGAGTTTGGCGCCGCGTTATCCATCATCCTGTCCAGACCCGGTCTCTGGCACGGGCCGAATAGGCGCCGAGCCTCCTCGCTCGGCCGACGGGCTTCCGGCTCGGAAAGGGCTCCAAACCCAGTGTACAGCATGTAAAACTTGCCGTCCTTGCGGAATATGAAGGGGTGAGTGACAGCGAAGGCATCGAACCCGCCCGAAAGGCCCACTGAAACCGCCGGCTCTCCAGAGTCGGCGTAATCGGCGTAAATGGGTGACGCGGAAGCGGTACTGTCGCTGTCCACATCCAGGAAGGGGGGCCTGTCATCGCCTGTAATGCTGCTGGCCCTTTCGCCGTCTGGGCCTGCCAGTATACACGCCGTGTCCGGCTGGCCCTGTCCGAAAGGCAGTACTTCCCAATCGTCTCCCGCCGGGAGAGACTCACGAATTCCGTTGGGGCCTGTGCGGATGAACATTCCGTCAACCCAGTCATCGCCTCCCGGTTGCGATTGCACCACTGCGTCCCGTCCCGAGAATATGGCGATGCTGTCGGGTTTGGCTTTACCTTTGTCGATTTTGCGATTCCGCACGTCATCTCCAAGAACGGTGGATTCACAGATTCCGTCGTACCCGGCCAGAATTACGGGGTCGGTGGCCCGCCCGTTTCCGCCGGGAGAAAGAACGGGTGTTCCGGGGTTGAGAGACCACGTAGTGCCGTCGTTGCTTTCAAACCTGTAAATCTCGAATCCGTTGCTTACGTAAGCCACGAGCTCGCTGGAGCCTCTCTTGATTATATCGAAGGTGTAATAATTGGGCGTAAAACCCTTTATCGGAGCATCGCCCCGGTAGGAAGGCATATAGGTTTGGATATTTAAAGGTACGTTCAAACCTATAGGCGGCTTTGTTATAATCCCGCCGGGCGGGGGCGGCGGCACGTTAGCGAAATTAAGATTGGTGCCTTCCCAGCTGAAGTATTCGCCGTCATCCACGGTGGCGTAATTTTCCACTATCTCGTTGCCGTCCGGGTCAACGACCGTGTTTTTGTTATCCGGATGGAGAGCGTAATCGCCGGCCAGATTGCCTTTTCCGGGGTCTATTATCTCGTCGTCCCCGGTGGGGTCGGAATTGTTAGGGGTTGTGTTTAACTGCCTGACGGCGCCTGTGCCGGGGTCCCTGGATGCTATTATGGCCACCGTGTCCGGTTTCCCCTGGCCCACGGGTATAATCTGCTTGTCGTTTCTTCCTATGCCGCTTTCGGCGATTCCGTTTCCGCCGTCAATTATTACGGAAACCGGGCCGGCGCCCAAATCGACCGTAGCAATTGTGTCGTCCGCGACGATGGAGTCGGCGCGCTTGTTACCACCGGCGCGTATAACTTGCTCGCCCGTCTTTACGTAATCGTCGTTAAGCGGACAGGTCTGAAGCACTCCGTCGCCGCCCGGCTCCACAATAATCCTGTCGGTGGCGCCGGCAAGTGAACTTCCCGGGGCGAAACTCTGGACATCGTCACCGCCGCCGGGAATAGTCTCGAGGGCTTCGTCTGCGCCCGGGCTTACAATGACAACCGTTCCGGCGGGGTTAAAAGTTTCACCGGCGTAATAACGCTGAACGTCATCCCCGGCCAGGCCGGATTGCATTATACCGTCAACCCCGCTGTAGATGCCGTCCTTCAGGGAAATGGGGATTATACCCTCATCCGGGTCCAGTAAGTCCGGAAATTTACTTCCCACCCTAATTTCGTCTCTTTTCGGATAGCGGGTATTATCGTCAAAAATACACTGGGTCTGGATTTTCCCGTCGGAGCCGGGACGAACACCTTGCCTGTTGGGTTCTCCCATGCCGGCCGGGATTCCTATTCTACTTTTATAGTTATAACTCGTTGCCCCGGGCTTTGCCCCGACCGAAACCACCTCCCCCTGTATATCTCCCCCCATGGCGCTGGTGGCGGCAATGCCGTCGTCGCCGGTGCTTATATAAGGGGAAGCCGGCTGCACGGTACCCATTTTCACGGAAGGACCGGCGCCAAAATCCATATGATGGAAAAACAGCCGAAAATCTCCATCGAAGGAAATCCCGATGGGTTGACCCGAGCCGCCGGGCAAATCCTTGAGCTGATAAACCGTGTCCGTCAGGTCACTCTTTTTCGCCTTGTCGAATGTTCCAATAATGATGTCAGAGGGTGGCAATGGCGGGACCCCGACCGGGTCGCCTACCTTGAACCGGGGCTCCTGGCAGCCCCACAATAAAATAAAAGAGAAAACAATAAGCACCGCCGCGCATGCCGCATTTCTTTTCCCCCATACCGACGACCTACCGAAGCGCCTCATAACCTGCCTCCTTGAATAACTCATTAAATACAAGCTCTTATTTCCCTTTTCCGTTCAACTCTTCCGGAATTCGGAACAGAGTCGTGCTGATTATAACACCTTCAAGGCGAAATTACCAAGTTTTACCTATATATCCGATATATTCCGCTTTGTCAAGAGAAGCGGGAGAACGATTTTTCTCCGCCGGCGGAGACTTAAAATCGCTCACTTCTCAAATAATTACCTCAGCCTGTCCACGAACCGGTGATGAAAAGCGCCGGCTGCCGCCTCCAGCCGGGGGGACACCTCGTGCTGGGTGCGGTGTGGGATGAAATATTGGGGGTACAAAAGCGCTTTCCACAACCGTCTCCTGCCGGGGGACATGGCGTGTTTTTTCAATTTTTTCAATGCGTTATGCGGCAAATCCGCCGAGCCGTCCATTATCCGATAACCGACCGGCTCACCCCCGGCGTTTATCATGGCGTACACGACCTTCTCATAAGGGTAACCGTAAACTTCCGACATGCATCCGTCCACTCGGATGGGGTCTGTTCCGATTGCCACTCTGTTCCATTCCACCGGCACGCAAAAATGCGGTCCCCAGCCCGCGCCGGCCAATCTTCCTCCGACCACGGCCAGCTCCGGTCTAAGCAACCTCGCGGCCGCGGCCACCGCCTTGTCTATCCTGTTCCATTTTCTATGGAATATGGCCTTTCGGCGGTCGCTGATGGCCCCGTACATATTTTTCTGGGCCATGCTTATGCCGCACTCCCAATGGTCTTTAGGCACGGCGGCGCTGACTATGGCCGTATCCGGGTCAATCAACTCCTCCGGCAGTGTAAGCCGTTCATCCAGTCCGTGGCAGACAAAGGGTATCGGGTGGCGGGAAAGATTCACGTAAAAGGTCCCGGTTCTTTCGAGGACATCCGCCAGCTCCCCTCTCCTTCCGACCAGTCTTTCGTCGGCCACGAAGCCCCGCATGTCGCCTTCGCACACGAAAGGCTCCGCGCCGTAAGAGCGCACGTGGTTTATAATCCCCTCCACCACCAGGGGGTCGGTAAAGGTTGACGGGCACCCTTCCAGGCCGCCGCACAGGTTGACCTTGATGCCCACTTTCCGGAATTTTCTCCATATTTCCCCGGCGCCGATTTTTTCCAGGGCCTCTTCCGTGAGTGATGCCACCTCGCCTTCCACGTCGGCCAGCAGCACGCGCTCGTCGTCCTTAAGAACCCTCGCGGGCTTCTCATAGCCGATTTTACCCGAGCCGGTCTCGTATACCGCCAGCCGGTCGGTTTCCAGCTCCACTTTCCATTCGGTCATCGAAAACTCCCACTTTTTTTCAATTTCCGGCGTCCCCCGCGTAGCCGAAATCTCAAAATAAAATTATAATTGAAATCGAATCTTTTCGGAAGAGCGCGCCACCTAAAAGAAATCAGGAGGACGACAATCATGTACGATGCACGGGAGCTTTTGAAAAATATACCCTATCCCCTGGCGCTGCTTACCACGCGGCGGGGAGACGAGATTAACGCCATGCCCATAAGCTGGCTGACCCAGGTAAGCTCCGACCCGCTAATGGTGCAGGCGGCGGTAAAAACGGTGCGATACACCCACGACATGATACGCTACTCGGGCCATTTCGCCGTGGTGTTTCTGAAAAAGGACCAGAGCGATAAATTACAGGGTTTTAAATCCAAGGACCCGGACCGCTCAAAGAAGTTCGAGGGCTTCAAAACCGCTGAGACCCCCGGCGGATTGCCCGTGCTTGCCGAAGGGATAGGCTGGCTGGACTGCGAAGTAGTTTCAATGCTGACCCCCGGCGACCACACCCTTTTCATCGGCGAAATAACCGGCGCCAAGCTGCTCAACCGGGCGGAGCCGCTCACCAGCCTGGACTTTAAGGACTATCATTACGGGCTGTAAAAATTTCGGCTCGATGCCGTCCCCTTGCGAGCGAGAGTTTTTTCTTTTCTCGAGGTGCGGTCATGAAAAAGACTTATAAGCTTCTTCTGGTTTGCGTTGGTATTCTTGTTTTTCTCACCGTAATTGTCACCGCCTACGGCTACAGTGTCCTGCGGCGTTCGCTTCCGCCCGGACAAGGCGCCTTCGAGCTTCCCGGGCTGCAATCGACGGTGGAGGTAATACTGGACGAAAACGGTGTTCCGCATATATACGGAAGTTCGGACGAGGATTTGGTAAGGGTGTTGGGATACATGCACGCCCGGGACAGATTGTGGCAGATGGACTTAACCAGAAGGGCGGCTTCCGGGCGGCTGGCGGAACTTTTCGGGGAAAGAGCGTACGATATAGACGTCTTTCAAAAGGTCATCGGCCTGGAAAGAACCGCCGAAAAAATAGTTAAAAACCTCGACAAAGACACTCTTGGGCTACTTAAGGCCTATTCCGAAGGAGTAAATCAATATATTATTGGGGATGCGCCCGAGTACCCGAGCGTTGAATTCCGAGTGCTCGGGTATCAAATGAAACCCTGGACGCCGACCGATTCGCTCACCGTAAGCCGGATGACCGGGTGGCAGCTGAGCAGAAACTGGAACACCGAGGCCCTGCGCTCGGCCATTGCCGCCGAACGGGGCGAAGAGGCCATGTGGGATATCCTCCCGAAACATACCGGCCCCGGGCCTTACATCATCCCCCCCCAAGAGAAAAAATACGGAAAATCCGGCCGCCGGGAGGAGCCCTCTCGGGAAAAGCATGCACGCTTCAGAAATATCGAATCTGAAGACTGGCCGGCGTTGCTTGATATAAGCCACAGCTTGCGGAAAATGACCGGCCGGGTTACTTCCACCGCCGCCTCGTCCAACAGCTGGGTGGTGTCGCCGTCGAAAACCGCGAGCGGCGGGGCCATTTTGAGCAATGACCCCCATCTCGACCTGATGATGCCCGGCGTGTGGCACGAAGCGCACCTGCACGGCGACGAGCTCGACGTGGCGGGCGTTTCATTCCCCGGCACCCCGGTGATAGTTCTCGGACATACCCCCTACGTGGCGTGGGGAGCTACCACTACTATGGCCGACACCCAGGACCTTTACATTATCATCACAGACGAGACCCACCCCGGAAAATACCTCTATGACGGAAATTGGAGACCCTTTGAAATCATCGAGGAGACCGTAAAGGTAAAAACTTCGACCGGAATGGAAGAGAGAAAGGTCGAAATCCGCTCTACCGTCCACGGCCCGGTAATAAACGACCACGTTGAGATGCCCGAAGGTTTGCCGCCGGTGGCCTTGAGGTGGACGGGGCACGAAATCAGCGACGAAGTAAAAGCCCTGATGGGTATGGCCAAGGCCCGGGACGCAAACGAGTTTCTTAAAGCCCTGGAGGGCCTGAAGGCGCCCATCCAGAACTGGGTTTACGCCGACCGCGAGGGCAACATCGGTTACATAGCCGGAGGGCTACTGCCCAAGCGCAAAAAAGGGGAGGGACTGATGCCGGTGCCGGGCGACGACCCAGATTACGCATGGGACGGGTTTGTGCCCTTCGACGAACTGCCTCAGTTGACCAATCCCTCTTCAGGCTACATAGCCACCGCCAACAACAAGGTGGCGCCGGAGGAGGATTACCCTTACATCGTAAGTTACGAATACACCCCCCCCTACCGGGCCATGCGGATAGTCGAAGTGCTGGAAGAGGCCGAAGATGTAACCGCCGGAGAAATGACCGAATTGCAGATGGACACGAAGTTTCTACACGGCAAGAGGCTGGCGCCGTGCTTCATAGAAGCTTACGAAAAAACAAAGAGCGGCGACCAATCCGATGAGCGGCTCGGCCAACTGGTCGATATATTACGCGAATGGGACTATTCGACGCCGGCAGACAGCGTCGCCACCGCTTTTTTCAACGAAGCCTACAGGCAGGCGTTCAAGCTGACCTACAAGGACGAGGTGAGCGACTCGATATGGAAGGTCATCCGGGAGGAAAGAACCGCCTATAACGGTTTCGACAACGGCATCGAAAACGACTTCGCCCTCTTCGATGACCGCCGCACCGGAGACCGGGTCGAGGGCCGGGATGAAATACTCAGAAAGGCGATGGTCGAAGCAGTCGGGGTGCTGGAAGAGCAATTCGGTGAAGACGTAAAAGACTGGCAATGGGGTAAAATGCACACCGTGCTTTTCGACCACCCATTTGGAGGCCAACACGCCCTGTTGAGGAAGATATTCAGCGCAGGGCCTTATTCGCTGCCCGGAAGCAGGGACACGGTAAACAACGGCTACTTCAGGTGGTGGAACAATCCCTACGAAGTATACGAAGGTCCCGGCATGAGGCACGTGGTGGACTACGGCGATTTTTCCTCCGCAAGGATGACCATAGTGCCCGGCCAGTCGGCGCACCGGCTGAGCGAGCATTACTCCGACCAGGTCGAAGACTGGGTCAACGGGGGATACCATTCCATGCCGATGGAAAGGGAAAAGGTCGAGGCTCGCGAGGAAGGCAGACTGGAGTTCGTGCCGGAGAAATAAATAATGAACTTTCCGCATCCCGTTGTCGAGTTGCGTATTGAGCCTCCGAAGTGGTAAAATTTTCACTAAATGGGTATAGATGAAAAACTGGTTAAGGAAATAGTTAACCGCGTTTTGAAAGTTGCAAAACCGGACCGAATCATACTCTTCGGCTCTGCTGCGGGCAACAGCATGAGTCGGGACAGCGATATAGACCTTCTTATCCTTGAGCAATCTCCGGAAGACGAGCGTAACGAGTATATACGCATCCGCAGGGCGTTGCGCGGCCTCGGTTATCCTTTCGATATCATTGTCATGGATACCCGGCGATTTGAAGAAAGCAAAAATATCATAGGCGGAATCGGATATCCGGCAAACAAGTACGGTAAAGTTATCTATGAGTCCACCTGAAGATATTAAACAACGACTGGTTCGCCGATGGATAGAAAAAGCGGGTGAAGACTTCAAAGTACGCCGTTGAAGTCCGTTATCCCGATGACATTCCCTGGATTACCCTGAATGAGGCCGAGGAAGCGATGGATTTAGCGGGTAAGGTAAGAGAAAACATTGAAGTAAAATTGAAAGATTATTTTTAACTTTGGATTTTTTAAAACAATACCCTCAAATCAGTCACGATTCGCTTACAATTCGCTCATAACCTCGTACAGCACCTCGCCCATCTGCCTCATGTTGTAAGGCTTTGCGATTACCCCTTTGAAGCCGTACTGCTCGTAATCGCCCATCGTGTGGTCGGAGGAGTAGCCGCTGGACACTATAACCCGGGCGTTCGGGTCGAGCTTCAACAGCTCAGTCACCGTTTCCCTTCCGCCCATTCCGTCGGGCACCGTAAGGTCGGTTATCACCACGTCTATGGGCCGTTCTTCTTCCATCGCCCTTTTATACAGCTCTATTGCCTCGGCGCCGTCCGATGCGGTTTCCACTTCGTAGCCCAACCCCTCGATAAGCTCCTTGCCCACCCTGCGGATTATCTCCTCGTCGTCCATGAGCAATATTCTCCCCCTTCCCCTTCGTATTTCGGAGGGTTTTCGGGGCTCCACGTGAGGTTTCTTTTCGGTGGCCGGCAGGTAGATTGTAAAAACGGTCCCCTTTCCCAACTCGGAGTCCACAAATATGTAGCCGCCGTGCCTGTTTATTACCGAGTAGCCTGTGGCCAGCCCCAGGCCGCTGCCCTTCTGCTTGGTGGTGAAGTACGGGTCAAAAATTTTGTCTATGTAATTGTCCGGGATTCCCATCCCTTCGTCTTTAATGGATATTTTAACGTACCTGCCTCCTTTCAGAGGGTGAGAATTTTCGTCTATGACTTCGTTTTTGGCTTTTACGGTAATAACTCCGCCCTGCGGCATGGCGTGTATGGAATTGACGGCCAGGTTATTCAACGCTTGGCTCATCTGGGTTTCATCAATTTCCACCGGCCACAAATCGTCGGCAATGTCGAATACCGCTCTTACGTTGGAGCCGCTTACCGTAAAGTTGATGGTGTCCGTTAATAACTCCCCTATGGAAGCGGCCTTTCTTACCGGCGCTCCGCCCTTGGAGAATGTAAGGAGCTGAGAAGTAAGCCCCTTGGCGCGATAACAGGCTTTTTCGGCCTCGCGAAGACTCGCATGGGTGACGTCGTCAAGCTTTGCCTTAACCGAGACCAGGTTGATATTTCCGAGTATGGCGGTGAGGATGTTGTTGAAGTCGTGAGCTATGCCGCCGGCGAGTATTCCCAGCGACTCCAGCTTGGCGGCCTTCAGTAGCTCCTCCTCCATTTTGCGCCTTTCGGTGATATCCCTCACCACGGCCATGTATCCCTTCGGTTCTCCCCGAGCATTCCGGATGATTACCGAATTAAACTCCGCCAGGAATTCATTCCCGTCCCGCCGGAACATTTTGTATTCGCTGGGGCCAACGTAAAGTCCCTCCAGCCTTTTTCGCGCGGTTTCCTTTGCCCGTTCCCTGTCTTCCGGGGCAATCAAATCTATTCCGTTCTTACCCACCATTTCTTCAGGGTGCTCGTAGCCGTGGAGCGCTGCCGCCTGCCGGTTGGCCATCACCATGTTAAGCCCGGTGTCCATGTAAACTATCCCGTCCGGCGAGGCTTCCACCACTCCCCTGTACATCTCCTCGCTTTCCCGCAAAGCCTCCTCCGCCCTCTTACGGTCGGTTATGTCCTGTGCAATCACCTGTTGGGCGGGTTGCCCCTCATACGTAATTTGCTTGACGAAAACTTCCGCCGGGAAAACATCGCCGTTTTTTCTCTTCAAAACAGTGGTATAATGCTCGGGAGCCTCGCTTTCCCCCCTCAACCGGACCCTGGTATAATCGGTAATGCGTTTACGCTCATCCTCCGAGACCAGTTGCGCCTCGTTCATTCCGATTGCTTCATCCATGCTCTCATATCCGAACATTTCCAGGAAGGCGGTGTTGGCGAATACCATCCTCCCCTGCTGGAATATGCCCACCATATGCGGGAGGGCCTCTATTAATGTCCTGTACTTTTCCTCGCTTTCCCGCAAAGCTTCTTCCATTTTTTCCCGCTTGGTTATATCTACGGCAAACCCCAGAACGCTGTCCGGCTTGCCTTCCCGGTAAATCAGGGAACCCTGGGTAAGAATCCAGACTGTATCTCCGCTTTTTGTTTTCAGCTTGTATTCGGTCAACGACTTCTTGGAGCCGGTGTTTATGATTTCCTGAAGCGACCGGTAAGCCCGGTGCAAGGAGTCTTCATGGACCACGGAGGAAAGGTTCATAGCTTTAATCTCTTGGCGGGAATATCCCAATAAATCCAGCACCGCCTCGTTGGCGTCGATGAAGTTGCCTTCGAAATCGTGTATATAAATGCAATTGAGTTTCTGGTTGAAAACTGATAAGTATCTCGCCTCGCTTTCTTCAAGAGCCCGCTCCTTCAGCTTCCGGTCGGTTATTTCCAGCGTTATCTCGACGGCGCCTTCAACCTTGCCTTCATCGTTCTTTATCGGCGTGGCGCGTATTAACCACCACCTTCCGTCGAGACCCTGAATTTCCCCTTCCTTATCCTCTCCGGTCTCTATAGCTTCCTGCACGGGGCAGTTTTCGCAACGGCAATCGCGATTGTGCCATATCTCGTAGCAATAACGCCCCACCAGCTTCTCCGGAGTTTCTCCCACCGAATCGCCCGCCGCCTTGTTAGCCCATATCACCCGGCCTTCGGCGTCCTGGTGAATCACGAGCTCCGCCAGCAGGTCAAGATATCCTCTTTCCATTTCACTCATTTTTACCCACCCCCCGAAAAACAAATGAAGGTTTTTCAACTTATTCGAATTGTCTTATAAACCCGTTTTTGCGCCCATCAGAACGAGTGCCCTTTCTGCTCCTCTCCCTGCACCGGCGGTTTGCGTGAGAAAGCCTTCATACTAACTGTCAGTATTTTAGCAAATCCGGCAATGAAAAATCAAGCGCAGGCACACATTTATCCATAGCGCCAAACCAGAAAAAACTTCGCGGCTTAGCGGCTTTGCGTGAGTCTCTATCGCCGCCGCCATGTTGCATTCGCGCAGCCATGGGCTAACTTACCGGTGTCATGTCGGAAAACGAACTTACGGGCCGGAGCCTGTCCGAAATAGCGGAATCGCTGAAAAACCGGGAAGTTTCCAGCGAAGAACTCACCCGCGCTTATCTCGAAAAAATCGAAAAACTCAACCCCGACGTGGGCGCATACATCACGGTTGACGCCGAGGGAGCACTCGAAGCGGCCCGTGCCGCCGACGAAAGGCTCGCCGGAGGCGAAGCCCGCCCTCTGGAAGGGGCGCCGCTGGGAATCAAGGACATTTTCGTCACCGAGGGCCTCAAAACCACCTGCGGCTCAAAAATACTGAATAACTGGATACCTCCCTACGAAGGCACTCCCACCCGCAAGCTGAAAGAAGCCGGAGCGGTCTTTCTCGGGAAGCTCAACATGGACGAGTTCGCAATGGGTTCGAGCAACGAAACCAGCCATTTCGGGCCGGTACACAATCCGTGGAACCGCGAAACCGCCCCCGGCGGCTCCTCGGGAGGCAGCGCTTCCGCCGTAGCGGCGGGGTTGTGCGCGGGAGCGTTGGGCACGGACACCGGCGGCAGCATCCGGCAGCCGGCGGCGTTTTGTGGAATAGTAGGAATAAAGCCCACTTACGGCAGGGTCAGCCGATACGGAGTGATAGCTTTCGCCTCCAGCCTCGACCAGGTAGGCCCCATGACCCGCACCGTGAAGGACTCGGCCATACTGCTCAAGGTCATCGCGGGCCACGACCCGTGCGATTCCACCAGCATACCCCGGCCGGCGCCCGATTATGAGGCAGCCATAAAGGAAGACTTGAAGGGACTGAAGGTCGGCGTGCCGAAGGAGTATTTTATCGAGGGAATGCAGGCGGACGTGGAAAAAGCCGTGAAGGACGCCGTTGGGAGACTCCGGGAGTTGGGGGCGGAAGTCGTGGACATAAGCCTGCCTCACACCGACTACGCTATCGCCACATATTACATCATCGCCCCCGCCGAAGCCTCCAGCAACCTTGCCCGCTACGACGGGGTGAAGTACGGTTTCCGAAAGGACGATGGCGAGGGCCTGTTGGAGATGTACAAGGCCACCCGCTCGGAAGGTTTCGGGGACGAAGTGAAGCGGCGGATAATGCTGGGCGCCTACGTCCTCAGCGCCGGGTACTACGACGCCTACTACCGCAAGGCCATGCAGGTGCGCACACTAATCAGGCGGGATTTCGAGCAGGCTTTCGGTAAAGTGGATGCCGTCGTCACACCCACCAGCCCCACCACGGCGTTCAAGCTGGGCGAAAAGACCGGCGACCCGCTCGAGATGTACTTATCGGACGTGTTCACGGTGCCCTGCAACATGGCGGGGCTTCCGGGGATGAGCGTGCCCTGCGGGTTCGACTCGAAGGGACTGCCGGTGGGGTTGCAGATAATCGCCCCGGCGCTCGGGGAGGAGACCATCTTCCACGTGGCGGGGGCTTACGAGCAATCGAGCGAATGGCATAAACAACGCCCCCGGCTTGGTTGAGAAGATTGACTCACACAAAGGCGCAAAGACGCCAAGATACTAAAAATTGTAACCTTATCGCTTTTGCGTGAAAAAACTTCCAAAGCCCCCTCTTTCATTTTTTTGAAATTTTGATTATTACTCTATATTGATTGCATATGTTTTTAAGCCTGTAAAAGGAGAATATTTTGGAACATAACTACCAGAGAGAAAACTCGCTGAGCGGGTTGTTTTTCGCCCAGGCGGAGAAGTTCGGTGACGACGTTTTCATGCGCGCGAAACTCAAAGACGGCCTCCCCTGCGACGAATGGGTGGATACCACATGGAATCAGGCCGCCGACGAGGCCCGCAACATGGGCGCCGGGCTTATCGAGCTGGGGGTCGAAAAGGACGACCGGGTGGCCATATTCGCTCACAACCGGCCCCGGTGGATTATAACCGACCAGGCCGTTCAGGGGTCCGGGGGCATCGGGGTGCCCATATACCCCACCAGCACAGACGCGCAGGTAGAGTTCATTCTCAATGACTGCAAGGCAAAGGGCATAATCACCGGCGACAGGGAACTTATGGAGCAGGCGGTGCGGGTAAAGCCCAAGGTGCCGTCGCTCGAATTTGTGGGTTGCATGGCCCCGGTCGAGGACCCGCCGGACGCGTCCGTTGTGGATTACGGTTCCCTGCAGAAGAAGGGCGCCGAAAGTTCGCAGGCGGTCGAAGAGTTCGAGAAGCGCCGAAAACAACTCGACCTCGAAAACATCGCCTCGATAATCTATACCTCCGGCACCACGGGAAACCCCAAGGGAGTGGTGCTTGACCAATCCAACTTCAAGGCCCAGACCGAAGTGCTCCTGAGCACCGCCGTTATTCAGAGGATGCTGGGGCGGGGTTTGAGAATTACCAGCCTGTGCCACCTGCCGCTGTGTCACATCATGGGCCGTGCCAGCGACTACCACGCCCAGATGGCCATGGGCACCACCATCACTTTTGCGGAAAGCATCCAGAAGGTGCCGGAAAACCTGCTCGAAGTGAGGCCGCAGATGGTGGCCAGCATACCCCGGCTTTACGAAAAGGTCTACGAATTCGTTCACGTGGCCGGCTCAAAGATGAAGGGCAGGCAGAAGAAGGTGTTCGACTGGGCCATGAAAGTCGGCGACAAGGCTTCGGACTACATGATAAACGGTGAAAAGATGCCGCTGACCGTCACCCTGCAGTTTGCGCTGGCGGGGATGCTGGTTTACGAAAAAATACGCAAGATGGCGGGTCTGGACAGGCTGGTCGTGGCCGCCAGCGGCGGGGGAGCTTTATCGAAAGAGGTGAATAAATTCTTCCGCAACATGAACATGATTATCTCGGAAGGTTACGGGCTTACAGAGACCACAAGCGCCGTAAGCTGGAACGGCCCGGATTTCAAAGACCCGTTGCCGGACAAGTGGATATACCACAAGGTACTGGACTGGCTGGTTGACTGCATGGTGCTCATGCAGGGGCAGGGCAAGAACCCCATGAGAAGCCCGGCGGGGTTCGTCAAGCTGGCTTTCGTATCGAATATGCTGCTTCCACGGATGCAGATAAAGCCCGGTACCGTGGGCCGCCCCGTCAGGTGGACGGACATCAAGCTGGCTTCCGACGGGGAAATACTGGTGAAAGGCCCCCAGGTATTCAAGCGCGAGCACGGCTACTACAACCGACCGGACCTGACCGACGAGGTGTTTACCGATGACGGTTATTTCATGACCGGCGACATCGGGGAGTTCGACGAGGACGGGTTCCTGAAGATAACCGACCGGAAGAAGGAATTGATTGTCACCGCCGGGGGCAAAAACGTGGCTCCTCATCCCATCGAGCTGGCGCTCACCAACGACACGTTCATCGAGCAGGCCTGCGCGGTTGGTGACAAGCAGAGGTACATCGCGGCGCTGGTAGTGCCCCAGTTCGAGCTGCTCGAAAAGTGGGCCCGGGACAATGGAATCTCGTTCCCGAGCAGGGAAGAGCTCGTAAATCACCCGGAAGTGATAAAACTTTACGATGAAAGAGTGGCCGAGGCCAACGCGAACCTTGCCCGCTACGAGCAGGTGAAAAGGTATCGGCTCCTGCCGGTGCAGTTTACCGAGGAGAACGGTGAGTTGACGCCCACCCTGAAAATGAAACGGCGGATTATATACGATAAATTCGAAGAGGAAATCAGCTCACTTTTCTGAAAGTACAAGTTGCGGACATTCCGGCTGCTTAACGGGCGGCCTGAGCGTTATTTGTTTTCCGTAGACCAGTTATATCCGAAGCTGTCCCACGGCGCGCGCTCTTCGTCCGGGTTTTGAGGGTCGTACTTTTTGTTCACGTAGTAGATTAGTCCGCAGGGCCTGTTCCCCACCGCTCTGTATCCGTGCCAGATGCCGGGGGGTATCTTAATCACCTGCGGGTTATGCTCGCCAATGTAGTATGTTTTGGTCTCGCCCTTGTCCTGGTCGTGCAGCGCCACGCGAGCGTCACCCATTGCCACGAAGAAGTAGTCGGTCTGGTGTTTGTGTCGATGCCATGCTTTGACAATGCCTGGATAGAGCACCGAGTAGTTAATCTGCCCGGACATATCCTCGAAAATGTCGTAAAAAGCCCACCCTCGGTCATCCATAAAAGAGTTCATGATATTCAACCTTTCTTTATTATTAGAGGCCGCTGCAAAACAGGCTTCAGGGGGAGAAAAGGCTTTTTTCTGTAGCTCCCCGAGAATGTCTTTTCCAGACAAGGGGTTTTAACCCCTT
>CAYWKU010000006.1:124544-159331 GCA_964459325.1 uncultured bacterium | reverse complement strand
ATAAGTATTACACCCAGTTGGTGCTTTTTCACTTACCTAAAGCGGGAAGCTTGGGAAACCCTCCCGTCGTTTACCGGGTGGCGGACAGTTGTTATCATAAATATAAGTATGAAAAGCTATTTTATAAGAACCTTCGGCTGCCAGATGAACGAGCGGGACTCCGAAAGGATGGCCGCCCTGCTGGAGGGTATGGGCTATGAGCCCGCCATCGGCGGTGAGGCGGCGGATGTGGTTGTTATCAATACCTGCTCGGTTCGCGAGAAGCCGGAGCATAAGGTGTTCAGCGAACTGGGCCGCTATCGGCGGCTAAAACAAAGGCGGAGCGGCATGCTCCTGGCGGTGGCCGGGTGTGTGGCTCAGCAGGAAGGGGAAGAGCTGCTCAAGCGAGTGCCCCACCTGGATATGGTCGTGGGTACCCGGAGCGTTTACCGGCTGCCGGAACTTATAGGCGCCGTCACGGAAGGTGGGGAGCGGGTATGCGCCACCGATATGAAAGCCGCCACCGCCGGCGACGGGCTTTTCGGTCGCGAGCGGCCCCGCCCGGCTTCGCCCACCGCTTTCGTGGTGGCCATGACCGGCTGCTCGAACTTCTGTGCCTACTGCGTCGTCCCCGGACTGAGGGGCCCGGCAGTAAGCCGGAGGCCGGAAGATATACTGGACGAGGTGAAGGCGCTGGCGGATTCGGGCGTCAGGGAAGTCACCCTGCTGGGCCAGAACGTAAACGTTTACGGCTTCGACCTCGTCGGAGCCGGGCCGGATTTCCCTGAACTTTTGAGGATGGTTTCGGAAGTGGAAGGAATAAGCCGGGTGCGGTTCGTGACCAGCCATCCGAAGGATTTTTCCGACGGCCTGATACAGGAAATCGCCGAAAATCCGGCGATTTGTGAATACCTCCACCTTCCCGCACAGGCAGGCTCGAACAGGGTGCTGGAGGCCATGAAGCGCGGTTACAGCCGCGAGCGCTATCTGGAACTGGTGGAAAAAGTGAGGGAAAATGGGCCGGATATCGCCCTTTCTTCCGATTTTATCGTAGGTTTTCCTGGCGAAGACGAAGGAGATTTTGAACAAACCCTCGACTTAATCCGCCGAGTGCGTTATCATAATACATATTCGTTCCGTTATTCGGAAAGGGCGGGTACCGCCGCTATGGAAATGAAAAACCGCGTGCCGCTCGAGGTGAGGGCGGAAAGGCTCCGAAAGTTGCAGGAACTTCAAGACCGGATAAGCGGTGAAATAATGCAGGAATACGAAGGGAAAACCGTCGAAGTGCTGCCGGAAGGCCCGAGCAAACACGGCGCCAACCGTACCACAGGGCGCACCCGCACCAACCTGCCGGTTCATGTGCCCGGCGAGTTGGCGGCGGGCAAGCCGGTGGAGGTAAGGGTTGTCCGGGCACTGCGGCATTCGCTTGAAGGGGAGGTAATCTCATGACTGACGACAAAACCGGCGAAACCGACCTGGTGCGTATGCGAGTGGGCGCCATCATGCTCGACCCACACACCAACGTGCCCATCATCATCCTCAAGGACGAGGAGGAGAAGCACACGGTGCCGATATGGATTGGACTGGTGGAAGCCAGCGCCATTGCCGTGAAGCTCGAAAATGTGGAAGTCAGCAGGCCCCTTACTCACGACCTGCTCAAAAACATTCTCGGCCTTCTGGACGCAAGCGTGGACAGGATTGAAGTGGTCGACCTGAGAAATAACACCTTCTTCGCCGTTCTCCAGTTGAGAGTGGGCGACCAGGTGATGGAGATTGACTCACGGCCCAGCGACGCCATCGCCCTTGCATTGCGTACCGAATCGCCCATCTTCGTCCATCGGCGGGTTATCGACAAGTCCCAGAAGCTCGACTCCAAGAACCTGCCGTCGTTCAGCGAGGAGAACAAGGACAAGTGGGCCGAAATCCTCGAAGACCTCGACCCCGAGGATTTCTCCAAGTACAAGATGTGAACGGACAAGACAGAAAAGGGGTTTAGGCAAGGGGTTTAGGCAGGGGGTTTAGACAAGGGGCTTAAGCCCCTTGTCTGTAAGCTCCTGTTTTCATTAATAATTGACTTTTTTGCGGGGCTTGAAAGATGATTGATTTGCATGTGCATTCGGTATTTTCGGACGGCGAGCTTATACCGGCGGAAATAATCAGGAGGATGGCTTACGCCGGCTGCGAAGGGCTGGCCATCACCGACCACGCCGATTCTTCCAACCTCGAGCTTATAATACCCCGCGTGGCACGCGCCTGCCGGGACGTGGGTGAGCCTTTCGGTGTCAAGGCCGTGGCGGGGATTGAATTGACCCACAATCCGCCCGAGCTACTGGAGTCGCTGGTTAAAAAATCCCGCCGGCTGGGCGCGGCGGTTGTGGTTGTGCACGGGGAAACGCTTGCCGAGCCGGTGGCTCCCGGCACCAACCGGGCCGCCATCGAAGCCGGAGCGGACGTTCTTGCTCATCCCGGGTTGATTACCGAAGAAGACGCCGTCCTGGCCGCCGAGGCGGGGGTGATGATCGAGATTACCTACCGGAAGGGCCACTGCCTGACCAACGGGCACGTGCTGGCGGCTGCCCGGGCTGCCGGAGCGCCGCTCGTCATCAACAGCGACGCCCACTCGCCGACGGACATCATGACACCCGACATACAGAAGAAAGTGGGCCTCGGCGCCGGCATGACCGAGAAGGAAATCGCCACTGCCCTCGAAAACGCCCGCGCCTTAATCGAAAAGGCGGAGGGGGTAGGGAAGGCGGGGTGAGGGTTTGCAAAAACCCGTATTGTGTCCCCAGATTTGGTATTGTGTCCCCAGATTTGTCCCAGATTTCGTAAGGGACAAGAGGATTAATCGTATTGCATCGATAAAAAGCAGGCAACTCGTAAGAGCCGAAAATCAAGGGGAAAAGATTTCTTGTTGCCAAAGCAACCCGGACGTGTAACGTCCGGGCCACCCGGCGCGCTCTGATTGAAAAGGCCGAGGGGGTCGAAAAGGCGGGGTGAGGGTTCCCGAAAAAATCCGCAAATTCCGCAAATTCAGTGCTCCCAAATTTTAGAAGAAAGGGTAAGCTTGATGATTGAAAAAATATCAGAATTGTTGGCAAAGTGTGAAGATAGTCAGGAAGCAATAATGCCTTCAACTGAACTTTACAATGAAGGATGGTTGCTTCGGCTGACGCTCGATTGGTTTAAACAAAATGGTCAATCAGCTCATCAGCTTAAGTTTTTTTCAGAAGCAAAATGGTATTCCGAGGCTCGATTAAGATCTCCATTTCTACCTGAATACCGAGGAGACAATAGAGCCGAGTCGCATACTCATGCTGATGGTATCATCGGACATTTCGATATCGGATTGAACAACAAAGCCGAAGCCACCTTATCAAAGGAGGCTAAGCAGTTTATTGTGATTGAAGCTAAACTAGGAAGTAATCTGTCACCGGGTGTGAAAAATGCTCCTGGATATGACCAAGCCGCACGAAGTGCCGCATGCATTGCAAATCTGGGGACACAATACGGGTTTTTACCGGATTTAACAATCCGTATGGTCCCCCACTTTGATGGTAAGCGCGACACTCATGTCGCGCATTCCACTGTCATGAATGCCCGGCAGGAGTGCCGGGCCTACCATTATCGGCATGACGGCGTTTCTCCTTGTGCAACCTCGTCCCCTTGTGGAACGGGGGCGTTTGATTTATTCTTTCAGCGTCCTGAAATAGAAAGGGAGGTTCGCTCAAATGTCGCAATGGGATATTAATGTGAAGGATAAAGTGGTTATCGTCACCGGCGCCAGCCGGGGAATCGGAAAGGCCATCGCGGCCGCATTTGCGGAAAAGGGAGCCAAGGTAATCATATCCAGCCGCAAGCAGGAGACTCTCGACGAAGTCGCCGGGGAAATAAAGTCGGCGGGCGGCGAGGTGACGCCGATAGCGTGCCACACCGGCAAGCTCGACCAGATAGAGGAGCTTTACGCAAAGGTGGACAAGGCTTACGGGAGGCTGGACGTGCTGGTAAATAACGCCGCCACCAACCCTTACTTCGGTGACCTTCTGGGTATAGACGAAGGACTTTTCAAGAAAACCTTCGAGGTCAACGTAAACGGGTACTTCTTCATGGCCCAGAACGCCGCAAAGCGCATGGTGGAGCAGGAGGGCGGCGGGAATATAGTTAACGTGGCCAGTATCGCCGGAATGAGCGCTCCGCCCATGCAAGGGGTGTACGGGATGACCAAGGCGGCGGTGATTATGATGACCGGGGCTTTCGCCAAGGAGTTCGGAGGCCGCGGGGTCAGGAGCAACGCCGTCTGCCCGGGTCTTACCGAAACAAAGTTCTCGAAGGTGCTCATCGAGACGGACATGATATATCAGGCCGCCATGCAGGGAATTCCGATGAAACGCCACGCCCAGCCGGAGGAGATGGTGGGCGCGGTGCTGTACCTGGCCAGCGATGCCGCCAGCTACACCAACGGGGCCGTTATCCCCATAGACGGCGGCGCGGTGGCTTAAATAGCTCAATAACTGTCGTTAACTAAAGGTGGCTGAGCCCGAATCGGGGGGATAACTTACAGCTTATGAGCGGCAAAACCGGGAAAAGGGTTCTCCTGATACTTTTGATACTATGCGCTCTTGTGGCGTTTGCAGCATTAGTGTTTTTGCCCCGCGAAGTAACTAACGTTTCCCCGGAAATAGCGGAAAAACAAATAAATCGAGCGAGAGCAAAACTCGACGCAAAGGGTTTATACGATGAGGACAGCTCGTGGCAGGGCAAGAAGGTGTTTCTGATATGCGTTGACGGTCTTTCTTTTGACCTGGCATCCGAGTTGATGGGCCGGGGCAAAATGCCGCACCTCGAAAAACTGGCCCGGGAAGGCGCTTCCGGGAAATTGAAAACCCTGCCCACTCTCATATCCCCCGCTATATGGACTACCGCGGCCACGGGGGTTTTTCCTTACAGCCACGGCATAAAAACCTACCTTTTGAAAACCCCGGTATCCGGCCGCAAAATGCCCGCCAACGCGGCCCATCGGCGATTTCCGGCACTGTGGGAAATAGCTTCCGCTTTCGGCTTGAAAGTGACGGTCGCGTGTTACTGGACAGCGTGGCCCGCCGGGAAAGTAAACGGAGCGCTAGTCACGAACAGGACAAGGTTGTCTCTCGCCGATTATTCACAAAAGGGATTGAAACAACCCCCTGACTTGGAGAGGGAGAAAATAACCTTTCCTCCGGAGTTGTATCGGGAAATTTACAAGTTCGCCAAGGCGGGAGAAGATATAAGAGCTGAGCGGCTTGCAAGATATTTAGCGGCTTCTCCTGACCAAATAACCGAGATAAGGGAAAAAAAACTGTGGCACTTGGGCAAGCCGATAAAAAATCTGAAAATCGCGCTGGCCAAAGACGATTTCCGATTGAACACGGCTCTATATTTGCACAAGAAAGTAAAGCCCGACGTGTTTATCGTCTATTTAAAAGGCCTGGACAGGGTAAGCCATCATTTCTGGAGATATTATGAACCGGAAAAGTTTTCTAATGTGCCCGAAAAGGCGGTTGAAGTAGCCGGTGGAGTGATAGAAAAGTACTATGCCCGCACCGACCGGATGCTCGGAAAGCTGTTTGCTCTTTCGGGGGCGAACGATTATGTCATGGTGGTCAGCGACCACGGTTTCCGGGCGGGTGAGCCGGAAAAAGCCATCTCCGGCGTGCACAAGCGATACGCCTCGGTTTATGCAAAGGGGCCGGGTATCGAGCCGGGTGGCCGGGTTGAGCCCGAAAGGCTGCCTCACAACATTTCTGTCCAAGGTTGCCACGTAGTGGACGTTACCCCCACCATGCTCTCGTGGCTCCGGTTGCCGCTCGCCCGGTACTTTCAGGGCGAACCGTGTGAGCCGCTTGCAACGGGCGGGGGCGAGTTGCAGTACGTTGACGGCTATCCGTATCTTCCGGTCAATCTGCCCGAGCCTTCGGAAAGCGGAAAACGCACGGATAAGCAAGTGCGGGAAAAATTGAGAAGCCTGGGATACCTGGACTGACGGGCCCGCCGGAAAAGAGGTTTTTCGACGGCGCGGAGCATGGTACGGGTTACTCTGTAGCTTTTTCCGCCGGTTCGGCCACAGCGAAGTTTTTGAGCATAAATAATAAGGATATAAGCAGAAGAATCTCCCCGAAGACGGTTTTCGATTTCATGAGGTGTTCCTTGTAAGGGGTCAACAGGGAAAAACTCTGATTGTCGGGTATCCCGATTAAAAACAGGGCAACGGCGCACAAGCAGAGGTTGACGGCGAACTTCCTGTCTCCTGGCCTTTCGGCGTAAGCGAGTACGAATATTATCATGGGAAGAAGCCATACGGTATTCATCAGCCACGTAAACGGGCCGGACATCAGGATGATGAGCATAACCGTTTGCCAGTATAAGAATTCTCCCCGGATTGAAAGGCTGGAGCGGGCCGGTTTGAAATATCTGTCCTGCCAGAGCCACATCAGTATGAAAAAAAGCACGCACAAGGCCAATGAAAGGGTGGATAACGGCGCCGGGATTCGGTTATTTATGGCGGAGCGGAACAGGGCCTTGGAGAGGCTGGCGTTAACGGCGAAATTCATAGAGGCCCTTTTATATACCTCTCCGTTTTTTAAAGTGAAAGGCGGGCTGATTTCTCCCAGATGCTTCTCGAACACCTCCCTGGGCAGTTCCATCTTTGGAGTTCCCCAGGATGCAAAGGCGCTTATGCGGGGCATTTGATTGAATAAGTAGTCGCCGATTTTGGTGGGGCCGTTGACCGAAAGCGATATAAGCAGTATCAGCGCCCCCCCGATTACGAACCCCCCGAGGACTCTCCATTTCCTGCGCAGAAGCAGAAACGGAGCTATAAAGCCGCATGAAAGTTTTATTAAACAGGCAAGGGAAAATAAAATCCCCGACAGGATTTTGTTCCTGTTGTTGCCGGGCATCAGTTTAACGGCGCCCATCAGCAGCGCAAGGGTTACGAGGTCGACCTGGCCCCGCTCCAGGTGAGCTATCAACGGATGAAACAGGGCGATGAAAATCAGGCACAATAGAGTTGATTCGGCGCCGAGTTCGGGCTTTATTATACTGAACGCTATTGTTATGGATATGACCAGCAGCGCGAGGGAAAACAGGTTCCACAAATGTTTCGCCACCCCGTAAGGAAGTGCCGCCAGGGGTCTGAAACACTGTCCCACCAGGGGGGGATACAAAAACCGGCCGTGGGTGAAGTAACTAACTCCGTCCCAGATGGGAGGCTCGTGGGTGATGTGATTCTTATACGGCGAAAGGCCGTGGTTCAACGCTTCACCGGCGGTGTAATAAGCCGAAAAATCCATCTGCAGGCTTTCGTTGCCGAACTTGACGGTAAAACCCGCCAGCCTTACCAACGCAAGCACGAGCACTGTAATCAGAAACAATCGGATGAACGGATTTTCAGAGCTGAGATTCATCGTTTTAAAACCCCGTCCGGATGAAAGCATGCCGAACCGGTACTCGATTTAGCATGCGCTTCCGAGCGGAAAGCTTTGCCGGAATTATACGCTTTCATGCCTTATCAAGTCAACTGAGACGTGAATCTGGAAGATACAGAGTAAAAAGGAGGTAAAATTGAACCTCCAGAGCCGTTGGGCCAGGCGGGACAGGGGGAAATCTTCCGAATGTAATTCAGCCTTCGATTACCTTCACGAACATCCTTCTCGAGCGCGGCCCGTCGAACTCGCAAAAGAAAACCTTCTGCCACGTTCCCAGCACGATGTCTCCTTTTTCCACTATAAGGTGTATGGTGGGAGCGATGAGGGAGGATTTGACGTGCGCGTCGGCATTTCCTTCCATGTGTTTCCAGCGGGCGTTGCGGGGCGCCACCGAAGACAGGCCGGAGTTGATGTCGGTGGCCACGTCGGGGTCGGCGCCTTCGTTTATTGTGACAGCCGCCGTGGTGTGAGGCACGTACAATACAACCAGTCCCTCCTTAACCCCGCTGGCGCCCACGACCTTGCGCACCTGGCCGGTAACGTCTACCAATTGCTCGCGGGATTTTGTTTTTACGGTTACGGTTTCCATATTCGGCCTGTTCTCTTTTTGTTAGCACAGGGGCATTCCGAAGTCAACGGCGCCTTGATTTTTCGGCCCGGGGCTGCTATTTGTAATAGTGGTTCCTGATGATAATAGAATGTCCAAAATGCAGCACCAAGTTTAAACTCGACGATTCAAAGATCGGCTCCAAGGGCGTTAAAGTACGTTGCTCGAAGTGCAAGCATATATTCACCGTATACAAAGAGGAAGATAAAGCGCCAGAGACGGAATCCGCGCCCGCATCCGAACCCGCATCGCCTCCGAAAGAGGAAAAGGGCGCCGAAACTCTCGAGTTTAAAGATGAAACCCCACCGCCGTCTTCGGCTCCGCCTTCGGAAGAGGGTTTTGATGACGGACTGGGGGAGTTTTCTTTCAAGGAGGATACCAAGCCTCCCGCGCCACCCCAGGAAGCGGAGGACGACCTGGGACTTGACGATGTTTCCTTTGATGAAGAGGAGTTTGGCGACGAAGGACAAGCCCCGCCGCCCGCCGGCGAGTCCGCTTCCGCAGAGCCGGAGGGGGTGGAAGACGATTTCGGCGATTTCGACTTCGATGAAGAACCGGCCTCCCTTCCCAACTCCGAACCCGAGCCAAAGGCTTCGACGCCCGACCCGGATAAGACGGCCATAAGCGGCGGCTCATCCGACCTTGGAGGCGAAGCGGCGGACGATTTCGACTTCGACGACTTCTCCGATTTTGATGAAGGCAAGGCGCCGGAGGCTTCGGGAGCGGATACGGGCGGGAAAGACGACTTTGGAGCGGAATTCGACGCCGGGGATATTGACGCCGACCTCGGCGCATCCGCCGGCGCCGGAGGTGGCGAAGATATCCAGGAGTTCGGCGATATATCCTTCGACGATATGGGCGGGGGCGCGTCTCCGGAACCGGCCGGTGACGCGGGAGGAGAATCCGCCGGTGACGAGTTCCGGATGGATGTGAATATGGACACCGGCGGACCCGCCATGGAGGAATCCGGCGCGTCGCAGGGGAAAAAGCCGGCGCGTGGCGGCGGAGCGGGCGACGCTTACGCATTCGAAGCCGAATCCTCCGAAGTGCCCGAAATGGAAATACCCGCTCCTTCCACGAGAAAAGAGGCCGAGGCGGAAGCCCCCGGCCGGGAAGAAATCATACCGAAAAAGCCCGGGGCAGCGCCGAAGAAGAAGGGTAAGGGAAAAGGGTTTTTCATATTTATACTCGTATTGGGAGCTATCGCCGGGGGCGGATATTATATGCAAAGCCAGGGGAAACTGGAACAATTAAATCTCAAAGAAAAAATCAATATATCGGAAATCAGGGAATTTCTCGGGATTGCGGAAAAAAAGCCGCCCCAGAACATCATTAAAATCGCATTGTTAAAACGCTCGGATTTGTACAGCGTTAACCGGAATGACGGAAAAACATTGTGGGTTATCGAAGGCAGCATTACCAACCTTTACTCCACTCCCCAGTGGATGATTCTGCTGGAAGGAAAACTGATAGATAACGGCCAAACCCGTACTGCGGATACCATGTACGGAAACATCCTTTCCCGCGAGCAACTTGCTTCCCTTTCACTTGACCGTATACAGCAACTGCTGCATCGAACTGAAGACGAAAACCTGAACTCGCTGATACTTTTGCCCGAAACATCCGATAAATACATGATAGTTTTCGATAACATCGAATCAGGCTCACCCAAACTTCCGAAGTCGGGGGCGGTTACCGTTAAAAGCCATCAGGCCCTCTGACACACCATGGAAGGTAGCTCGGAAAAAGCGAAAGAAATTGCCGAGGGGTTAAAGCGCAAATCCGGGGCTATCCGGGATACAGGCATTCGCCGAAGTATGCTCGCACGAAATCTCGCCGACCTCGAATTCGATACTCTGGCGGGGGTGCTGAACGAAATTGTCATGCGGGCCTCGAGGGGTTCCCCTGCATACAAGGAAATGCTCATCACACTGGGAGATTTGGACGAGCTTGTAAACAGGGCCGGCAACGAGAAGATGGACGAGGTGTACAGCTACTCGCGGCAGCAGGGATTAGAAGAAGTAGCAAGCATGTTGAGAAAAATACCGCCCAAGAAGTTTATTGTCAGCCAGGACGAAGAGGTCTACGTGGACCGGGATATGAAAGACCTGGCGTTGGGCTATAAAAAAACCCTGGGAAGAACCGCGAACAGGGATATGGTCAACCGCCTGCTGCACGACCAGGACCCTTCGGTTATCGAGCAGATACTCGCAAACCCCGCCCTTACCGAGGAGCAGGTGGTCAGGATAGCCGCAAAAAGGCCCACCAACAGCGAGATACTCAGGCACATCGCCCGGTCACAGAAGTGGACCCGAAGCTACCGGGTCAAAAAGGCGCTGGTTTTCAACCCCTACACTCCCACCGAAGTGAGCATAGGTTTCCTGAGGCTGTTAATGAGGCAGGACGTTCGGGAAGTATACAGTGACGAAAACCTTCATTTCGAGCTTAGGCAAGCCGCGAAAAGGATATTGAAAAGCGAGGAATAGAAAACTCGCTGAAATTTATCGTTATATCTTTCCCTGCAAAAAGTAAAGGCCGAGCTTCATCCACTCGTTGTTTACGAATATCAGGTCTTCCTCCCTTTTCCACCAGTTTTCGGTGGTGAATTCGCCTCCCCTGGCGGGCCTGACGATAATCTCCACCCCGGAATCCTCGAACACTTTACCGAAAACCCCCCGCGCCCTGCGAGTATGGTAGATGCTGGTAACGATTATCATTCTCTTATAATCGTGGTCGGAGCAATACTCTTTCAGCGCCAGGGCCTCTTCGTATGTGCTGGCGCCCACGTTTAACACAATGACGTCACCTTCCGGCACTCCATGGCTCGCGACAAGCTTGCCCGCAATCTCCGCAAAAGTGTACTCCCGCCCCAGCGCTTTTGTGTAATCGAGCACCAGGTTGCCCGTGGTAATGACCCTCGGCGCCCACTCCTGTTTGTATAGCTCGGCGGACACTTCGCAACGTTGAGGGTCGCCTCCTCCGAGTGAAACTATGGCGTCGGATTTCTTCAGGGGGTCGGAGACTACCAGGAAATAACCGAGCTGAGGAAACCACAGCGGCGACAGCGCGGCAATAACCGCCACCACCATGAAAGGCCACAGCAGGCAAATCGCAAAACGCTTGCGCGAGCCGGTGCTCATCGCGGTTATTCCCCTCCGGAGCTGAGTTTTTTATACAGGCGGTTGGCTTTGCGGTGCATCGGGTTGATGGTAAGAAGCGTACGGAGTTGTTTCAGCGCTTCCTCCTTTTCGCCGGCGTCGAGGAGCAGGTTGACCAGTCTGAGCCGTATGTCGGTAAGCTTCATGTTGGCTTTGAGCGCTTCTATGTAAAGTTCCCGGGCTTTTCCGTCATGCCCGAGCTTTTCGTGGCATATACCGAGACCGGCGAGCGAGTTGAAATCGCCGGGGCGTATTTTGAGGCTTGTTTTATACTCCTCGATGGCCTCACGGCATCTGTCCGATTCCCTTAAAGTGGTTGCCAGGAAATATCGGGCCTCGTACTCCCCGGGTTCTATTTCCACGGCCCGGCGGTAATAATCCACCGCCTTTTCCCTGTCACCGCGCTCGCGGGCTATAGTACCCAGGTTTCGGAGCGCCTGTGAATCCGGAACCTTGTACGGCGGAGGCAGGTTTATGAGCACGAACAAAGCAGCTCCCAGGGCGAGAAAAGCGCCGAGTTGTTTCCAGCGCTTTCTGATGTCCCATAATTTTATCAAAGCCACCCCGCTGAAGGCCGTCAGTGTTCCTGCAACCGGCAACCTGTAGCGGGCGAACACGAAAAACATGATGATGGCGCCCATGTACGCCACGATAAAGACGTAAAACGGCCAGAGTTTCCGCCATTGTCGGGCAGTGAGCGCTATTCCCAAAAGACCCAGCGGAGCTATCAATCCGAAGCCCGGCAGATAGTGCAACAGGGGCACAAAATGCCTCGAAATGAAATTCATGTTGTAACAATCCGGCATCTCGTAGGCGTTCCAGAACAGGCGGAACTTTGTCCACAGCCTTTCCAGGAAGGCAAACGGCTGAGCCTCTATGTAAAGAAGCCCCTGCCTCAGCCAGTATCCGCTGACGCCGCTGGGTGTAATTTCGGCGGCGCCGAGCCTTCTTACGGCCTCCCGCCGGAAATCCCGCTGCTCGTACTTGGGGTTCGCCCTCACGAAAGGCAGGCGCTGGTAATTCCGGTTGGTGTTGTACGGGTTGTTGCCGGTGTAAAAGTTCTGCCCCATGTAACTGGATACCACCACCAGGTGGTCGGAAACGTGATAGTTTCTTATTGCAACGGGCGCGAGAACGATAACTATCCCCAAGGCCCACAACCCCGCGGTTATCGCGGTTTTCAAACGGGTCGGCTGCAGCTTGCCGCGTATGATAACCCACGTCAACCCCGCAGCCTCTATAAGTATGAAAACCATTATGTTGAGCCTCAAAAGGCAGGTCAGTCCCAGCAGTAATCCGTGAAAAAACCACCAGCGGTATTTCCTCCCGGAAATTCCGGCCAACAGGGTGAGCAGGCCGGCGTCCACCAGCGCCGACGACAGAAAGGCTTTCATTACCAGGGCGTCGTAAAATATAAAGGGCGCATAAAACGAAGCTATGAGGCCCGCAAGAATACCCGCACGCCTGTCCAGTATGCGCGATGCGAGGTAAAAAATGATTACACTGTGAGCCGAGCCGACAACCGCCTGGATAATACGCAGTACCAGGTAGTTGTGGCCGAAGAATTTATATATTACACCGAGAAAGTACGCATAAAGGGGCGGGTCGTAAAAGATATTTTTACCCATCCACTGGCCCGAGGCTATGTCCGAACCCCAGCGGTCATAGAGGCCGGCGTCTATCATCATGGCGTCCCAGAAGGGGGTGTCTTTGAGCTGGATAATATAGACAACTCTTACCAGCAAAGAAACAGCGAAAATTATCAGGGGCGGCAAATAGCTTCCAATCCCCCCGGATATGTCTTTATCACGCTCCATAACGGTTGAAAGAAGTTAGACCACGTGCTACGCTGCTGCAACATCTGGACGATTACAACTTGCCGTACTGATTGCGTTTTTATATTAATTCCCCGGAGAACAGTAAGCCGAAATGATAGGTGTAGACAGCATATCCCTGGCCACGAATCTGGTGGAAAGTATTCTCCGGGAGGTTCCCGAAGATAAGCGTCCCGTCGACGAGACCCGCAAAATAATAGTAGCCCGGATAGCCGCCGCCATGGAGGCCAACGTGCTTACCCTGGGCGACAAGGTGCTGCTCGACCCCGAGCTGCGCAGCCTGAAAGCCGCCAGCGACATCGTGAAAAAGGTCTTCCGCGACGGTACCGGGTGGGCGCCTACCGGGTATATATTACCCTCGGTTTTCGAGCAGAGATGCCCATTGCCCGAAATCGCCGCCGAGTACGGCATGCCCATTCCCCGCCGTAAGCACCCTTCGAAGGAAGCCGTGGCCGTATATGACGAGCTTATAGAAAACCCGGACGTATCGAGGGAGTACGAGCGCAAGGCGATACTGGCGCCCGAGTACCCCTTCGACGTGAGCGAACCGCAGCACCTGGTGGCCATAAAGGTGGGAAACCCGAATCGGAAGTTCGATATGCTGGACGCGGCGCTCGATAACAGTTGCTTCTTCGAGCACCTCGAGCGGGCCTGGAAGCGTTCCGGGAAATCAAAAGAGGATTTTTCCATAATCCTGAAGGCACACTTCATTCCATTAATCCGGCGGGATGAAGTGGGAGTGTACACCGACCCCACCCTGGTGATTCACGTGGTGCGCAGGATAATGGAGCGCGGCTGGCGTAACGTTAGCGTGGCCGAGGGCAGAAATTCCTTCGGTAAGTGGTACGATGGCCGGGGAGTGGTCAGGGTCGCAGCGCGGGCGGGGTACGTGGAGGAAGAAGCCGTCGAGCCGGTTGGAAAATCCCCGTCCCGGCTGACCGGGTACGTGGATGTAAAGGGCGAGTTGTTGCCGTTTACCATCGTTGACTTATCCCACCAGTTGGTGAGCCACGAGTTTACGCATGAGCTTTTGGGGCGCCATTTCGTCTCACAGTTCTGGAGAGACGCCGATTACAGGATAACTTTCGGTAAACTCAAAACCCACTACGCCACCCGGTATGCGCTTAACCTGGCCAATATCTCACTGGCCCTGCCCATGGAAGACCGGCTGGTAACTTATCCCACCGAGATGGACGAAGCCAGAGCGGTTACCGCACTTATGGAAGCTTTCCCGGTGCACTTTTCGCTTATAGACGGCATAACCGCCGCCGACGGTGTACTGGGTTACGTGCGAAGGCCCCGGTCACGGGTTCCCGGCATTATCATCGCCGGCCAGAATATTTTCGCCACCGAAAACCTGGGCGCACAACTCATGGGCGTGGACCCCTTCGAATCGGTATTAACCCGATTGGCCGCCACGAGGTTAGGCGGGATGATGCCTTACAAGCTGATTGGAAACCCCGTCCTCCTGAAGCCGTGGAAGAACGTTCGCAGCGCGCTGGTGGGGGCCGTTACGGCGCTTATGGAAAAGTTTCCCACCTGGGCCGAGTACTGGCTGCCAATGGTCGTGGGAAACCCCGACCCGTGCTTCCCTCCCAAAGGGGACGCTCACAGCATTAAGCGCCGCCGCAGGTTGGCCTGGCTGCTGGGCGCAAGGCCCATCGGGGTCTGGCTTACAAGGCGCGACGGCCTGATAACGGCTTTCAAAAAAAGGCGACTGCGCTCCAGGGTTAAAAAGAAAGCTCTAAAAATGCCCCTCAGCGCAGGCTACCCGGAGTTTTTCGAAGAAGCGCGTCATCTTAACCTCGACGAAATGGAAGCGCTGGTAAATATCCTCAATGAAAGCGGAAACTCCATATATCGGGGGGAAAAGGAGGTGGTAAGGGCGGGGCACGTAATAATTGTGGGAGACCGGAAATACCCCTTCGCCGGGCCGGATGCCCTGAGCGCTATCAGCGTCGGAAGAATCCTGACCGGAGTAGCGCAAGGCAAGTGGACCGCCGCCCAGGTGATTTCGGAAATGGAAAAATGGAGACTGCTCAGGACAAGCTGGTGGGACAAGTTGAAACTCTTCACCCGGGACAGGCTTAAGCTGAAAGGAAAAAGCACTTGACAGCCCGAAATTTCCTGCTAAAATTAATATCTAAGATGAGCGATTCTTCTTCATCACACCTGATTTCAATCCTTATCCACACATCCGGTTACCAGTACGCCTGGGTCTGGCCCGGCTGGTAAGCGCCCATAACCTTTCTTTGCGCCCAAGACTGACCCCGTCGGGGTAAGTGCCCGTAGCACTTGTGTTTTTCCCGCCGGGCTTCGTTTTTTCCTCTCAATTTACCCAATTTTAATAGTTTGGAGGATAGCGGTGATACGCAGGGACATATATCCGACTTTGGACGAGTTCAAAAAACTGGCAAAAGAATACAACCGGATTCCGGTCTACCGGGAAATACTCGGTGACCTCGAGACGCCTTTGAGCGCCTTCACCAAGGTGGGCTCGCAATCCGAGGCCTTCCTCTTTGAAAGCGTGGAGGGCGGTGAAAAGTGGGCCCGCTACAGCTTCATAGGCTTCGACCCCGAAATGATTGTCCGCTCGAAAGGCCCCACCGCCGAAGTCATGCGCGGCTCGAAACTCGACCGGCTCCCGGTCGACGGAAACCCGCTCGACGTGGTTAGACGTATCATGTCCGACGAAAAACCGGTCACTTATCCCGATTTGCCCCGGTTTACAGGCGGGGCCGTGGGTTATTTATCATACGATTGCGTCCGCTACTTCGAAAAATTGCCCGCCCTCACATCCGACGAGCTCGGTTGCTTCGATGTGTCGCTCATGGCCCCGAAGGTGTTGCTGGCTTTCGACAACCTCCGCCACTCCATACTGGTGATTTGTCCCGTTAAAGTCCGGGAGCTTGCGGACGCGGAGGATTCCTACCGGGAAGCGGTCTCGCGCATAGACGATGTCATCTCCCGCCTGAGAGGCCCTCGCCCGAGGCTCGAGACTGCCGCTCCGGGAGGTGAAATCGAGTTCGTGAGCAACTTCACTCGCGACGAGTACATGCGGGTGGTCGAAAAGTGCCTCGATTACATCAAGGCGGGAGACATTATCCAGGTGGTGCCCAGCCAGCGCTTCCGGGGCGCCGCCCGGGCGGATTCCCTCGACCTCTACCGAGCACTGAGACACATAAACCCCAGCCCGTACCTCTTTTTCCAGAAACTAGGCCCCGATGCTCTGATAGGCTCCAGCCCGGAGGTGATGGTCAGGCTGGAGGACGGCAAGGCCACCCTCCGCCCCATAGCGGGCACCCGCCCTCGCGGCAAAACGCCGGACGAAGATGAGGGGCTGGAAGATGACCTGAAAGCCGACCCCAAGGAAAAGGCCGAGCACGTAATGCTCGTCGACCTGGGCCGGAACGACCTGGGAAGGGTGTGTGAAACCGGCGCCGTCAATGTGGACGAGTATATGGTGGTCGAGCGCTACAGCCACGTGATGCACCTGGTGAGCACGGTAACCGGAATGCTCGAAGGAGGCCTCGACGGCTTCGACCTGGTAAGTGCCACCTTTCCGGCGGGGACGCTTACCGGAGCGCCGAAGATAAGGGCCATGGAAATTATCGAGGAGGTCGAGCCCGCCCGCAGGGGGGTATACGGAGGAAGCGTGGGTTACTTCGGGTACGACGGGAATATGGACATGTGCATCGCCATACGCACCGCTCTGGTTAAGGACGGGGTGGTGAATATCCAGGCCGGTGGGGGTGTTGTCGCCGACTCCGACCCTGAAACCGAGTACCAGGAAACCGTGAACAAGGCCAAGGGATTGCTGAGGGCGGTGGAAATGGCCGCGCGGGGTATGCCGTAAAAAAGGGAGGATAAGATGATTTTCGTCATCGACAATTACGATTCGTTTACTTTCAACCTCGTCCAGTACATCAAAATGCTGGGCCGCGAGGTGACCGTCGCCCGCAATGACCGCACCACGCCGGAGGATATCGAATCGATGGAGCCGGAGGCGCTGGTAATAAGCCCCGGCCCGTGCACGCCCGAGAAGGCGGGGATATGCCTCGATGCAATTGAAAAGCTTGCCGGTAAGATACCCATCCTGGGAGTATGCCTCGGGCACCAGGCGGTTGCGCAGGCCTTCGGGGCGAAAATCGTCCGGGCATCGCGCCTTATGCACGGAAAAACCAGCCGGGTGCAGCATGACGGAAAAAGCGTTTACAAGCAGTTGCCTTCACCCTTCGAGGCGGGCAGGTATCATTCCCTCATCGTAGACCCGGACAGCGTGCCGGATTGCCTCCGGGTAACGGCAACCACCCCGGAGGGGGAGATTATGGGCATCAGGCATAAAGACTACATGATTGAGGGTATACAGTTTCATCCTGAAAGCGTATTGACTCCCGTCGGTATGACGGTTTTAAGAAATTTCCTGGAGCCGGCAACTGAAAATTACAATACGGCGCAAGCCGGCATAGCACTTGAAACATGAAACTCATAAAAGGGGGATAAAATGATAGCGGAATCAATCAAGAAGGTGATGGAGAGGGAACACCTCAGCGAGTCGCAGATGGTGGACACATTCGAGTGCATCATGGGAGGCAACGCCACCGCCGCCCAGATAGGCGCTTTTTTGGTCGCCCTCAGGCTGAAAGGGGAGACCGACGACGAAATCGTGGGCGCCGCACGGGTTATGCGAGAAAAGGCCACCAAGGTGACCACCGACCTCGACGTCATCGACACCTGCGGCACCGGCGGTGACGGCCGCGGCACCTTCAACATCTCCACCGCCGTGGCCCTGGTGGCCGCCGGGGCGGGGCTGAGGGTGGCAAAGCACGGCAATCGGGCGGCATCCAGCATGTGCGGAAGCGCCGACGTGCTGGAAGCGCTGGGGGTGAACGTGGACACCGAGCCGGAAACGGTGGGAAAATGCATAGGGGACGCCGGGATAGGGTTCATGTTCGCCCCCCGTATGCACGCCGCAATGAAGCATGCCATCGGCCCGCGCAAGGAAATCGGGGTAAGGACGGTGTTTAATGTCCTCGGCCCGCTTACCAACCCCGCCGGGGCCAAGAGGCAGCTTATCGGCGTCTTTTCGCCCGAGTTGACGGACGTATTCGCCCGGGTGCTCTGTCGGCTGGGGTGCGAGCGGGCGATGGTGGTGCACGGCTCGGACGGTATCGATGAAATAACCCTCAGCGGCCCCACCCGGATTTCCGAGTTAAAAGACGGATGGGTGAAAACTTACTTTCTCGACCCGAAGGACTACGGCATGAAGCCCTGCGGCCTCGACGCCCTCGAAGGCGGCACGCCGGAGCGAAACGCCGAAATAATACGCGAGGTACTTAACGGAAATGACGGACAGCACCGAAGCGTAGTCCTGCTGAATGCGGCGGCGGCGCTGGTTGTCGGGGGCGTAGCGAAAAATCTCGCAGAGGGAATGGAAGCCGCGGCGTCGGCCATAGACTCCGGAGCCGCGAGCCGGGTCCTGAAAAAAATGGTGAGTATGAGCAAGGCCTGAACTTTCGGGGGTGCTTTGATGAGTTTTCTGGATGAAATAATCCGGAGGAAAGACGAGGAAGTAAAAAAGGTCACCGAGTTTATCCCCCTGGACTGGCTCCGGAACCGGTGCGCTTCGCTGGCCGCCGTTCAAAGCCTGAAAAAGGCTCTCGTGGAAGGTTCTCCGCCCCGGATAATAGCGGAGATAAAAAGGGCCAGCCCCAGCAAGGGGATACTCAGGCCCGACCTGGACGCCGGATTGACCGCTCAGCAGTACATGCAGGCGGGAGCGGCGGCAATAAGCGTGCTCACCGACGGACCCGGTTTTCAGGGAGGAATAGAGGACCTGGTGAAGGTTCGCGGAACCGTGAACTTCATGGAGGACATGAACGTGCCCGTGCTTCGCAAGGACTTTGTCGTGCACCCGTACCAGGTGTGGGAAGCGCGTGGCTCCGGCGCCGACGCGGTGCTGTTGATTGTGGCGGCCCTCGGAAAATCGAAGTTGCCCGAAATGATGGAGGAAGTCGAAAGCGCGGGAATGGAGGCGCTGGTGGAGGTGCATGATGAAGACGAAATGCAAATCGCAATCGAGGCGGGCGCACGGGTTATCGGTATCAACAACCGCAATCTCAACACCTTTGAGGTGGACCCGGAAGTGGCAAACAGGCTGGCTCCCATGGCCCCGGAAGACGCGGTGCTGGTGGCCGAAAGCGGCATAAAATCGCCGGAAAACCTGAAAGAATACATGGACAAGAACATCAGGGCCTTCCTGGTGGGGGAAGCGCTGGTTACCGCTCCCGACCCGGGAGGGCGGCTCAAGGAGTTTCTGTCATGCCACTGAAAATAAAAATATGCGGGATAATGAGCGAGCGCGACGCCGCCGTAGCCGTCGAATGCGGCGCCGACGCCGTCGGGTTCGATTTCCACAGAAGCGCCGTCAGGAAAATCACTCCCGTCGAGGCGCGAAAAATCGTAAAGCGGCTTCCGCCTTTCGTGCAGGCGGTGGGAATATTCGAAAACGACCGCCGCGACTGGATTGAAAGGGTTATCGAAGAAGTGGGCCTGGCAGCAGTCCAGTTGAAGGGCAGGGAAGCTCCGCAACTGTGCAGCATGCTCCGGGTGCCCGTCATAAAGCAGATAACCCTCGGCTCGAAAGGCGACATCGAGTACGCCGGGAACTATGACGCGGCGGCTTACCTGCTGACGGCGACCAACGGCAACGGCTCGCCCGAAAGTTCCCGAGGGTCGAGAATGGAGCTGATTACACTGGCGGGTCAAAGCCTCGGGCGCGTTGTTTTGAGCGGAGATTCAGTAGCGGGTTACATGGCCGAAGCTGTCAGAATCGTGAAACCTTACGGGGTGGACGCATCGTTCTGCGTGGAAGACGAAAATGGGCATAAGTCCCCGGAAAAAATCGAAAAATTCATAAAGGAAGTAAAACATGCCTGCATCTGAAAAAGGAAAATACGGCGTTTACGGAGGCCGTTACGTCGCCGAAACCCTTATGCCCGCGCTGCTGGAGCTGGAGGAGGCATGGGAAAAGTGGTGGCCCGACGAGGGTTTCCGGGAGGAGTTCGACCATTATCTGAAGAAGTACGTGGGCCGCCCGACGCCCCTTACTTATTGCCCGCGCCTTACCGAAAAGACGGGTGGAGCGAAAATTTATCTCAAGCGGGAAGACCTGTGCCATACCGGGGCGCACAAGGTCAACAATACGGTGGGGCAGGCCCTGCTCGCAGCAAAGATGGGCAAGAAAAGGCTCATCGCCGAAACCGGCGCGGGGCAGCACGGAGTCGCCACCGCCACCGTGGCGGCGAAGTTCGGCTTCGAGTGCGAAATTTTCATGGGCGCCGAGGATATGCGAAGGCAAAGGCTCAACGTCTTCCGCATGAGGCTGCTCGGGGCGAAGGTGACACCGGTGGCCTCGGGAAGCCGCACGCTCAAGGATGCCCTGAACGAAGCCCTGCGCAACTGGATAGCCACCGTCACCGATACCCATTACCTCATGGGAACCGTCGCGGGGCCGCATCCTTACCCCGAGCTGGTAAAGGGGCTGCAATCGGTCATCGGCCGCGAGGCCCGCGAGCAGATGCTCAAAGCCGAAGGCCGCCCGCCGGACGCGGTGGTGGCATGTGTAGGCGGCGGCTCCAACGCGATGGGCATCTTCCGGGGTTTCATGGATGAGCCCGATGTAAAGCTGGTAGGCGTGGAAGCCGCAGGGAAGGGCATCACTACCGGCAAACACGCCGCCACCCTCGGCGAAGGCAAGGCGGGAATATTACACGGCCAGATGAGTTACCTTCTGCAGGACGAAGGCGGACAGGTGCACGAGGCGCATTCGATAAGCGCCGGACTGGATTATCCCGGAGTGGGCCCCGAGCACGCTTACCTGAAAGATACCGGCGGCGCCGAATACGTGTCGATTACCGACGATGAAGCGATGGAAGGCTTGAAGCGATTGACCGAAGCCGAGGGCATAATCCCGGCGCTGGAAACGGCCCACGCCGTGGCTTACGCGGTCGAGCTGGCCGGAAAAATGCCCCGCGATTCCGTTGTTTTGATTAACCTCAGCGGTCGCGGAGATAAAGATATGAGCACCATCATGGAACAATTGGGCGAAGGGGAGGAGGAGTTATGAGCCGTATCGGCCCCAAGTTCGACGCCTTGCGCGAAGAAGGCCGCGCGGCGTTCATCCCTTACATCACCGCGGGCGACCCGTCGCTGGAGCGCACGTCGGAGCTCTTGGATGCGCTGGCGGACGCCGGCGCCGACCTCATCGAGCTCGGCATTCCGTTCAGCGACCCCATGGCCGACGGGCCTACGCTCCAGGCGGCGGCCCGGAGGGCTTTGAAGGACAACGTGAACATCCCCCGGATTCTGGATAAGGTTTCGCGCTTCAGGAGCCGGCACGACATCCCGGTGGTGCTCTTCGGTTATGCAAACCCGTTCTTCAACTATGACTGGGAGAAGCTGGCTTCCGACAGCGCCTCGGCGGGCGCCGACGGGTTTTTGTGCGTGGATTTGCCGCCGGATGAGGGGGCGCCCTTGAGGAAAGCGGCAACGGCGAGAGGGCTTGACGTTATTTACCTGCTGGCGCCGACATCGACGCCCGAGCGGCGCAAGTACGTGGCGGAGCACGGGTCGGGATTTCTTTATTACGTCAGCGTGGCCGGGGTTACCGGCGCGAGGAACGTTTTGCAGGCGGACATACGGAATAAAGTCGAGGAAATTCGCGGAGTCAGCCCGTTGCCGGTGGCCGTCGGGTTCGGTATCTCCACCCCCGAGCACGTGCGGGAAGTGGCTTCCATGGCCGAGGGAGTGGTCGTCGGCAGCGCCATCGTGAAGGTGGTGGAAAGGGTAGGGGACCGCTCCGAATTGGCCGGGGAAGTGAGGAATTTCGCCGCCGAGTTGAGAAGCGGCATCGACGGGGTGAAGTAGCGGCCTGCTTTTCCCGTTGTCCTGACGGACAACCCGGACGTGTAACGTCCGGGCTACCCGGTATCGGCGAAAACTCATTCACGCGCAAACACGTTTGATACGAAAACCGCGGACTGAAGTCCGTGGCCCTTTCAACCCGGGAATGGTAGGCCCGGCACTCCTGCCGGGCGTTCTTTTTTTGCGCGACAGGAGTGTCGCGCCTACCATGGCGCGACAGGGATGTCGCGCCTGCCAGGGCGGCGGGTGACGGAGATTATTAATTCTTGCGGAACCAAAACTACCTTGTTTTAAAATAATCCGCCCGCCATCTTTTTCCACACCGACTCGACCTGCTCCTTTGTTTCTTTCAGTGAGCCGGAGTTGTCTATGACGTAATCGGCCTTTTCCTTCTTTTCTTCTATGGGCATTTGGCTGGAAATACGCGAGCGCGCCCGTTCCTCGTCGCATTCGTCCCGCTCGGTAAGGCGGGCAAGCTGCACCTCTTCCGGCGCGTAAACCAGTATCACCGGCTTGAGCCAGCTTTCGGCGCCTGATTCGAAAAGCAGCGGCACGTCCATGATGGCGATTTCGACCCCCCCGTCGGTCAATTCGTTCATCTGTCGCAGCATTTCCTGGTATACTCTGGGGTGGGTCAGCGATTCCAGCCTTTGTCGTTTTTCTTTGTCGTCGAAGACGAGTGCTCCGAGCTTCTCCCGGTCAAGGTATCTCTCTTCATCGAGAATATCCCTGCCGAAGTACTCGATGATTTCCTCGTAGGCGGGCATACCCGGTTGCACGATATCGCGGGCTATGGCGTCGGCGTCGATAACGCCGGCCCCCATCTCGCGAAACATACCGGCAACGGTGCTCTTGCCTGTGGCTATACCCCCGGTGAGTCCTGCCATTTTCATGATGGGTTATTTTACTGAAATGCCTTCGGGGGCGCAAACGGGATGCAACTCTGAAACGTACGTAGCGCCGCCGTCACGGCGGCCAAAGGCCGGCGCGGACGCCGGCGTTACATTGTAAATGGCTTACTGCACGTATCCCAACGCCCTCAGCCGGTTGCGCATCTGCTTCATCAGTTGGCGCGAACGCTCGCGCGGCGGCTTTATCCTGTCCAGTCGCTCCAGGATTCGACGGAGCCTGCGGTTAGCCCGGCGGGCGAGTTCCGGCTCTTCCTCGGCCAGGTTGTAGCTTTCATGGGGGTCGTTTTCGAGGTCGAAGAGCATTCTTCCGCCCCCGAAGGCGTCCACAATAAACTTGTATTCATCCGTTATAAGTCCAGTTTGCTCCATGGCGTCGGCAAGCGCCCATTCGCGGGGTTTGTGGTCGAAGTCCAGCAGCGAGCGGCGGTCGGGCATATTTTTTCTTGTACCGGCAAAAGTTACGAAGATGTCCACCCCGCTGGTAAGTTTTTTCACCCGCTTACCCTCCGGCAGGCCGGGGCCGGATATGATAAGCGGCACGTGCACCACTTCGTTGTAGGCGGTGTAGCCGTGGTTGTAGCCGCCGTGGTCGCCCAGCTCCTCCCCGTGGTCGGCGGTGATTATGATGATTGTGTTTTCGAGCAGTCCCCGGTTTTCGAGGTTGTCCAACAGCCTGCCCACCTGGGCGTCTACGTAGGAGACCATCTCGTCGTAACGGTTGCTCAAAAATCCCGCCACATCGCCCAGATTAGCGGGATAAATGCTGTCCCTGAACTTCATGAAGTGGGGCGAAGGGGCCAGGTAAGGCATGTGGGGGTCCATGTATTGCAGGTAAAGCGCGAAAGGCTCGCCTTCCCCCACCGTTTCAAGAGCCCGGTCGGTCATGCATTCGCCGCTGCGCCAGTTGACGTTTTGGAAGCACTTCTCGTCGAAGCGGTCAAAGCCGCGAGAGAAACCGGTCTTTACACTCAAAAGCGGGTTGCCGCTCACTCCGATAGTCCTGTAACCCTGCTTTTTGAGCGCTTCCGGCAGCGTTTCAAACTGCGACGGCAATACAAGCGACGCGAAATCTATGCAGCCGTGCTGGCGCGGGTAAAGCCCGGTGAACAGGCTGGCCATCGCGGCGGTTGACCACGAGGAGGGCGAATAATGCCGCTCGAAGATTATCCCCTCACGGGCGATTTTATCTATTTCCGGTGTGGTTTTACGGGGGTAGCCGTAGCACGACAGCCGGTCGGCGCGGAGGGTATCTATCACTATAAATATGAGGTTGGGCTTGGTCGCGTTTTCCGGTACGAAGACGGGGTCGTCCACCCACATCCCGCCGGATTTAGGGGCTATTCGCAATTCCACATTACCCGGCGGCAGGGTTTTGCCGTAAAGGAAGTTTTTCCATCCCCTCCCGTCCCACTTTATTGTAATCTTTTCCCCTTTTGCATCTTCCGACCGTATTTGAATCAGTGCCTCTCCGGAGGTTTCAGAGGAGCCGGTCAGAAATCCCGTCGAAATGCGGGACGGCTCGTCGATACGGGCGGAGAATCGGTAGACGTGCGGCGGCTCGACCGCCGTGGCGGGTCGCCATTGTCCTTCGGCGTTTACGTATACCCCCTTGGCTGAAGGCCCGGAGAATGCCGCTTTTTTGTGCTTCAGCGAAAGCTCTTCGCGGTCATGGCCGTAGCCGGTGTCCAGGGGAAGGGTGCTTATTATGCCTCCTACGATAAAAAATGCCGCCGCGAGAAAGGCTAGCAGGCTTGCGGGAAGCCTGATTCTGCGGGGGGATAAAACGTAGATGAGAACGCAAACCTGCGCCGCTACAAAAAGCGCCAGCGTTGCGGCTCCCATGTATTTCCAGAAATATCGGATGTTCAAAACGATGTTCAAACCGGCGGGCAGGAACAGGAGCAGAGCCAGGTGGGCGACCGCCTGCGCTTTGAGCACGGTTCGGGTATCAGCACGTGGCAGGAGGGAGAATAGCGCCGAAAGTATGATAAACAGCGCCGCCACCGCAACGGCCCCGGCCTCGGCGCTCAGGACAAAGGCCCACACGGTGGGGAAATGAGTCCGGCCTTCGCTCAGAAGCACCGCCACGCCGACGATTGCGCCGACGCATGCGACCGCAATCAACGGCGCGGGTTTTTCCCTCAGCGATGTAAAAAGAGAACGAAGAGGCATATTCAATTAGAATACGGCCCCGGCTTGAGGGAAGCAACCGGGTTTAATGACCGGGGGCACGCGGCTGTGCGCCCTTGCAAGATACAGAGAAACGGGTAGCACCGATAAATTTTTTATCGGTGTTGGCCGGGATTGACCATGATGTGAGTCTTCGCCGATAGCGCAGCTATCGGCGTCTCCCCTCGCTCGGGGTGGAAGCCCCGTATGCCGTGGCGCATGACCGTCCGCCCCTGAGAGCTAAAAAAATGGAAATACCCCCTTGCGAAGGTATGAATCGCTTGTTATATTAATTTACAAATAAGTAAAATAGTAAATTAGGTTGCCGCACGGGATTTATGAAGGGAGATTGAGCATGAGCGAGCCGGTATATGAGCAAAAAGCGAGAATTTTCAAGGCCTTAGCCCATCCCCACCGGGTGCGGATTGTCGAGATGCTCTCCGCCGGGGAAAGGAGTGTGTCCGAAATCGTTGAGGAAATGGGACTCAAGGAGGCCAACACTTCCCGCCACCTGGCCGTGCTGCGCTCGGCGGGAATCATCAGCGCACGCAAGGAAGGGCTGAAGGTATATTACTCCATCAAAATATGCTGCCTCGGCGACATGGTATCGTGCCTGAACAACGCGGTATGCGACATCGCCGACGAGCAGGCCCGGATAGCGAAATCGCTCCGGGAAAACGGATAAAGCGACAAGGAGTTAAACAGTGCCGAAATCTTCAATGAATCCGGAAAGTTCCATAAAGAAGCTCTCTTTTCTCGACCGGTTCCTGACCCTTTGGATATTCCTGGCCATGGGGGTCGGGGTTGGTATGGGCTACTCATGGCCCGGCGTTGCGGATTTCTGGGACAGGATGAGCGTCGGAACCACCAACGTCCCCATCGCCATCGGCCTTATACTGATGATGTACCCGCCGCTGGCCAAGGTGCGCTACGAGGAGCTGGGCAGGGTTTTCCGCGACTTCAAAATACTGGGGTTGAGCCTTGCGCAGAACTGGATTATTGGCCCGGCGCTGATGTTTTTCCTGGCCATACTGTTTCTGCATTCTTACCCGGAATACATGGTGGGGCTGATAATGATAGGGCTGGCGCGTTGCATAGCGATGGTGCTGGTGTGGAACGACCTTGCGGAGGGCGACCCGGAATATGCGGCGGGGCTGGTGGCGTTCAACTCGGTCTTCCAGGTGCTCTTCTTCTCGCTCTACGCTTGGGTGTTCATAACCATGCTGCCGCCGCTTTTCGGCCTTTCAGGGGCGGTGGTGGACGTAACCATCGGGCAGATAGCCGAAAGCGTTTTCATATACCTGGGCGTGCCGTTTATCGCGGGCATTATCACCCGATTCAGCCTGATAAAGCTCAAGGATAAGAAATGGTACCACGAGAAATTCATCCCGAAGATAAGCCCCATAACGCTGGTGGCGCTGCTTTTCACCATCGTGGTCATGTTTTCGCTCAAGGGCGAGTACATCGTCAAGATACCGCTGGACGTGGTCAGGATAGCGATACCGCTGCTGATTTATTTCGTGGCCATGTTTGTAATCACGTTCTTTATGTCGAAGAGAGCGGGAGCGGATTACTCGAAGTCAACGACGCTCAGCTTCACCGCCGCCTCCAACAACTTCGAGCTTGCCATTGCGGTGGCGATATCGGTGTTCGGGATAAAATCCGGAGTGGCCTTCGCCGCAGTCATCGGGCCGCTGGTCGAGGTGCCGGTTCTGATAAGTCTGGTGAACCTGGCCTTCTGGTTCAGGAGAAAATATTTTAACGGAACGACTTCAGGGGAAATCCTTCGTGGAGGAACATCATGAGTGATAAGGAAAAAATAAAGCGGGACGTAATAAGAAGTTACGGCGGAATAGCGACCGGCAAGAGCGATTGCGGCTGTTGCTCCCCTAAAGACTATGACGTTGAAAAGCAGGCGGAACGGTTGGGTTACTCCGAGGCGGAGCTGGAGTCGGTGCCCGAAGGAGCCAACATGGGCCTGGGATGCGGCAACCCCGGGGCCATCGCCAACTTGAAGCCCGGCGAAGTAGTACTCGACCTGGGCGCCGGCGGCGGCATAGATTGCTTCCTGGCGGCCAAAAACGTGGGAGAGACCGGAAAAGTCATCGGCGTGGACATGACGCCGGACATGGTGGCGAAGTCGAGGAAGTTTATCGAGGATGAAGGCTATAGCAATGTCGAGTTCAGGCTGGGGGAAATAGAAAACCTTCCGGCGGCCGACGATTCGGTTGACGTGATTATATCCAACTGCGTAATCAACCTCTCGCCGGACAAGGGGCGGGTGTACCGGGAAGCCTTCCGCGTGCTCAAACCCGACGGAAGGCTGGCCATATCCGACATCGTGCGAATCGGACAGATGCCCGAAGAATGGAAGGACGACCCCGGGATGCATTGCTCCTGCGTATCCGGGGCGGCGAGCGAAGAAGAAATCAGGCAAATGCTGACGGAAGCGGGATTCGGTGACATCGAGATAAGAGAAAGGACCGAAAATGGCGAGTTCATAAAGGATTGGGCTCCGGAGAGCGGTACGGAAAATGTTATCGCATCGGCGGAAATTACGGCGGTTAAGGGACAAGGGGCTTAAGCCCCTTGTCTCCCTTGTCTCTGCTTAAGCCCCTTGTCTCCCTTGTCTCTGCTTAAGCCCCGTGTCCCGTAATTACTTGTTGCGCCAAGTATAAAGGTATCAATTATGAGTGACCGAAAGAAATTCATATACATGGTTCTGGCTTTCGTGGTGGCCTATTTCATTCCTCTGGATGCTTTCCGGGTGGAATTGGGCATAATGGAAGCCTTTTTCATGCTCCAGGAATATGCGCGGGAGCATGTGCTCCTTTGCCTTGTTCCGGCTTTTTTCATCGCCGGGGGCATCGCGATTTTCGTATCGCAGGCTTCGGTAATCAAGTATTTCGGGGCGCAGGCCAAAAAGATACTGGCCTACAGCGTCGCCAGCGTATCGGGCTCGATACTGGCGGTTTGTTCCTGCACCGTGTTGCCCTTGTTTACCAGCATTTACCAGCGCGGAGCGGGCATCGGCCCTGCGACTGCTTTTCTATACAGCGGCCCGGCGATAAACGTGCTGGCAATCATACTCACCGCCCGGGTTCTCGGGTGGCAAATGGGCCTCGCAAGGGCCGTGGGAGCTATAGTTTTTGCCTTCGTCATCGGTCTGGCCATGGCCGGGATTTATCACAAGGATGAAAAGGAGCGGCTGGCCGGTCCCGGCGCGGAAATGATGGAGGCCGAAATGCCGCGCAAGCTGTGGCAGGACGTCATCTTCTTCGCGCTCATGATTGTATTTCTGGTCTTTGCCAACTGGGGCGAGCCCGCCGACCCGACGGGGGTGTGGGCCGCAATTTACAACGTGAGATGGTATATAGCGGGAGCATCTCTAATCCTGCTTGTGCCGGTGCTGTTAAGATGGTTTCAAAAGGATGAACTTAAATCGTGGGTGGAAGAGACGTACAATTTTTCGCTCCTGATATTGCCGTTGCTTTTCATCGGTGTGTTGATAGCCGGTTTCCTTTTGGGGAGACCGGAACATGAGGCGATAATCCCGTCGAAATACGTCGAGGCCGTTGTCGGCGCACGCCCCGATTCTTTCTTTGCCCTTACGGGCATCGGGGCGGGGGCGTTCCACGATTTCGTAAAGGTCGTCTGGCCCGTGTGGACGTCGTTTTTTGCGTCAATCTCGGCAGCCTTTATGTACTTTGCAACGCTCACAGAAGTTCCAATCCTGGAAAGTTTGATGGGCTCGGGTATGGGGAAAGGGCCGGCGCTGGCGCTCCTTCTGGCGGGACCGGCGGTATCGCTTCCCAACATGCTGGTGATAAGGGGCGTTCTGGGCACGAAGAAAACCGTAACTTATCTGGTTCTTGTGGTGATTATGGCAACTATCTGCGGCGTTACATACGGTTTAATTTTCGATTGAGAGGTAAATTATGTTGAAAATCACCAAAAAATCACTTGCCCTGGAGCCGGAAGAGGTGATGGAACTGGAAAGAATCGTCACGGACGAAGACCGGGACGAAGCTTTCCGATTCCTCAAAAAAAGCGTTTACAAAAAACTGCTTACATCCCAGGAGAGCCGCCTCAAATCGCACCTTGACGGCGATAAAGACCCGGCGGGTTCGTTCAGCGATAAAAATGAGTAAGGGAGGAAGGCAAGATGTCAAAGGCTGAAAACGATTGTTGCGCCGGTGACACCATACTTATTTTCCCGTGTTCCGGAGCGTCGAACACCGGCGAGATGACCGACCGCGCGGCGCGGCTTCTCTCCCGAGAAGGTGCGGGAAAAATGTTCTGCCTGGCCGGAATCGGCGGGAGAATTGAAAGTTTTATCAACTCGACGCGAGAGGCCGATAAGGTGCTCGTCCTCGACGGATGTTCGCAGGATTGCGCAAAGAAAACCATGGAGGAGGCCGGGATTAAGAAATTCCTGCACGTCCGGATTACCGACCTGGACCTGGTCAAGGGAAAATCGCCGGTTAACGAGGAAAATACGAGGGTAGTCACCGACAAGGGCAAGGAATTACTGGCGTAATTCAATAAACATAAGGAGGTTGTTTACATGAGCAAGGTGAACATCAAAGTACTGGGACCGGGTTGCGCCAATTGCAAGAAGCTGTTGGAAAGCACTCAAGAGGCCGTCCGCAATGCGGGCATTGACGCGGAAGTAGAGTATGTAACGGACATGGCAACCATTCAAAAGTACGCCATGATGACGCCCGCGCTGGTTATCAATGAGAAAATCGCGCATCAGGGCAAACCATTGCCGAACGCGGAAAAAATCAAATCTCTTATCGGGAAAGCCGGGGGATAACGTGAGAGCCAACCTGGAAGACATAGTGCTCCGACTCAAACCGGAAGACATTATCCGGCTTGAGCGGATATGCCTGGATGGGAATGAAAAGGAAGCGCTCTCGTTTCTCCGGGAATGCATATACGAGAAAGTGCTCAAACAAACCGGAAAACCTCATTGCGTTCCATATTACGAACTGGAGGCGAGAAAACGGGACGGCGCGAAGAATGACAACCCCTGGCTCGATAAGGAAAGAAAAACAGAAGAGGATTCGGAATGAAAACCAAAATAGTCATCAAGGTGGTTCTGCTGAGCTTTGTGGCAGTCAGTCTGGGCGGGCTCTTTTTCCAGCAGGTTTACAAATCGGCAAACGGGAGTGAACAGAGTTCGTCAACGATGGAGGGGGACACCGCTTCCCGTCCGGAACCGAGCCGAACCGCAAAGCCGGACCGGGTCATCGTTTATTATTTCCATACTACTTATCGCTGTCCCGCCTGCCGAAGGATCGAGAATTACACCAAGGAGGCGGTGGAGACTTTGTTTACACGGGCCATCCGGGAAGGTCGGATGGAGTTCCACGCCGTCAATGTCCAGGAGCAGGAGAATAAGCACTTTATCAAGGATTATAAGCTTCACACCAAGTCCGTGGTGGTGGTGGACATCGAGGATGGAAAACAAGCGCGGTGGAAGAACCTGACCAGGGTCTGGCATCTGCTCCGCAATAAGGACGCTTTTTTCAAATACATCCGGGACGAAGTCAACAGCTACCTTCAGGGGAAGTAGCCGTGTTTCTGCTGGGAGCTGCATCGGCCTTCTGGCTGGGGATTCTGACCGCTATCAGTCCGTGCCCGCTGGCGACCAACATAGCGGCAATCTCATTCATCGGCCGCAAGATTAATCAGCCCCGCCGGACTTTTTGGGCCGGGGCAAGCTATACCATCGGCCGGTCATTGACCTATGTCGTCATCGGCGCGCTTTTAGTCCTGGGATTAACCGCTATCCCCAAGGCGTCATGGTTTTTGCAAAAGTACATGAACCAGTTCCTGGGTCCCCTGCTGATTCTCGTGGGCATGGTCCTTCTTGAGCTGATTAACTTCGACCTGCCCGCGCTGGTGAGCAGCAAGCGGATGGAACAACAGGCGGAGAGGTCCGGCTTCTGGAGTTCGGGGCTGTTGGGAATAATGTTCGCGCTTTCCTTCTGTCCGGTTGCCGCGGCGCTTTTTTTCGGGAGTCTGGTTCCGCTGTCGGTGAAACACGATTCCTTTATCTTCATGCCCCTGCTGTACGGAATCGGGACCGGGTTTCCGGTCATGGCCTTCGCCGTGGCCATTGCCGTGGGAGCGAAATCGGTGGCCCGGGCCTTCAACCGACTGAGCAAGGTGGAGCTATGGGTCCGAAGAGTGACGGGAGTAATCTTCATCGTCGTCGGAATCTATTATTGCCTGCGGTTTATTTTCGGTCTGTTCTAAGGTTCGGTCGGTATCCGCGGTGAGTGAAAGACAATGGGCGGCATGCTCGAAAGAGTGCGCGAAAACAACAATTCCTCTTCTAATCGAGCTGGCGGATGCGCGACCGGAATATTTATGGAAGAAAGGCAGGTAACAAGATGAGCACTTTGGACGAACTGAATAGTTCCCTCAAGAACATTCTGGGCTTGAAAACAGAGCCGGTCGGCGTCTTTCTCCTGGATGATGGTTCGAACCTGACGCCTTTTCAGGGATGGGAAAAGGTTTCGCATCACCGCTACTGCCAGGTTTTGATGAAGGCACGCGCCGGACAATCGCTGGTGTTGGAAGCGGAAGAACTGGCTTGTCCGGCGGCAGCGCACGCGTTCGGGATGCGGGAGTTGCCGAAAGGCCTGACTAGCGGGAAGTCCCTGGTCGGCTTCGGCATCGTGGAAAAGCCGGAGACCGGAAGGAGGATGTTCGAAACCATGCCCCGCCTCGGGCCGGGCCGGGTGAAAAATATTGCGGCGGCCCCGCTCGGGGAATGTCCGGCCATCCCGGACGTGGTCGCGGTGGAAGCCGAACCGGAACAACTCATGTGGCTCCTCCTGGCCGACCTCAATCTGGCGGGGGGAGAGCGGAGGGCTGGAAACACGGCGGTACTGCAGGCCACCTGCGTGGACTCGACGATTATTCCGTTTCTGGAAAACAAAACCAATTATTCCCTGGGATGCTACGGTTGCCGGGACGCCACAGACATCGGCGCGAACGAAACCATTGTCGGCTTTCCCGGCAGTTTGCTGGAGCCGCTCGCCGGCGTTTTGGGTTTTCTCTCGGAAAAGGCTATCCCGAGGTCCCGGGCCAAGGGAGCTTACCATAAATTAATCGAGAAAAACGAAAAGGAGGAGGATTGAAAATGAACGAAAACAAAACTCCGATGGATATCCTGAAGAGCGTGTCGCCGGAAGGCGCTCAAACCTACATGGACCACCGTGCGGCCATCATGGAGAACCCGAATCTCCAGGCCCTCGACCAGAAAGTCAAGCTCCTGATCGGCATCGGCGTGGCCGCATCTCTGCAATCGTCAACCTGCACCCTGATGTGGACCAAGATGGCGAAAAAAGCCGGGGCCACCGACGACGAGATCGCCGAGGCCATCCTGGTGTCGCGCCTGATGAAGGCCGCGACCGTTAACGATACCGCCGCCGACGCCCTGGAGTTTCTTAACCAGAGCGCATGATAAAAAAACATGTGATTTATGGGGGGCAACCGATGAGCGCTAAAGCAAAAGTCTTTGACTTGTCGGCGATGGCGGTCCGTCCTTACGAGGAGAGGGAAAAGAACGTTTTCTATTCCACGCAGGCCTTCAGGGCCAGGATCATCGAGTTGGGGCCGGGCCAGGAGATGCCTTTGTGCGAGATGGAGTCCCACGTGGTCTTCGTGGCGCTCTCCGGCGGCGCCTCCGTCAAAGTGGACGGCGAGGAATTCGCGCTGGACGAGGGCAAGTGCCTGATAACCCCTCCGGCAACTATATCCATGCGCTCCGAGAGCGGAGTGCGAATGATGGGCATTCAAATTCAGGTGGACTTGTAGTGGCCGGTTTCTCTCTCGCCATCCTCGGTATCATCCTGCTCTCGGCCCTGGCCGGGACAGCATTGGTCGGGCTCGAAAACTGATTGAAGGAGGCTCGTTTCGTAATGCAGGGAAAAAACTTCGCACCGCCGGTGGAATACTCGTGACACTTGTGGGAGTATATCTGATAATTTCATCTTTACCGATTCGCTGATTCTTCAAAAATCCTAAAATACTAAAGGCAAACTCTCAGCAGCAAAAGACATACCCGACCTCGATGTATTACCCTATGGCATCGCAAAGCCGATGTCGGGAGTTTAAAAGGAGAGATTTAAAATGACCGAAAGAATAAGGAATTCATGGAAGGCGGTCAGTGGTCTATCCTTCCTTATAATGGTAGCCGTCATCATCGTGGCCGCCGTGACGGGCATGTGGGTTTTGACCGCTATTCCGGTGGGGTTTCTTTTCGGCTTCTTTCTCGAGAAAGGCGACCTGTGCGGCGCCTCATCGTTCAGCGAAGCTTTCATGTTCGGGGACTGGCGCAAGCTGGGGGGTATCGGGGTGGTGATTGTGACCAGCATGCCGGGGTTTGCCCTGCTGCAATTTCTCGGGTTGGTCAATCTGAATCCGAACCCGTTTATCTGGGCCAACTACATAGTGGGCGGGATTCTGTTCGGAACGGGAATAGTGTTGGCGGGCGGATGTGTAAGTGGATGCCTTTTCAAGACAGGGCAGGGGAACTTGAACACAATGGCCGCCCTGGTCGGCATTCCACTGGGAGTGCAGGCGGTCGCTTACGGCCCTCTTCACGGCCTCAATGAAATGTTGAAAACCAACGTAATAAAAAGCGCTTCCGGAGGGCCGGTCACCCTCTCCACCCTTACCGGCTTGCCATACTCTCTGCTGGCCTTCATTATCGCCGTCGTTACCATATTGACGGCGGTCTTACTGCGGAAAAAAAAGAAATCCCCGACATCCCCGAATGAAACTCTATCGGTGCGCGAAGACAAGCCGTTCTTCGAGCGTATCCTCACTCGTCCGTGGAAACCGTGGCAGGCGGGCATCGCCATCGGGATACTCGCGTGCTTCGCTTACTTATCATGCAATGTATCGGGCAGGAATTATCCGTTGGGGTTGTTACACGGCGTTATGGATGTACAGGTACTGATAACGGAGTACCCTGTACAACACAAATGGTTCAAAGAGGGATACGAACCGAAAATACTAACGGGTGAAATGGAAGAAATATCGAGTACGGAAAAGCGGAAGCCGGAGAAAAAAGTATTGTGGTGGCAGCTTCTGGTAGTTATTTTTATGGTGATGGGAGCGTTTCTTTCCGCGAATATGTCGGGAAAATTTCGGTTCGCGCCACGGCCTCCCGATGAAATGGTTGTCGCCTTCTTTGGCGGAATAATTCTCGGCGCCGGAGCATCTATCGCGATAGGTTGTGTGGTGGGTAACATAATGAGCGGATGGGCGTTGATGAGCGCGGGGAGCTTCCTTTTCGGAATAACGGTCCTGGCGGCAAGCTGGGCGACTACTTACTTTTATTTGATGGGAAGACAAAGTTCCTGAAGCGTTTTTCGAGAATTTTTCAACCGACCCAAAAGGTGACATTAAAGAAAACAGAGGCGCTTGGAGGATAGAAATGATAAGGTTGGCTTCCGAACCCATAAACCAGGCGGAAATTTACGAAAGCATCTCTCGCGAAGGCGCGGGCAGCGTGGTGGCGCATTTCGGCATCGTGAAGCCGATGGTGGAGGGCAGAAAGACCCGGGGGATACTTTTCGAGGATACCGGAAACCTCGAGGGTGAAATGAAAGCCCTTGAAAAGAGCCTTAGCGACACCTACGACCTTATCGACGTAGTTCTCGTGCGACGCACAGGCGAATTGCAGGTGGGCGACATAATCCTGGCCGCCG
>CAYWKU010000006.1:0-124444 GCA_964459325.1 uncultured bacterium | reverse complement strand
CGCAGCCATGCCACCGCATGTCTGCCCACATAACGAGTTATGTGGGCTAGCCTCTTATCGACGTCGTTCTCGTGCGACGCACAGGCGAATTGCAGGTGGGCGACATAATCCTGGCCGCCGCCATATCCGCAACCTCCCGCGAAGCCGCCTTCGGAGCGTGCCGGGAGGCAATCGAGAGCTTCAAGAAAATGGAAAGCATCGGCAAAAGGGAGCTTTACGAAGATTAGCTTTCGTTTTTTCTTCGCAAGCGAGCGTGGGAGGGTGGCCTCGACGTTACACGTCGAGGTTGCGCGAGCAACAGGAAATTCAGTTGATAGCCCACACAACTTGCTTGTGTGGGTGAGCTATAGCTCACGGGAGAAGATTTCTTCCAAAGTACCCGCAGCCATGCCACCGCATGTCTGCCCACATAACGAGTTATGTGGGCTAGCCTCTGTCGTCCTGACGGACAACCCGTCCGGGCCACCCTGACTTGTATCGAAGGGCGCGGATTCCGGAAGCAGGGAATCGGAGCGTTTCAGCTTTCGCTCTCCTTCCGCAAGCGCCTTCTCATGCTCGCCGATTTCCAGATGAAATAAATCACCGGTATAATCAGCAAGGTAAGCACCATGCTTGTGACAAGGCCGCCTATCATGGGCGCCGCGATGCGCTTCATGACGTCCGCGCCGGCGCCGGTGCTCCACAACAGCGGCAGCAGGGCGATGATGGTGGTCACCACGGTCATTATAAGCGGCCTTACGCGCATGACGCTGCCTTCGGCCACCGCTTTTTTCAGCGTTTCCCTGTCTCGGATGTTGGCTCCGCCGTGGCGCCGATATGCGTCGTCAAGGTACACCAGCATTACCACTCCCGTTTCCGCCGACACCCCGAGCAGGGCTATAATTCCCACCCAGACGGCCACCGACATGTTGTAGCCGAGGGCGAACATCAGCCACACTCCGCCGACGAGGGCGAACCAGACGGTGGCAACCACGATTAAGGTGGGTATAACCTGCCGGAAATTGAAATAGAGAAGCAGTACCACCACCAGCGCCGTAATCGGCAACACCACCTTCATCCGCGCCCGCATCCGCTGGAGGAACTCGTACTGGCCCGTCCACTGGAGGAAGTATCCCGGCGGTGTGTCCACGTTTTGCTCGACGGTCTTCTTGGCTCGTTGTACGTAAGTGCCCACGTCCACCGCCGAAGTGTCGAAGTCCACGTAAACCCAGCCGGTAAGCTGGCCGTTCTCGTTCTTTATCACCGGCGGGCCGGTGACCATTTTGATGTCTGCGAGCTGCCCGAGCGGCGCCTGCGCCCCCGACGGCGTCGACACCCTGATGGCTTCCAGCGCCTCGGGGCTGGAGCGGTACGCGCGCGGGTAGCGTATGTTGACGGGGTAGCGCTCCCTGCCTTCCACGGTGTGGTCGATGTTCATTCCGCCAACGGCGGTGCGGATGATGTTCTCTACCTTTTCCACCGTAAGCCCGTAGCGACTGATAACCTCGCGTTTCGGAATGATGTCCACGAAGTAGCCGCCGGTGACACGTTCGGCGAATACGCTGCGGGTGCCTTCCAGTGATGGCAGGGTGTTTTCGATGTCCTTTCCGATGCGCTCGATGACCTCCAGGTCGGGGCCGATGACTTTTATCCCCACCGGTGTTTTGATGCCGGTGGTGAGCATGTCTATGCGGCCCTTGATGGGCATTGTCCACGCGTTCACCACTCCGGGGAACTGCATTCTTTCGTCCATGTCGTTTATAAGCTCTTCCCGGCTTATGTGGTCGGGCCAGAAGTGCCTCAGCACGCTTTTCAGGAAATCGGGCGCCCATGAGGAGTACCACCGCTCCTTGTGCCGCCACTCGCTCCTCGGTTTGAGCACTATGGTGGTCTCCACCATGCTCAACGGCGCGGGGTCGGTGGCGGTTTTGGCCCGTCCTACCTTGCCGAATACGCTTTTCACCTCCGGCGCCTCGCTCAATATCATGTCCTGGGTCTTTAGTAGCTTCTTCGCTTCTCCGATGCTTATGCCCGGCGGCGTGGTGGGCATGTACAGGATGCTACCCTCGTTCAGCGGCGGCATGAACTCGCTGCCAAGGCTCATGTAAACCGGAACGGTGCCCATCATTATGAGCAACGCCCCTATAATCGCGGGCCACCTCATTTTCAGGAAAAACCGCGACACCGGGGAGTAAACCCTTATCAGGAACCTGTTGACGGGGTTTTTGCTCTCGGGCTTTATCTTACCTCTCACGAAAAGCCCCATCAGCGTCGGCACCAGGGTTATGCTCAACACCGCCGCGAAAAACATGCTGAAGGTCTTGGTGTAAGCCAGCGGCTTGAACAATCGTCCTTCCTGTGCCTGCAATGCGAACACCGGCAGGAAGCTTACGGTGATGATTATGAGGCTGTAGAAAATGGGTCGCCCCACCTCCTTGGCGGCGTCGGTGATAACTTCGGCGCGGGTTTTGTGGCTCGTGTCCCGTTCTATCCGTTTGTGGGCGTTTTCTATGAGCACCACTGCCGCGTCCACCATGGCGCCGATGGCGATGGCTATGCCGCCGAGACTCATGATGTTCGAGGTGATGCCCATGTGATACATCGGTATGAAGGCCAGTATCACCGCTATGGGCATCATGATGATGGCCACCAGCGCGCTGGGCACGTGTAAGAGAAACAGGATGATGATGGCGCTGACAACTATCATCTCCACCAGCAGGGTGTCGGTCAGGGTGTCTATGGAGCGGTTGATAAGCTCGGAGCGGTCGTATGTTTCTACGATTTCCACCCCCGGCGGCAATCCTTTCTCTATGTCCTTCAATCGCTCCTTCACACGTTCGATAACTTCGAGAGCGTTTTCGCCGTAGCGCATTACCACGATGCCTCCGACGACTTCCCCTTCGCCGTTGAGGTCGGCCGCGCCCCGGCGCATGTCCGGCCCGAAGCGCACCTGCGCCAGGTCGCCCACCGTTACGGGGGTACCGTCGGGGCCGGTTTTTACCATGATGTTGCGGACGTCGTCGAGGTTTTTGATGTAACCCCGTCCGCGGATGAAAAACTCCTTCCCGCTCATCTCGATAACCCGTCCGCCCACGTCGTTGTTGGAGCTTCGCACCGCCCGGCCGATTTCGGATATGGCCACCTTGTGCGCTTCCAGCGATTCCGGCTCCACGACTATCTGGTACTGCTTGACGAACCCGCCCACAGAAGCCACTTCCGCAACGCCGGGCACCGATTCGAGCAGGTAGCGGAGGGTCCAGTCCTGCAGCGAGCGAAGCTCGTCCAGGCTGTTGTTCCCGGAGCGGTCAACGAGGGCGTACTGGTACACCCACCCCACGCCGGTGGCGTCGGGACCGAGGTTGGCGTTTGCGCCTTCGGGCAGCGTGGCCTGTATCTCAGTCATGTACTCCAGCACCCGGCTGCGGGCCCAGTACATGTCGGTATCGTCCTCGAAGAGGATATATACGAAGCTCAGGCCGAAGAAGCTCATCCCCCGCACAACCTTCGCCTTCGGCACCGCCAGCATGGAGGTTACTATGGGGTAGGTGACCTGGTCCTCGACGAGGTCGGGGCTGCGCCCCGGCCATTCGGTAAGTATGATGACCTGCACGTCGCTCAGGTCGGGTATGGCGTCCAGGTTTACGTTCTTTATGGCGTAAACGCCCCATGCGAGGCCCAGGGCGACGAATATGAGCACCATGAGCCTGTTGTCGGAGGCCTTTTCTATGAGTTTTTCAATCAATGGTCGTGACCTCCTCCGCCGGATATGCCCGCCCTGAGTCGCGATTCGGAATCGAGCAGGAAATTGCCGCCGACCACGACCTTCTCGCCTTCCTCGATACCTTCAATTATTTCTATTCCGTTTGAAGTACGCAGGCCGATTTTCACTTCCCGCGGCATGTAGTGCCCCGGCTCGGTTTCCACGAACACCACCTTGAGCTTTCCGTTGTCCATGACCGCGCTCGCCGGCGCCACCAGCGTCTCCGGCCTTTCGCTCTCTATTTCAACGTCGCCGTGCATTTGGGGGCGAAGCTCCATGTCGGAATTATCCAGCTCGAGGCGCACTCCGGCTGTACGGGTTTGAGGGTTAAGCTCGGGGTCGATGTATGTAGCTTTCCCCTCGAACCGCTTGCCGGGGTTGGAGTCGGGTATGAAGTTCGCCTTCATTCCGACTTTCACCCATCCCAGGTCCCTTTCGTGCACCTCGGCCATCACCCACACCCGCGACAGGTCGGCTATTCTGTACAGGCCGTCGCCGGGTTTCACTTCCATGCCTTCCACGGCGTTCAGATGTGTTACGTAGCCGGTGACCGGGCTTTCCAGGGTCAGGGCTTTCCGAGGCCTGCCGGTTTTTTTCAGCTTCGATATTTCGGACCCGGGAATATCCCAGTACTCCAGCCGCCTCTTCGACGCGCGGGCCAGCTCGGCGGCGCTCTGGCGCACGTACGGCGGGGCGTCCGCGAGCTTGCGCAGGTTTTTCAGCGCCAGGAGATACTCCCCTTGAGTGCTGACAAGCTCCGGGCTGTAGATGCTGAGCATCTCCTCGCCCTTCTCCACGAACTGGCCGGTGAAGTCTACGAAGAGCTTTTCTATCCAGCCGTGGAACTTGGTGTTCACCTGCCGGATGAGCCGCCGGTCGGGCTTCACGATTGCCGCCGCGCGAACGGTTTTGGTCAGAGGTTTTCTCTCGACTGCCGTTGTCTTTATTCCGATGAGCTGCCTTTTTGTTTTATCCAGGCTGACCATCCCCAGCCCGGGCGGCAGGTCGGCCCGGCGCTCCATATCCGTCTCTTCCTGCTGCTTTACGGGAACGAGGTCCATGCCGCAGATAGGGCATTCGCCGGGTTGTTCGGAAGTGTACTGCGGATGCATGGGACACCGGTACAGCTCGGTTTGCGCTTGTTCATGTTGTGCATGCCCGGAGTGTTCCTTATTGCCGGAAGGCTTTGTATCGGAACATGCGGCTAAAAGCAGCGCGCCGAGCGCCAGGCTTGCGATAATCAGTGCGGTTATCTTGGTTTTCATTTTTCGTCTCCGTTGTTTATGCGTTTTGGACAAGGGGCTTCAGCCCCTTGGAATTCAAGGGGTTAAAACCCCTTGTCCGGTTTCGGTTCCTTCCTTTTTCGGCTTTTCGGTTAACTTAGATAATTCAGCGGGTTCGGTTCCCAGCAGTTTTGCGAGCATGGCCACGTCCGTTTCACGGTCGATTCTGAGTCGGTAGTAATCGAGTTCGTGGTTCATCAGTTCGAGCTGGGAGGTCAGGAGCGCCAGGAAGTCCACCTCGTCCACCCGGTATGAGCTGATTGCGCTCTGAACAGTGGTGCGAGCCTGAGGCAGTATCCCGGTTCTATATAATTTTGTATTATTTCCCGCCCTCTCTATCCTGTAGACTGCATCGCGGACGTCGGATTGTATTTCGAGCAGGGCGTTACGAAATCGCATCCGCGCGCCGTAAGACCTTTCTTCCGCGGCACGGGCGAGGGGCTTTTGCTTGCGGAACGAGTAAAGCGGCAGCTTGACGCCCACCATCGCGCCCACAAAATCGGGCCTGTCCACCGTTGTCCCGTTCATCTCGCCGTCCTCGCGCTGCCCGTAAGAGAGCGTCAGCGAGAAGTCGGGCAGGCGCTGTCTCTTTGCCAGCTTCGACGAGCTTTCGGCCTTCTCGGCGATGCTCCTGTAATAGGCCAGCTCCGGGTTGTTATCCTCGGCCGTCGCTATCAAGCGGCTTTCTTTTAACGAGAAGTCTCGCGTCCATTCGATTTGTGGCGAGCCTTCGAGCGGCTTTTCCCTGCCTGCAAGGGCGGCGAGTTTTGCACGGTGGGTTTTGGATTTCTGCTCGAGGGTGGCGAGCTTGTCTTCAAGCTTCGAGCGCTCGACCTGCGCCTTCAACACGTCCCACTGGGCGGCCTTTCCCACCGAGTATTTGCTCGATGCTATCTCGGTAAAACTTTCCATTATCCTTATGTTCGTTTGCGTAATTTCGACAGCCCGCTCGATGTACGCCCATTCGAGAAATTCCTTGCGCACCTCGAAGGCGGTCATGTCTTCGAGTATCTCCAGCTTGCGGGACATAGCCTGCGATTGGCGCTGGGCCACTTCCCGGGAAAGGTTCAGCTTTCCGGGAAAGGGGAAGGGTTGAGTCAGGCTGATGACTTTCTGGGTCATCGGTTCCCGGTCGAAGGCGAAGGTGTCCACCGGCGCCGCCGCCAGCCCGAAGGCTATGGTGGGGTCGGGCAAAGTCCCCGCCGGTTTGACGCTCAGCTCCGACGCCTTCACCTGCCGTCGGGCGTCTTTTAGGCGGGGGTTTTCGGCGAGGGCTTCGTCCACCAGGCTTTCCATGCGCAGCTTGCCCGCGTGTGCATTCTCTTCATGGCCTTTTTCCGCCCCGAAAACGATTTTGGAAGCAATCAGTATTAACAACGCGGACGTTAAATATTTCATATATCGTTGACCTTTCATCGGCTTCTCCTCATCGGCGAATGTGCGCCGCGACTTCATTAAATGTATTAGCAACAAAAATGCCAAGCCGAAATTATGTGTATTATCAGGCAGTTACAGAATACAGGGGAGGTTGTGGAAAAGCGGAGGTGTAGAATATTCTACAGTTTTTCTACAATTCTACAGGTGGGAGAAGTGGGCCAAACTATATTAATTCTACGGGATAAAGTAGCGGCACCTTTTGGAGTGCGGCGGCTTGACGCCGCTATTGAATACCGCAGCTTGATGCGGTATTTTGGTGAAATGAGAGACTGGCCTCTACTGTTGTGTCCCGGAAATAGCCTCACTAATTGTTTGCCCGACCCTTCGAGCCATACGGCCTGAGAAGGACAGTTGGCCGATTTCCCGAGGAAAAACCGAAGGTTTTGTCCCTTACAGGCCGTCCGGCTCGAAGTATCGGCCAACCTCCTCAGGGAATCGGGCTTACTTTAATAATTCATTCTGAGACACAACACTACCTCGGCGAAAAATATTTCCGCTCGACTTCCTTCAATATTTCCTCTTCGGAAGCGCCTCGTTTGTGCATTCGATAGGCGTCACGGCCTATCCGGTTGCAGGGCACGCAACTGGGCGGGCAGCCGCCGGTGTAGCAATAATCCAGGTTGCGCCCGCAGCATGAGCACGGCGCCTGGCTGACCAGCTCCGGCGCCTCTTTCATGAGAAAGTTGTACAGCACGAGGCCGTCTTCTTTCGGAAGAGGGGGCAGGTCGGCGTCGCTTTTGTTTTCGCAGCCCGACAGTGCGGCCAGCGCCAGAATTGTTATAATCGCCGCGCCGGTTATCGTAAGCAGTGCGGTTTTATTCATATTAATTATTCCCTTTCTCCCGCCGTCGGTAACAGTGCGGTTTGCACAGGGAGAGACAAGGGGTTTAAACCCCTTGTTCGGTTAAAAATATACATTGCGCAACAAACATATGCGCACCGGCAATCTGGGACAAGGGGCTTAAGCCCCTTGTCTGTTCAAAAAGAAAAAATATGCCGCCGGGCCGGATGGTGCAGAACCGGCCCGACGGGCAAAAGGAGGGCTGAAAACGACGATTACCAATTCCGCTGCATATGCTCGTGATGATGGTTATCGCCGTTGTCCCCTTTGTTATCTTTGTCCTTATCCTTTTCGTCATCGCCGTGATGGTCGTCATCGCCGTGATGGTCGTCATCGTCTCCGTGGTGGTCGTTGTCCGGGTCGTGGCAGTGGTTCATGGGCGTCATCCACGTGAAGTGTTCTGCGAAAAAGCCGCTCATCACGCCGTCGTGAGCGGCGTCGAAGTCATGATGGTGGGAATCTTCCATAACCGCCGACCGGTGCGCTTCGTCAGCGGAGGGGCGCGAGTGATGGCCGTTGAAGGCGATGCCGACGGATGCCACGACAAGGATGACGAACAGGATTGCCGGCAGAATGATTTTCATTGTGTTTTTCATTTTTTGTGCTCCTTTCCTGCTGTTTGAATTATAAATATTCCGTTACTTGTTGAATTTCGTTTTTTCCGTTGAGCATTTGCCGGAGTTCGGAAATCATATCGCGCCATGAGCTCGCGAACGAATGGATGCTGATTCTCTTTTCCGGCAGCTCTCTGTCCGCCAGCGTGGATATCATCAACACAACGAGGTCCGGATGGATTTTTCTCGCCTGCTGTGAAATTTCCATCGCTCCGCTCATGTCCATATCCATTACAAGCGCGTCCGGGTGGCCCTTTTGAATGGAGGCCATGAGTTCCAGTTTGTTGAAATACCTGTTGATGCCGAAGCCCTCTTCGGTCAGCATTTCCGCCACAACTTTGCTCAAATTGGAGTGAGGCAGAAAGATGCCGACCGTGGGCTTGCCGCTGGTTTCACTTTTCGATGTTATTTCCATTACGCTGTCCTCTTGTATCAGCTTGTGAATTATAAATTACCAGCTTCCCGGTGAAGGGCCCACCGACGCGATTCCGGACGGGATTTCAAGGGGCCTGATGTTTTCGGCCAGTCGTTCGCCGGCAAGTTTCAGCTTCGCGAAAGATGAACTCAGAGCTCTCCGAGCTTTCAAAACGGCGATGGGTTCGTAGTCGTACCTGTCTGGCTTTAGCGTGGGGTCGTTGGTGGTGCAGACCACGCCTTTCAGGTTTCTTTCCTCTGTCGAATATTCTGTTGTCGGATAGTAGGCCCAGGCGTCGCGGGCTCGTTCGACACGTTCGCATTTTATGACCGAGCGGTCAGGTTTTGTTTCGATATGAGTTGCCGGGGGTGCGGGGTAGTAGTCGTAGTTGTCGGCTATCGCCGTTTTTGCTGTATTTTCAGTAACTTCGGCCTTCGCTGCGTGAGCGGTTGCGGTGGTGAATGACAGGAGCAGGGCCAGTAAAATCGCCGTAATAAATCCGTATCCTGCTGTTTTTGTTATGTATTTTATGGTTTTCATTGTTTTTACCTCCTTTCGGGGTTGCTGTGTCCTGTTGTTGCCTTTCAAATCCTCACCCTCTTCTATAGCAACCCTTGTGCCAACAATAAATCCTTTGCAAAAACAGATAGTTAGCTACATTTTTCTACAACCGGTTCTACAAAGTTGTAGAATATTCTACAACGTTGTAGAATATTCTACAGGTGTGGGGGTGAGAATGTACAAAATCGGCAAATCGAACTGGCTTCGGCTCATCCTACTGATGGTAGTAATTTTTATTACCATCAGTTTCCATTATCACGGTCTGCGTCACGGCGATAACGTGTTGTCGGGGCTTTTCAGACAGTTTTGCTACATCCCTATACTCCTTGCCGGGTTGTGGTTCGGTTTGAGAGGCGGGTTGGCCGCCGCCGGGGTCATCGTGGTGGTGGTTTCTCCGAACCTGCTTTTTGTAGAATTACCGTCGACAAGGATGGTACGCGAGGGGCTGGAGTATTTTTATTACTTCCTCTTCGGCGGAATCTTCGGATACCTTGTCGACCGCGAAAGGCGGGCGCAGCGCAAGCGCCGGGAGCTTGTCGAAAAAATGGCCCGCCTCGAACACCTCTCGGCAATAGGCGAAATGGCCGCCGGGCTGGCTCACGAAATCAAAAACCCCATGGGCTCGGTCAAAGGCGCCGCCGATATTATCGAGCCGGAAATCCCCGCAGACCACCCCAAGCGGGAGTTCGTGGAAATAATGCGCGAGGAACTCGACCGCCTGAACCGCGTCATCGAAAATTTCCTCAACCTCGCGCGGCCCATGGAGTTGAAGCTCGAAAAGGTGTCGCTGAAAAAACTGCTCGATTCGGTGGTCACCCAGCTCGACCTCGACAACCGGGCCCCGGGTGTGGATGTAAAGCTTGACGCGCCGGAAACCCTTGCCGTACGCGCCGATGAAGAACGCCTGCGGCAGGTGTTCCTCAATCTGGCCCTCAACGCCGTCCAGGCCACCGGCGGCGACGGCTCGCTCGAGATAACCGCGTTCACCGACAAGCGCGGCGAAGCTCATATCCGCTTTAGCGACAACGGCCCCGGCGTGCCGGAGGATTTGACACGGCGGGTGTTCATGCCGTTTTACACCACCAAGCACGACGGCAGCGGGTTGGGGTTGAGTATTTCCGAGCGCATCATCGCCGAGCACGGCGGGCGCATCGACATATCCAACTCGCCGAAGGGTGGGGCGATATTCGAAATTGTCATTCCCGCTTCCGAAAGGAGCGATTGATGGACGAAGTTATCCTGGTCGTCGACGACGACAAGAACCTGCTCAAGGTTACCGCCTACAACCTCAAAGAGGAGGGCTACGAAGTCCTGACCGCAGACTCCGCCGAAAAAGCGATCGAGCTTTTCGACTCCAAAAGCGTTGACCTGGTGCTTACCGACGTGAAGATGCCGGGGATGGACGGCATGGAGCTTTTGCGGCACGTACAGGATAAAGACCCGGACATGCCGGTTATACTCATCACCGCATACGCCGCCATCGACTCGGCGGTGGAGGCCATCAAGCAGGGCGCGGTGGATTACATACCCAAGCCGTTCGAGAAGGACGACCTGAAGCACAAGGTGAAGCGCGCGCTGGAGCAAAAGCGACTGGTGCAGGAAAACGTGCGGCTGCGCGCGGAATTGGCAAAGCGTGAAGGTATGGACGAAATGGTGGGGCGCTCGCGGGCCATGCAGGAGCTTTTCGAGTTTATAGCGCGGGTGGCAGAATCCGATTCCACGCTGCTTATAAGCGGCGAATCGGGCACCGGCAAGGAACTGGTGGCCCGGGCAATTCACCGGTCGAGCGCACGCAGGGACGGCCCGTGGATTACGGTAAACTGCGCGGCCATACCGAGGGAGTTGCTCGAATCGGACCTGTTCGGGCACGTCAAGGGCGCTTTCACCGGGGCCGTGAAAGACCAGGTGGGGAAGTTCGAGCTGGCGCACGGCGGGAGCATATTCCTCGACGAGGTGGGCGATATAGGGCTGGACCTTCAGCCGAAGCTGCTGCGGGTTTTGCAGGAGCGCGAAATACAGAGGGTGGGGTCGTCGCATGTGAAAAAGGTGGACGTGCGCGTCATCGCCGCCTCCCAGGCGGACTTGTGGGAAAAGGTGCAGAACGGAAGTTTCCGGGAGGATTTGTATTACAGGCTGGCGGTGATTCCCATCCGGGTGCCGCCGCTGAGGGAGCGGAAGGAGGATGTTCCCCTGTTGATGGGGCACTTCCAGAAAAAGTACGGCATGGAAAAGGCCTCGTGGACGACGGCGGCGCAGGAAACTTTGGAGAAGTACATATGGCCGGGAAACGTGAGGGAGCTGGAAAACCTCGTCGAAAGGCTGTCGGTGTTGCACAAGGGAAAGGAAATATCAACCAGGGAGATTCCGGAAAACATAAAAAAGGGACAGAGGATTCAGAAAAAAACCAAAGACGCCGTATCTCTCTCGGAGACCGAAAAGCAGATGATAATAAACGCCCTCAACCAGGCCTCCGGCAACCAGTCCGAAGCCGCCCGAATGCTGGGCATACCGCGACATACCCTCCTGTACAGGATGAAAAAGTACAACATCAAGCCGGAGTAATTTCCGGGGTTTCCTTTTTTCGGACAAGGGGCTTAAGCCTTTTGAGCCACGGGCAAGGGGTTAAAACCTTTTGTCTACACCTCAGGCCAAACAAAGAGTCGATGGTAGGCCCGGCACTCTTGCCGGGCGAATCGAAAGCAAGTTTCAGCGCCGGGCGAAACAACAGGGTAGCCCCGACGTTATACGTCGGGGTTGCGAAGCAACAAGAACTACTCTTCGCCCTGAAAGGGCGGTATAACATAGCCCGGGGCAAGCGGCAGCGCCGCCCCGGGCAAATGAAAACCGACAACCATTTTTACCCTGAAAGGGTTACATATAAACCACCGCGAAAATTTATCTAACCCTTTCAGGGTATAATTTATTCAGAGGTTGCCCGTAACCCGGGGTGGCGTCTTCGGGACTTACCCCGGGCTGATTTATATTACCCCTTCGGGGTAAGCGCCGGGCGAAACAACAGGGTAGCCCCGACGTTATACGTCGGGGTTGCGAAGCAACAGGAAATATGTTCACCGGTGCAGGTATAAAATCCCCGCCCTCACTCCAAAACCCGTTAAAAACATGTTAAATTATTCGGGTCGGATTCTGTGACCAAGTGTAATTGCGATGAGGATACTCTACCTTTCCCTCGACGAGCGTGCGCCGATTGACCGGCCATCCGGCGGGTCGATGCACGTTGATTACGTGGTCGAAGTTTTGCCCGATTCCTGCCGCGAAGCGGAAATCATGTGCCGGAGTTCATGGGGTACTTATTTTGCCCTGACTCGTGAATTAAGGTTGAAAAAATAGCTGAGTCGTTGCGAGGACACATTTTTATGAAAAGCACAATAAAGGTCATGACGGTGGTGGGAGCGAGGCCCAACCTGATGAAGGCGGCGCCTTTGGCTCACGCAATAGAAAAGTATAACGACTTTGGTAACTATTCCACGAGTATAGCCCACACGGTCGTTCACACCGGCCAGCATTACGATAAGAACATGTCGGATTCCTTTTTCGAGACACTGGGCATCAGGGCCCCGGATTTTTACCTGGGTGTGGGTAGCGGGTCGCACGGCCATCAGATAGGGCGGACTATGATAGAGTTCGAAAAGGTACTCCTGGAGCAGAATCCGGACTGGCTGGTGCTGCTGGGCGATGTAAACGCCACCGCAGCGTGCTCCATAATAGCGAAAAAATACTTATTCAAGGTGGCTCATATAGAAGCGGGGCTCAGGTCGAACGACTGGAGTATGCCCGAGGAAATCAACCGGATTGTTACGGACAGGATCAGCGACCTGCTTTTTACTCCGTGCCGGTTTGCGGATGCCAATCTCGAAGCGGAAGGCATACCCCGGGAGCGTATCAGGCGGGTGGGAAACATAATGATAGATACTCTGGAGGCCAACCGGGAAAAGGCCGGGAGGATGGACGTGACCGAAGTTATCGCCCGCAACCTCGTCGAGCATGGAGAGGGGGGGGGGCCGGTGAATCCCCCCGTTCTTAGTGGTAGAGATTTTGTACTGTTGACCATGCACCGGCCCTCCAATGTAGACCGCGCCGATGTATTGAAAAGCCTTTTGGAGGTGATAGTCCGTATATCCCGACGGTACCCCTTGATTTTTCCCGTTCATCCCCGCACCCGGGGTAAGATAAGCGAGTTCGGATTGTGGAGCGCTATTTCCGGTGAAGAGAGCCTGATTATAACGCAGCCGTTGGGGTATCTCGAGTTTCTGTGCCTTAACATGTACGCCCGCGTGATGATGACTGACAGCGGAGGTTTGCAGGAAGAAGCTTGCATGTTGGGAACACCGTGCCTTATTCTCCGAGACAACACCGAGCGTCCCGTAACTCTGGTGGAAAACGGCGGCACGAACCGGCTTGTTAGCAATGAGCCCGAAAAAGTGATTGAGGGGTTTGAATGGGCGGTTGAGTTTCCCCGTGAGGAGCGGCGCCCTGAGTTGTGGGACGGCCATACGGCGGAAAGGATAGTAGAGTCGTTGGTGGAAGCCTCTTTTCTGTAAAGTCATGAAAATACTCTTTCTATCTCTAGATCCCCGGACAATGGTAGATTCGCCCAGCGGGGGCGGTGTGCATGTTCGTTCCCTGGTGGAAGCGTTCGAGGAGCTGGGCCACCGGGTGCTCCTGGTGGCGCCGGACTCCGGTGGTGCTGAATCGATGGTGGGGAAAATTAAGGGAAAAAGATGGAAACTCGTCAAGTCCTTAACTCCGGATTCGGTTTGGTTGACGGCCAGGGATATTTACGACTTATGGCGTGACAGAAAGAAGACAACGGAGCTGATAAAGGTCATCGAGGACTTCGGGCCGGATTTTGTATTCGAGCGCAACGCATATTTGCAAAGCGCCGGAGCGTCCGCGGCCCTGGAGACTTCGGTGCCTTACTTTCTGGAGATTGTTTCCCCTACGGTGGAAGAGAGGAAAAGCACGGTCGGCGCGCCCTTAGGATGGTATCATAACTGGAAGGAGCTCGAGAGGGCGCGGGCAGCGAACGGTATTATCGTCCTGTCGGGAGTGGTTCGCGACATTCTGGCGGAAGAAGGGGTTCCGGTAGAAAAAATCGGGGTCTTTCCCGTGGCTGTAAACCCGGAAAGGTTCAGGGACAGTGAATCCAGGGGACGCTTGCTTAGGGAAAAGCTGGGAATCACCGGGCCGACGGTCGGATTCGTAGGCTCCATAGCCCCATATCACGGCGTGGATAACCTGTTGGAAGCGACGGTGGAGATAAAAAAAGAGCTGCCGGAAGCGATAATTTGGATCGTGGGGGGTGGCGAGGCGCTTGACGGGCTCAAATCCCGCGCGAGAGAGATGGGAGTAAGGGAAAATGTGCGTTTCGAGGGGTTCGTGCCGCCGGATGAAGTGCCCGCGTACATGGCGGCCTTTGACGTGGCCGTCCTTCCGGCCACCGCGTACTACGGAAGCCCTATGAAGCTGTGCGAGTATGGTGCGGCCGGAGTGCCGGTTATTGCCCCCCGCATCGAATCGGTGAAGGAGATGTTCGGCGAGGCGGATATAGCATCTCTCATCGGCTCGGAAGATAACCTGGCGGAAGCAATATTGGACTTGCTGAAGAACCGGGAAAAGGCGGAAAATATGTCCCGAAACATCCATCAACTGGTGATGAACAGATATACCTGGCTGGAAGTGGCAGGGGCAATGATTGAATTTATCAAGACGAGAATTCCATGAGTGGGAGCTCCGCTTCGATAAAAGGGTTGGCGTACCTGTGCCACCGGTTCCCCAAGCTTACGGAGACATTCGTATACCGCGAGGTGGAGGGGATGCTGGACAGGGGCGTCGACTTGCGCGTCTTTTCCATGAAGAGGCCCCGGGAGGCACAGTACATCGACGCTGGTGACCGATTGCAGGAAATCACCCGGTATTTTCCGGGCGATTTGAGCATGAGGATGTTGAAGGCCCAGCTATGGTGGCTCATAAGAAAGCCCGCGACGTATGTAAAAGAAGCCCTTTCGATTATGACACAAAGCTCCGAAAAATCCGGCATCAGGTTTTCGATAAGGGTGGGGTTGTTTTTGAGGGGCGTGCTGTTGGCTTCTTTGTTACGTGAAGCGCCCGATGTAAAGCTTTTGCACGTTCCCGGCACCGGTAATGAATTTGTCGCTGCCCGCGTCGCTTGCAAGCTCGCAGGCATTCCCTACGGGTTTACGCTTCACGCCCCGCGAGAGCTGTACGTGGGCAGCTCGCTGCTGGGCCGAACCGCCCGGGGCGCTTCATGGATTGCGGCCATCTCCGGAGAAGCCCGCGAGACACTGGTTAATCTGGCGGGGGAAGAGGTCAGGGACAGTATCGGAATAGTTCATTGCGGGGTAACCCCGGAGGAATATCGCCCCGGCGGGAGAAGGCGAAAGGGTAGGATTGTCAGTGTCGGCAGCCTGGATGAAAGAAAAGGACATGATGTGCTTATCCGGGCCGTGGAGAAGTTGGTACGGGATGGGTTCGACGTGAGCCTTGAGGTGGCCGGTATCGGGCCAGAAGGGGGAAGCCTTTCGGAACTTGTCGAAAAGCTTGGCTTATCCGGGCGGGTAAATTTGCTCGGGCCCGTTCACCCTCGCCGGGTAAGAGAGCTGTTGGCGGAGGCTCAAGCGTTTGCGCTGGCCTGCCGGGTGGACGACAGGGGTGCGAGGGACGGGGTGCCGGTGGCCCTGATGGAAGCAATGGCCATGGAGACGCCTTGCGTATCCACCAAAGTTTCGGGCATACCCGAGCTTGTCGAGGACGGAGTTACGGGGAGGCTTGTCGAGCCGGACGACCCGGACGCACTGGCCGGAGCTCTGCGGGAGCTGCTGGCGGATGAAGAGAAAGCGGGGAAGTTGGGAAAGGCAGGCAGGGAGAAGGTGGCGCGGGAGTTTACTCTCGAGGGGCAGGTGGATAAACTCCACGCTCTCATAAGCGAAAAGGGGCCTCGAAGGCGTTTTGACAATCAACGCCTCGTCTAGTACCTTTTAAAAGTTTGGTTTAATTCGCATCTTCAAGGATTAATCATCGGGAGATTATTCAATTGCCCGGCTTTATAATCATAGGCCTTGACTGCGCCGAGCCCACCCTCGTTTTCAGGGACTGGATTTCAGACCTGCCGAATCTCGGCTCCCTTGTAAAAGGCGGAATATACGGCAACCTGCGCAGCACGGTACCGCCCATAACCGTTCCCGCCTGGACCAGCATGATGACCGGCAAGGACCCCGGCCAGTTGGGGTTTTACGGGTTCAGGAACCGGGGCGGCTGGAGCTACGACGAGCTTTACTTCGCCAACGCCAAGTACGTGAAGGCCAGGACGCTGTGGAACTACCTCAGCCGTAACCGCCTCCGCTCGCTGATAATGGGCGTGCCCCAGACTTACCCCCCCAAGCCGCTGAACGGGGTGCTGGTATCGAGTTTTCTGGCGCCGGACAAGTCGGTGCAGTACACCTGGCCGGACGAGGTAAAATCGGAGCTGGACAGCGCGGCGGACGGCGATTACATGATTGACGTGCGCGATTTCCGCACCGACGACAAGGACTGGCTGCTGGAGCAGATATACCTGATGACGCGAAAGCGGTTTAAGGCTTTCCGGCATTTTCTCGGTAAAGATGAGTTCGATTTCGCCATGATGGTGGAGATGGGCGTTGACCGCATTCACCACGGCTTCTGGCGTTTTATGGACAAGAACCACCGGCTTTACGAGCGGGGCAACCCTTACGAAAACGCCATCCACGACTACTACGTGGAAGTGGACTCCGAAATAGGCCGGGTGCTGGACATGCTGGATTCCGATACCCACGTTATGGTGGTAAGCGACCACGGGGCGAAAAGCATGACCGGGGCAATCTGCATCAACGAATGGCTTATCGAAAACGGATACCTGGCGCTGAAGGAGAAGCCCGCCGAGCCGGTAAAGACGCGCAATTCCATGATAGACTGGTCCAAAACCCGCGCGTGGGGCGAGGGTGGATATTACAGCAGGATATTTTTCAACGTGAAGGGTCGCGAGCCGCAGGGGGTGATAGAGCCGGGAGATTACGATAAGTTCAGGGAAGAGATAATCGCCAGGCTGGAAGAGATGACCGACGAGGAAGGCAACAATATCGGCACCCGAGCGCTTAAGCCGGAGGACATATACAGGGAAGTCAACAATATACCGCCCGACCTGATAGTGTACCTGGGCAACCTCGACTGGCGCAGCGCCGCCACCATCGGAACCGGCAGCATATACATGTATGAAAACGACACCGGCCCGGATGACGCCAACCACGCGGAGGACGGTATCGTTATATGGAAAGGTCCCGGTGTCAAGCCGACCGGGGAAGCCGGAAATTACTCCATCTTCGACATAACTCCAACCGTACTGGCCGGTTTCGGTATCGAACCGACGACGGACATGATAGGTAAAATCATTAAATAGAGGGGGAACACGTCAAATGAAAGGTTTCACTTTGTGGCTGACAGGCTTGAGCGGCGCCGGCAAGACGACGCTGGCCAACGAGCTCGAAGGGCACCTTCTTGAGAGGGGAATGAAGGTCGAGGTGCTGGACGGGGACGTTATCAGGGAAAACTTCTCCAAGGGCCTGACTTTTTCCAGGGAAGACCGCGACATCCAGGTGCGCAGGGTGGGTTTTGTGTGCAACCTGCTCACGCGCAACGACGTGGTGGCCATCGCGGCCCTTATCAGCCCCTACGCCGATGTAAGGGCGGAAAACCGCAAGATGATAGGCAGATACGTAGAGGTGTTCTGCAACTGCCCCATCGAGGTGCTGAAAGAGCGCGACCCGAAAGGCTTGTACAAAAAGGCGCTTGCAGGTGAGATAAAGAACTTTACCGGTATCGACGACCCCTATGAAACGCCCGAAGATGCTGAGATAGAGTGCCTGACGGCTGAGGAGTCGATTGAAGAAAGCGCCCAGAAGGTGGTGAAAACCCTGGAAATACTGGGTTACGTACCCCGGCTGGACGAGGCCGAATACTCGGCCGAGGAAGAGGATAAAATCCGCCAGCGGCTCGAGGACCTGGGCTACATCTGATTTTCAATATAATTATTTTGGGGTATAATTATTAAGCTAAGGGTGAAGCCATGACCCTTTTAAAAAGGGGTGTGGCTTAATAGACAAGGGGCTTAAGCCCCTTGTCCGACTTGTAAGCCTCTTAGTATCAACTGCGAAATCCAGGTCAGTTGAAGGCAATTTTAAGAATGAGTTCTTTTCTGGATAAATTTCGCCGTAAGAAAAATTGTTCAGTGGTGGTGGGAATCGACGGGCTTCCCCATTCGCTCCTGCTAAAACTTGCGGAACGAGGGGTGATGCCCTACATGGGCTCGCTCGCCGAATCCGGCGCATTAACCCGGATGAAGGTTACTCTGCCCGAGATAAGCGCGGTAAGCTGGCCTTCGTTCATGACCGGCGCAGGCCCCGGCGCCCACGGCATATACGGCTTTACCGACCTGAAGCCGGGGAGTTACGATATGTACTTCAACTCCTTCGCCGACCTTAAAACCCCCACTTTCTGGGACAAGCTTGGCGAGGCCGAGAAGCGATGCATCGTTATAAATCAGCCGGGAACATACCCGGCGCGTAAAATAAACGGCGTCCTGGTGGCGGGTTTCGTCGCCATCGAGCTGGTGAAGGCGGTTTATCCGCCTAGCTGGATAGGCAAAATAAAAAGGATGGATTATCAGATAGATATAGACACCCAGCTATGCCGCAAAAACCACAAGCAGCTTTTTGTGGAACTGGAGCGAAGCCTGGACGGTCGGAAAAGAGCAGTCGATACGTTGTGGGAGAAGGAGGATTGGGATTACTTACAAGCAGTTGTTACCGGCACCGACAGGCTGCAACATTATATATGGAACGCTATAGAGGATGAAAGCGACCCGAACCATCAGAAAACACTCGACTACTACAGCGCCGTGGATTCTTTTGTGAAACACATTCACGAAAAGTATCTCTCGACTACCGGCGAATCCGGCCCGGGAAAGTCCTTTTTTATGCTCAGCGACCACGGTTTCTGCGGCATAAAGCAGGAGGTTTACCTCAATTCGTGGCTCAAGAAGGAAGGGTATCTGAAATTTGAAAACCCCGAGCCCAAGGGAATTGAAGACATTACCGGCGACAGCGAAGTTTTCGTCATGGATCCCGGACGCTTCTATATACATCATAAAAATAAATACCCGCGCGGTTGCGTGGATGAAAAGAGAGCGGCGGAAATTAAAGGCGAGCTGAAATCGAAGCTGGGTGAGGTGGAGTACGAGGGAGAAAAGGTAATCCAGTCGGTGAGCGAGGCGGATGAGATTTATTCCGGCCCGGAGGTACAAAATGCCCCCGACCTGGTGGCCACACCCGTCGACGGCTTCGACCTGAAAGGCTCTCCGGCGGGCGACGAGGTTTTCCGGCGAACCGACCTCCAGGGAATGCACACGTGGGACGACGCGTTCTTCTGGTCGGAGAATTCACCCTCGGATAACCTTGATATAACAATGCTCGCGGATATAGTTACCGAACCGATTAAGTAGCAAGGAAGGCATCGCATGAGAAGAAAACACTCTCCGGTCGGTAAAGCGGTTTTATTGGTTTTGACGCTGGGCGTGGTTTTAACATCCACTCCCGCCTCGGCTTATATAGGCCCGGGCGCGGGATTCGCATTTCTAGGCTCGTTCCTGGTTTTTTTCCTGATTCTTTTTCTTGCCGGCGGCTTGTTTCTCACGTGGCCGATACGGTTCCTGTGGAGAAGAATAACCGGCAGGAAAATATACCAGGGCGCGGAAGGCAAGCCCGACCGGGTCATAGTGGTGGGGCTGGACGGTCTCTGCCCGGAACGGTGCCGCAGGATGATGGATGAAGGGCGGCTTCCCAATCTCGATTCCCTGAGAAAGCAGGGTGCTTTTACCGAGCTGCATACGACCAATCCTCCGCTCAGTCCGGTGGCGTGGAGCAGCTTTCAGACAGGCTCCAACCCCGGGCGGCACAACATATACGACTTTCTCACCCCAGACCGGGGAACGTATCTGCCGCTTTTATCCAGCGCCCACATCGGCGACCCCCGCCGGACGCTGAAGCTGGGCAAGTACAGGATTCCCCTGAGCAAACCGGAGTTGCGGCTTTTACGCAAAAGCAAGCCCTTCTGGACGGTACTCGGCGAAAACCGGGTTTTCTCCACCATACTGAGGGTGCCCATTACCTTTCCGCCGGAGAAATTCAACGGCTTGAGCCTGAGCGCCATGTGCGCGCCCGACCTGAGGGGAACCCAGGGCACTTTCACCTATTTCACCGACGACCCGGACGCCGCGTCCGTTTATGCCGGTGGCGTAATATCCCCGGTTAAAAAGAACGGCTCGGTAATCGAGGCCGAGCTGGAAGGCCCTCCCAACACTCTCAAGGAAGGGCAGGGCGCGGTTAAATTGCCGCTGACGATAACCCCCGACGGCAACTCGGCCACCGTCACTTTGGGCGATGAGCGGTTGGAGCTGAAAGTCGGGGAGGCTTCGGATTGGGTAAAGGCGGAGTTCAACGCCGGGCTGGGGGTCAAAGTAAATGGGCTTTTGCGCATGTGCCTGAAAAGCCCGGATTCGCCCTTCGGGCTATACGTGTCGCCCATCCACATAGACCCCAATGCTCCCGCGCTTCCGATAAGTTACCCGGCTTACTATTCGAGCTACCTCGCCAAGAGATACGGCTCCTACGCCACCCTCGGACTGGCGGAAGACACCTGGGGGCTTAACGAGCGGGTGCTGGACGAAAGCGCTTTTCTGGAGCAGTGCTGGCGACATCACGGAGAGCGCGAAACCATGCTGATGGACGCGATAGACCACACCCGATACGGGTGCGTGGTTTGCGTTTTCGATACCACCGACCGGATTCAGCACATGTTCATGCGATACGCCGACGATAAACATCCCGCCAACCGCGACAAGGACACCGAAGAGCACAAAAACGCCCTCGACGAGCTTTACACCAAATGCGATGAAACCGTGGGACGGGTGATGGAAAAGCTCGGCCCCGAGGATGTGCTCATGGTCATGAGCGACCACGGTTTCCGCAGCTTCCGCCGGGGTATAAACTTAAACTCCTTGCTTTACAGGGAAGGTTACCTGGCCCTCAAGGATGGCGAAACCGAAAGTGGCGAGTGGTTCGCGGACGTGGATTGGGAACGCACAAAGGCCTACTCCCTCGGCCTCGCCGGAATATTCATAAACAAGCAGAGTCGCGAGAAGAAGGGAACGGTTGCGGGGGAAGACGCCGACACCGTGGCCCGGGAAATCGCGGATAAGCTGAAAGGACTCGAAGACCCCGAAACCGGAGAGGAAGCGGTGGTCAACGCTTACACCGCACGTGAAATATACTCCGGCCCCTACATAGACAACGCCCCCGACGTGGTAATCGGCTACGCCGACGGATACCGCGCAAGCTGGGACGGCGTTACCGGAATCGTCAACGACGTGGTTTTCGAGGACAACACCAAGAGCTGGAGCGGCGACCATTGCATCGACCCCTCGTTGGTTCCGGGGAGCTTTTTCTGCAACCGCGAGATGGGTTCCGAAAAGGTGAGGATGATAGACGTGGCGCCCACAATTCTGGGATTGTTCGGCATAAAAAAACCCGGTTACATGGACGGCGAAGTTCGCCGGGTCGAGTTTGAGCATCAAGGGGAGGCGGCACAAGATGAAGTATAATCGGCATACGGTGCGGGTGACCGCGGCGGCGGTCGTCCTTATTTTGATAACGCTCGGGTTTGCTTGTTCCAAGGAAAACCCGCGGGCGGAGCACAAGGTGCTTATCCTGGGCATTGACGGTATGGATTACCGTATAGCCCGGAAGATGATAAACGAGGGCAAACTGCCCAACTTCGGCAAGCTGGCGCAGCAGGGCGGGTTTCAGCCGTTGTTGTCGAGTATCCCCGCCCAGAGCCCGGTGGCATGGTCCAATTTTATAACCGGCAAGAACCCGGGCGGGCATGCCATATTCGACTTCATACATCGCGATCCGGAGACCATGATACCTTACCTGAGCACGTCGCGTACCGAGTCGCCTTCCGATTTTATATCGATTTTCAAATACCGGATACCCACCGATTCCGGGAAGGTCGAGCTGTTGAGGAAGGGCAAAGCCTTCTGGCAGGTAATGGGCGAGCGCGGGATACCGGCCATCTTGTTCAAAATCCCGTCCAACTTTCCCCCCGCGCCTTTCGGCGGGAAATCCATCTCCGGCATGGGAACGCCGGACATCCTGGGTACCTACGGCACCTTCAGCTACTACACGGATAATCCGCCGGAGAACGCGGACAGCGTATCCGGAGGGGAAGTATATACGGTGTGGGTGGAAGGCAACGAGGTGCGGGCGGAGATAGTCGGCCCCAAGAATATCTTCCTCAACGAACAGCCGCCGCCCGATTCGTATTGCCCGTTCACCGTTTACGTGGACAAGGAGCACAACGCGGCAAAAATAGAGGTCGAGGGCAGCGAAATCGTGTTGAACGTCGGGGACTGGAGCGAGTGGGTCGAAGTGGAGTTTGACATGGTGTTCGGCGTCAGCACATCCGGCATCGTGCGGTTTTATCTTAAGGAGGTAAAGCCGGACTTCAAGCTTTACGTATCGCCGGTAAACATTAACCCGCTGGAGCCGGCGATGCCCATCTCAACCCCGGAAGATTATTCCCGGGAAGTGGCCGAGGATGTCGGCTACTTCTATACCCAGGGAATGGCCCAGGATACCAAGGCCCTCGATTATAACATCCTTAACGACGCCGAATACGCTCAGCAGGTCAAGCTGGTGCTCGACGAAAGAAGGCGGCTGTTCTGGAACGAATTCGAGCGTTGGGATAAAGGAATGCTGTTCTTTTATTTCTCCACTCTGGATTTGAATCAGCACACCTGGTGGCGGGCCATGGACCCGAAACATCCCCTGTACACAAAAGAGCTCGCCGATGAGTACGGCGATTTTATATACAAGCTCTACATGGAAATGGATGAAGTTGTCGGGAAGGTGATGGAGAGAATGGGGCCGGAGGATACGCTTATCGTTATGAGCGACCACGGTTTCGCCTCCTACCGCCGGAAGTTTCACCTGAACACGTGGCTTTTGGAGAACGGGTACCTCGAGCTCAAAGATACGGCTATAAGGGATTCGGTGGAGTATCTGGAAGGGGTGGACTGGCAAAACACCCGCGCTTACGCCCTCGGGATAAACGCCGTATACATTAACATGGCCGGGCGGGAGAAAAACGGCATCGTTTCCCCGGCGGAAGCGGACGGATTGATAAGGGAGATAGCCGCTAAGCTGGAGAAGGTGAAAGACCCGAAAACCGGCCTCCATCCGGTGCGCAAAGCTTATATCGCGAGGGACGCTTTCGAGGGCGAGTACGTGAACAAGGCCCCGGATATTATCGCGGGTTACGGGCGCGGTTATCGCGGCAGCGACGATTCGGCCCTGGGCCGGTTTCCGAAGAACGTGTTTTCCGACAACAGGGACCCCTGGAGCGGCGACCATTGCATAGACCCCCGCGAAGTTCCGGGAGTGCTGATAGCGAATAAAAGGATAACCCTGGAAAACCCGGCCCTGTACGATTTGACGGTTACGGTATTGAAGGAGTACGGCATCGAGCCGCTGCCGGGCATGATAGGCAAACCGGTCTGGTGAAAGGAGAATATCCATGCCCAAAATAAAGCTGGACAAGGATTTGTACTCGAGGGTGAAGAAGTTCGCGGAAATCGCCGGATACAGCTCGGTGGAGGAGTTCGTCATTCACGCTCTCGAGAAGGAGTTGTCAAAGCTGGAAGGCGCCGACGACGAAGAAGAGATAAAGAAACGTCTGCAGGGGTTGGGCTACATTTCATAACAGGCATCCGGGGGGAAAGTTTTAGATGAGTGCAATATTGAACGCCATACACGCGGTACTTGACGTATTTTTTATCCCCTTCGAGGCGATAGCGCCCTTCTGGGGGATGCTGGCCATCAGCCTGGTGACGGGCGTGCTCATGCTGATAGTGTACAAGTACACCTCGAATCAGGACGCGCTGGCGCAAGTTAAGGACCGCATAAAGGCGCACCTGTTGGAAGCGTGGATATACAGGGAAGACGTGGCGGTGATGCTGCGTGCCCAGCTATCGGTGCTGCGGGCAAACTTAAAGTACGTGGCGCTCAACCTGAAACCGCTGGCGGTCATGATAATTCCGGTGGTAATAATCCTTGTTCATCTTAACTTCCGCTACGGCATGCGCCCGCTGAAACCCGGCGAGGAGACCGTGGTAAAATCGGTGCGACAGGAAGTTGTGACAGCGGAAAAGATGGACGAAAAGCTGCTTGCGCCGGAAGGGATTGAGGTGCAGACCAATGGAGTCAGGATAGAGGAGCGGGGCGAAGTGGCGTGGCGCGTGAAAGCCGTCCGTGAGGGAAGATATATCCTCGAGGTTGATGCGGGCGATAAAACTTACAAAAAGACGCTGGTTGTGGGAGAGCCGGGGGTGAGGCTTTCATCGCGGAGGTTCGCCTCGGGCCTGGTGGATGCGTTTTTCTACCCCGGCGAGTCCGTTCTGCCCGAGGAAGGAGCCCTGGGAAAGATAGAAATAAGTTACCCCTTCGATTCGCCCGCAATACCGGGAACCGACTGGAAGCCTCACTGGTTAATCCAGTACGTCGTCTTGTCCATAATTTTCGGGCTGGCCTTCAAGAGGCCGTTCAACGTAGAGCTGTAATTGTATTCAAATCACCAATCCTGCCCAATAAAAATATTTGGTTGGACAGCATTCGCTCTATTATGAGCAGTAACATTTTTCACAATCGGAGAAGACAAGGGGCTTTAAGCCCCTTGTCCAGGGCTTTTCGAGAGGTTTACGCAGTGATAAGCGGTGCGCTCAAACAAGCGGCGAGAGGCGGCTTGCGATTTACCGACGGATTGTACCGCTTTTCTAATACCCGCCGCCGAGACTTATCCGATGTTCAAATAAAGAGGGCGGTAATATTCTGCTCCTACGCCGGTCTGGGCAACCTGCTCATGTGGACGCCCGCTCTGCGCGCCATGCGCCGGCGATGGCCCGGACTGGAAATTACTGCGGTGGGCCCTTCTGAAGGGGCGGCGGGGTTGCTGATAGATGAAGGGCTGATAACGAGAAGTTACAAGTTCACGCCGAAAACGCACGGGAGAATCGGCGAACAGTTGAAGTTTTGCGCAAGGGTCATAAGGCCGCTTAAGCCGCAACTCGCCGTTTCCAATTTCCTGGAGCCGGAGCCTTACGCCTCCTTGTGGGCGCTTGTCTCGGGGGCGGAGATAAGGGTCGGCGGCAGAAGGGGCGCCGGAGTGTACCGCCACCACGAAGCTGAAGACTTGACCCGGTATCACGAGGTGGAAAGAAATATCATGCTGCTCGAGCCTTTCGGACTTAAGGGAGTTCATCCTTACGCCAGGTTGAATATATCCGAGGCGACGTTCGCAGCTGCGGGCGATTTGCCGGAGGAAAAGGGGAAAGAAAAATGGGCGGGCATACATCCCGGCTCGACGCCCGGGGAGCGCGCGAGTCGGAAAAGATGGCCAGCCGACCGTTACGGGGAGGTGGCGAGCGTGCTGGCGCGGAAAGGGTGGGGGGTTGCGGTATTCTGCGGCCCTGACGATAAGGAGGATGTTAACGAAATAGTGAATGCCTGCGGCGACCGGGTTTTTGTTATAGAAAACCGGTCTATAGACCAGGTGGCGGCGCTTATATCGAAATTGAAGGTGATGATTTCCAACGACTCCGGCCTGATGCACATATCGTGTGTCACCGGGGTGCCGGTGGTGGCGTTGTTCGGCCCTACCGATGCGGGCAAGAACAGGCCGTGGGGGGTGGAGAACGTAGTGTTGCACGGCGAATGTAAACATGCGCCGTGCTTCAGGTTGTCCGAAGCGCCCTGCGGTGGGGACAGAATATGCCTGACCGGTATCACGCCCGCCGATGTCGTCAATGCGGTGGAGCGTCTCGTGGGTTAAGGGGCGAAGCGCGATTTCAACCCGCCAGTCCCAGCATTTTCAAAAACGGTCGAATAATACGGTATCCCGGCAGGGAAGTAATACGCCCCAGTTTTCTGCGAAGTTTCAGCTCTGTCTCCACGTGAGTTTGAATGGATTTCATGGCCGCCTCTCGGTGCCCGTTTTCGAACAGGACCATCAATATTTCTGCGGCGTTGTACGGCAGGTGGGATTGAGTTTTCGCTTCCGGGTGAACGATGGCCCTTGCCAGCACGTCGTCGATTTTTGCGAACCGCCCGATTTTCGCCAGCTTGAGCCACAAGTCCAGGTCGAAGGCCATGTACAACGATTCCTTCAGGCCTCCCGTTTTACGCATTGCTTTCATATCAATAAAGCAGGCGGGTTGATAGAAGTAATTTGTGTTCCAATGAGCGATTTCTTCTTCCGAGATGGCTGTCGGAGCGACGGTGCTGAGCACTTTTCCATCCGGAGTTATTCTTTCGCAGCTTCCCACCCACGCCACGGCGTCGGCTTCTCGACTTCTTGCCAGCGCCGCTTTTTCGAGGGCGCGGGGGGTGAGCATGTCGTCCGAGTTGAGCCAGTGAAAAATTTCACCGCCGGCGCGCTCGAAGCCCTTGCTTATGGCGTGAGTCTGGCCCCTGTCGGGTTCGGAGACCCAGAAAGTTATCCACGGTTCATATTTTTTTATGACATTTACCGTATCATCTTCGCTGGCGCCGTCGAAGATGAAATATTCCAGGTTAGGGTATCCCTGCATCAGGACGGAGCGGATGGTACTCTCTATATACTCACCCTGATTATAGCTTGGTGTGACTATGCTTATCTTCGGCCACGGCGAGCCGTCGGGCATCTTGTCCGGAAGCGATGACGGCTTGTCTGTCCAGGGCCAGCCGGTTTTTCCCGGGGGCGGAGGCGGCAACTCTTTATTATTGGATGAAGCCATGGATTTTATACTTATATTAAATGAATTTTGCGCAATGTTATATTGTTATGATTTGCCATTTTCCGTTTTCCGGTTCGTAGACGATGGTTTTGACCTTCGAAGCTATGCCCGACAGCAGCGCCAGCCTCCTGGAGCGATTCACGATTTGCGGAATTATCTTAGCCCGCGAGAAGCTTGTCAACGGGCCGCCCGGCCAGTTTGAGTACTTCCGCATCACTTGTTCGCACTCGTCGAAATACTCCCGGGGAGCAAGTCCCGTTTTCTGCTCTCCGTGAGACCGGAATGCGGCCAGCGGGGTTTGTGCCGTGTAAAGCCCGGCATTCTGAAAAAACCTGGCCCACAACTCGTAATCTCCCGCGGAGCTGAAGGAAGCGTCTATATATCCGCCCGCCCGCTCCCACAGTGAGCGTCTCCAGAATGTGGACTCCTGCTGCAACCAGCCGGTCGAGTACCATTTTCCGCCGGGAAGGTTTTCTCCTCGGAAAAAGCCTTTGCGAGTGTACCCGGGACGATACTTGCATTTTACCACTCTTCCTTCGGAATCGACCAGCAGCGGAAACTGGCTGGTTATCCATTCGACTTCCGGGAAGGTTGAAAATATTTCCGCTACCACCGACAACGTCCACGGGAAGTGCATGTCGTCGGAATTCAGCCAGCCCATTATTTCGGCGTCGGTGTGTGAGAAGCCCTTGTTGATGGCGTCATACTGGCCGGAGTCCGGTTCGCTGACCCACCATTTGAGGCGGTCGGCGTACTTCTCGATAATCCCGGCGCTATCGTCGTTCGAGTTTCCGTCAACCACCATGTAATCGAGGCGCGGGTAGCCCTGGTTAAGCACCGAAATCATCGTGGCTTCGAGGAACCGGGCCTGGTTGTAGCTGGGAGTGACGATGGCTATCGCGGGTTTTGAGGATTGAGTGTTTTCGGATAATGCATTCATTATCGGATTATTTTTATTCCCTTCACTTCCTCCAAGGCTACTCTGTTATGCCTTTAGAAGTCTACAACCTCGGTCGATGTTCATCAAATCCAATCCCCGCCTTGATGCCGGGAGCAGATTGTGCTTACCTATCCTTCGTCAAAATTACCCCCTTGAGTTTTCTTTTTAAATAATTGATAATCGCAAACCTCGAATGGAGGTGAAAGCCCATGGCCCCCGGCAATAATCCCGCCGACGTTGAAAGCTTCGGCTCGCAGTTAAAGGGAGAAGAACTCGACCAACTGGCCGTTAACGTAATTCGCGGCCTGTCCATGGACGCGGTACAGAAGGCCAATTCCGGCCACCCCGGCATGCCCATGGGCGCCGCCGATATGGCTTACGTGCTTTGGATAAAGCTACTCAGCCATAACCCGGCGGACCCCGAGTGGGTGAACAGGGACAGGTTCGTACTGAGCGCGGGCCACGGGTCGATGTTGCTCTATTCCCTCCTGCATTTGAGCGGATACGACCTTTCCCTGGAGCAGATAAAGCAGTTCCGCCAATGGGGCAGCATCACCGCCGGGCATCCCGAGTACGGGCTGGCTCCGGGCGTAGAAACCACCACCGGCCCGCTTGGGCAGGGTTTTGCCAACGGGGTGGGAATGGCGCTTGCCGAAAGGCTGCTCCGGGAAATGTTCGCATCCGACGGATGGTCGCCCATAGACCATTACGTATATGCCATAGTTTCCGACGGCGACCTTATGGAGGGAATTTCCAACGAAGCCGCCGGCCTGGCCGGTTACTGGGGGCTCGGCAGGCTCGTTTACCTCTACGACGATAACAATATAACCATCGAAGGCTCCACGGGATTGTGTTGCACGGAAGACGTGGCCGGCAGGTTCAAAGCGCTGGGATGGCACGTTCAGAAAATAGACGGCCACAATCGCGCCGAGGTGGAAAAGGCCATCAAAAAAGCCAGGCGGAATAAAGAAAAGCCCAGCCTTATCCTTGCCCGGACTCACATCGCCTACGGCAGCCCCAATAAGCAGAACAGCGAATCCTCCCACGGCGCCCCTCTCGGAGAGGATGAAGTAAGGCTCGCCAAGGAAAAACTCGGACTGCCACAGGAGGAACAGTTTTTCGTGCCGAAAGTGGTGACCGAACTTTTCGCTTCGCGGGCGAAAAAGTTGAAGAATGCAGCCCGAAGGTGGCGGAAAAAATACGAAAACTGGCGTCGCGACAACCCGGACAAGGCCGAGTTGTTCGATTTCGTAATGGACGGAAATATCCCCGCCGACCTGGAGAAGCGGCTGCCTGCCTTCAACTCCGGGGATAAGCTTGCCACCCGCAAAGCCTCGGGGGCAATACTGCAGGAGCTTTCCGCGGCGCTGCCGCAGCTTATCGGCGGCTCCGCCGACCTGGGGCCGTCGAACAACACGGTTATTAAGGGCGCCGAATCGGTCTACAAGGATAATTTCTGCGCAAGAAACCTTCATTTCGGGATAAGGGAACATGCCATGGCGGGCATACTGAATGGCATGGTCCTCCACGGAGGCCTTATACCATACGGCGGAACCTTCCTTATCTTCAGCGATTACATGCGCCCCTCCATCCGGCTGGCGGCAATGATGGGACTACGGGTCATATATATCTTCACCCACGATAGTATATATCTCGGCGAAGACGGGCCGACTCACCAGCCGGTCGAGCAGTTAATGGCTCTGCGCGGAATCCCGAACCTGCGCATTTTCAGGCCCTCAGACGCCGAGGAGGTGAAAGTGGCGTGGATGCAGGCGCTCAGAAGAAAGGACGGCCCCACCGCGCTACTGCTGACCCGGCAGGGAGTTCCCACCCTCGACCGCACCGACCTGGCCCCGCCGGAAGGGTTGACCAGGGGGGCTTACGTGATTAAAAAGGAGAAGGGCCCATCTGCCGATGCATTGATTATAGCTTCCGGCAGCGAGGTGCATGTATCCCTGGAAGCGGCGAAGAAGCTGGAGTCCGAGGGAAAGAGCGTGCGGGTGGTGGCGGCGCCGAGCCTGGAGTTGTTCGAGTCTCAGCCCGAGCACTACCGCAACTCGGTGGTACCACCGGAGGTTTTGTGTCGCATAAGCGTAGAAGCCGGAAGGACCAACTGCTGGAAGGCTTACGTCGAGCCGTTCGGAGCAAGCATCGGTGTGGACAGGTTCGGAGCCAGCGCGCCGTCGGCTGTAATGGGGGAAAAGTTCGGTTTCACCGCCGACAATGTCGCAGACGTGACCCGTAAGTCGCTTTCGGAACTTCCGGAAAAAGTAAGAAAATATAAAGAGATATTGAGCGGGATTTAAACTTCTACTTGAATAATCCGGCTTTCAAATCCCTCTAAATCGTGAGGTGACGAAAATGGATGCGAGATGGGAAAAGCACGCGGATGAATCGGTCGCCAGGGCGGTGGAAAAGGTCATTACCGAAACGGAACTGCCCGGCCCATTGGGCGAACTTCCTTCCCGGAAGGACCTCAAAGCACTCAAGGACGCCGGAAGCGAGCTATGGCTGGATACCGGAGACCGGGACGAAGCCTCCCGGAACTGGACCGCCGAGCTATCCGGCCTCACCACAAACAACACCCTCATCAACAAGGTCATCCAGAAGGGGATATACGACGACGTCATCCACCGTTCCATAGACTTGCTTCATCAGTCCGGCCTTTCACTCGATGAGGAGGACATGGTGGTCGAGGTGGGTTTCATCGTCAATTCCCATATCGCCCGCTCGCTGGTGTCGACTTTCGGGGCAAAAGTCAGCGTGGAGCTTCACCCGGCCATATCGAGGGACGCGGACGCCACGGTGATGTTTGCCAGGCGCTACTTTAAGCTCGACCCGGATAATTTCTACATTAAGGTTCCGCTTACCCCTGCCGGGGCGATAGCCGTCCGGCGACTTTCGGACGAGGGGATAAAGGTAAATTTTACCCTCGGTTTCAGCGCCCGGCAGAATCATCTTCTTGCACGCGTATCCCGGCCCACCTTTGTGAACGTCTTTCTGGGGCGGGATAACCAGGTGGTTGTGGAAAACAACCTCGGCGACGGCAAAAACGTTGGAGAAAAGGCCACGCTGGCCTCCCAGCGCGAGGTGCTCGAGGCAAGGAAGGAAGGGGTCACCGATACCCTTCAAATAGCCGCCAGCTTGCGCTCGGCCGACCAGGTCGGGGCGCTGGCGGGCGTGGACGTTCACACAATTCCACCGGCGGTCATAGAAAAATTTTGCGAGATGAACGTGGAGCCCTCCGAAATAAACTCCCAGGTGGAAACCGACCCCGAGGTGGAAGTCGGTGACGACGCGGTGAATGTGCTGTGGGAGGTTCCGGATTCATTCAAATCGATGACCGAAGCGCTAGGTAAAGAGGACGTGGCCGGCATGACCCCGGAGGCGCTTGTCGAATTCGCCCATAGCCACGGGGTGAACGACCTGTTCGGAGATTACAGCGAAGGCGACCTCAAGACTATCCGGGATAAGGGCAAAATACCCGACCTTTCCCAATGGAAGGGCCGCCCGCTGGCGCTGGACGACCTGCTTACCACCAGCGCCCTGGAGGCTTTCGCGAAAGACCAGCAGGCCCTGGATGAGCGCATAGCGGGATTTATCAAAAAAGCCTGAAAAATCAATAAGTTGTAAGGAAGGACACGAAAAAGGTTGCGTAAAAACCCGTATTGTGTCCCCAGATTTTGCTTATTTAAATTTAATAATTTTGTTATTTAAAAAGTTTTTTATGGACAATTTCCACCAACATCTATCTTTACTGTATCTGTATCTTCTGCATTTTCGTCATCTTTTACTCTTAATTTAGCATAATAACAACCTTCTCCATAGAGAATATCCACTTTACATTGTTGGGGATAAGTTCCATCTCCTGCATCCCATTCACAAGTATATGGTCCATCAACATCATAACTGTTTGTTCCATCTAATGTAACTGTTTCTCCACCTCCAACAAGTATATTCTCACCACAAAAAGAACTTGAATCACAAGCAATAGCATCAGCAACAGGCCTATAATTAATATTAACATCTTCATAAGATAAAACCGAGGATACAGCAGCATTAATGTCAGATTTGGAAAGAGGCATTCCATTTTCTTCATAATTAAAAAATCTATAAGGACCTTCACCACTTAATTTAGCACTACCACAATAAGGATAAGCAGCTAATTCATTTTCTAAATCTGATAATTCTGAAGAATTCATTCCTCCATCTGCTGTATTATCCATTGAAAAATATTCAAATGGAACCTTGCATTGAGTTGTATAGTAATCAGCATCTTTATGCTTTAAACCCTTATCAATTTTAACACCTTCGTCTGGGTGTCTAAAAAGGGCAACAACATCTATTTGGTATGGATTATAAAAATCATGAATTTCATCTACAACTGTAGAAGGCACTGTATTTAAATCAGGAAAACTATTAAGAATAGCATCTTGTCCATCTTGTTCTGATAAATAAACTGTTATATCTGGGAAACTTTTAGTTGATACTAAATTTGTAGTGTCTACAGCATAAACACCCACATTTAAAATTTGTCCATCTTCAGGAGGATAAGATATTAAATAATTATCTCCTGATTGTGAAGGTGATACAGTATTTCCAGAAACACTAAAATCAACTTTGCTTAAATTATTATTAGGATCTGTTACTTGAGCTTCATATAATAAAGGATTGTTTGTTTCTTGAGGAGAAGTTGGATAATCAACAAGAGTAATTTGCGGTGCTCCACTACCTACATTTATGCTACTGGTGGCTGTATCTTTAGCATTATTATTATCTGTAACTTCTAAAGTTATTTCCCTGTTTCCTTCAGTTTTATAAGTACAGGTTATTAAATCATTTAAATTATCCCCTGAATTTTCATAATCAAGGCCATTATTACTATCACAATCAAGCCTGTAAGAAACAATTTCTCCATCAGGATCATAAGAGCCAGAAATGTCAGCATTTACATTAAAATCAGGAGGAACATATCCTTGGTTTTTGTCCAATTGAACTTCAGCTACAGGTCTTTTATTTGTTGTTCCGTTAGTATCATCAGAAGAGCTTCCACCTGAAGAGCAGAATGTAATCGGGAAGGTAATTAAGCCACAAGCACAGATGCTTAAAAGGGATTTAAAGGGTATTTTCATCAACCTTGCGGAGTTCATATCGTCCCTCCTTCAATCCAAGTTATAGTTACCTAAGTACCATAATCCAACGGACTTGTCAAGAATTGAAGTTTTTTTTAGGTAGAATATTATGAAGATTTTTTCACGCTAGAGGGAGATTCCCTCTAGGACTCCCTTTTGAAAATCTGGGGACACAATACGGGTTTTTATTCCTTTCGGGGTCTACCGCCCCTTCGAGGGGCGAGGGTTCGTTTCAGGTTCTTTTCCAGTTTCTTAACGAAGCCGTCATCCCCCAGCGGTCTCCCCGTGCGCGTATGCCTCCTCAGCAATTCCACCTCGTTGTCCCCCGGTCCTTTTGCAAGAAACTTAGCGCCGTCTCCGAAAAAGTCAATCAGCGGCCCGACGTTCGCCAACCCGTCATTTTCTCCACTCACGTGTGCCCTGGCGCTTGACCACTTGTAATCCCACGGGTGCTTGGCCAAACCCGCTCGAACCGGGTTCATCTCGACGTACTTTACTGCCGCAGCCAGATACGCTTCATCCATGATGAAGGAAGCGAAACGACCTTGCCACAGGTAGCCGCGCCAGCCTTCCCGGAAGTTGACATGTCGCGTGTAGCGTTTGTGAGCTTCGCCGATGGCCGCAGCGAGCGCTTCTTTCGTGTTCGGGACGGCAAGCAGGTGAACGTGATTCGGCATCAGGCAGTAGGCCCATATCTCGACCCCCAGCTTCCCGCACCATTCGCTCATCAGCTCGATGTACTTTTCGTAGTCCTCGTCGCGGAAGAAGGTTTCCATCCGCCGATTACCCCTCTGGGTAACGTGGTGAGGAAGGCCGGGAGCAACTGCGCGCGCGAGTCGAGGCATGATAAAGTCATAGCATAAAACCTGTTCACTTGCAAAAACCCGTATTGTGTCCCCAAATTTTCCAAATTTTCCTGTCCCCAAATTTGCACAAATTGTAATTTAATAGCCGTTGCAGTTGACATACCGGAGTAAAAGGTTTAAAATGAGTGCTGATTGTGTAACATGTCCGGTAAATGTGCATAAGAAAAGGGGAGGGAAAGATGCTCTCGATCTTTTTAAAAACCCCCCGGGGTATGGTTTGTTTTCTGTTCTTTATCGTCTTATTTCTGGTAACCACTCCGGGAATAGTCGTTTCCCAGCCGTCCACCGAGGAGGCCACTGCCCGGGAATCGGAAACGGAAAAGAGGATTAGGGTGCTGGAGGCTCAGCGCCTGAGGGTGGATGAACGCACCTCCTTGTGGGGCGGCACCGGCCTGGTATTTACCAGGACGGCGGTTCTGCTTCCGAGAAAGCACCTGAGTGTAAGCGCCTACTACGACTTCAAAAGCTATGACCTGCTCCAGGGATGGAATGTGGGTCACGAGTTTTCCCGCCTGGAAGACCCCCGGCAGGAAGACCACGAATTGAACGTTGTCCTGGATTACGGGCTTACTCACTACATAGAGCTGAGCGGCTTTATCAACTTCTTCCTTCAGGATGAGTCTGATGACCCCGAGCAGCTTCACATGCGCGAAAGGGCTATAGGTCAGAGCGGTCTCAACGCCAAGTTCCGTATGATGGATATTGACCGGTACGGGTTGGGAATAACCACCACCCTGTTCGGAAGGTTCCCCAGCCCGCAAAAGGACGCAGACACCACCAGCAGGCACATGGGGTACGGCGGAGAGCTTAACGTGAGCCTGAAACTGATAACAATCGCCGAGATACTCGAAAAGTTCAGGGTTCACGCCAACTTCGGATGGGCATACATGGATTATTTCGACACCGGCCTGGCGGGCTTTTACATGGATGCCAAAGAAAGGGATTTCAAGTCTTATAAAAACAGTCCCAGTAAAGTTTATCGGGGCGATTGGAGTTACGGCGAGTTGTTGGAAGGCGCCAAGAAGCCGGAGGAAATTGAAAATAAGTTCCCCTTCATGATCGCCGACCACTACACCGGCAGCGCCGCACTCGAGTACAGGCCGGTTCGGGGAATGTCCATGGGAATCGAGCTGGTGGGGTATCGCATGATAGAGTTCAGCGACGACAACCTTCAGTTCGCCCCCTTCATGACCTACACCTTCCGGCAGATTCCATTCGTAAAGCAAGTGCATAAAAATCTAGTAACTTTCTCGGTGGCCGGGAATTTCGGATTCCTTCGCAGCGAAAACCGCACTTCGCCGGAGTGGGGAGTGGTGAGCGGGCTGACCTGGCACACCGACCTGGTATTCTAACCAATAGCCGCCGCTGGAGGTTAAGAGATGAAAAAATTCGGTTTCATATTGGCTGTCTTGGCGGTATTCATACTATCCATGCCCGCAGCGGCCGAAATTCGAACCGTGCACCGCGCCAGCCAGGTAGGCGGCGCCGGCATGATGTTCATGAGAACCGGGGAGCAGCTTGATTACAAGGAGATGAACGCCTCCCTTTTCGGCGAGTACATGGCTTTTGACGAAATGTTGCCGTTATATCCGGAAAGGGTGGGGACTAACAGTCCCGAGTTCGTAGAAGACCCCCGTGATAAGGCAGCGTGGATGACTCTCACTTTTAACTACGGCATAAACGAAATTATGGAGGCGGGTATTCAACTTCCTTTCGTTTTCACATCCGACATGAGGGATGACGGCATAGGAAGGATAGGCGCAGACCTGAGGTTCCTCCTGCTCAACGTCGACCGCTTCGGAGCGGGGATATCGTCTACCTTCTGGGTGAATTCGCCGAGCTTTGTGGAAGATAGCTCCTCCGAGGATGTCAACGGAGGCGGCGAGCTCAACTTTACCCTCCGAGGGGACGCATTTACCAATTACTTCCCGGTTCCCGGTATAGACAGGTGGTTTCTGGAGCCTATGGCCATTCACGCCACTATGGGATGGGGCTACGAAGATTATCTTTACTTTGAAGAGTACGACAATCAGCCGGGCGAAAACAACCCCAAAGCACCGGATTTCGACGCCACGGAAGTGCTTTACGCCTCAGCCGGCCTGGAGTATGAAGTTTACGACCGTACTTTCGTGGGAGCGGAGCTTCTGGCCCGCCAATACCCCGATTACGAGAATGACAACAACGTAATAGCGGTAGCGCCCGAAATCAGCTATACGTACAATGACAGGTTTACCATTCAGGCTGCTTACGGTACAACCTTCCGCGAGAACGTTGAAGACCAACCGGAGTGGCTGGCCAAGATCGGTTTTACCTACCATTTTCCCGAGTTTGTGAAAGAGCCGAAAATTGGAGAGGCCACGCCCAAGAGGCCGCAGGACATATTCGACGTGTTCGTGCCTTCCCGCAAACCCGTTCCCACTCCGACGGAAGAAGAGGAGATAGAGCTGGAATAAATCAAGGCATGTTTTTGCGTAGGGAGTTTTCCCTTCTTATGTCTTGAAAATTTTTTGGGCCCCTTCAAAAGGGGCCTTTGTTATATGGGGGGGCTGCGACATAAAAAGGGGTTTTGAGGATTGCCCACAGCTATATAGTTCGGAACGCCGGCGTCTTCACCGGCCCTCTTTGCCGCCGAGACGGCGGCGTTCCTGTTGCCTCCATTTATGTCGCAGACCCTTATATGGGGCCAAGGTTTGACATGCGCCTTTGGGCGGGCTAATTTAAGCATCATCGCAAAAGCTGGTGCGATTTTATAAACATGGCTTCCGCAAAAAAACAAGCGCTCATAAGAAAGAGCAAAGAAAAGGCCACCAAGTACGTCCAGAAGGGCAACTTTGAAAAGGCCCTCGAAGAATACCGGACGCTGGTGAAACTGGAGCCGGACGACCTTCGTTTCAGGCTGAAGCTGGGCGAGTGTCTCGCCAAGCTGGGACGTAAAAAAGACGCTATCGAGGAGTACCAGAATGTACTCGAGCGAAACGCAGAAAAGGGATTCCTTATCCAGGCGGTGGCCGTGGGAAAGGTCATTCTTCAGCTCGACCCCTCACTGAAGGAAGTGGAGGAACAAATCGCCGACCTGAACGCCCGCAGGGGCATTGTTACCGAAAAGAGGAGAATGCCCAAGCCCGCGTTGAGCCTGAAGGGTGTGGATGGGCCTATACCTACCGCTGTAAAGGAAGAGGAAGCGCCGCAGGAGGAGGCTGAAAAGGAGCAAGCGGTTCCCGAGGAGGAGGAAGAAGAGGCCGCTCCCGAGTTGTATGGGGAAGAGGAATACCGGGAGGAAGAGACGGCTCCCCAAATCGCGGAGGAGGAAGAAGAAGCAGGAGCAGAAACCGAAGCTCAAGGCCCTATACCGTTGGATGAAGCTCCCGAGGATATGGCGGAAGTGGAGGAGCCCGAGGCCAGGAGCGAGCTTCCTCCCATGCCGGAGACTCCGCTGTTTTCGGACCTGGAGGTGGAGGAATTCAAGCGGATAATGCAGAAGTTCCAGATCGGCAACCTCCCGAAGGGAATAACGGTAGTTAAAGAAGGCTCCATGGGTGACTCGTTTTACATGGTGGCCGAAGGAAAAGTCCGGGTGTACAAATGGAGCAAGAACAAAAAGCGCAAGCTTACCCTGAGCGTGCTGGAGACCGGCGCATTTTTCGGCGAGTTCGCTTTCCTTACTAATTCCATCCGCTCCGCCAGCGTGGAGACCATGGAAGATTGCGTGTTGCTCAGGATAAACCGCAAGGACCTTGAAGAAATTATCGGAGAATTTCCCCGGGTGCGCGAGGTGATGGACGAGTTCTACCGAAAGCGGGTGGTGGATACGCTGCTCCAGATAAGCCCGCTGTTCTCCAGTATGAACGAAGCCGACCGGAAGGACCTCATCCACCGGTTTGAATCGGTGCAGCTGGATACCGGCGACGTCATTATCAGGGAAGGCGAGGAGGGAAAAGCGCTTTACATGGTTAAGCACGGGGCCATCCAGGTTTCCAAAAAGCATCCGGAAACGGGGGAGGAAATTAAGCTGGCGGTGCTCAGGGAAGGGGACTTCTTCGGTGAAATAAGCCTCCTCCAGAATATCCCCACAACCGCCGACTGCTCCGCAATGGCGCCCACAGACCTGTTCCGCCTGCCCAAACAGGCTTTTCAGGAGCTTATAATGATGAATCCGCAGATACTGGAAACAGTTTCCGCCACTGCCGAAGAAAGAATGAAAAGCACACAGAAAAGCCTTACCGCCCGGGAAGCGGACCGCCAGTCCAGCGGCCTGGTTTAATTGATTATTATTACCTCCTTTTCTTCCGCTCCGGGATTCCTCGATTTACTGATAAGGGCGTGAAATAAGTCGGGTTTATTAGCCGGGAATTTTCAGGCAGAATCCAAGTATTGACTTAACCCGAAGTATCGGTTAATAAATCCGGTAGGGGGTGATAGAATTGATAAATCTGGCGCCGCCTTTACTTGACGGTAAAAAAACTCTGGAAGAGGTTATGTCGAAACGCCGGTCGGTAAGAAACTTCGATTCCGGCTCCATCACCATGGAAGCTTTTAGTACCCTTTGCTGGGCGGGACAGGGTATAACTTCAACAAAGGGGCGTTACCGGGCGGCTCCCAGCGCCGGGGCATTATACCCGATTTTCTTGTACGCGGCTCTTGGTGAGACCGGCGTTGAAAACATCGGCGCCGGTGTTTACCTCTACAACCCGGAGGAGCACGCCCTTGAACGGTTGACCGAAAATGACGTGCGCCGGGCACTCGCCGGCGCCGCTCTGGGGCAGATGTGGATGAGCCATGCCGCGGTAATGTTTATAGTGGCGGTTGAGTATCCGCGCATCACCCGGAAGTACGGTGACAGGGGCATACTCTACGCTCACTACGAAGCCGGGCACGTGGCCCAGAATATACTGCTGGAAGCGGTAGCTCTGGATTTGGCGGGGTGTGAAGTGGGCGCCTTTGACGATTACGCCGTTATGGAAAAGGCCGGATTACCCGACGCGCACGAACCGTTGCTTATCATATCGGTGGGACATCCCGGCGCCCCGGGTTTCTGATTACAATTTCCCCAGTATATCTTCCAAAAAGCGGGCCGCACGACCCAGACCATCTTCCGGTTTGACGGAACGGGCTTCGTGCTCGATGCTCAACGGGCCGTCGTAACCGCATTTATTCAGGGCTTTGATGAAATTCAACCATGTCTCCGGCCCATGTCCCTCACCGGGTATTGCGAACCGCCATGTGCGCTCGATGCCTTCCAGCACCGTCGCCCCGTCCAGGCAGCCGTATGCCGCCATCAGGCCGGCATCGAGAGCCGTATCCTTTGCGTGAACGTGATGAACAGCTTCTTCAAGCGTTTCCACAGCTTTAGCGGGCTCTATGCCCTGCCAGAAAAGGTGGCTTGCATCGATGTTGGCCCCAATGGACGGCGAAGTTTCCCGGCGAAGTTTAAGAAGAGTGGAGGGATTATAAACTGCGTTTGAAGGGTGCATTTCAATGGCAATCCGGACCCCCTCGTTTGCCGCGATATGAGCCACCTGGTTCCAGTAAGGAATGACTTCGTTTTCCCATTGCCAGAGCAGAATATCCCGGGCTTCCTGCGGCCAGGCGCTCGCTATCCATGCGGGGTGCAGCGCATTTTCGTGGGAGCCGGGGCAGCCGGACATGGTCACTACCGTTTTTACGCCCATGGCCGAGGCAAGCCTGATTGCGGATTCCAAATCCTGCCGGCGCCAGTTTCTGACTTTTTCTCCGGGGTGTAGCGGATTGCCGTGGCAATCCAGGGCAACAAGCTCCAGCCCGCGGGATGAAATCTCGTCAAGAAGCTTCGCTCTGGCCTCGGGGGTTTCGGAGAGCGAATGAGGGTGCGTGTGGGGGGCGCCGTGCATGCCGCCGACGCTTATCTCCACACCCCTGACGCCCTCGCGGGCAAAGAGGTCGAGGCAATTGGCCAGAGACAGATGAACAAATCGCGTCGTAACCGCCGCAAGATACATGCCTCACTCCACCTTGGAACGATGCGGGCAGGGTTGTTGGCAATGACGAGGCTCATCCGGCAGTGACTTGAGGAACCTGGCCAGTGCGTTGTTGAACTGCTCCGGTTCCTCCACGGGCGGGACATGACCGCTGTCCTCGATTATTACCAGAAAAGCGTCGGGGATGCCTTTTGCGAACCGGTAAGCGTTTTCGATGTCGACCATGCCGTCGTGCTCACCCCATACAATCAAAGTAGGCGCCCGTATCTCGCCGAGCTTATCGGTCATCGGAGTGCTCAGAATGCCGGCGGCGCTTTCGACCAGTGCCCAGTTGTACTTGGGATACTCCTTCGTCCAGACGAATTTGTTCATATAAGCGGAGTTGAATTCAATCCAATCCTGCGCAGTAGGCTTGGACGCATCCCAGAACATCGGAAAAGTCCCGCCGTGCTTGCCGTCCTGTTGGGTGGATCGTTCGATAAAGTTTTTCTGATTTCGCTTTGCCATTTCCCTGGAGGACCTGGTGATGGCTCTCGCAACAAGTTTTGTGTGGTTTTCCGCCATGTATCTGGCGAAAAAAGGGAAGTTGGTGTCCAGCCCGGCGGCGTCTATCAACACCGCCGCCCGCGTGCGCTGGGGATACTTCCACGCGAAGTAACAAACCGTGTGCCCGCCCATGCTGACCCCGGCAACAACGGCCTTTTCTATGCCGAGGTGGTCCATGAGGCCCTTTATGGTTTCCGCGTAAAGGGGGATGCCGTAGTCTATGTCGTTGCGCCGCTCGGAATTGCCGTGGCCGGGAAGGTCTATCGTAATCACCCGGTAATCCGGGGAAAAACGGCCTACGTTGTTTTTCCAGTTGTAAATGGAACCTGACAGACCGTGCACCAGGATAAGGGCTTTATCGCCGGTTCCGTCGTCGGTGTAGCAGATTCTGATGTCGTTGATATCCGTGTATTTAACTTCAAAGGGGTAAGGGCGAGGTTGATATTCTCTCGATTTTTCATAGTCTTTGCCCGCGCATCCGCCAACCAGGGCGGCGGCGAGGACAAAAGTGAGTGTTAGTGCCGGCAAATGCTTCATCAGTTCCTCCGCAGTTGAGCTTTTTAAAAGGCGAATGATGCAAACTTTCGAGTAATAAATTATCCTTGAGAACTAAAGGCATTTCAAGTAGTGTGTTGTAGGCGCGCCGGAGTGTTAAAATCGGCGAACATACGTAAATTGCCATGAAATAAGCTATTTTTCGGGAGAAAGAGCATGTCGGATAATCCTGTCAGGCAGGCGGCCGAGCTTCTGGCCGAAGCTCAAAACGTTGTGGGCTTTACCGGCGCCGGGATAAGCGCCGAGAGCGGCATACCCACCTTCCGCGACCCGGGCGGAATATGGGACAGGTTTGACCCGGGCGAGCTTGGCACCACCACCGGGATAGTCGAGTTCGCCATGAAACAGCCGGAGCGGATTCGCGATTTTCTCAGCGAATCGGTGGACACGTTTCAAAAGGCTCAACCTAACCCGGGACATATCGGGTTGGCGGAGTTGGAGAGAATGGGAATATTGCATTCCGTAATCACCCAGAATATCGACGACCTCCACTCCATAGCCGGTAACACCCGGGTTTTCGAGGTGCACGGAAACCTGTACCGTTTCCGGTGCCTTAATTGCGGCCATACTCAAAAGTACAACCGGGAGGAAATACTGGACACCTTCAGGGAAATCCTTACGAGTGACCCGTTCAAAATAGAAATGTTGATGGAAGGTCTGCCCAGATGTGAATCGTGCGAAAGCCTGATGAGGCCGGACGTGGTGATGTTCGGGGAAGCGGTGCAGCAAATGCCGGAAAGCTTCCGGGAAGCACAATCGGCGGATGTGGTCATAGTGCTCGGCACCAGCGGCGTGGTGTGGCCCGCGGCGGGTGTGCCTTACGAGGCCAGGCAGGCGGGCGCCCGGGTGATTGACATTAATCCCACCGCAAGCGCTTTCCGGGACATAACCGACGTGTACATAAATTCCCACAGCGGCGCCGCGATGCCACAGATTCTCGAAGAGCTCAAACGCATCCGCGGCTGAGCGGAGTAAGTACCCGGTGAGTGCCCGGAAACGTTCAGGCTCAGGAAACGGGCCGGGAAACAAAGTGGAAGACAAAGGCCCGTTTCTTCCCACTTCTAAGCGAAAACGCAGGACGGCGGCGCTGGATTTTCCCGTGCCCGGTGAGGTGTCCGCTGAAAAGCTCGACAGAGTGGTGGTGGTGCTGGTCGGCACCAAGTACCCGGGAAATATAGGCCAGACGGCGCGGGTGTTGAGGAACTTCGGATACCGCCGCCTGGTTGTAGTTAATCCCCGCTGCCGTATTGATGTGGAAGCCGAAAAAATGGCGGTGGACTGCGAAGATATGCTCGACCGGATTCCGATTTATGACTCGTTGAAAGAAGCCGTCAGGGAGGCGAGAATAGTCGTCGGCGCCACCCGCAGGAGGGGAACGAAGCGGCGCAACGTCCTCGACCCTCACGATTGCGCACAACTGCTGGAGCCGGTGCCGGAGGTGGGCGACGCGGCGCTGGTGTTCGGCGCGGAAGACCGAGGGCTGAGCAACGACGAGCTCGCCTGTTGCCAGTGGATAGCGAGTATACCTTCGGCCAGCGACCACCCCAGCTTCAACCTGAGTCACGCAGTGGCTATCTTTCTGTATGAGATAACCTGCGCGTTGCTCGACCCTCAACCCCGCAACTGGGCCAAGCACAAAAGCTACGAGGATATGTTCGACCACCTGCAGGAATATCTTTCGGATATCGGATTCCTTAAGGAAAAGGACCCGCGCCGGATGATGGTGGCGATACGAAGAATGCTGTACAGGGGAAGGTTCACCGAAAGGGAGGTGCGCATTATCAGGGGCATCATTACCCAGTCACGCTGGCGCATGGCCAACCCCGACGCGGAGCCGGATAAGGCGCCGGAACCGGAAGGGATTGAAGATTCGGAAGAGGAGCCGGAAGAGGGTTGACAATATCACTAATATCGACAATGGTCATCCAATTGAAAGGAGGGGACAATGCCGGAAGTGAAAATAGAGAACCCGGGCGCCATGAGCGTTGTGGGTTTGATAATCAAAACCATAGTCGACCGCAACATATCAAACCCCTCGCGCTATAAGAAGGTATCGAATACCCAAAGCATTATTAACATACAGGCCGGTAAAATGAAGGTGCATCTCGTGCTCGACAAGGGGGAACTGGAGATTCGTGCGGGCTCGCATTCCAGTCCCACCGCCGGGGTGGCCGGTACAATGGATGCCATAATGAACGTTGGCCGGAGGCGATTTCATAAGTTGCCGGCGGCAATGCTCAAACGGGAGTTCAAATTGAGCGGCAACGTTATGGCCTTATTGCCCATGATGAGTATTATGAAGATGTAATTTTTATGGAGGAATGAGATGGATAAAGACGCCGCAGTGAAGAACATGATTGAAATTCTCGGGCCGGGGAGAGTTATAGCGGATGAAGAGGGCCTGGAGCCGTACTCTTACGACCTTACCGAAGCCGACCCCTCCATGCCCGACGCCGTATGTTTCCCGGAAAACACGGACGAGATAGTGAAAATCGTAAAAGCCGCCAACGGGCACAAGTGCCCGCTGGTGCCGGCGGTTGCCCGCACCAACCTCGGCGGCCTGACAATACCCGAGAAGGGCGGGGTGGTGGTGGACCTGACGAGGATGAGGAGAATCCACGAGGTCAACACCGACGAGATGTACATGGTCATCGAGCCGGGCGCCACTTTTCAGGACGTGAAGGACTACCTGGAGGCCAATCACCCGGACTTGCGCTTCAGTTATCCCCTCAGCCCTCCTTACACCAGCGTATGCGCCAACGCCCTGCTCAACGGGCTTGCCAACCTCAGCATGAGGGGCGGCACCATGGACCAGTGGGTAAACTGCATGGAAACGGTGCTCCCAACCGGCGAAGTTATGAAGACCGGCGCCGCCGTGCTGACCGATATATGGTGGGGCAGGGGGGCCATTCCCGATTTGGGTGCGCTTTTTTACGGCTGGCAGGGGACGACGGGCATTGTCACAAAAATGGCCATCGAGGTTTATCCGCAGCTTGCGCATAACAGGCGGGCTTTCATGCTGTGCTACAGCCTGGAGGGCGGTTTCGATATTATGAAGGCCCTGTCCCGCACCCTGATTTTCGACGACATCGGCGGGTTGAGCTGGCCCACCGGAAAGATGCTCTTCGGGCTTCGACAAGGGCTTGCCAAATCCGATGACGAGCCGGAAATTTATATCTACGTGGATTACGCCGCCAATACTAAGGCCGAGCTGAAGGCGAAGACTAAAGTTCTGGAGAAGGTTCTTCGGGATGCCGCAAAGAGGGGCGTGGAGTTTGAGCTGCCGGTGGACGTGGAAACGCTGGTACGGGTGAATCCGGCCTTCGATAAGTTCGCCACCTTCCCCACCACGCTCGACTTCCTGTTGGAGACCGAAGAGGGTGGATTGACATGGGTGGGGACGTACGGCCCCACCGGCAACTGGTCGGAAGTTACACGCAAGTGCAACTCCATCCAGGAAGAAGCGGGTTTTCCGCCGGTTCTGGTTTCAAGGCCCATGAAGTTGGGGCATTACGGCGTGGCGCGGTTCATACAGATTTTTCGCAAAAACGACCCCGAGCATCGCAAACTGGTGGCCGATGTGAATTCCAGGATGGCGGAAGCGGCCCTGGATTTGGGATTTATTCCCTACAAGCCGCCGGTTTGGGCGTGGAAGAAATTCCTGGACAGAATGGACCCCGGCTATCGCTCGACGATGGAGAAAATCAAGAGCCTGCTCGACCCCAACGGCATAATGAACCCCGGCAAAATGGGGCTTTGATTATCAATCTGTCAAGGTGTTTTTATATTGTGCGCTTTAAAGGCCGGAACAAGAAATCCCCTGTTTAAAAAGTACTCTGAACTGTCGGGAAAGATTCCGTGGGTCGGGTTTGGCGACTTTCCCACGCACGTCGCCCGTATGAAGAAACTCGGCAAGGAGCTTGGCGCTTCCGATTTGTGGGTAAAGCGCGAGGACTTGAGCGGAAAGTCCTACGGCGGCAACAAGGTGCGCAAGCTGGAGTTCTCGCTGGCCGATGCCCGGTTACGGAAGAAAAAGCATGTGCTCACTTTCGGCGGAATCGGCTCCAACCACGTACTTGCCACCACCATATACGCTTCCCGGCTGGGAATGAACACCAGCGCCGTGCTCATATATCAGCCGCCCAGCGAGCACGTGCGGCAAAATTTGAGGGCCTACGCTCATTACGGCACAAAAGTCTATTACCTGCAAAGCTCACTGGATTTGCCGAAGATATTGGCGAGCTATCCGAAGGCGTGGATACGGAAAACATATCTTTTGCCTCCGGGAGGCTCAAACACTTCCGGCGCATTTGGATTCATCGGGGCGGCTTTTGAAATAGCCGAGCAGGTGGAGGCAGGCGAAATGCCCATGCCGGAGTACATCTATTTGGCCGGAGGCTCGGGCGGAACCGCCGCCGGCCTGCTCCTGGGCGCAAAGCTGTGCGGCCTGCCTTCTCAGATTAAGATAGTCAGGGTGGCCGACCCTCACATGGTGAACGAGACCATAATCTCGATAATGGCCAACCGGGCCGCCCGGCTCCTCAGGCGCATGGAGCCTTCAATCCCCGAGGTGTCGGTAAAACCCGGTGAAGTGGACTTGATGAAAGGTTTTATCGGGGAGGGATACGGTCATTCTACTGCGGAAGCCGAAGCTGCTATAGGGTTGATGGAAAATACGGAAGGCCTTCACCTGGAAGTTACCTACACCGCCAAGGCCGTGGCGGCTATGATACGCAACATCCCGTATCATCCGGATGCCCCTACTTTATATCTGCATACTCTCAACTCCGCCGATATTTACAGTTCAATCCCGGAAGACCTCGACCTGTCGGCTTTGCCGGAGCCTTTGAGAAAAATCGCGGAAGGTTCAAGTTCTTAAGAGCGAATTTTGCAGAATTGTGGGAGCGACCTCCCGGTCGCGACTTAGTTAACCGATACCATAAGTCTCTTCCACGTGCTGTGCCCGGCAGGAGTGCCGGGCCTAGCGTTTCCCCAACCCGGTAGGGGCGACACTCTTGTCGCCCGCTTCGTAAGCCTTTCGGGCTCGCCCGGGTGGGTCCGCCATGAACGAATCCCGGGCTTGATGAAAAACCGTTTTTAAGGTAGTAATAGGGCATTACCCGGTTGGCAAGGAGGCTTCTCATGGAAGAGGAAGTTAAGCTTCAGGAAGAAATGGGCAAAGAGGCCGAGCCCTGGGAGGAATGGGAGAGCAAGCTGGTTAAATGGTCGCTCGGCATCGGTATTGTCGCACTGGTTATTTTGGGAGCACTTGTGAACATCTTTATCCTGTAGCAGTAAAAATTTATTAATTTCAAGTATTTTCTTTTGCAGTCACGAGGAGGGCCGTGATGAAGCAAAGAAGATGGCATACCGGGATGTTCGCCACCGAGGACTGGTGGTCTTTCTGGATAGGGCTGTTCTTCGTTGTGTTGGGACTGGTCGCGGCGGCCACCAGCATTGACCTCACCGGATGGATAATAGGTTTCCCCAAGTGGCTTTCCATAAAAGATTCGCTGGCCGCCGACCACCCGGAATTATTGTCCGGCGTCGGAGCCCTGGTTGTTTCATACATTATTTTCACCCTCGTTACCTGCTTCGGCGCTTACGCTATGAAGATGAACGTCAAGAAATATTTCATAGCGTGGACGATAATCTTTATTTTGACCGCGATTGTCTACGTGGCCTCAAGAAACCTGTACATTCAGGGCACCTCCATCGACCAGAAAAAATACGGTTTGGAATGGAGCCTTTCCATCGGCGGCGCTCATTATATCGCGGCCCTGATACTCGGGCTTATTATCGGCAACCTGGCTCCTCAGAGAGTGAGGGAGTTTTTGCGGACGGCGGCCCGGCCCGAGTGGTTCATAAAGATAGCCATCGTCTGCCTTGGGACGAAGCTGGGTTTCAAAGCGATGGACGCCACGGGGTATGCCTTTGAGCTTTTGATTGTGGGCTGCTGCGCCACCATCGCAGCTTACATGCTGTTCTGGCCCCTGGTTTATACTTTTGGAAGAAAGGTCTTCAAGCTATCCCGGGAATGGGCGGCCACCATGGCCTCCGGCGTGTCCATCTGCGGCGTTTCCGCTTCCGTCGCCACCGGTGGAGCCATCAGGGCCAGGCCCATAGTGCCGGTCATGGTGTCCAGCCTGATTGTGGTTTACGCCGTGTTCGAGTTGGTTATCCTGCCTCCTCTTTTGACCTACACCCCCTGGTTCGATGAGCCGATGGCCGCCGCGGCAAGTATCGGGCTTACGGTGAAAACAGACGGCGCCGACGCGGCCGCCGGCGCGGTGACCGACGAGTTGATGCGCACCAGGGCGGCCGAGGAACTCGGGGAACAATGGCAGGAGGGCTGGATTACTTCGGGCGCCGTCATGACCAAAATCTGGATAGACATGTTTATAGGCATCTGGGCGTTTGTGCTGGCGGTGGTGTGGTTGTATTTCGTTGAGCGAAAGTCCGATGAAAAAGTGCCTAAAAGGGAGATATGGTGGAGGTTTCCGAAGTTCGTTCTGGGGTACTTCGTGGCCTGGTTCGCCGTCATGGGGATAGGATTGGCCAATATCATCTCTCCGGAGGCTATAAAATGGGGGGTACACCCTATCGAAGGCCCCATGAGGCACCTGTTCTTTATGCTCACATTTACCAGCATCGGGCTGGTTACCGAATTCAAGACACTGGCCAGGGAAGGTATGGGCAAACTTACGGTCTATTACGGATTGTCTTTGCTGATTATCATCATTCCCATTGGCTGGATACTGGCGTGGATTTTCCATCACGGAATGGAGGTGCCCCTTGTCAAGTAAGAGGCATTTAACAAATCTCCATTTTGTGCTGAATTACGAAGATGGTCGGTGGAAGACCGATAACGGACAGCTTCGAGCCGAAGGAAAAACCCTTACCGAGCTCGATGAAAAGCTGAAAAGCCTGCTCGTGCGGCAAAAAAATAAAAATGAGGACAATGAAAGAATAAAGGTCACCATGGAGTTCAATTACGGCAGCATTCCTTCATGGATAGTCCAGTATCATCCTTACTACATGTACAGGGTTATAGAGGTATAGCAGCCGGGAGAACGGCCGTCCCCGATTGATTGTCTGAAATAAAAATGGATAAGTCAGCGAAATCGCGGGAGTTTTCGCCTGCCAAGCTGAACCTGAGCCTCGAGGTGCTCAGGAAGAGGCCCGACGGATACCATGACATCCGCTCGCTCATGATTCAGCTCGACCTCGGCGATGATGTTACGGTGGAATTGACCGATGACGGAAACATCGAGTGTATGTGCGATGACGCGCGAGTACCTTCCGGCGAAGATAACATCGCCTGGAAGGCGGCGAAGGGGTTTCTTGAAAAAGTAGAGGAAAAACGGGGAGTTAAGATAGATATAACCAAGCGGATACCTCCGGGAGGAGGGTTGGCGGGAGGCTCAGGCAATGCCGCAGCGGCACTGAGGGCGTTGAACCGCTTGACGGGAAATCCGCTCGACGCAGCCCGGTTGGCGGAAATTGGACTGGGAGTAGGGAGCGACGTGCCGTTTTTGTTGCAGCGCTCCCCCGCATGGGTGGAAGGCAGGGGGGAGAAGGTTACTCCCGCATGGGTGCCCGGTGATTGGGTTTACTTAATCATCGACCCGGGCTTCGAGGTATCCACGGAGTGGGCGTACAACAATTTCCCCTTGACAACTGTGGAAAATGAAAATACTATCTTTTATCCTGATTTAGAGGGTATAAGGATAGTGAACCACTTGGAAAAACCGGTGTTTCAACGTTACCCTCTATTGGAGAAAGTTAAGCAAGAGGTTTCGGAAGCCGGCGCTATGGCGGCCTTGATGTCGGGAAGCGGCGCCACTATATTCGGTGTGTACCGTGACGTCGAAACAGCCGTTGAGGCCGGAGAGACACTGGGCAAAGAACACAAACTAAATGTATTTACGGCCAGGATGTTATCTGACAGCCGTTGTTAAGGCAAAGGGAGGAGCTGATGGAAATAACAGAGGTGAAGGTGTTCCCGGTCAACGAGGACAAGCTTAAGGCTTTCGCCACTATAACCTTCGACAATTGCTTTGTGGTGAGGGACTTGAAGATAATCCATGGAAATTCCGGGCTGTTCGTTGCCATGCCCAGTAAAAAGCGGAAGGACGGCACTTTCAAGGATACCGCTCATCCGTTGAATGTTGAAACCCGGAACATGATAGAAACCATAGTCATGGATGCTTATTTTGAAGAGGCCAAAAAACTGGGCCTGGAGGCGGACATTCCGGTAAGGGCGATGTCCTCCGATGACGGTGGAGACGAAGCCGCTGCCACGACGACCGGGGAAAGCAGCGTCTGAAGTAAAACGACTGTAAAACGAGCATACAACTGGGGCGTCGACAAGTGGCAAGTCATGGGTCTTTGGAACCCACATCGGTGGTTCGAATCCACCCGCCCCAGTTCCGTATACTTTCCGGAGTCATTAACATTAAAACCTGACCTTGAGGAAATAAATTATGGAAAGACTTGTTCTGTTATCGGGGACAGCGAACAGGCCGCTTGCGGAAAAAATTTCCGAAAACCTCAATATTCCGCTTTCGCCGATGGAAATATTCAAGTTTGCGAACGATAACACGTTCGTGAAGGTTGAAGAAAACATCCGCAAGCGCGACGTGTTTGTAATTCAGTCCTGCTCACGGCCGGTAAACGATAACCTCATGGAATTGTTGATAGTGCTGGACGCCTGCAAGCGTGCCAGCGCCTCCAGCATCACCGCGGTCATGCCGTATTATGCTTATGCGCGCAGTGAAAAGAAAGACCAGCCGAGAATACCCATTACCGCCAAGCTGGTTGCGGATTTGGTTACCGTAGCGGGGGCCGGAAGGGTTATAACCATGGACCTGCACGCCGAAGCAATTCAGGGATTTTTCGATATTCCGGTGGACCACCTGTACGCCCTCCCGGTGATGCTCGATTTCTTCAAGGAAAACAACTTCGAGAGACTTACGGTGGTGAGCCCCGATACCGGCGGCGTGGCTCGCGCCAGGGCTTACGCCACACGGCTCGGCGCTGAGCTTGCCATCATAGACAAAAGGCGCACCGGAAACGTCGACAAGGCCGAGGTGCTTAACGTGGTCGGCGAAGTCAGGGACCGCACGTGCCTTATAATCGACGATATTATCGACACCGCCGGAAGCATTACCCGCGCCGCGAACGTTTTGAAGGAGCGGGGCGCTTTGAAAGTATGCGCTGCGGCGGTGCATCCGGTGTTTTCCAGCGACGGATTACAGAAAGTTCACGATTCGGTCATCGAGGAAGTCATAGTTACCGACACTATTCCACTGCCCGATACCGGGCCGCATGATAAGGTGAAAGTGGTAAGCATAGCGGGACTCTTGGCCGAGACTATTAGAAGAATTCACACCGGCGAATCGGTCACCAGTCTTTTTGCGTGATTCGACGGTAAATATTCAGGGAGTTTACACCAATGGAACAATTGAAGCTGCAAGCGAAAGTAAGGAACACATCGGGCAAAGGCCCGGCGAGGAGAACCCGGCGAGAGGGCAATATACCCGCCGTAATGTACAAAAAGGGTGAGCCTACAATCTCCATTGCCGTAAGGGGTGAAAGTCTTTACGAAGCTCTTGAAAAAGGCCGTAATACGCTGATAAACCTGACGGTTGAAGGGCAGAACGGGGGCGAAGAGCACACGGTGATGATAAAGGACCTTCAGCGGGACCCGATAAAGAGCAAGGTTATACACGTGGATTTCATCGGCATCGACCTGGGCGTGCCGTTGGATGTGGAAGTTCCCCTCAAACTCAAAGGCCTCGCAGTAGGGACAAAAGCGGGCGGTATTTTGCAACAGGTGCTTTACAGCATCAACGTACGGTGTCTGCCAAGAAATATTCCCCGGGAGTTGGAGGTGGACGTTACGGAACTTAATCTGGGTGAGAGCATACACGTTAAGGATGTAACCATGCCGGAAGGCGCCGAGTGCATCGAGGATTTGGAGTATACGGTGGCCAGCGTAGTGGCTCCGAGGGTCGAGGCTATCGCGGCTTCTGCCGAGGAAGAAGAGGAAGAAGCCGCCGAGGCCGCGGAAGGAGAAGGGGCGGAAGCCGCCGCCTCCGAGAAAGCGGAAGGAGAAGAGAAAGGCGAAAAGTCGGGAGAAGAATCCTCCTGATATATCGGATAGTTGGAGCGTTCTCGTGAAACTGGTGGCCGGGCTGGGAAATCCCGGCAAGAAATACGAAAAAACGAGGCATAATGCAGGCTTTATGGCCGCGGACGGGTTTCTGGCGAAACTCGCCGCGGGCCGCGGAGAAAAGTCTCCCGGATATAAGAAAAAATACCTCGCCTGGTTCATCTCGGAGAAGCTGTACACCGGGGAAGAGGTGGCTATTCTAAAACCGCGTACATTCATGAACCGCTCCGGCAGGAGCGTGTCTCAAGCGGTCAGGAAACTAGGTGTTAACACTTCCGAAATGGTGGTTATTCACGACGACCTTGACCTGCCACTTGGGAAGATAAGGATAAAATCGGGAGGCGGCACGGGAGGTCATAAAGGATTGGAAAGCATATGCAACGCTCTCGGCAGCCGGGATTACATTCGCCTGAGAATCGGGATTGACCGGCCCTCGGGGGGGAAATCCGTTACGGACTATGTGCTCGAGGATTTCACCCCTTCCGAGCTTGTTATATTCCGTAATCAGGTACTGCCGGTGGCGGCGGATGCGCTTTCTGCTATATTCACCCGGAACCTCGAAGAGGCGATGAACGCATTCAATTAACGCCGATAAAGGGAATTGACCCTTAATTTTAAAAAATATTGGAAAAAGGAGGGCAAGTAATTGGAACAACTGGCTAATCTCGGATGGATTCTTTCGATTCCGGGAGCGGTGCTCGGGCTGTTGGTAGGCCTGCTGATTTTCGTGTGGCTGAAGAAGGCCCCGGAAGGCACCGACCGGATGAAGGAGCTGGCGAAGCAGATCCACGAAGGCGCCATGGTATTCCTCAAACGGCAATACATGAATCTGGCGATTTTCATAGTGGTGGTATTTCTGCTTCTGTTGTGGCAGCGCGACCTGTGGACAAGCATAGCGTTCCTTACCGGAGCCATCTGCTCGATGCTGGCGGGGTTCCTGGGAATGAGCGCCGCCACCATCGGCAACGTCCGCACGAGTTGGGCCGCAAAGGATAAGGGAATGGCCAAAGCGCTCGCGGTGGCCTTCAACAGCGGCACAGTGATGGGCCTCAGCGTGGCAAGCCTGGGAATGCTCGGCGTGGGCGTCTGGTACCTGGTTTTCATTAAGGTTTTCGGCGGCGAACCCTCGCAGGCACAGTTTATCAACGGCTTCGCCATGGGGGCGAGTTCCATTGCGCTGTTCGCCCGCATGGGAGGCGGTATTTATACGAAGGCCGCCGACGTCGGGGCCGACCTGGTCGGTAAGGTGGAAGCCGGAATCCCGGAGGACGACCCCCGCAACCCCGGTGTTATCGCCGATAACGTGGGTGACAATGTGGGTGACATCGCCGGCATGGGCGCCGATATTTTCGAAAGTTACGTCGGGGCCATCGTGGCTACCATGGCCATCGGCGCAACCTGGGCCGTCATCCCCGGCGCCGACAGGCTGGCCTGGATGGCTTATCCCCTGGTGCTGGTTTCGGTCGGCATTATAGCCAGTCTGATAGGTATACTCAGCATGAAGATTCTGGCGAAAACCGGCCCGGCGGCGGCTTTGCGGTACTCCACTTTCATTGCCGCTGCCCTGTTTTTGATAGGCACCTTCGTTCTGGGCCGCATCTTCGGCCTGAGCGCGGAGGGTATCAGCGTGGACGGAATCTTCTGGGCAGTGTTGCTGGGCACTCTGGCGGGTATAGCCATAGGGCTGTTCTCGGAATACTACACCGCCATGGGGCCAATCCGTAAGATTGCTCAACAGAGCGAAACGGGAGCCGCAACCAACATTATCGGCGGCATGGCTACCGGTATGCAGTCCACCGCTTTGCCGATAATCGCCATCTGCCTGGCCATCGGCGTCGGTTTCTGGCAGGCCGGCCTGTACGGCATCGGCATCGCGGCGGTGGGCATGCTGGCCACCGTGGGAATAACCATGAGCGTCGACGCTTACGGGCCGGTGGCGGACAACGCCGGCGGCATAACGGAAATGGCGGAGCTGGGGCCGGAGGTTCGCGAAATCACCGACGCCCTCGACGCGCAAGGCAACACCACAGCGGCCATCGGAAAGGGTTTCGCCATCGGAAGCGCCGCTCTGACGGCCCTGGCACTGTTCAGCGCCTACAGTCAGTCGGTGCTGTTTACCTGGTCCGAAGAGACCGGCATGGCGATGGAGAAACTTCAAGCTTATCTGAATATCGGAGTGACCAATCCGAACGTGGTAATCGGCCTGTTCCTCGGCGGCATCCTGCCTTTCCTTGTGGCGGCATTGACAATGTCCAGCGTGGGCAAAGCGGCGAATGAGATGATTGAAGAGATTCGCCGTCAGTTCAAGGAAATCCCGGGACTGATGGAAGGCAAGGCCAAGCCCGACCCCGCTCGCTGCGTGGATATTTCCACCAAGGCGGCGCTGAAGCAGATGATATTGCCGGGCGTGATAGCGATTGTAACGCCGGTGGTGGTCGGCTTTATCGGCGGTCCCAACACACTGGGCGGCCTGCTCGCCGGTACTACCCTGGGCGGCGTGTTCCTGGCGCTGATGATGGCCAATGCCGGCGGAGCGTGGGACAACGCCAAGAAGTACATCGAAACCGGTCAGCACGGCGGCAAGGGCTCCGAAGCACATAAGGCGGCAGTGGTCGGCGATACCGTGGGCGACCCGTTCAAAGATACCAGCGGGCCCACCATGAACATTCTCATCAAGCTTGTCAGCGTGGTGAGCCTGGTTATCGCGCCCGTGGTTGCCCTTATGCACCTTCCGTTGTAAAATATGGAGAGTGACCTGAAGGTCATTTTCCTCAGCTAAGCACTTTAGCGGTGCTTACATGATAAATTGGCCCGAAATATCGGGCTTTCCAAGTGTACTCCTTGCTCCGGGCCTTCCGCTCCACCGGGAGGCCCGGGGCTTATTAAACCCGAAAGGAGGATAACGCTGAAAATGCGTATTTATGAAACCGGAACCATCTTAAGGCCGGACCTCCCCGAGGAGCAGGTCAACGAGCTTATTTCGCGCATCGAGGGTGAAGTCGAAAAAGGTGGCGGTAAGGTGACGGAAGTCAACCAGTGGGGCGTGAGGAAGTTGGCATACAATATTGACAGGCACTCTCGCGGCAACTATACGTTTTTCAAGTATGCGGCGCCTCCCATGCTGGTTAAGGATGTCGAGTATCTCCTGCGCGTGACCGAAGGTGTAGTCCGTTTTCTCACGGTGAAAATGGAAGAAGAGGTGGACGAACGGGAACTGGCCTCCATCGAAAAGGTACACAAGAAGGAGGAAGCTCCCGCGCCCGAGGAAGAGGAAGTATCCAAAGAGAAAGAGGAAACTTCCGAAGCGGTTGAAAGTACCGGTCCCGAGGAGGCGGCAGGGGAAGAATCGGCGGGGGAAGAATCGGCGGGAGAAGAATCGGCGGGAGAAGAGCCGGGTGGTGAAGAGTCCGAGAGCGAATCCACAGGCTCGGATGAAAAAGCCGAAGAAGCCGGCTCCGAAGAAAATGCGACGGAATCCGAAACCGAGGAGGAGTCCGAATGAGCGCCAAGAGACGCAGCTACGCCCGCAGGAAAGTTTGCAGGTTTTGCGCGGATAAGAACGTGGTGGTGGATTACAAGGACGAAAGGCTACTCCGCAACTTCATAACCGAGCGGGGCAAGATTATACCCCGCCGCATTTCGGGCAATTGCGCCAGACATCAGCGGCAGTTAACCACCGCCATAAAGCGCGCAAGAATAATGGCGCTGCTGCCGTTCAGCGTGCAGCACAAGTAAAATTCACAACGGGAGCCTGTCATGAAGGTTATATTGACGGAAAACGTGGAAAATCTGGGCAGCGCCGGTGATTTGGTGCAGGTTAAGCGCGGCTTTTACAGAAATTACCTTCAACCCCGGAAATTGGCGGTCGAAGCAACAAACAGAAATGTAAAACAATTGGAGCATCAGAAACGGTTGCTGGAAGCCAGAAAAGCAAAGGATGTCACCGAATCCAGGCGCATGGCCGAGATGCTGGAGAACGTGTCGTTAACTCTGACCAGGAAGGCCGGTGAGCAGGATAAGCTGTTCGGCAGCGTTACCGACATGGATATCGCAGAAGCGCTCCAGGAGCAGGGCTACAGCGTGGAGCGCAAGCATGTGAGGTTGGAAGAACCCATAAAGATGCTTGGTGTATACCAGGTGCCGGTAAAGCTGGCCCAGGACATGGAAGCCAAGGTAAAGGTATGGGTTATTAAAGAATAAAAGACAAGATTAAACCCTTCTCAACACGAAGGTTTTTTTATAAAAAAAACGCTTCTTTAGCCTTTTGACATAGCCCGCAACGCTTTTCTTGCGTCGGTGTTGTTAGGGTTGATGCGCAGGGCGGTTTCAAATTCCGACCGGGCGCTGGAGTTACGGTGCATCGCCCAGTTCATGTGGCCAGCCCATAAGTGTACCATGTCGCTCGAGTTGGCGGCGTTGAGCGCCTTCTGGAGTATTTTTTCCCCTTCCCTGACTTTTTCGCTGTTTCCCGGATAATTGACTTTTGCAAGGGCGTAGGCGTATGCCGCCTGTACGGTCCAGTTTCTCGGGGCTATTTCGGCGGCGCTTTCCAATATCTCCAGGCCGTCCTTGTACTGCTCTTTTAACAATAACTGAGATTCGGCCTGCTTGTACTGAAGGTCTGCGGACATCTGCAATTTGGTCTCGTGAATTATGCTTTTTCGATACTCCACCCTTTTGTCCGTATTTATCAGGACGGAGTGGGCTTCCTTGGCCTTCTGGAGAATTTTTTTAGCCAGTTCCGCTATTTCCTGAACGCCGCTTTTCTGGTACTTGGAATTTGGCCCGTATTCTTTCTCCACCTTCTGCAAAGCCTGGTCAATTTTCCAGCCCACGCTTGTCCAGTGAATGCCGAGCGCGTCGAAGTAGGAGCTTTTTTCCGCCACGGAGAGTCTTTCCTTCAGGTCTTCGATGATTTTGTCCTCGTTGGTTCCGGCGGAGGGCTTATCGCGGATATCCATCAGGCCCGCGGCAATCATGGCGTAAATGAACTGCTGGACATGCTTGGGGTCCATCTGAGAGTTCTCGATTACCTCTTCCAGGGTGCTGTTCCCGTCTATGACTTTTTCGAACAACCTCTCTTCGGGGAGCTGGAACTTGAAATCCGAGGGCGAAAGCTCGGTTTGCGTGCGCTTTATCACATATTCTTTCTTGCGTTTTCCGACCCTTTCCTGAACTACGCTTAACGGGAACCCCCTCTTCACACCTTTTAAAATGAGGGAGCCTACAGGTATTTGAATGGGTATGAAGTCCCTGACGAAGGAGCCGGTGCGATAAAACTCGAAACGGCCTTCGCCCTCCTTCCAGGCGAAAACCTCTGCGATTTTAAGCTCCGACTGCCATTTCAGCGCGCTTTCGAGCATCTTGCGGTTGATTACCCCCAGCTCTATCATGGCCTCGCCCTGGAATTTGCCTTCCTTTACCAACTCCAGTGACCTGTCCAGGTCGTATTGGGTGATTTTACCGGCCATTTTCAGAAGCTGGCCCAGGCATTCTTTCTCGATGATGTAGTTTCCGGTGACGTAAATGGGGTACCCGCTTCTGATGTAGATGTCCTTGTACCTTTCTCCACCTCCGCGTTTAACTCTCAGGATTCCGCTTTCCTTGTCGTTCAGCAGTTTTCCCAGAAGCTCGGGAAAGGGGGTCTCCGAAAACTTTCCCTGGAGAGCCAAATCAGAAAAGTCCTCCTGGACTTCCGGGACTTTTCTTATTGGCGTTGCCAGTTTCGGGCCTTTTGCTTTTTTGGGTGGAGCTTGCGCCTCCGATGGCGGCGCCTGCGGGGCTTCGGTTTGTGGGGGCGACTGCGGTTGTGCCGGTTGTGCCTCCGGTTGAGGCTGGGGTTCGGGGGGAGCGGGTGGAGGTTGAGCCGGCGTTTCCTTTTGAGCAGAAGGGGAAGCCGTTTTCTTGGAGTCGGAGGGCGGGGCTTTTTGGGATTTTGGAGCGGTCGAGGGTTTGCCCTTAAGCTCTTCCAGCCCGAACTCCTTAAATTCGATAATTTCCCTGATAGCAAGCGAGAGTATTGTGCTGAGGGTTTCTTCCGCGCCCATGGAGCTCAGGTTAAGTATTTCCTTAACTTTGTTGGAGCCGCTTATCCTGGAAATAAGGAAAGCTTCCTTGGCGGACAGGTTCAAGCTGGACGGGTCCAGCCCCTGCTTGACCCGGGGAGTGCTCTCCAGCAGCTTTTCTTTAGGGATAGTCATCTACTTAAAATATTAAAACCAAAAGTAATAAAGTGTCAACGCATAAGTTTCAGGCGACCCCGCATATAGAATGAGGTTAGCACACCTTTTCTGAATAGGCGTCTATAGTTTGAAAAGAAGTTATAGACGTTGACCGGTGAGATGTGAGCAATAACCGGTTATATCCGGTGATTGAAATTATTTGTTGATTTTTGTGAATTTGAATGATACTTTTCTTTATAGGTGCAATCTATGGCAAAGCTTCCGATAGATACCGAGCCGGTCAACGAGGTGCTGGAAGAGCTGAGAGGCGCTATCGGCGCCGACGCAGTGTTCCTGGTGGACGTGGACGGATTCATGCTGGCGGGCACGCTGACGGGCGACAAGTTCGACCTGGAGAGTATGGCGAGCCTTTCAGCAGGTAATTATCTTTCGGGGATTGAGCTTGCCAAACTTCTGCGCATCGATGACTTCCAGAGCTTCTTTCTGGGCAGCGGCAAGAAGGTGGATTATTTCCAGCTCGGCGGGGAGGGAATTTTCCTGGCGGTTCTATATCCCCGGAAGGCGCCGCTGTCGGAAGTGGTAGACCACACCCGGCAAGCGCTGGAAAAGGTGCAGCAGATATACAACCGGGCGGTTCGTGAAGCGCGGGGTGCGGACGTAGTCCTTAGTGACCGGCGGATGTTTACCTCCCTTACATCGTCGCAGGCCCAGAATAAGTCGGTTGAAGGGGAGGGTGTGGATGAGCACCGCTGCTCCTTCTGCAACAAGACCGCCGACGAGGTTTCCAAACTGATAAAGGGGCCCCGGGCGATGATTTGTGACGAATGCATCAAGTTGATGAGCGAGGTGCTGTTTATAGATTTACTTTAGTCTTTTCTTTCGTTTACTATGAGCTCGCCGATAATAACCCTCATAACCGATTTCGGGCAGGAAAGCGGTTTCCCCGGAGTAATGAAGGGGGTCATTCTTGGTATTTGCCCCGAGGCGCAAATAGTTGACCTGTCTCATGAAATACCGGCACATGATATACTGGAGGCCCAGTTTCTGCTGGAAAGGGCGGTTCCGTATTTCCCCGACGGCGGCATATATGTAGCGGTAGTGGACCCCGGGGTGGGCGCCGCCCGCCGGCCTATACTTGTGCGGGATTCCCGAAACCTGTTTGTAGGGCCGGATAACGGGATTTTCACCCCATGGCTGGACGAAGCCGAGGTCAGGGTTCTCCAAAACCCGGAATTTTTCCTACCTGAAATTTCCACAACTTTCCATGGCAGGGATATATTCTCCCCGGCGGCCGCTCACATCGCAGCGGGAGCGGCGCCCGAAAAAGTGGGGCCGGTCATTGAAAATCCCGTGAGAAAAAGGATTCCTCCGTGCGTTATAGAAGGAGAATTGATAAAAGGCGAAGTCGTTCACGTGGACAGCTTCGGTAACCTTATAACCAATATCACAGCGGAAATACTCAAGAATTTCCCCGACCCCGCCGTCAAGCTGGGCGAAAAGCCGGTAGCGCGGTTCGTTACCAGCTACGGGGACGTTTCCCCGGGAGAGCCGCTGGCCCTGATAGGAAGCCACGGCAGGTTGGAGATAGCCATATGCGAGGGAAATGCGAGTAGAAGGTTAAGTGCCGGAAAAGGTTATCCCGTTGTGGTGAAATCAGGCCCCTTCTGACCAATATGTAGTATAACTTTCTTCTTTTAGCCCCATATGTAGTCTAATCTGTCATTCTTTCCCCCATTTTTTCCAAAAAAATGTCTGAATATGGCATTTCTCTATTGACAATAGGGTAAAAATTGGTATAATCAAGGCATAGATTGGTAAATTATGGTACGATGTGGACTAAGAGGGCATTCCAAAGGCATAACGAATCCCGACTTATGCCCCCTTTGGGGAGGACTCGGGAAACCGGGGTAGAATATGACGATGTTTCTGGGGAGATATGAGCACAATGTAAACGGCCAGGGCCGCACCAGTTTACCGGCAAGGTTCCGGGAAGAACTGAAGGCTGCGGGCGAAGACCGTTTGATTGTTACCAACCGTGAGGAGTGTCTCGTGGCCTATCCCCCGAGCGCCTGGCAACGGTTGATGGAAAAGATGAAAGAGATGCCCCAGACCGACCAGCATTTCATCCAGTTTGTACGCTTCTTTGTCTCCGGGGCACAGGAATGCCCTATCGACAAACAGGGCAGAATCCTGATTCCTCCCACCCTGCGGGAACATGCCGGACTGGAAAAGGAAGTTGTCTTCGTGGGCATGATGAACGAAATCGAGATATGGGCCAAGAGTAAATGGGAGGAAGAATTCAAAAAGGACAGGGGCAACTTCGGCGCAAACAGCCAGTACCTGGCCAACCTGGGACTCTAAACTATGCCGCTTAAGAGGTACGACATGGGCGATATAACCGTAATAGAACTGACAGGCGCTCTTGACCACGCAGGGATGGCCGCTATAAAGAACACCGTTCATGAGCTGGTGGAAGAGGGAAGGACAAAAGTCGTGCTCGACCTGCACAAGGTTAAGGGCGCCAGCATGATGCACGTCGGCGTTTTGGTCGAGGAGATGCGCAAGCTCCGAAAACGTGGCGGAGACCTGAAGCTGGTGGGTATGGGCAAGGAGCTGTGCAGTATTTTCGACCGGCTTGGTACTTCGGAGATATTTTGCAGGTTTTCCGATGTCCAGAATGCCGTAGATGACTTCGGCCCGGGGGAGGAGAACAATTGACCTTTTCCCGAAAGGTGGAAACAGAAGAATATGGGAAAAGCCGCTCACATCCCGGTAATGGCGGACGAAATACGCCGACTCTTGGCCTTCGAAGGCCCCGGCTGGATTGTGGATGCCACCGTGGGGCCGGGAGGTCACGCAAGAACGCTTCTCGATGCTTCGCCTCGAGCCTGGCTTTTAGGTATGGACGCGGACCCCGATTCCCTCGAGCTGGCCGAAGAGAACCTGGCTTCTTATTCCGACAGGGTTACATTGGTGCATTCCAATTACACGAGTTGCTCTCAAGTGATGAAAGAGCACGGGGCGACGGCGGCGAAGTCGTTGTTTCTGGACCTGGGATTGTCGAGCTGGCAATTTTCCCGGCCGGAAAGGGGGTTTTCCTTCGACAAGCCGGGACCTCTGGATATGAGAATGGACACCACTTCGGGAAAGACTCTGGGGAAAATTCTGGAGCACATAAAGAAGGAAGACCTTACCCGCGCCATCCGCAGTTACGGCGAGGAGCGCGCGGCAAAGAAAATAGCCGGAGCAATTCTGGAAGGATGGAGAAGCGGCAGGATAACCGATACCCGCCGGTTGGCGGAGGAAATAGTCAGAGTACGAGGCAAAGCACGCAAGTCCGAAAAGGTTCATCCCGCGACCCGTACTTTTCAGGCGTTGAGGATTCTGGTGAACGACGAAATCGCGAGCCTGGAAAAATTCCTTGCGGGTGCGCGGGAGATACTCGAGCTCGGGGGGCGCGTGGCGGTACTAACTTTCCATTCCCTCGAGGACAGGTCGGTAAAAAGGTGGATGGCGCATCAGTTTGCGTCGTGCCGCTGTCCTCAAGAGCTTCCCGTATGCCGCTGCGAGGGAGCCCCGCTTTTGCGCCCCCTTGCTCGGGGAAAAACTCCCGGGCCTGAGGAGATTGAAAAAAACCCCCGTGCCCGCAGCGCAAAGCTACGGGCGGCAGAAAGGTTGAGGTAATAACGAAGTGAGTACGACGGGAGGCTCCAGCTCTTCCGGCAGCCTGCGCTACCAGCAGCTAAGGCAGCGTGAAGGCCTTTTGGGGCGCGCCGCGATAGTTGTTTTCATGGTGGTGGGGGCCGCCATTTTTTACGTCTGGAGCCACTCACAGATAATAAACATGGGAATGAAGCTGAGCGATATGCAGAAGAAGCAGGTCAAACTTATGGAAGAAAACCAGAGGTTGATGCTCGAGCGCTCCAGCTTGAGAAACCTGGGAAGAATCGAAACATACGCATCCGATAAATTGGGCATGATTTATCCGGGGCCTTCCCGGATAAGGGCGGTCAGGAAACCTTGACATGATAAAAGTCACAAAGCCGAAATACAATTTCAAGCTGCGCGTGCTGATGGTGGGAATCGGCCTCGGACTGATGTACGGCCTCGTGGTCGCCAGGGCCGTAGACCTCATGGTAATTCAGGGGCCCGAGTTGCGGGAGATGGCGGTAAATCAGCACCAGCGGGTGGAAAAGCTTACCCCGAGGCGCGGCTCAATAATAGACGCCGGCGGAACGGTGCTGGCCGAAAGCGTTCCGGTGGACAGCGTTTACGCCCATCCGCGCATGATTCCCGACCCCGCTGCAGCCGCATCCGTCCTTTCGAAAATTCTCGACATAAAAGAAAGGCGCCTCCTGGAGAAGCTGGCTTCCAACAGGAGGTTCATCTGGATAAAAAGGGCTGTAGAGCCTAAACAAGCTCAAGCCATACGCCGAAATGATATACGCGGAGTCGTTGTGGTGGGCGAATACGCCCGTTATTACCCGCAAGGGGCTTTTGCCGCCAATCTGCTGGGCTTTGTCGGTTCCGACGGGGTGGGACTGGAAGGACTCGAGAGAAAATACAACGACATACTGGCCGGTTCCGAGAGAAGGTTAATCGTACAACGCGACGCGATGGGAAAACCGCTTTATCCCTCTCCGGATGCACTGCCCGAGCCTAAGGGCGGAGACCGGCTGGTGCTGACTCTCGACAACCGCATTCAGGCAATAGTGGAGGAGGCCCTCGATGAATCGGTTACCACCAGCGAGGCACACAGCGGAATGGCGGCGGTTATGGAAAGCCGCACCGGAAATATACTGGCAATCGCCGTCAGGCCCACCTTTAACCCCAACAGGTTTCGGGATTATTCGCAGGAATCCTTCAGAAACAGGTTCGTAACGGATGTTTTCGAGCCGGGCAGCACTTTCAAGGTATTTACTTTATCCGCCTTTCTGGACACCGGCGAGGGTGACATTTATGAAGAGCTTTATTGCGAAGATGGAATGTTCGAGCTGGACGGGCACATCATCAACGATACCCATCCTCACGGCTGGTTCACCGTTGAAGAGATTGTGGTGCACTCGAGCAATATCGGCGCGGCGAAACTGGGCCTGGGCATAGGCCGCGAACAGCTTTCTCGCTATGTGAGGGGTTTCGGTTTCGGCTCTGCCACTGGGTTGGACCTGCCGGGAGAGAGTAAAGGCCTCCTGCGTTCATTCGATAAACTCTCGCGGGTCGGATTGGCGAATATCTCCTTCGGACAGGGTATCGGAGTGACCGGAGCACAACTTCTGAGCGCCATAAACGCTATCGCTTCCGGCGGCGAGTTTATGAAGCCGCATGTTATTAAAAAGGTTGAAAATACGGAAGGCAACACGGTTCGGAAAACCCGGCCCGAAGCGACAAGAAGAGTTCTGAGCAAGGATACCGTTAGGGATATAACACACGTTTTGGTGAACGTGGTTCACGGCGGAGGCACAGGAGCCCGAGCAGCTCCGGAAGGTTACACGGTGGCCGGAAAAACGGGCACGGCCCAGAAAGTGAATTTCGAAACGGGCGGATATTACGGAGATAAATACATCGCCAGCTTTATGGGTTGGGCCCCGGCGGAAAATCCGGAAATTACGGTGCTGGTGGTAGTGGACAATCCCGAGGGGAAGCCGTGGGGAGGCTCCGTGGCAGCTCCGGCTTTTCGAGAAATCGTAGAAAGAACGCTTCCCCTTCGCGGTGTGCTGCCCGATGAACTGAACAATAATATCGGTACCTTCACTAATATCGCATCGGCCGGTTCCATCATTTCCGATGACCGTTTTCACGGTTCAGGGCAACCCGATTACGATGAAGAAGACGAAAAGAATCGCTCCGATTGCATGCCCAACCTTTTGGGGATGTCGCTTAGGGATGTCTTGAGAATGGCTGCCGATTACGGCGTTTCGGTGGGCGTGGTCGGTAGCGGGCGAACGGTGGGTCAATGGCCTTCCCCGGGGGAATCCCTGGAGGGAATAAAAAAATGGCGCGTGGAACTGGCCACGGGCCCGAATTAGATAACTGAGGAGGAGAAAAAGGTGCGTTTCGACGAGTTGGCGCCGGACAATGAGGTCGTTAAGCGCCTGGGACCTCCCGAGGTGGAGGTTTGGGGGCTTGCATACCGGTCTCAGGATGTTAAAGAAGGATGGCTCTTCGCCGCCATTCCCGGCGCTACCACCGATGGGCACCTTTTCATCCCCCATGCAATAAAAGCGGGCGCAAGGGCGCTCATAGTAAAAGAAGCCCCGGCGGATTTGCCGGAGCTTGTAGGCATTGCCGTGGTGGAGAATCCCCGAAAGGCCCTGGCATCGGCAGCGGGGAGGTTTTTCGGGCTTCCCTCCCGGAGAGTGGACGTTATAGGCGTCACCGGCACTAATGGAAAAACCACCACGGCGTTTTTAATGGAGTCCATTCTCCGGGAGGAAGCTCTTAACCCGGCGGTCATCGGAACCATAAATTACCGCCTGGGCGAGCTTGTTTATCCCGCCCCCGTTACTACCCCCGAATCCGTCGATTTGCAGCGTACATTGGCGGAAATGCTCGAAAAGGGCGCCAAAAGCGCGGTGGTCGAAGTCTCAAGCCATGCCCTGCACCAGGGAAGGGTCTGGGGGTTGAAGTTCGCCGCCAGGGTTTTTACGAACCTGAGCCACGACCACCTGGATTACCACAATACCATGAAAGAGTATTTCCAGGCAAAATCGTTGCTTTTTACGGACCGGGAATTCAAAGACTCGGGGCCTTCGGTCATAAACATTGACGATCCCTGGGGCCGAAAACTGGCCGAAATCATCGGTGAAAACGCAGTCACCTATGGCGTCACATCCCCCGAGGCTTCGATAAAGGTCACCGAAGCCTCCTCCGGCGATACGGGATTGAAGCTGAAAATAGCATCTCCCGCCGGTGAAATGGATGTTAAAAGCGAACTTCTGGGAAGGGTGAATATCTATAATATACTCGCCGCTGTTGCAGCAGCTACCGCCCTGAACCTGGGCATTAACTCTATCAAAAAGGGCATAGAGGCGGTCCGAGCCGTGCCGGGCAGGTTGGAGCCGGTGCTCAATGAGCGCGGTATCAACGTGCTGGTGGATTATTCCCACACCCCCGACGCTTTGGAAAAAGTTATTCAAACAGTGCGGGAGTTTACTACGGGAAAACTTTTCGTGGTGTTCGGCTGCGGCGGAGACCGTGACCGGAAGAAGCGGCCGATGATGGGGAAAATTGCCGCCACCCTCGCCGACGCGGTGGTAGTCACCAGCGACAATCCCCGTAGCGAAGACCCGATGGATATTATCTCCGGCATACTCGCGGGAGTATACGAAGCCGCTATCGGGAAAAGGGAAAGTTACTCCTACCCGGAAACTACAGGCGTTTACTGGGTAGAACCCGACCGCCGAAAGGCAATCGGCCAGGCCATCGAGCTGGCTCGTAAGTCGGACGCAGTAATTATCGCCGGAAAGGGGCACGAGGATTACCAGATAATCGGCGACCAGCGTATTCATTTCGATGACCGGGAAGTGGCCCGGGAGGCCCTCGGAGGATGAGGTTGACTGTCGAGCAGATACAATCCGCCACCGGTGGAAAGATAATTGTCCACGGTGCTGGATTTTGCGATGGAGTAAGTACCGATTCCCGCACGGTTGCCGAAGGCGAGCTTTTCGTGCCGGTGGCGGGCGCTCGCTTCAACGGCCACGACTTCATTGAAAAGGCGCTTGAGCGCAAGGCGGCCGGCTTCGCTTTTTCCAATACGAAACTCGATAAAGAAAAAGCTGCCGGAATGGCCGCCGAGCGTAAGGCGATGGCCGTCTCGGTCGAGGATACGTTGAAAGCTCTCGGCGATTTGGCGCTTTTTGTCCGCAATTCCATTGCCGGACTTAAAGTAGTCGCGATTACGGGTTCCACGGGCAAATCCACCACCAAGGAAATGCTCGCGGCCATATTGTCCCGAAGCCGCAAAACCCTGAAAAACGAAGGCAATCTTAACAACCTCGTCGGGGTTCCACTGACCCTCTTCAGGCTGGAGGAAGACACCGAGGCGGCAGTGGTGGAATTGGGCGCCAATGCACCCGGCGAAATAGCCGAGCTTGCGCGAATTACCAATCCCGATGCCGGGTGCGTCACCAACGTCGGCCGGGCTCACCTGGAAGGACTGGGCAGCCTGGATGGCGTATCGCTCGAAAAGGGAGCTTTGGCTGAGGCTCTGGGCGAAAGAGCATTCTTTGCCGTCAATTGCGACGATGAGTTTGTGGCAAAAATGGCCGACAAAACCGGGGCACGGATAATATGTTTCGGTCTGAACTCAGAACCGTTGAAAAAATGTGAGGAGTTTATAACGGCTGAAGTGACATCAACCGGGCCTGTTAAGGCGCAAATGACCCTCGTGGCGGGCGAGCAACGGGTGGGGCTGCAATTGTGCTCGCCCGGAATGCACAACGTAATGAATGCGCTTGCCGCAGCTTCTCTGGCAAGGGCGGTTGGGGCTTCAATGGAAGAAATAGCCCGCGGACTGGTCGAATACGAACCCATGCCTATGAGAAGCGAAACGCTAAAGGCGGGGCGCGGAATTACCGTGCTTATCGACTGTTACAACTCGAATCCCTCCGGCCTGGAGGCCGCTCTGGAGCTTTTTTCCGGATTTCCAGGAAGGCTGGTGGCAGTGCTCGGGGATATGCTGGAGATGGGTTCTTACGCCCGCGAGGCTCATGTCCGGGCCGGGGAAATGGCGGCCGAGCGCGGCGTGGAGATTCTGGTTGCCGTGGGAGAGTGGGCTGAGCATATGAAGCTCGCATACGAAGATAAAGCCGGAGCTTCGGCGAAGGCATTGACCGCTCCGGATGCTTCTCGGGCATCCGAGTTGATATTGAAAAACCTCCGGGACGGAGACTCGATATTGGTGAAAGGCAGCAGAAAAGTCGGCCTGGAAGCCGTCGTGGAAGCCGTTAGAAAAGCGGTGGGGGAAAATCGTGCAGGAGGAGAAACCTAAAAATGCTTTATGCGCTCCTCTCAACCCATCACCGTCTTTTTGAATACCTGACCGTTCGCATCGGCCTGGCGGCCGTGAGCGCATTCGTGGTTACCGTTCTCATCGGCCCCTGGTTTATAAAGAAGCTGAAGCGGATGCAGGTGGGACAGGTAGTAAGAGACGATGGTCCCGAAGCGCACCAGGTGAAGGAAGGCACTCCCACCATGGGCGGAGTGCTGATGGTAGTGGGAATTCTGATTTCAGCCGTGATATGGGCCGACCTGACCGTGCCTTACGTTCAGGTCACCCTTGCGGTGCTGATTTTATTCGGCGCCGTGGGCTTCGTCGACGACTATATAAAGCTGGTGCTTAAGCATCCGCGCGGATTGAGGGGGCCGGTGAAGTTTGTAATCGAGGTGGCGGTTATTTTTGCGATTATCACTTACCTGGTGGGTTTCGATACCGGCTACACCACCCACTTGAGCATTCCCTTCTGGAAAAAGTACACCGCCGTCGACCTGGGTTGGGCTTATCCGTTATTTGCGCTTGTGGTAATAGCGGGGGCGGCCAACGGAGTAAACCTTACGGACGGCCTGGACGGCCTGGCGATTACTCCGCTGATAATCTGCTGTCTGACGTACCTGATTTTCGCTTACGTGGTCGGTCGCAGCGACTGGTCGGCTTATCTGCTGCTCCCTCACATAAGGGGCGCCGGGGAGGTCGGCATAGTCTGCGCCGCCATGGCGGGAGCCGGGATGGGATTCTTGTGGTTCAACACTTATCCCGCCGAGGTTTTCATGGGAGACGTAGGCAGCCTTGCTATGGGTGGCGCGTTGGGAACAGTGGCCGTGGTTACCAAGCACGAGTTGGTGCTGGCAATTGCAGGCGGCCTTTTCGTAATGGAAGCGGTAAGTGTCATGTTGCAGGTGGTCTCGTTCAAGCTTCGTGGAAAACGGGTATTTAAAATGGCCCCGCTGCACCATCATTTCGAGCTTAAGGGCTGGCAGGAGCCGAAGGTTATAGTTCGTTTCTGGATACTGTCCGTAATCTTCTGCCTGCTGGCGCTTGGAACCTTGAAGATAAGGTGATGGAACTGGAAGGAAAAAAAGCCCTGGTTGTGGGGTTGCGACGAACCGGAGTGGCGACGGCGAATTTCCTGGCCGGAAAAGGCGCCGCCGTTACCGTGACCGATTCCGGGCAACCCGGGGAATTCGCAAAGGAAAAAGCGGAGCTCGAGGGATTGGAGATAGAATTCGTTCTGGGTGAGCACCGCATGGAGGATTTTACCGGCGCTGAGCTGGTGGTTGTCAGCCCGGGAGTTCCGCTTTCCATAAAGCCGATAAAAAAGGCTAGAGAAGCCGGGGTGGAGATTATAGGGGAGTTGGAGTTGTCGGCAAGGTTCATTCGCCTGCCGATTGTGGCCATAACCGGAACCAACGGAAAAAGTACCGTCACCGAGCTGACGGGGAAAATGCTTATCGATTCCGGAAAACGAGCTTTCATCGGCGGCAACATAGGCAACCCTCTGATAAACCTGGTAAATCGGCAGGATGAGTTCGATGTGGCGGTGGTGGAGGTTTCAAGCTTTCAATTGGAGGCGATAGAATTGTTTCATCCGAAGGTCGGGGCGTTGCTCAACATTTCTCCTGACCACTTGGACAGGTATCCCGATTTTGACTCCTACATCGATGCCAAGTCACTGATTTGGAAAAACATGGGGTCTGAAGACTGGTGTGTTCTGAATGCCGCCGACAGGGTGGTGATGAACTCCGCAAAGGCATGCGCTTGCAGCAGGCTGCTCTTCAATCTGGACGCAGAGCCGGACGGTGAAAACAAGGCTTGGCATAAAGATAAGAAGCTGATGCTGAAAATAGGGCATCAAGTCCACGAAATACCGGCCGCCAACATGAAAATTACTGGCCGCCATAATCTGGAAAACGCTATCGCTTCCGCTGCCGCTGCGTTGGTTTCGGGAGCCAATGCCGGTGGTGTCGCCAAGGCGGTGGAAAGTTTCCCGGGGCTGTCTCATCGAACCCAGTTCGTTAAAGAAATAAACGGTGTCAAGTATTACGACGATTCGAAGGGTACAAACGTGGGTGCAGTCATAAAGGCGATACAAAGTTTCAAAGAACCTCTGATACTCATAGCGGGGGGTCTCGATAAAGGCGGCGATTTTGGGGCCATGAGGGAAGTGGCGCCCGGAAAAGTTAAGGCGATGGTTCTTATAGGCGAAGCTACCGAAAAAATCGAGAGCGTTTTGAGCGACCTCATCCAATGCGCACGGGCGTCGGATATGAAAGACGCCGTTAAGAAGGCGAGCGAAATGGCCTCCGAGGGAGATGTTGTGCTTTTGAGTCCGGGATGTGCGAGTTTTGACATGTACCGTGATTACGCCCACCGGGGCGATGCGTTTCAAGAGGCTGTAAGGGAGCTGGGAGCATGATGGCGCGAAAATACGACGGAATGCTCTTTCTTGCAGTGCTGTGTCTGGTGGGTTTCGGCGTTGTGATGGTGTACAGCACCTCCAGCTACTACGCCCAGATACGTTATGACGACGGCGTGCTGCTGCTCAAGAGACAGGGAGTTTTCGCACTTCTGGGCCTGGTGGCGATGAGCGTATTCATGATGGTTGATTACAGGCTGCTTCGGAAGTTTGTATACGTAATTTTCGGGCTATGCGTGTTAATGCTTTGCCTGGTGTGGGCGCCTGGCCTTGGTAAATCTGCCGGCGGCTCGTTGCGATGGCTGAACCTCGGTCTGTTTACCGTCCAGCCTTCGGAAGCGGCCAAGCTGGGTATGGTGATTTACCTCTCGCACATCATGGTAAAGAAGCGCGACCGCATGCACACCTTCAGCCACGGCTTCGTGCCGCCCCTGATGGTCTCTTGTGTAATGGTGCTTCTGGTATTCATGCAGCCTGATTTCGGCACTGCGGTCACATTACTGATTCTGGCCATGATGATGTTATTGGTGGGTGGAGCCAGGCCGGCTCACCTTGTGGGTACCGGTCTCGCCGCCGCTCCGCTTTTGTACATCGGCCTGATGGGCGCCCAATACAGGCGCGAGAGGATACTGGCGTTTCTCGACCCTTGGTCGAAGCCCATGTCGAAGGGTTTTCAGATTATTCAGAGCTTTCTGGCGTTTGGCAACGGCGGAATAAGCGGCAGGGGATTGGGCATGAGCCACCAGAAGCTTTTTTACCTGCCTATGGCTCACAACGATTTCATCCTGAGCGTAGTGGGAGAAGAATTGGGGCTTATAGGTGTAATCGCTGTAGTCGCGGCTTTTGTGATACTCCTGGCGCGGGGGTTGAAAATAGCAGCCGACGCTCCGGATTCGTTCGGTTCCAATATGGCCGCAGGGATAACTTTAATGATAGCAATCCAGGCCATAATAAACATGGGAGTGGTCATGGGGCTGCTTCCCACTAAAGGTTTACCTCTGCCGTTTATAAGCTACGGAGGCAGCAGCCTGGTGGTAAGCCTGACGGCGGCGGGGATTTTGCTGAACATAAGCGCTGCCGCCAGGGAGAAATCTCAATGGACGTGGGCAAAGTAAAAACATGGAAGAAAGGCTGAAATTGTTGATAGCAGGGGGTAAAACGGGAGGACATCTGTTCCCCGGAATCGCAGTCGCTCAAAGGTTCCTCGAGCGAAACGGCAATCGGGAAGTTCTGTTTATAGGAACGCCCGAGGGTATGGAGTCGCGGGTGCTTCCAAGGGTCGGGTTGCCTTTTGTGGCCATAAAAAGTGCGGGCATACGCGGCAAGGGGCTGTGGGCGAAAATGAAGGGTTTGTTGTTGATACCATTTTCCTTTTTCGAGGCTTTGAAGGCTGTGCACAGGTACAAACCGGATGTGGCCCTGGGAGTGGGCGGTTTCGTTTCCGGCCCTTCGCTGGTCGCGGCATGGCTGTTGAGGGTTCCGTTGGCCGTGCATGAGCAGAATCTCACTCCGGGGATTACAAACAGGTTCCTGGGATTGATAGCGAAAAAAATATTCGTGTCTTTCGAAGAAACGGTGGGGTATTTCCACACCCGAAAAACGGAAATAACCGGAAACCCCGTGCGAAAGGAAGTTATTGAGCCGGAAGAAGGAGAGCCCGAGATTCCGACTGAAAGGTTCGGAGAAGGTACAACCCTGCTTGTTTTCGGAGGGAGCCAGGGAGCAAGCGCGATAAACCGGGCGGCGGTGGATTTTTTCCGCGCCCATCCGAAAATCCGTGACCGCACAAACCTTATACACCAGGCGGGAAAAAGAGACCTTTTGGAAGTAAGGGAGGCGTACAGGGATATGGGTTATGAGCGCGCTGTAGTGACGCCCTTTATACACAAAATGGGACGGGCTTACAAAATGGCCGACCTGGTCGTAAGCCGCGCCGGAGCGGGAACTATTTTCGAGCTGGCCGCACTGGGCAAGCCGGCCGTGTTAATACCCTATCCCCATGCTGTGGGAGACCACCAGACTTACAACGCCGCCGCGCTGGCTTCCCGGGGCGCCGCGACCATGATAAAACAGTCGGAAGTGGAGAGGGGTGCGCTGGGAAGAACTTTGAGGAAGTTTTTGACCGACCCCCAAACGCTTAAGTCAATGGCCGGGAAAGCGGCGGATTTCGCAACCCCCCAGGCGGCGGATGAAATATGTGAAGGCCTGGAAAGAATGGTAAAAGGGAAAGACTGACGGGGAATGTACAGGAAGGACCAACATATTCACTTTGTGGGAATAGGTGGAGCCGGTATGAGCGGCATCGCCGAGGTGTTGTTAAACCTCGGTTACAAGGTCAGCGGCTCCGATATTTCTCAAAGTGAAACCACCCGCAGGTTGAATTCGATGGGAGCGGAGGTGGCCTACGGCCATCGGCCCGAGAATATAAACGCGGCTACGGTGGTGGTCATTTCCAGCGCGGTAAAATGGGATAATCCGGAAGTCCGGGCGGCCAGGGAAAAACACATCCCGGTGATACCGAGAGCGGAAATGCTGGCCGAGCTCATGCGCCTGAAATGGGGCATTGCAATAGCCGGAACTCACGGAAAAACCACTACCACCAGCCTTGTTGCCCAGGTGCTCGCTCACGGCGGCCTGGACCCGACTGCCATCATCGGCGGTAAGGTCAACGCCTTTGGCTCCAACGCCAAGCTGGGAGAGGGCAGGTTTCTGGTGGCGGAAGCCGACGAAAGCGACGGCTCATTCCTCAAGCTGACTCCGGTTATTTCAGTGGTTACAAACGTGGACCCCGAGCACATGGAGTATTTCAAAACCGAAGATGCTCTGATGGAAGCGTTTACTGATTTCATCGATGCAATTCCGTTTTATGGTCTGGCGGTTCTGTGCATGGATTGCGACAACTTGCGCAAAATCATGGGCAAGGTGGAAAAACGGGTTGTTACTTACGGAACCAGCCACCAGGCAGATTTCCGGGCTGAAAACATAAAGGTGGAGGGACTGAAATCGAGTTTCCGGGTTTTACATCACGGCGATGAACTGGGAGAGATTACTATTCCGACGCCGGGATTGCACAACGTGCTTAACGCGCTGGCCTCAGTGGTTGTAGGTCTGGAAGTGGAGATTCCGTTCGATAAAATAGCGAAAGGACTCGCTTCCTACCAGGGCATAGGCAGGAGGTTCCAGATAAAGCACTCCGGTGATGAGCTTATGGTTGTCGACGATTACGCTCATCATCCCACGGAAATAAGGGTGACTCTGGAGGCTGCAAGAGGCGCCTGTCCGGCCAGCAGGATAATTGCGGTATTTCAGCCTCATCGCTACTCGCGTACTCGCGATTTGCGCCACGAGTTCAGGGACGCTTTCGACAATTCGGACATTCTGATACTGACGGATGTGTACCCGGCGGGTGAGGAGCCCATTCCTGGAATAAGCGGCGAGGTGCTGTACCGGGATATCAAAGACGCGGGGCATAAATCCGTGCAATACACGCCGGAATGCTCGCAAATCCCCGCACTGCTTCATGAGATAGTTAAGCCGGGAGATTTGATAATGACCCTCGGCGCGGGCGACGTTTACAAGGCCGGTGAAAAGTTTGTCGGGGAGTTGAAGAAAAAGTGATTGACGCCCGCAACATAACGGCCGACTTAAAGAGCCGATTTACCGGCAAGGTACTGGAAGATGCGCCCATGAGCCGGCACACCAGCATGAAGGTGGGCGGGCCTGCGGACGTTCTGTTTACACCCGCGGATGAATCGGAATTGGCTGCGGTTCTCGAAGAAGCGCGTAGAAGCAAATGGCCTTACATCGTTCTTGGAGTGGGCTCCAACGTCATCGTTCGCGATGGGGGAATAGAGGGGCTTGTGATTTATCTGAAAGGAACCATGAACGGAATCGAGATAAGGGATAACCGCATTATTGCCGGCGCCGGCGCTACGTTGCCCGAGTTGGCAAAAAGAGCGATGAAGCACGGGTTGAGCGGCCTCGAATGGGCGGTTTCCATACCGGGTACGCTGGGAGGAGCCGTGGTTTGTAACGCCGGGGCATTCGGTTCATCAATCGAGGATATTTTTGAAGAAGCGACGGCGATTATGCCAGACGGGAATATTGAAAAGCTGGGCGAAAATAAAATTTCGTTTTCTTACAGAAGCTCGAGCCTGCCCGCCGGCGCCGTGCTCAAGGGCGTTACTTTGAATTTGAAAAAACGTGATAAGAAAGAAATTGAAGTATTCATGAAAGAAGTCGTCGAAAAACGCAAGAGCACGCAGCCGGTGGGCGAGCCGTCATCCGGCAGTATCTTCCGCAACCCTGAATTCTCAAGCGCGGGTCGGTTGATAGAAGAGGCCGGTTGCAAGGGAAAACGCAGGGGTGGCGCCATGGTCAGCGAGAAACACGCCAACTTTATTGTGAATACCGGCGGCGCTGCCGCAAGTGACGTTATCGGTTTAATCGAGGAGGTCGCCTCCGCCGTAAAAAGCTCGGCAGGCATCGACCTGGAGCTGGAAGTACAGGTTATGGGCCGGGAGGCTCGATAAGGTGAAGGATAAGAAGACGGCAGTGCTGATGGGCGGTTTCGGGGGCGAAAGGGAAATATCGCTCAAAAGCGGTAAGGCGGTACTCCAAGTCCTTAAAAACCGCGGGTACAACGCTGTGGATATCGATGTAGGAGACGATTTGATAGAGAAGCTCGAAAAGGAAAAGGTCGAAGCGGCTTTCGTCGCCTTGCACGGGCCTGTTGGGGAAGATGGGACAATACAGGCGGTGCTGGAGTTTCTGCGAATTCCTTACACAGGTTCCGGTGTTACGGCCAGCTCGGCAGCCATGGACAAGGTAATAAGCAAAAGGGTCTTCGACGCGGTGGGTATACCTACCGCTGAGTGGGAACTGATAGAACGAAAAGAGTCGATTCCTGAAAACGTGAAAAAACCCCTGGTGATAAAACCGGCCAACGCCGGCTCCAGCCTTGCCGTCACCATAATAGGTGAGGACGGCACGGAGGACGAGGTAAAGGGCGCCGTATCACGCGCTTACGAAGTGTGCGACAGGGTGATAGCGGAAACTTACATAGACGGAAAAGAAATAACAGTGGGAGTTCTCGACGGAGAGCCATTAGGATGCGTGGAAATTCGCCCGAAGGAAGGATTTTACGATTACGAGCACAAGTACACCCCCGGATACTCCGAATACCTGGCCCCGGCTCCCCTGGATGAAAACGCCGCCTCCCTTGTCAGAAGTCTGGGTGAAAAGGTCTATAAGTCCCTGGGTTGCCGTGGAGCGGCAAGGGTCGATTTCCGGCTGCCGCCGAATTGCGGCCCGATAGTTCTGGAGTTGAACACCGTACCGGGGCTTACCGAGATAAGCCTGTTACCCAAAAGCGCAGCAGTAATGGGAATCGAGTTCGAAGAACTTATAGAGAGGATGCTACTGAATGTCGCGTGCGAAAGGAAAGACTAAGAACCGCAAGGTAAAACAGAGCAAACCCCGCAAGCGGAAAGACCTGAAAAAGACGGGGTCTTCCTTTTATAAAAAGCTCGCTTCGCTCCTGGTTTTTATTGTGATTGCCGGAGCGATTGGGGCGGGGGGAGGAATGCTGGTTAGATTGGCATACAACACCCTGACGACAGCCGAGCAGTTCGCGATAAAAAAAATCACGGTTTCTGGGAATCAAAGAGTGTCGAGGAGCGAAATTTTGGAACGCTCGGGGTTGCAAACCAAGGACAACATTTTCGGCGTAGACCTGGAAAATGCGGTCCGGAATATAAAGTCACATCCGTGGATAAAGGGAGTGACCGTGAAAAGGGAGTTTCCGGACGGCCTGATGATTCACGTTCTGGAAAGAGATGCGGCGGCTATTTTGCGCCGGGACGGTATGAAGCTGATGGACGCTTCGGGCGAAATATTCAAGAATCTGGCGCCGAACGACCCCCTGGATTTGCCGGTGGTAACCGCAAAGGGAGGCAAGTCCGCAAACGTTACGACAGAAGTAAGAAAAAAGGCGCTCAAGCTGATAAACATGGCGGAAAAATCGGGCATTATGCCAGCCGAAGGTATCAGCGAGATAATTATTACACCCGGAGGCATGAAAATGTTGGGCACCGGAAGTTTGCGTTACGTAAACTTCGGCGACGCGGACATTTCCGAGAGCTGGCACGCGCTTGAGATGGTTATTGCAGACGCACGGCGCAGCGGCGCCGAAGTGGTTGGGGTGGATTTAAGATACAAGAAGGGTGCAGCGGTCAGGTTAAAAACCGACCCGAAAACTATGGTCGCAGATGGGCGAGGATTAAGCGCCGACGAAAGTAAATGAAAATTAAATTCAAATTAGGAGGAGATTAAAAATGGCCAAGCGAGACAACCTAATCGTCGGACTGGACATCGGGACTACGAAAATCTGCTCGATAGTCGCCGAAGCCAACCACGACGGCATCGACATCGTGGGTATAGGCTCCCATTCTTCCACCGGCTTGAGGAAGGGAGTGGTGGTGAATATCGAACGCACCGTCCAAAGCATCCGCCGTGCAGTGGAGGAAGCCGAACTGATGGCCGGTTGTGAAATATCCCACGTGTACGCCGGTATAGCCGGCGGGCATATCAAGGGGTTTAACTCCCACGGCGTAATCGCGGTTAAAAGCAGGGAGGTCGGAGAAGGTGACATCAAGCGTGTTGTGGATGCCGCCCGCGCGGTCGCCATTCCGCCCGACCGGGAGGTAATACACATACTTCCCCAGGAGTTTATCGTAGATGACCAGGACGGTATCAAGGACCCCATCGGAATGAACGGGGTGAGGCTGGAGGCGAAGGTGCACATTGTCACCGGCGCCGTCACCAGCGCGCAGAACATAATAAGATGCGCAAACCGCACGGGGCTTAACGTATGCGATATAGTCCTCGAGCAGCTGGCAAGTTCCGAGGCGGTGTTAAGCCCCGACGAGAAAGAACTCGGCGTTGCAATTGTGGACATTGGAGGTGGCACCACGGATATCGCCGTTTTCTGCGGCGGTTCTATCAAGTACACCTCCGTGCTCTCGGTGGGCGGCGACCATTTCACCAACGATATCGCCCTCGGACTGCGTACCCCGATGGGCGAGGCCGAGAAAATCAAACAGCGCTATGGATGTGCGCTGGCTTCGATGGTTGGTGAAGGGGAGAACATCGAGGTTGCCAGCGTAGGGGGGCGGAAGGCGCGAAACATGGACCGCCGGGTATTGGCTGAAATAATCGAGCCGAGAGCCGAAGAGCTCCTGGAAATGATTCACAGGGAGATACTGAAATCGGGCTTCGAGGACATGCTCGGGGCCGGGGTTGTCCTTACCGGTGGCTGCTCGCAGTTGGAGGGTTTACCGGAGCTGGGCGAGAAGGTGTTCGGAATGCCCACCCGCCGGGGTTTTCCGGAAGGAGTGGGCGGCCTGACGGACATAGTATCCAGCCCCCTGTTCGCCACGGGTGTGGGACTGATTCTATATGGGGCCAGAAACGGCGATAGCAGGGGCTTCAGAATAAGGGACGAGAACATTTTCCATCGCGTACGAAACCGCATGGTGGAATGGTTCGCGGAATTTTTCTAAAAAGCAACCCGAGAAAACAAAATGATGGAAAGAAAGGAGACCGAAAATGTTTGAATATGCCGACCAAATGGAAGAAAAACAGGCAAAACTGGTGGTAATAGGAATAGGCGGAGCCGGCGGCAACGCCATTGACACTATGATTTCCTCCCGGCTCAAGGGAGTGGACTTCCTGGCGGTAAATACCGATGCCCAGGCTCTCAGGAATTGCAAGGCACAGAATAAGGTACAGCTCGGCAACGGCCTTGGAGCGGGTTCGGTACCCGAGGTAGGACGTGATTGTACCGCTGAAAACATAGAAGAAGTCGCCGGGGCAATCGAGGGGGCCGACATGGTATTTCTCACCGCCGGTATGGGCGGTGGCACCGGAACCGGAGGAGCGCCGGTTATCGCCGAGAAAGCGCGGGAAATGGGTATTTTGACTGTCGGAGTAGTTACTAAGCCGTTTCCCTTTGAAGCGCGCAAAAGAGCTCGTATAGCCGAAAACGGCATACAGGAGTTCAAGGACCACGTGGACAGCCTCATCGTAATACCCAACCAGCGGCTCATGTCGGTCGCCGGAAAGAACATGACCTTCAAGGACGCATTCAAAATGGCGGATAACGTGCTGCTTCACGCGGTGCAGGGCATCAGCGACCTGGTAACCAAGCCGGGCTTGATTAACGTGGACTTCGCAGACGTCAAGACCATCATGCAGGAGCGCGGCATGGCGCTGATGGGAATCGGCAGCGGCACGGGAGATGAGCGCGCAGCAAACGCCGCACAGGGCGCAATTTCCAGCCCGTTGCTGGAAGATGTCACCATCGACGGAGCCAGGGGGGTGCTGATAAACATCACCGGCCCCGAGGATATGACAATGGCCGAGGTTACCGAGGCGTGCGAGTTGATTTACGACCACACCGACGATGAAGCCCTGATTATATTCGGAACCTCCTTCGATGAGGATGCTCAGGACGAGGTAAAGATTACAGTGGTGGCCACCGGCTTCCAGAACTTCGACAGCAAACCCAGGGGTGTGCGCAGGCTCAATGAAGACCTCGACGTACCGACCCACCTGCGGGAAAACAACCGCCGCCAGAATCCGGCGTCGGCGTCCGTGCCCCGTGCCGCCGCCGGCAGCAAGCCGCTTCGCCCCGTAGCGCCGTTTAACGAAGACGAGGATAACGAACTACAGGTGCCTGCTTTTATTCGCAAAAGGATGAACTGAAAATCGCCGAAGAACAGAGTTTGGAGGAAACATGGCCGATGACAAAATAGTGCTCGCCTACTCCGGCGGCCTGGATACGTCGGTAATCATGAGGTGGCTGAAAGAGCGGTACAAGCTGCCGGTAGTGGCTTTCATAGCGGATCTGGGGCAGGGCGAGGACCTCGAGGCCATAGCTCGCAAGGCCGAAGAAACGGGTGCATCCGAGGTGGTGGTGAAAGACTTGCGAAAGGAGTTTGTGCGCGATTACTTCTTCCCGGCGCTCAGGGCCAACGCAGCGTACGAGCATTATTACCTGATGGGCACCAGCCTTGCCCGGCCCCTTATTGCAAAAGCCCAAATCGAGGTGGCAAGACAGGCAAGCTCCAGGAGCGTGGCTCACGGAGCTACCGGAAAAGGTAACGACCAGGTTCGTTTCGAGCTTACCTACTACGCTCTCAACCCGGAAATCAGGGTTATCGCTCCGTGGAGAGAGTGGAAGTTCGAGGGGCGCAGCGACCTCATAAAGTACGCCAAGAAGCACCGCATACCGGTGGAAGTAACCAAGGATAAGCCTTACTCCAGCGACCCCAACATTTTGCACATAAGCTACGAATCCGGGGTCCTGGAGGACCCTTGGGCCGAGCCGCCGGATAATATCTTCCAGCTTACCGTCAGCCCGCAGGATGCTCCGGATAAGCCGGAGGAGATAACAGTCGAGTTCAAAAACGGAAATCCGGTGGCGATAAACGGCAAGCGCCACGGGCCGGACAAACTGGTCGAGCGGTTGAACAAAATCGCCGGGGGGCACGGCATCGGCAGAATAGATATAGTCGAGAACCGCTTCGTGGGCATGAAATCACGCGGCGTTTATGAAAGCCCCGCTGCTACAGTGCTTTATCACGCCCACCGGGCGGTTGAGTCTCTGACCTTGGACAGGGAAGAAGCCTTTTTGAAGGACAGCCTGATTCCACAGTATTCCAGGCTGGTTTATTTCGGGTTCTGGTTTTCGCCCGAGCGCGAAGCGTTGCAGGCGATGGTGGACGAAACCCAGAAAAAGGTCACCGGTGAAGTGCGAATGAAGCTGTACAAGGGCAACTGCATTGTCACCGGAAGAAGAAGCCCCAACTCGCTTTATGACGCTTCCATAGGCAGCTTCGATGTCGCCGGCGGCTACGACCAGGCCGACGCGGAGGGTTTCATCAAGCTCAATGCGCTCAGGCTGAAGTTAATGAAACGACGGAGGTGATTTTATGGCTACGACCATTCCCACTACAATGGAGAAACAAAAAGGAGAAAAATCTTCATCGGGCAAATCGAAAAAAATGGCCAATGCCCAAAAGCATTACTTCAGAGAAATGGATAAGGAGCTCGATGGTTTTCTGAGAAGGTTGAACAGGCAGCGAAAGTTAAACGATAAACAGATGGCCTTGCCTGGATTTGAAGAAATGTTTTAACCAACCGCATTTACCGCCGGAGGCAATCCTCCACGCTACACTCCTTTCTCCTCCTTATTGAAGCCGGGTCGCAAAGACCCGGCATTTTTTTACTACAATTTATAAAATTCTTCACCGAGAAGCTGAATATAATTTGCCTGGAGAACCTTTTCGGCCTTTTCCAGTTGAGCGGTACTGATGATGAGGATTGCGTTTTTCCCGTGTTTTCCGATGGCGGGGTACATGTAGTCCACGTTGATTTCACTCTCCTTGAGGGGTTTTAGCACGGCCCCGAGTCCGCCCGGATGGTCCGGAACTTCCGCTGCGATAACGTTTTCTATCCTGCATTCGTAGTCGTGGCCGGCAAGCGCGTTTTTGGCGCGCTCGGGGTCTTCCACGATAATTCTGACCAGGCTTTTGTCGCCCTCGGCGGCGACTGATATGGCCCTGATGTTGAGAGCTTCGGAGCCCATGAGTTCGCTTATGCCGCTTAACTTACCCGGCCTGTTGTTCAGAACCAGGGTTATTTGCGATACGTGCATGAGAGTCCTCCTGAGCGAATTGCAGCCCCTGATGGGGGATTAATCATCGAAGTAATGATAGCCGGCTTCGATGGCGCCGCGATTGAACTTTACCAGCTTTTTCCGCCTGGCCCCGAAGATATCTTCGAGGTTATCAATGAGCGAGTTTACATCCACCAGCCCGCTCTGTCTTATGAAAGCCCCCAGCATGACCATGTTGGCGGCTTTTACGTTGCCCAACTCCTCCGCTATTTGAGTGGCCGGCGCCTCGAAAACTTCCATGTCCCCTCGCAGGGGCCGTGAATCTACGAGTGTGGTGTTTATAAACATGCCGCCGCCGGTTTGCACGACGTTCTGAAACTTCTCCAGCGAAGGTTTGTTCATGACCGTGACGAAATCAGGGGTCGAGGAAACGGGACTGGCTATTTGTTCATCGTTGGAGATGCTTACTGTGCAATGAGCAGTACCACCGCGCACTTCCGCCCCGTAAGCAGGCAGGTACGTAACGTGCTTTTCCTCCATCATCGCCGTGTAAGCCAGCCCATACCCCATCAAAAGCACCCCCTGGCCGCCAAAGCCCGCGAAGAAGGTTTTAATCAGCATCCTTGTTTCCTTTCATCGGCGATGATTCGGTTTTATCCTTGCGGCGGTCGGCCAGTACCCCCGGCGGGAACTCGTCGGAGAGAACGTCGTCTATCCACTTCCAGGCGGCTTCCGGGGACAGTTTCCAATTGGTGGGGCAGGGGCTAAGCACCTCGATAAGGGAAAAACCGTCTCCGCTCATCTGGGACCGGAAGGCGTTTTCCAGGGCCTTTTTAGTTCTCCTTATTCCTTTTGGTGAGCTGATGGGAACTCTCTCCACGTAGGCCACGCCCGGCAATGTGGCGATGATGTCGCTGATATGCAACGGGAATCCGTGCATGGGAGCATTTCTGCCCTCGGGGGTGGTTGTGGTGTATTGTTCCAACAGGGTGGTTGGGGCCATTTGTCCGCCGGTCATGCCGTAGTTGGCGTTGTTTATAAAGATTACGGTAACATTTTCGCCCCGGTTGGCGGCGTGAAGAGTTTCGGAAGTTCCGATTGCAGCCAGGTCTCCATCGCCCTGATAGCTTAAGACCAGCCTGTCGGGCAGGCAACGCTTCAATCCCGTTGCCACAGCCGCTCCCCTGCCGTGAGGAGCTTCTATGATATCGAAGTCCAGGTAGTTGTATGCCAGCACGGCGCACCCCGCCGGCGCCACTCCGATAGCCTTTTCTCCCATCTTCATTTCTTCGAGCAACTCTGCTATCAGCCGATGGGTTATACTGTGTCCGCATCCCGGGCAGTAGTGGAAGGGGTTTTTCTTAAGATATTTAGGCCATCCGAAAAGCTGCTTCATTCTTATGCCTCTCCCCTGCGAATGGAATGGTAATAAACGCGGGTGATGACTCTCTCGATCTCCATGGGAGTCGGTACCGAGCCGCCCGGCCTGCCGTAGAAATGGATTTCGGCCTTGTCCTTCACGGCAAGCTCAACGTCGTCCACCATCTGTCCGGTGTTCATTTCAAAGGCGATGAAGTTCTTTATTCGGTCGGCTGTTTTCTTGATAAGGTCGGTGGGGAAGGGCCACAAAGTGATGGGCCTTATCATTCCCACCCGGATTCCTTCCTTTCTGGCGCGGTTTATGCCGCCGCGGGCGATTCTCGCCGCCACACCGTATGCAACTATAACAATCTCGGCGTCTTCCAGTCCCACTGTTTCGACCTTTACCTCCTGCTTCTGGATAAGCTGAAACTTCCGGTGCAGCTTCCAATTGTGTTCTTCCATGGCGGTGGGGTCGAGTATGAGACTTCGGAAAAATCTGCTGGGCCTTCCCTGAGCGCCGGTGAGGGTCCAGTCCTTTTTGGGCAGGTTTTTCCGTTTTACCGGTTCCGGGAACTCCACCGGCTCCATCATCTGCCCGAGCAGGCCGTCACCCAGTATTACCACCGGATTTCTGTACCTGTCCGCAAGGTCAAAGGCATCGAAGGTCAAGTCTACCAACTCCTGCAATGAACTGGGCGCCACGACTATGGTCCGGTAGTCGCCGTGACCGCCCCCGCGGGTGGATTGATAATAATCGGCCTGGCTGGGGGCGATGTTCCCGAGGCCGGGGCCGCCCCGGGTCATGTTTACTATTACGGCGGGGAGTTCCTGCCCGGCGAGGAAGCTTATTCCTTCCTGCTTCAGACTCACGCCGGGGCTTGAGCTTGAGGTCATTACCCTCGCTCCCGTAGCCGAGGCTCCCAGCACCATGTTAATAGCCGCCAGCTCGCTCTCAGCTTGAATAAACACGCCGTCCTTCGCCTTGGGCATGTTTTCGGACATGTACTCCCCCAGCTCATTCTGAGGGGTGATAGGGTAGCCGAAGTAGCACCTGCAGCCTGCGCGAATGGCCGCTTCGGCTACGACGTGGTTCCCTCGCATCAGCTTCTTACTCACCGTAAACCTCTATGGCAACTTCCGGGCAAACCAGTGCGCACATCCGGCAGGCGTTGCACTTTTTCTTGTCATCCTTGAACTCGGCGGCGACGTAGCCTTTGGAGTTGTAACCTGTGCTTTTAACGATGAGGCCCTGCTTGCAGGAGATAATGCAGAGGTCGCATTCCTTGCAAAGCTCCTGGTTTATTACTATCTGACCTTTCATTTACAAACCTGCAAATATCATACGTGCGGTTATATCCCGGGGAATTGCGGGATTTCAAGCGCCGGCGAATTTGTGGTATCGAGTCAATATCATATTATCGATATTACCCGCAATAAAAGCATTGATTAATTTATCACGCTTATCGGTTTGAGACAAGGCAGGCTCGAAGCCCGATTATTTCCTGAATTTGTTAAAATCCGGTTTTCGTTTTTCCAGAAAGGCGTTCATTCCCTCGCGCATCTCGTCGCTTCCGTAAGTAGCGCAAAGCATTTCGATACCGTGAGTGAAGCTCGGCATGAGCAGGTCTGATTCGAAGTTGAGACTGATTTTTGACATTCTCAGCGATTGCGGGCTCATTTCGAGTATCCTGTCCGTCCATTCCTTTAGATTCTCTTCGAGTTTTCCGTCGGGCACCACTTTGTTGACCCATCCCATTTCCCGGGCCTCTTCAGCGGAGTAGCGTTGGCAGAGAAAGATGATTTCCTTGGCCCGCTTATCGCCCACACACCTGGGCAGATACTGTGTGCCCCCAAGCACGGGCACGCTCCCCACCGCCGGTCCGGCCTGACCGAACTTGCTCTTTTCCGTGGCAATTGTAAGGTCGCAGGCCATGTTCAACTCGTTGCCTCCCCCAAGGCAATAGCCGTCAACGGCGGCGATTACGGGCTTGGTCGCCCACCTGATAACCTTGAAGATATCCCACAGCTTTGTTACAAAAACGCGGCCGCTTTCCGGGGTAAGCTCGGCCATCTCGCCGACATCTCCCCCGGAACAGAAGGCCTTACCCCCGGCGCCGGTGAGTACAATGACGCCCATTTCTCCATCTTGTGAAGCATCCTGCAGGCTTTCGTGCATCTCTTCCAGCGTTTTGCTTCGGAAAGAGTTCATCGAGTCGGGACGATTGATTGACACTCGCGCTACGTTTTCACTTTTTTTGTAATTGATGTCTTCATAAGTCATTGGATTTACCTCCCCGGTAATTAGTCGCTATTGTTTTTAACAAGATAGCATCCCCAGAAGTGCGGCTGAGCATTTTTTATATGCAAGTGTTATGATTTCAACCTTTTTTTCAAGAGGTTCCAGCCGCCTTTGAATATTTCGGCCGGCGTGATTTTGCTTATGCCTTTTACCCTGTCTACGAACAAAATGGGATGCTCCCTGATTTTAAATCCCTTTCGGCTGGCCTCAAACAAAAGCTCCTCCAGAAATGAGAAACCGGAAGAAGCCACGCTTTCCATGTCCACGCGCTCGAGAAAATTCCTGGAGTATATCCTGTAACCGGAAGTGCAGTCTTTTACGTCCAACCCCATCATATTGCGGGCGTAAAAATTGGCCGTCCGGGAAAGCAACATCCTTGTGCGGGGCCAGTTTTGAACTCCTCCACCGGATATGTACCGGCTGCCGATGACAAGGTCGGCATATCGAGCTTCCTTTAGCATCTGCGGCAAATATTCGGGAGCGTGGCTGTGGTCGGCGTCCATGGTGCATATCAACTCGTAACCATGCTCTATCGCCCATTTTACGCCGTCCTTGAAGGCGCTACCGAGCCCCATTTTTTCAGCACGATGAATTACATGAACTACCTCATCCTCTCCTTCCAGCCGGGCTGCTATTTCGCCGGTTCCGTCGGGAGAGTTGTCGTCCACAATAAGAACGTCCATCTTTTCAGGCAAATCAAGAATCTTTTTCACGAGGCTTTCTGTGTTCGGGGCTTCGTTGTAGGTGGCTATAATTACCACAATCTGCATGGCTGACGCAATATATCGCATCGCGATATGAGGCGCAACTTAAAGCGCAAAACAGATACATTATCACGGGCCGGAGGCATATTCTTTAAGCATATTCAATACTTCCCCCTCATCGAGGTCATACCAGTTTTCGTAAAAGCTTGCCACGGCAAAAGGATAACCGGCCCGGACGTTCAAGCTTATTACCTCGTCGCATAGCGAGCGGACTTTTTCGTGCGAGCTTCTCGATGCGCACGGAACGGCCACCACCAGCTTTCGCGGAAAGTACTTCGATATGTATCTGCATCCGGCCATCATGGTGTAGCCGCTGGCTAATCCGTCGTCGGTGAGGATGACGGTTTTACTCTTCAAGTCTGTAAAGCCGGCTTCCTTGCCGTAATATTTCAAGCGCTGCTTGATGTTATCGACCGCCTTATCCTTTTGCCGCCTGATATCCTCGTCAGAGAGGCCGAAGGAGGCGACCATTTCGTCGTTGAGCATCTCGGCGCCGTCGGCGGCAACTGCACCGAAACCGGCCTCAGTGTTCCAGGGGAGCTGCATTTTTCTGACCAGTATTATGTCGAAATCGGCGCCCAATCTCCGGGCTGTCTGTATTCCCACCGGTACCCCGCCGTTGGGGATACCGAGGACAAGGGAATTTTCTCCCTCATAATGGGATAGTTGCGCCGCAAGTTGTTCACCTGCATCGAATCTGTCTTTAAATACGGTCATAAAATTTATTATCGTATTCATAAGTAAAATGTCAAGGTTTTCATCAAAATGAGGATTCAAAAATACTCAAAGCCCTTGATTTTCGTGAAAATAGTGAACATAAGGTGGATACTTGACCAACCAAAGGCCGGCGTGGCACTGTGGGGCGCCCGCAGACCTGAGCAGTTGAAACCGCTCGAGGAAATAGACGGCTGGTCTCTGGACGAGGCGGCTCGTCAGGAAATAGACAGAATCATTGATGAATACATCTCCGACCCGGTGGGGCCGGGGTTCATGGCTCCACCTACTCGAAAAGCCGGTTAAAAAACACTGTCGCGGGTTTTTCAGTGGTCATGGCCGTGGTGGTCGTGTTCATGTCCGTCTCCATGGTGATGATGCCCATGTCCTTCGTGGTGCTCGTGAGGCACTCCTCGCACGTGCTCCAAAAGGTGGTGATAATCCTCGACCTCCTCTATCCAACCGTTATTTGCCCCGGGTTTTGAGTCCAGCTCCCCGATGTACGGTTTCAGGTCCAGCAAGGGGGTTTCGTCCCAGACATCTATCACGCTGGTGAATATTTCACCACCCTCTATTTTCTTCAGCTTTACGATGCTTATGCCGATGGGGTTGGGTCGATTGGGAGAGCGACTTGCGAAAAGGCCGACCTGTTTGCCTTTGGCCCAAGGAGGTTGTGCTACCAGCGAAGGCTCTTTCTCCACCAGGTGCAGGTGTGAAATGACGTAAATGTATGAAAAACTTTCCAGTTCGGCCAGACCCTCCCGGTATTCGGGAAAAATCTCGACCCTCGATTCCCCTTCATCGCGCTCGACCGGTTGGACAGGGCAGAAGCTGCCCTTGTATGGAGTGTGAATGATTCCGATGGGCTTGAGAAGGATATCTTGCTCGTTTGCGGGCATATTGATTAAGCTCCTTTGATATAGAATTTACAGGTTATGTTATCACAAAATTATTCTCCCTGTCTTTAGTAGGGTTTTTGCCCTTTTTGATGGGTGAATTATAATCGAATTAAAGGAGTAATCGATGAAAAAGTTCCTGATAATCGGTCTGGCCGCGCTGTTTATCTCCGGATGTATTACGGCATCTCAAAGGGTAAAATGGCATTCCTGGCGCGGCGAGAAAGCTTACGATAACCAGAAATACAAAAGGGCGATGAAACACCTCGAATCCGCCCGGAAAGCGGGAGCCGGGGAAGCTGAAATCTACTACATGCTCGGCACGACGCACCTTTACTACTCAAACTTCGAGAAGGCCGCGAGATGTCTGGGGGAAGTTGTGAAAGCCAGGCCCGACGACCATGAAGCGTGGTTCCGGTTGGGAAATGCGTACCGAAACCTCGCCCGCATGGAAGATGCAGCTCGGGCATACCGCAAGGCACTTGAAATTAAGCCTGATTATCTGGAAGCCGTCGAGGCCCTGGCCATGCTTTACCCGCACGGTGGAGTGACACGTGGGGAAGCATTGAATCTGTGGAAAAAGGCCAAAAAAATGGAAAGCCGCCAGGAATGGATAATTCGCGCCGACCACTATATTAAAAGGCTGGAGCGAAAGGAAGACGAATGATACAGCGCAAAAAATCCCCGTTGCCCGGTCTTGCACCGGAAGGTATCCCGTTTATAGCCACCGGACTGGTTTTGATACCTGCCGTCCTGATAATACCGGCCTGGTTGGGGGTGCTTTTGCTGGCCGTTTGCACGGGGGTTGCTGTGCAGTTTTTCCGCGACCCCGAAAGGAATCCGCCCGCTGGCGATGATTTAGTGTTGTCTCCGGCCGACGGCAAGGTCGTGGAGGTGGAAGACCTGCAATCTGCCCCCTACCTCAATACCGCTGCCAGGAAGGTGGGCATTTTTATGAGCGGGTTCAACGTACACGTAAACCGCAACCCCGTTTCAGGTGTCGTGGAAGCCGTCCATTACAAGCAGGGCGGCTACAAAAAGGCGGATTTGCCGCAGGCAAGTCTTCTGAACGAGCATAACGCTGTGGTGATTAAGCGGGACGACGGAGTACGGATAGCCTTTCTCCAGGTCGCCGGTCTTGTTGCTCGTCGCATTGTATGTTACATTGAAATGAATGACCGGGTGGGGCGGGGCGAGAGAATGGGGATGATAAGATTCGGCTCCAGGCTGGATATATATATGCCCCCCGATGCGGAAGTCGAGGTGAAAGAAGGAGATAAAACCACCGCCGGCGAGACGGTTTTGGCGAAAGTGAAATGGTTGTCGTAAGAGAAAGACGAATTCCCGTACTGCCGAATCTTATAACCACCGGCAGCGTTTTCTGCGGGTTTTATTCCATAATTCACAGCATTCAGGGCGCTTTCGTGAATGCCGCATGGGCCTTGGTGGTGGCTACAATTTTCGATATATTGGACGGGCGGGTGGCCCGAATGACCAACTCCCAGAGCGAATTCGGCGGCCAATACGATTCGCTAAGCGACCTCATCAGCTTCGGTCTGGCCCCGGCGGTGCTCGCGTTTCTCTGGGGACTCGAGTTTTTCGGACGATTGGGTTGGCTGGCGGCGTTTTTGTATGTTGTTTGCGCCGCACTGAGACTGGCCAGGTTCAACATTCAGTCCGGAACCAGGGAGACGAATTATTTCCAGGGCCTGCCAAGCCCGGCTGCGGCGTTTGTGATAATCGGAACCGTGCTGATGGACCAGCAGTTCGGCGGGGGAGGAAGCCTGACTTTCTTCCCGGCGAGAGTGGGATTTCTGGGAATAACCTTTGTGGTTGCCTTGTTGATGGTAAGCGGTTTTCGCTACCGCACATTCAAGTACGAAGGCATTAAGGGGGTAAGGCCCTTTACATGGCTTGTGCTGGCAGCGGTTATAATAACCTTCGTCATGCTAAGCCCGGAGGCCACTATTTTCGGAATAGCATATACATATTTGATTTCCGGAATCGTGGAAACCATCTTTTTCATGCGCAAGGGAGTTAAGGACGTGCTTGAGCAGAAGGAAGAAGACGAAAAGTCGGACGAAAAAAGCGAAGATAAGCTTAATCTATTGTTGTGAACCAGGGGTCGCCCGGTCGCACGCCTTTATAGGCCCGGCGGGTGGGCGACACCTTCCGGGCCTTTAATATATCGGGATTAAAACAACTGAAAATTGCCCTTCAAGGGGGTGAGTGACATGGCTGAACAAATCTATATTTTTGACACCACTTTGAGAGACGGCGAACAGTCTCCCGGCGCAAGCATGAGCGTCGAGGAAAAGCTCACCATGGCCAGACAACTGGCCCGATTGGGAGTGGACGCTATCGAGGCCGGGTTCCCGTCGGCGAGCGAGGGCGACTTCGAGGCCGTAAAGCAAGTGGCCGCCGAAGTAACCGGCCCGGATATCGTCGCCTTGGCCCGCACCGGCAAAGCGGACATCGAAATGGCATGGGACGCCGTCAAGAATGCCCATCGCCCGCGCCTGCACCTTTTTTTGGCCACCAGCGACCTGCATATCGAAAAGAAGCTGCAAAAGAGCCGGGAATGGGTGCTGGAAGAGGCCCGCAAAGCAGTGGAGCTGGCCTGCTCGCTTACCGACAACGTCGAGTTCAGCGCCGAAGACGCCACCCGCTCGGACCCGGATTTTCTGGCCGAAGTGTTTACCGCCGCTATAGAGGCCGGGGCCAAATACGTAAATATCCCGGACACCGTGGGATATACCGTCCCGCACGAATACCACGACCTTGTGGCCAAGTTGCGACAGGAAGTTTCCGGTATGGATGAAGTGATTGTCAGCGTGCATTGCCACAACGACCTCGGCCTGGCGGTGGCCAATTCTTTGTCTGCAATAAGGGCCGGGGCACGCCAGATAGAATGCACGGTCAACGGAATCGGGGAAAGGGCGGGCAACACCAGCCTGGAAGAGGTGGTGATGGCTTTGCGCACCCGCCAGGACTCGTATGAGTATTACACCAACGTGGTTACCGAGCAGATTTATCCGTCCAGCAGGATGCTGGTTTCCATAACGGGCATTCCGGTTCAGCCCAACAAGGCCATCATAGGCGATAACGCCTTTTCTCACGAGGCCGGCATTCACCAGGACGGCGTGCTCAAGGAAAAGCGCACATACGAGATAATGACCCCGGAAAGCGTGGGCAGAGCCGCCAACAGGCTGGTGCTGGGTAAACATTCCGGCAGGCACGCCTTTCGGGACAGGTTGACACAACTCGGCTTCGACCTCGCCGACGATGAACTTACGAGGGTGTTCAAAAGCTTTAAGAAGCTTTCCGACCAGAAGCAGCAGATTTACGACGAGGACATCGAGGAAATCATCGCGGAAGAAGTGCTGCGTATTCCCGATACTTACGTACTGAAGCACATCAACATTACCAGCGGCACCGAGCTTATCCCCACCGCCAGCGTGTTTATGGAAGTCAACGGGGTGCCTCACAAACAGGCCGGGTTCGGCGACGGCCCGGTGGATGCGATTTTCAAAACCATCGCTGCGATTACCGGTGATAAAAGCCAGCTTTTGCGCTACCAGGTTAACGCCATAACCGGCGGGACGGACGCACAGGGAGTGGTCAGCGTCAGGTTGCAGGACGGCGACCTCCAGGTGGTCGGGCGCGGCGCAGATACCGACGTCATCGTGGCCAGCGCCAAGGCTTACGTCAACGCCCTCAATAAGTTCGAGAGAAGGAAGCGCACCGCCGCCGAGGTAAAGAAGGGCGCTCCATGAGGTGAAATGATATGCCTATGACACTGGCGGAAAAAATTTTAGCCGCACACTCCGACAGCGCTACCCTTAAGGCGGGCCGGTTCGTGCTGGCCGATGTTGACCTGGCGCTGGCAAACGATATAACCGCCCCCGTGGCGATAGAGGTGTTTGAAAAATCCGGTGCGAATAAGGTGTTCGACCCTTCGCGTATCGTTCTGGTGGCCGACCATTTCACCCCCTGCAAGGACATAAAAACCGCCGGTCAGGTCAAATTGATGAAAGACTTCGTTGCCCGGCTCGGCATCGAGCATTATTACGAAGTGGGCGCGGGTGGCGGCGTTGAACACGCTCTCCTGCCGGAGTTGGGGTTGGTGGCGCCCGGAGAGGTGGTGGTGGGCGCCGACAGCCACACTTGCACCTACGGAGCCCTCGGGGCTTTTGCCACCGGTGTCGGCAGCACCGACCTGGCTGCCGCGATGGCTACGGGGAAGGCGTGGTTTAGGGTTCCGGGAACGTTGAAGGCCGTTTTCGAGGGCGAATGCGAACCGTGGGTCGGAGGAAAGGACCTGGTTTTGACCCTTATCGGCGAAATCGGCGTCGAAGGCGCTCGATACATGTCCATCGAGTTCTCGGGGTCGGCGGTGGATAAGCTGGATATGGCCGACCGGTTTACAATGTCCAACATGGCCATTGAAGCCGGCGGAAAGGCCGGGTTGTTCGAGGCGGACGAGAAGACGAAAAGCTATATCGAGGGCAGGGGAGGGCGCAAGCCCGTATTCTACTCTTCCGACCCGGATGCACAAATAGAGAGCACTGTGACCATAGACGCGGGCAAGGTGGAGCCGGTGGTGGCGTTGCCGCATTTGCCCAGCAACGTTAAACCGGCGCGGGAAGTAAAGGACATGGAGATTCAACAAGTGGTCATCGGAAGTTGCACAAACGGTCGTATCGAGGACTTGCGGATTGCCGCAAAGCTAATCAAGAGTCGGAAGGTGGCGAAGGGAGTCCGGTGCCTGGTCATGCCCGCCACCCAACAGATATACAGAATGGCGTTAGCGGAAGGGATTATAGCTGAACTGGTGGACGCCGGGGCCACAATAGGCCCTCCCACTTGCGGGCCGTGTCTCGGCGGACACATGGGAGTGCTGGGCGACGGCGAGCGGGCCGTAGCGACCACCAACCGCAACTTCATAGGAAGGATGGGGCACAAGAACAGCGAGGTTATACTGGCAAGCCCCGCCGTGGCGGCAGCCAGCGCAGTTGCCGGTCAGGTGGCCGACCCGAGAGATGTAGCATCGGAGGTCAGTCCATGATAGTCGAAGGAAAAGTCCACAAGTTCGGAGACGACATAGATACAGACGTTATTATACCCGCTCCTTACCTGGTTACAGGCGACCCCCGCGAGCTGGGAAAGCACGCAATGGAAGGCGCCGACGTGGACTTTCACTCGAAGGTAAAGAAGGGAGACATACTTGTAGCAGGCCGCAACTTCGGCTGCGGTTCAAGCCGCGAGCACGCTCCGATAGCTTTGAGGGGAGCCGGTGTGGCTTGTGTCATAGCCAAAAGCTTCGCACGCATTTTCTACAGGAATGCCTTCAATACGGGCCTGTTGATAATGGAAGCGCCCCAAGCGGCGGAAGAGCTGAACCCGAGAGACCGCGTCAAGGTGGAAGCCGAAAAGGGCGTTATACACAATCTTACTACCGGAAAGGAGTACAGCGCCGAGCCGGTGCCTCCTTTCATGCAGGAGCTTCTCGACTCGGGGGGATTGATGAAATTCATGATGGAGAAGCTGAAAAATGCCTGATGTGCTCGTATTGCCCGGGGATGGCGTGGGGCCGGAGGTCGTGGGTGAGGCGGTGAGAACGCTCAAGCTTCTCAATAAAACACACAACTTGAAGCTGGAGTTCGAGGAAGCGAAGGTCGGAGGGGCGGCTTACGATTCGACGGGTACTCCGCTACCCGGTAAGACCCTTGATGCGGCGAAGGGCTCCGATGCAGTATTGCTGGGCGCCGTGGGTGGTCCAAAATGGGAAAGCCTGGATTACGAGGTTCGCCCGGAAAGGGCGCTTCTGGGGCTTCGCAAGGAGCTGGGCCTTTTCGCCAACTTGAGGCCCGCGATTGTATTCGATTCCCTCATCCGCTCCAGCGCCCTTCGGCAGGAGGTGGTGCGGGGAGCGGATATTATGGTGGTCAGGGAGCTTGTCGGCGGAATATACTTCGGCACTCCCAAGGGCATCGAAACCACCCCGGACGGAACAAGACGCGGGGTAAATACGCTCGTTTACACGGAGCCGGAGATAGAGAGGGTGGCCCGGGTGGCTTTTGACTTGTCGGAAAAGCGACGCCGGCTGGTGCACAGCGTGGACAAGGCCAACGTGCTGGAGTCCATGGAGCTTTGGCGCAACACCGTCTCGCGCGTTGCGGAAGATTTTCCCCGGGTAACCCTGCGGCACATGTACGTGGACAACTGCGCCATGCAGCTGGTGCGAGACCCGAGGCAGTTCGACGTTATCGTAACGGGCAACATGTTCGGCGACATATTAAGCGACGAGGCCGCCATGATAACCGGCTCCATAGGAATGCTGCCTTCGGCCAGCCTGGGCGACTCGGACGGGATGTACGAGCCTGTACACGGCTCAGCGCCAGACATCGCGGGGCAGAATACGGCCAACCCGATAGCCACCATCCTGTCGGCGGCCATGATGTTCCGCTACAGCTTCAATCGGGAAGACGCCGCTGTCACGGTGGAAACGGCGGTTACCAGGGTTCTTGATTCGGGAGCCAGGACGGCCGACATTGCATCGAGAAAGGAAGACGTCATCGGTACGACTGAGATGGGGGACAAAATTCGCCGGGAAATCGAAAAAGCCGGTTGATATTTAAAACACTATGGAAAAACATATTTTTTTTATGATAAACACCTTTGGGGGTGAAAGTTAATGAAGAAGGATGCTTACAACGTAGCCGTTGCGGGCGCTACCGGGGCCGTGGGGCAGGTGATGCTCCGGGTGCTGGAGGAACGGGATTTTCCCGTGGCAAACCTGTTGCCGCTGGCCAGCCGCCGCTCGGTAGGCAAAAAAGTCAAGTTTCGGGGCGAAGATGTCGAGGTACAGCTCCTTTCGAGCGACAGCTTCAAGGACATCGATATCGCCCTGTTTTCCGCCGGGGCCGACCGGTCGAGGGATTACGCTCCGGCGGCTGCGGAGGCCGGTGCGGTGGTGGTGGACAATTCCAGCGCCTACCGCATGGACCCCGATGCGCCGCTGGTGGTGCCGGAAGTCAATTCGGGCGACGTGGCGCTTTACACCAACAAGGGCATAATCGCAAACCCCAACTGCACCACCATCATCATGGCGGTGCCGCTCAAGCCGCTTTACGATATAGCCCGCATCGAGCGGATAATCGTATCCACCTACCAGAGCACTTCCGGGGCCGGAGCTCAGGCAATGGCGGAGCTGGAGGAGCAAGTGAAAGCGTGGGGCGAAGGAAAGCCCATGAAGGTGGAAAAGTTTGTGCACCAGATAGCCTTCAATCTCTTCCCGCACGTGGACGCCTTCCAGGATAACGGTTACACCAAGGAAGAGATGAAGATGGTCAACGAGACGCACAAGATATTCCACGATTACGACATCGCCATAAGTCCGACCACAGTGAGGGTGCCCATTCTGAGCGCCCATTCGGAGGCGATATGGCTCAAGTTTAAGAGGGCGGTCTCCCCGGAAGAGGCTCGCGAGGCCCTGGAGAAAGCGCCGGGGGTGAAAGTGGTGGACGACCCGGAGAAGAACGAGTATCCCATGCCGATATGGGCCACGGGGCAGGACCTGTGCCTGGTGGGCCGCATTCGCGAAGACCTGACCGAACCCGGCGGCCTTGTTATATGGGTAAGCGGCGACCAGTTGCGCAAGGGCGCGGCTACAAACGCGGTGCAGATAGCGGAGGAGCTTATAAATAGCTACCTCTAGGGCAAAAGTCGGACAAGGGGTTTAAACCCCTTGTCAATTTATCGGGTAGCACAGCTTAAAGCGAAGCGTAAGCTGTGTTGCGTAAGCAACAGGGGAATATTGTAAAAACTTTTAATAAGTCCACACAGTCCACCTTTTTCTCCTGTGGCTTCGCCACCCGACTTACGCCCTTCGGGCTTTAAGCCGGGCTACCCATAGTTGTTTGTGGAATGAATCGGATTTGCGGAGGCGTGCGGAGGCTGGTGCCTTCCCCGGACTTCAAATCCGGTGACCGGCGGGGATTTCCGTTCGGTGGTGGGTTCGATTCCCATACGCTTCCGCCATGAAAATAAAGGGTGCTTGGACCCCTTTCGTTTATTGGAGAAATATACTTATTGACAACATATAATGATTTTTGTTAATATGGAATTATGAGAATACAAAATTAAACTCTCATATATTGCATCTTTTCGGTGTGGGTGAAAAGGAGGATAAATAAATGTCTCTTGACGAGAATGAAAAGGAATACTTAAAACTTCTTGTTAATTTAATGTTTTTTGAAAATTCTTTATCTATAAGCGAGTTTTTAAAAAGTGAAGGATATTACTCTAAATTAAAAACATACGCTGGTCAGATTGCAGATGCTACGCGCATTCTAATAGAACAGGAAGAAGATATAAAAAAGAAATTAGAGGAATCAGGAAATTGCAATTATTCTACTTCTCAAGTTTTGAATCGTATAGATGAGTGGGTTAGTGATGAATCCAAGTCATATCCATTTGATAACCTTGAAGTTAGCAATGAAATATTATTTTCTTTCTTGGACGACTTAAAATATGAGTTAATTAGATTTTTTGAAATGAAGGAAGAATTATTTAAAAGTTATTTTCTTATAAGAGCAGAAAGATTTGTTCGTCCATTTGCGAAATGGTGGGGCCGTTTACCATTTGAAGTAATGGTGAAAGATCCAGAGATATTGATTAGAGAGGACTCTCTGGATTCTATATGTGTTGTTGGGGATATACGAAGATCCCAGGATTTGATGACTTACGCAAGAGACCCAGATGAGTTTAAAGATTTTATGGTCAAATTTCTGACGATTACTCGAAAGTTGGTATTTGACCATTTCGGGGTTTTCGATAAATTTACGGGTGATGGTTTTATAGCATATTTTGCAAAAAGTGTATGTGAAGTATATGAGAAAGATTATATAGATTGTTTTGCGGAATTTATCAAAAATGTACTTACATCAACAAAACCTATCTTTGACGAGTGGAAAAGTTGTATTCGGAAATTGCCCCCTGAATCGGTGGGTCTCGCTTTAGGTGCAGATACAGGCAAATTATTTTATCGTATGGAAGAAAACCATTTTATCGCAATGGGAGATGCTATTGTCTGGGCGACTCGAATGGCTAATGAAGCAAAAGCTGAAGAGCTTGTTGTGAATAATCAACTATATCATCTAATAAAAGATAGAGAAGATTTAATTTGCAGAAGTGAAATAATCGGTGAAACCAAATCTGGTGAGAATTTCAAAGCTCATAAAGCGTTTATTCCCGAATATATCGAAAAGCGTCTAAAGCGAGAGCTATAAACTTAACTTTATAAGGCTCGCTTTACGCCGGCTCCTCGCCTTTACCTTTTTCCCGCGATTGTTCGGATAACAATTGAGCGTACCTGTTTCGCAGTAGTTTTTTGTCCACTTTAAGGGTGGGGCCGCGCGGCAGCTCGGGCACCACGTCTATCAAGCGGGGCACCTTGTAGGGCGCGATGTTTTCCCGGGCCCATTCCATTAATTCTTCCGGCGTGGTTTCGGAGCCTTCTTCGATGGTGACTATTGCCACCGGGAGCTGGCCCTTTATTTCGTCCGGCACTCCGAACACGGCGGCTTCGCGCACATCGGGGTGCTGAAGCACTTCCTCTTCCACTTCCCGTGAAAAGACGCTGTATCCGCCGACCTTGATAACGTCCTTTTCCCGGTCTACCAGGTACAGCAGGCCGAACTTGTCCCTTTTTACCAGGTCTCCGGTGCGGAACCACCCTTCCTGGAAGGCTTCCCGGCTGGCCTTTTCATCTCGCCAGTAACCTTTCATGACGTGTTTTCCCTGCACCCACAGTTCTCCCACCTGCCCGCGCTTCACGTCCTCGCCGTTTTCGTCGACGATGCGAATTTTTACCCCCGGCAGGGGCCACCCGATGCACCCGGCTCCGCGCGTAATCGGCAGGTCGGGTTTGATGGTGCTGATGGGTGATGTTTCCGCCTGCCCGTAGCCTTCGAAGAACATGGCGTCCCCCAGCGCCCTACCCAACAGGTGAAAGCGGCCGTACTTTTTGAAAGCGTCTCGCTGCTCCGGGGGCAGCACGTCGGAGCCGGAAATCCATATCCTGACGCTGGACAGGTCGTATTTCGAGCCGGCGCCGGCTTTGTTCATCATGGCGTACATGGCCGGCACGCCCACGAACATGGTAACGCCGTGTTTCTGGATGGCTTCCATTACTTTCTCGGGGTCGAACCGCTCCATGACCACGAAGGGCACCCCCATCGCCAGCCTCATGAGGAACAGGCCGAACCCCATGATGTGGCTGATGGGCTGAACGGCCATTCCCACGTCACGGTTGCGCTTTTTGGCGGGCGCGAAGCTGGTGAGCAGCCCCGGCATGCGGATGTTGTTGACCATGAGATTTTCGCTGGTCATCAGTGCGCCCTTGGGGAAGCCCGTAGTCCCGGAGGTGTAAAAAATGCCCACAACGTCGTCCGGCTCCACGTGGGACGCTACAAGATACGGGGCGGCTTCATCCAGTTTTTCCAGCCATGCGACGCCGCCTTCAGGGGTATTGTCGGCTTGCTCGTGGAATATCCATTGCTTAACCTGAGGTATTTTATCGAAGCTCTTTATCCCGGCGTCGAAAACGGAGCGGTGGGTAATCAGGGTTTCTGCGTCGCAGTCCCGCACGATGAAATCCACCTCGTTGCCCCTGAGGAGGTGATTCAACGGGTTCGCCACCGCGCCGATTTTGAAGACGGCGTAGCTGGCCAGGGCCAGCTCCAGGCGGTTTCGCATGTAAAGCACCACCCTGTCGCCGCTGCGGATGCCCAGTTGTCTCAAGGAATTGCCCATACGATTTACGATTTCCAGGAGATTGTCATAACCCAGTTCATCGGCGGAGAGGAAACCGTAGGGAGTTTTTTCTTCCAGAAGGGCGATAGTCCTGTCGCCGAAAAGCTCCGCCAGGTGGTCCAAAAAGTTGGCGGCGTTGATTTTATTGCGTTCCAGAATCATTTTCCGGAGCCGCCTGGTTGTCGGGATATTTTTCCTGTTCATATGGTTAATCCTCCGGTGTATTTAACGTAACCGTTAGGTAATTTTACGCTACTCCCGGAGTTGAGAGATGTCAAGAGACCGTTTGGTGCGGGAGGTTGGTAATATTGACCGGCGAGACGGGAAGTCGCTTCTTTTCTCTCAAACCCTTCCTTCCATAAGGTACCTGGCAATGTGATATGCGCTCCTGGAATAGTACTTTATACCCGTCCAGCTCATGGCTTTCTTGAAGGTATGCCATATAAAAGCCGGTCGGAAGAAAAATCGCCTGTACAGGCTCACTTGCAGTTTCGCCAACTCCTCCGGCGAGAAATTTTCAGTTCGCCAACAGGGCAGGGAATGGAGATGATTAAATTTGTCCCAGTGCTCGCTGAACAGAAAACCCTTGTCGCGCATAAGAGTGTACAACCTCGTGCCGGGATGAGGGACCGCTATGGCGAGCGCCATCAGGTCGGTTTTTATTTCTTTCATCAGCTTGAGGCTCATTTCCACTTCTTCGGGAGTTTCGCTGGGATGAGAGCCTATCATGAAAAAGGCGGTGGTTATCAGTCCGGCTTCTTTGGAATACCTGAAGGCATCCCTTACCTGCTCGAGCGTTATTCCCTTGCCGATAAGTTTCAGGATTCTCTCCGAGCCGCTTTCCACACCGAAAGCGACCTTCCGGCATCCGGACTCGGCCATCATTTTGAGCATGTCGGGGTTTACGTTGTCCACGCGGGTGTCGCAGTCCCATGTAACTCCAAGGCGGGCAAAAGCCTCGCACAATTTTTCCAATCTCTCGGGTTTGAGGGTGAAGGTGTCGTCCTCGATGGTAAAATGGTTGTAATTATACTTATGGACGCATTCATTTATTTCTTCGAGTACGTGCTCAGCGCTGCGAAACCTGACCTTCGAGCCGTGGATTGTCCTTGCTGCGCAGAAGATACACCCGTAAGAACACCCCCGGGCCGTGAATAGCTCGGTGCCGTAGTGCAAGGTGGCGTCCAGGCCGGGAGTACTGGCGCTGCGATAAAGTTTCAGGTCGAGCAGGTCTCGCGCCGGTATGGGAAGGGAGTCCATGTCGGTTATAAGCTCCCGGGGCCCTTCGTTTTTTATCTCTTCGCCGTTGCGGCGGGTAATGCCCGGGATACCTTTGAAGCCGTCCTTTTCTTTAACCCGGGCGGCTATTTCGGAAATAGTTCCTTCTCCCTCTCCGTGTACGGCGAGGTCGAACGCCGGGAACTCATTAAGGGTTCTTTCCGGGAGTGCCGACGAATGGGGACCTCCCACCAGGGTAACTATATCGGGGTCGGCCAGCTTTGCAACTCCGGCTATCCGTGCTGCGCCGTGGATGTTGGCGGTCATCGAGGTTATGCCTATCATGGCCGGGCCCCAATTGAGAACCCGTTTACGAAGACCGGAGGAGGAGAACTTTTTAACTTCGTAATCCCATATTTTTACTTCGTGACCCTGTTCGCGCAGAATTGCCGCCATCCAGCACAGATTTATGGGGTGCTGAACCATGCTTCTTTCCAGGTTACCTTGGATCTTGGGAGGTCTTATAAGAGCAATCTTCATGGCGTTAAACCGGGGTGATTGTCCACTAACCTGATAGGGTATAATATAATAAAAGGCGAGGAAACCACCTTGAGGATTATGCTTATATATCCGAGACTTGCTTACCAGGTGCACGGCCTGTGGGCGCCGCTGGGGCCTCTGATTATCGCTACCCTGCTTCAGGACAGGGGGTGGGAAGTAACCCTGGAGGACGCCAGCTTCGATAATGATACCCGGCGCATAAAATCCCGTTTAGTAACCGAAAAGCCCGATGTCGTCGCTATAACGGTTCTTACCGATTTTCTGCCCGCCACCCGCCAAATATTGAAGACGGCAAAAGACATCGGCGCCGTGACCGTTCTGGGTGGGCCGCATCCCACTCTCTTGCCGGAGGACACACTCAACAAGATGCCGGATGCCGACTACGCGGTTGTCGGCGAAGGGGAAGTGACTTTTCCGGAGCTTCTTCGCGCCATAAGGGAAGAAGGTGGTGCGAAAGAGGTTCCGGGAGTTGTATACAGGGAAAACGGGGAGGCCAAGTTCGCTCCCGGGCGAGACCTGCTTGAAAACCTTGATGATTTGCCCCTCCCCAGAAGGGATGTCCTGCCCCATCATTCGCGCTATTTGAAAATAGGCGCCCTTAACCTGCACGCGGTGAGAGGGTGTCCTTATAAATGCGCCTTCTGTCAGCCCACCCTGAACAAGCTGTTCGGCAAAAAAATCCGCACCAAATCTCCGGAAAAAGTAGCCGATGAGGTAAGCCGGACAGTGAAGGAGTATGGTGTTCGGGAGATTTTTTTCGTGGATGACGTGTTTACCGTTTCCAAACCGTGGTTGAGAAAGGTGGCGGAAGCCGTTAAGAGCAAAGCCGGTATGGACAAAGTCAGGTTCATAGTTAACAGCCGCGTTGATATATTCGATGAAGAAATAGCGCGTATTCTCAAGGGAATGGGCACGGATATCGTCCTTTTCGGCGTGGAGAGCGGCTCCCGGGAGGTATTGGACAACCTCGATAAAGGTACCACCGCAGACCAGGCTCGACGCGCTTTTGCATTGTGCAAAAAAATGGGGCTAAGGACCCACGCTTACCTGATGCTGGGCTCACCCGAGGAGACGCCTGAAACTCTTAAGGCCACTGAGACGCTGGTTTCCGAAATTGACCCCGACAGCGTTCACATATCCGTGTGTACCCCCCTTCCCGGCACTATATTGCGCGAGCGGATGGAGAAGGAAGGCCGGCTGGCGTGGGCGGAGCTGGAAGACCTGGATTATTATACTCCCCGCACTCAGACGGGCGAGTTACCCATAAGCAACCCGGCGATATCTTATGAACAGGTAGTCCGGACTCGCGAGAGGATACTCGCCGCCCGTCGACCCGCCCTGTTGCTCCGCAACGCAAAGGCCCTGGCAGGGGACCTGGCCAGCATAGGCGGGTTGAGGAAGGCTATTAACCGCTATCGTTTTTATCGCCGCATGCGCCATTATTTCGGTTGAGGTTTTGTTTATTGCGAATCGTTCTGATACGTCCCAACTCATACGTTCTTCCTACCGTTCCCCCCATGGGCCTGGCGTCGTTAGCCGCCTGGTTGAGGCTCAAGAGGGGTGATGATGTAAACATAATAGACGCCAGAAAACGGCGGCTCGGTCCGTCCGAGGTGGCCGGGCTTGTCGCCGAAAGCCGGCCGGATGTTGTGGGCATCGGGGCGCTCAGTGTCGAGGGCCGCGATGCTCATGAAGTGGCATCTGCTGTAAAAAAGGCGGCGCCGGGCGTTCCGGTGGTGATGGGAGGCCCCTTTGCTTCCGCCGATTCGCCCCTGGCAATGAGTTCCGAGAGTGTGGATTATGCCGTGGAAGGGGAGGGGGAGATGAGCTTCGGGGAGTTGCTGGCGGCAATCGAGCGAAGCGGGGCCGATTCGCCGGTGAAAGGGGTATGGGGTCGATATGAGGGGAAAGCGAAGTTCGGCGGACCGATAGAGGGATTGGAGGTGGATGAGCTTCCCACTCCCGCCTGGGAACTATTGCCCATAGAGACCTATTTCCAGCCGGGAAGGAATACTCACGATACCGTGCCCGCTCACGTCCGATGCCTTCAGGTGATGACTTCCAGGGGATGCCCCTTTGCCTGCATATACTGTCACGGCTTGTTCGGAAAAACTTTCAGGCCCAGGTCGCCGGAAAAAGTGGTGAGCGAAATTGCAGAGTTGGTGGGTCGTTTCGACCTGAGAGCGATAGAAATCTGCGATGACATTTTTAATCTCGATATGGAGCGTGCCAAGGAAATTCTGAGGGGAATTGTTCCGCTGCGGTTGTTTCTGAGCTTTCCCAACGGCATACGCGCCGACAGGGTGGACGACGAGCTGCTTGACCTTATGGAGGAAGCCGGGGCCCGTCGGGTAAGTTTTGCCGTGGAAAGCGCAAGTCCGCGTATTCAGAAGGTAATTCGCAAGGGCCTCGATTTGAAAAAAGTTGAAGAAGTCATCGAAAAGGCCTCCCGGAGAAAATTTTTAAGCACCGGGTTTTTTATGCTCGGACTACCGGGAGAAACCTCGGAGGAAATGGACGAGACCATCCGGTTTGCGCAGCGCAGCGGATTGCACATAGCCAGTTTCTTTTACCTTACCGCTTTTCCCGGCACAGAAGCGGCGAAGCTGGCCGAGGAAAAAGGCCTGAGGGTTTGCGAGACCCCTCGTGATTACAGCACCCTGGAAATGAACCTCTCCGCGGAGCCGGATGAGGTGCTCAAGGCCAAAAGGCGGGAGGCGTACAGGAAATTTTATGCCGGCCCCCGGCGCATTTGGCGAACCTTCATGAAGGCTCCCAAGAACCGGCAAAGCCTTATAAACGCCTGGAGGGTGTTGCAGCTGTCCAGGAGGGATTCCGTGGATTACTGAGTGGTCTCCGGCATTTTCCACTCGAAGTCCCGAGGCGGCAGAGGTTGCCCGCCGGTAAGCTCATACGCTTTTTGAATGGCGCGAAGAGTTGCGTCCCGGTCATTTTCGACCCACTTGTCGATTTTGAGAGGATTGTACCACCAGAACGGATTAATAAGACGTATGGGATTCAACAGTCTCCAGCCGGGTTTGGCTACCTCCACGGTCACCGAAAGGGCGCCGTAGCGGCCGTAGAGCCAGTCATCCAAATCGCCCACCGTCTGGTACCATTTGAACGATTGTTGCACCGTGTATTTGTGAAATTGTTGGTGTTTGTTGAATGTTTTTCCCATCTTTTCGTATAGTTCCTTGTGAGGAGCCTCGTCGCCTGCGAATCCCCACGGATAAACGAAAAAGCTTCCGGTGGTGTGGAAGTTGACAGCCACGAAAAAGTTGTGCTTTTTCACGAAGTTGTCCAGCGCTCTGGTTTCCGGCTCGCTGAGGGGATAAGGTCCCATGTAATTGGCGCTGATTTTATGGTGGGAGCCGGCGAGGAAGCTTTTAGGCTTCACGCCCTCGGGGTAGGGGAAGTTGCGGTTGAGGTCCACTTCCCGCGTATTAGTCCTGCGCATGGTGAAGCCGTGTCCGAGGTGTCTGGATGCGGCCCTGTACCCGTCGGGGTTCATCAGGGGGAGTATATAAAAGTCCATTTTATCGAGTAATTCCGTGACCCACGGGTTTTTGCCGTCTTCGTCGATGAGTTTGTGAGCGATGCCGATAGCCACCCTGTCTCCTGTAAATTCCACGGCGTGAATACTTGCGGTAATTAAAACCTCGGGCCTCTCGACTCCGTCCCGGCGCGCTATTTTAATTGCGAAAAGGGGAAGACCCTGAACGCTGCGCCCGAACTGCTCGATGCTGACCAGCTCGGGGTTTTTCTTTTCCATGCCCAGGGTGACCACGTAAAGCTCATCCAGGGTGAAATGTTCACCGCGTATAACTCCCGCGTCCGCAGCGGAGTATGAAAGAAGGGACGCCATTATTGCGGCGAATAATATTTTTGAGGCAGGTTTCATTATAATTCTCCCTCTCCTCGGGTAAATTCCGATATAATTGCGTATTATATCACCCCTGAGTCGGCTTTCAAACGATTTTTGATAATTTGACTTTTTACTTGGGCGTCAATAACTTAAAACACAGCACAGACATTGACGGAGGATTTTACATTTTGAGTCACCAACATTCCGATGATTCCCATTCCGAAGGCCATTCTCACGACCTCAAAGAGAAAAGTCGCCGCCGGGTTCTGGCGGTTTTCGGGCTTACATTCGGTTTTATGCTGGTGGAGGTTATCGGCGGCTGGTGGTCCGGGAGCCTGGCGCTTCTTGGCGATGCCGGGCACATGCTCACCGACGCCGGAGCGCTCGGGCTGGCCCTTCTGGCATTCAGGCTTTCGTCGAACCCTCCTTCACCCCTGCGAACATTCGGCATGCACAGGGCCGAGATACTGGCGGCTCTGGCAAACGGCCTTATTCTGTTGCTGGTGGCCTTTCTGGTTGTAAGGGAAGGAATTAACCGCCTTATAACACCCCACCCGGTAAACGCCGAGGGGATGATGGCGATAGCCGTCGTCGGGCTTGGAGTGAATGTTCTCGGCGCTTACATACTTATCGGCGGCGACCGGAGGAACCTCAACCTCCGTGGGGCATTGTTCCACGTGGCCGGTGATGCGCTGGGTAGCGTAGGCGCAATTATCGCGGGTCTTGTCATAGTGACCACCGGTTGGACCAAGGCGGACCCGATAGTGAGTTTTGCCATCGCGGGCATAATTATCGTGGGCGCCGTCAAGCTGGTGTTGGACGCCGGGCATATAATGATGGAAAGTACTCCGAAGGATATCGAGCTGGAAAACGTGGAAAAGGCCATGCTCGAATATCCCCACGTCGGAGAAGTCCACGACCTGCACGTGTGGACAATAACCAGCGGCTTCGTTTCCCTGAGCGCTCACGTAGTCCTTCCGTGCAACGAAGACGGCAGTACGGTGGATGTGGAAACCGACAAGGTTATCGGCGACCTGGGTAGTATGCTCAGAGAGAGATTTAACATCACCCATTACACCATTCAGGTCGAAAAAGAACCCTGCAACGCCGAATACTGCGTAACCTGCACCCTCAACGGCAAGGAAGCCGAGCCGGGAAAAGGTTGAATGTATCCAATCCCCCGCGCATAGCTTGTTGAAGCTTCTTTCGGATAATATTGGAACGATTGTTACATTTTTTATCGAAATAAAGCTTTTTTTCTAACTTTCAGAGGCGGAAACACTAATCCGAAGTTTCCACCTTGACATTTTAGTAATATAGCATATACTAAATTGAAATGGAGGAGCCCGAGCAACTTGCCGGAATATTCCGGGCGCTGTCGGTGGAAACCCGGGTGCGAATCGTGCAGGCCCTTAATGAGCACCCGCTATGTGTGGGAGTTCTTTCAAGCCGGGTCGGAATCACTCCCGGAGCAGCTTCCCAGCACCTGAGAATCCTCAGGGATGCCGGCCTGGTGAAGGCTGACCGGCGGGGCTACTTTGTTCATTACCGCGTCGTGCCGGGAGCCGCCGAGCGGGTGAAATATGTTTTGGAGTCACTGTTCGGCAAACCCCGTCATGTTGCCGAGAGCATATCTGGATTGGAAGACAGACCATGGGTCGGAATAGAAAAAAATGCCGGCAGCGAGAAATACCGAAAGTAAGCCGGGAGACAGATGATGACTGATAAGAAGCCGGTAATCCGGGTGGAAGGGTTATGCAAACAATTTGGTGAAGTGCAGGCGGTCAACGATGTAAACTTCAAGGTGGTGGAAGGCGAGCTCTTCGGCTTCCTCGGCCCTAACGGCGCGGGCAAGAGCACCACTGTACGAATGCTCACCGGCGTGCTCGACCCGACCGAAGGCGCCGCAAGCATCCAGGGGCACGACATCCGCACTGACGGGCTGGCTTCACGCGCTCACATGGGAGTGGTGCCGGAGGACGCGAACGTTTACCTGGACCTGAGCGTGTGGCAGAACGTTATGCTCATGGCCCAGCTGCACGGAATGCCCCGGCGCCGGTGGATACGTGAAGCCGAGCGGCTGCTGGAAGCATTAGGGCTGGCCGACCGGAAAAAGGAGAAGGCGCGAACCCTTTCCAAGGGACTTCGCCAGCGGTTGATGCTCTGCACGGCTCTGGTGACCGAACCCGAGGTGCTGTTTTTGGACGAGCCTACCAGCGGCCTGGACGTGCAGAGCGGGAGACTTATCCGACAAATCGTCCGTGAGCGGAACGAAAAAGGACTGACCGTTTTTCTTACCACCCATAACATGAACGAGGCGGAGCAGATGTGCTCGCGAGTGGCGATCATAAATGGCGGCTGCATCGCGGCGATTGACAATCCCGAGCGCCTTCGGTCGGCAATGAAATCCAACCAGTATGTCGAGGTGATATTTACCGGCACATCACCGGAGGCGGTTGAATTGGAAGCGCTGCCCGGGGTGTCCCGGGTCTGTTGCGAAGGCAACGGCAACGAGGTTCGGCTTTACAGCGAGGAGCCGGGGCTGGTGGCTATGGAAGTGACCCGGCTGGCGCAGGCAAAAAATATCAGCTTCGAGCGGTTGTGCACCTGCAAGCCCGGCCTGGAGGATGTGTTCCTGTATTTTACCGGTTCTCAAGCGGAGGAGACGCAATCATGACCGCTCATACGGAAATGGCCCGGACCTGGCGTCGCCAGGTTCAGGGAAGCATGGTCATTGTCAAGAAAAACGCTCTTCTTTATTACCTTAAGGCGCCCGTTTTGATTTTCGGAGTTCTGTTCCCGGTGTTCTTTTTCCTGGCTTTCAAGATGGGCAGGCCTATCCCCATAGAGAACGTGGTTCCCGGCATGGTTGCCATGGCGCTGTGGTTTACGGCCAGCGCCGTCGGCCCCTTGGTGACACCCTGGGAGAGGCAGGCCGGGACCTATGAGCGGCTTATCTCAACGCCTGTGTCTTTGCATGCCATGTTGGCCGGGGACGTTATGAGCGGTCTTATATTCGGTCTCTGCCTTTCCGTGATTCCGATTATCCTTGGATTGGCGCTTACGGCGGTATCCATTGTCAACCCGGCTTTGCTGGTAGCGGGGGTAATGCTGGGCGCTCTTAGCTTCGCGGCCTTGGGAGTGTTACTGGCGGCTCCGCCGGCCAGTGGCCCCTCGACCATCATGCTGCTGTCCAACCTGGTGCGGTTGCCGTTATTGTTCGTCAGCGGGATTTTCATGCCCATCGCCGAGATGCCGGCATGGGCACGATGGGTCGCGCCCGCTTCACCCTTGTCATATGCCGGAGACCTTATCCGGGGCGCCTTCGGGCAGCCGATGTATTTCCAGGAATGGTTGAACATGGTCATGCTGGTAGTGTTCACGGCGGCGCTCATGTGGGGTGCGGCCAGATTTCACCACCGCTGGCGCGCGAGGGGGCTTTAAAGTTAAATTCCGTTTTTCAGGCGCTCCTTTATGGCGGAATCGAAGCCGTGAGGTCGGTTCATGCAATTTAAGTTCATGTTTGCTTAAAAAAAACCTCTATAACTTCCGTTGAAAGCTCGCGCTTCTTTTTGTATTATCGAATCCTCAAAAATCAACGCCTTATGGAGGTTTTGCCGTGAACATTCAGGATATGCGCTCCGACCGTATCAAAACTCTGCCGCCTTATCTTTTCGCCGACCTTGACCGCAAGCGGGAGGAGGTAAGCTCCCGGGGTGTGGACATTATCGACCTGGGGGTGGGTGACCCGGACAAGCCGACTCCGGAGCACATTATAAAGGTACTTCAAAAGGAGGCGGCCAATCCGGGAAATCACCGTTACCCGTCCTATGTCGGCCTTCTTGAGTTCAGAAAAGCGGTTGCCGAATGGTACGGGAAACGCTTCGGTGTCGAGCTCGACCCGGCCTGCGAGGTTGTATCCCTGATAGGAGCGAAGGAGGGAATCGCTCATTTCCCTTACGCCTTTATCGACCCGGGCGACACCGTTCTCGTGCCCAGTCCGGCGTATCCGGTCTATTCAATAGGCACGAAATTCGCCGGCGGGGAGCCTTATGTTATGCCGCTGGTTAGCGAAAACGACTTTCTGCCGGATTTGGATGCTATTCCTTCGGACGTGGCGGCGAGGGCGAAGATAATCTTCCTCAACTATCCCAACAATCCGACGGGGGCGGTCGCGGACAGGGCTTTCTTTGAAAAACTGGTGGATTTCGCGAATAAGAACGAGATAATCGTCGCCCACGATGCGCCTTACTCGGAGATGTACTACGAAGACCCCCCGATAAGCTTCATGGAAGTACCCGGAGCGAAAGAGGTTGGGATTGAATTCCATTCATTATCCAAAACCTACAACATGACCGGGTGGCGGATAGGTTTTGCCGTTGGAAATGCCGAGGTCATTGCGACACTCGGCAAGGTGAAAACAAATATAGACAGCGGGCTTTTCGAGGCCATACAGAAGGCCGGCATCGAGGCGCTTACGGGCGACCAGTCCTGCACCGACCGGATGAGGGAGATGTACCGGGAAAGAAGGGATGTTTTGGTGAAGGGTATTCAGGCCGCCGGAATCGATGTAAAGCCGCCGAAGGCCACCTTCTACGTTTTCGCTCCCACTCCGGGGGGGATGCCCAGCGCCGAGTTTTGCGGGAAGCTCCTGGAAGAGGCCGGAGTGGTTACCACGCCCGGCTCGGGTTTCGGCAAGGAGGGGGAAGGATACTTCAGGGCCGCACTTACGGTGGAAGTTGACAGGCTCAAGGAAGCCGCCGACCGTATGGCCGGACTGAAGTTGTAACCGGGCCGACTGCGTTTAATTTTTCACGTTGTGCAAGCGTTGAAGCTCGCCGGGGGGCGTGATACACTTATAAATTACTATGGGAACTGATGAAATTGCAGAGGCCCGCAGGGTTCTGGAGATAGAATCCGAGGCAATTCGGGCGCTTATATCGCGACTTGCAGAGGACTTTACCGAGTCCGTCAACCTGTTGTGGGGCTGTACGGGCAGAGTGGTGGTCACCGGCCTGGGCAAAAGTGGCCTGGTGGGGCGTAAAATCGCCGCCACCCTTGCCAGCACCGGCACGCCGGCGATTTTCGTCCACCCGGCCGAGGCCGTCCACGGGGACATCGGCATGATAAGCCCTGCGGATGTGGTGATAGCCCTTTCCAAGAGCGGCGAGACCAGGGAAGTTCTCGACCTGTTGCCGGTATTCAAGCGAATCGGTCTGAAGATGATAGCCATAACCGGCGAGTCCGAGTCCACACTCGGCAGAGCGGCCGATGCGGTGCTGGACTCTTCGGTGAAGGAGGAAGCCTGTCCGCTGAACCTTGCTCCCACCGCCAGCAGCACCGCCGCTTTGGCTCTGGGGGACGCCCTGGCGATTACTCTTCTTAAAAAAAGGGGCCTCACGGAGGAGGACCTGGCCTACTTTCATCCGGGTGGGGCTATCGGGCGCAAGCTGTTGAGAGTTAGGGACCTGATGCATACGGGTGGTGACATTCCCCTGGTGGATTCCAAGGCGCCGCTTGAACAAGTACTCCTGGAGATGAGCTCGAAAAGACTGGGACATACCGGGGTTACGGACCAAGGAGGAAATCTCATCGGCGTCATTACCGACGGGGACCTCAGGCGGGCTTTGGAAGGAGGCGGCGCTCTACTGGAAAAGGTCGCCGCCGACCTGATGAGCGCTTCTCCCAAAACAATCGATGGAGACGCCCTGGCGGCAAGGGCCTTGCAAACCATGGAAAAGCATTCCATAACCGGCCTTTTCGTCAAGGATGACGACGGCACGCTCGAGGGATTCATTCACCTCCACGATATCCTCAAGGCCCGCGTGGCTTAAATCCGGGCGAAAGGAAAAAGAGCTTGAGTACGGAAACAAACCTGTCCCGGCTGCTTCTCGGGGTTAAAATGGTAGTGATGGACGTTGACGGAGTGCTCACCGACGGGCGTATTATGAAGACCGAAAGCGGTGAGGAGATTCTGGCATTTAACGTCAGGGACGGGATGGGAATAAATCGCCTTAAAAAAGCGGGCATTGAAGTGGCCATACTTTCCGCCCGGTCTTCGGGCGCGGTTGTTGCTCGCGCAAAGGAGTTGGGTATAGAGAAGGTTTATCTGGGCCAGAAAGAAAAAGGGTCTTTCCTGGATTACGTTGCCGGGGAAGCGAACGTGGATATGGACTCGGTGGCTTACCTCGGGGACGACCTCGCGGACATCGAAGCCATGCACAAGGTCGGCCTGTCGGTGGCGGTGGCCGACGCGGCCCCCGAGGTGAAGGAGGTGGCCGTTTTGGTGCTGGATACTCCCGGGGGAAGGGGAGCGGTGAGGGAGTTGGCGGAAGCCATACTCAAGCCCATGAAAAAGTGGCCCTGATGAACATTTTTTCCGCATGTTGAAAAGGGCCTGCTAAAAACCTACTTTCATGTAGCAGACCCTGTTGAAAATTTGCGCCCGCCCACGAAGACCGTTATATTTTTACATGAGGAGAAACTGATTTTGACCGCAATTCAAAGGTTTATAGTGCTTATGGCATGTCTGTTGACGATTTGCCCAGGCTGCGGAAGGGAAATGAAAACCGTCCCCAAGCCCGGGCAGGAGCTGCCGCCGGGAGTAAATATGAGGCTTTCCGGCAATGTAAATTTCGCGGAATGGGACGGAACCCGAAAGATATGGGCCATGACATCGGAAAAGGCGACTTACTCCACCGGGGAAAACCTGCTCGACCTGAGCGGAGTGAGTATCGAATACTATAAGGATGACGTGCCGGTTTACAGGGCAAACTCGAAGCATGGCCGTTACTTCTCAGACACCAGGGCGATGGAATTGAGAGGTGAGGTCGAAGTTACCGGCGGAGACGAATACAGGCTGACCACGAGCCGGCTGCGTTACTCGTTCGAGGAAAAAATCGCCTCCAATGATTCCCCCCTTAAGCTCGTGGGCGAGGGGTTTGAGATGTCGGGGGTGGGAATGGTGGCGGATATTGAAAAGGAAACGCTGGAGGTAAAGAGGGGGGTGAGCCTCTTGGCTAATCCGGCTTCCATTAGAGAAAGTCAAGGCAAAGGAAAGTGAAACTTTTAATCAATAAAGTTGCGCTTTTGATTGTTTGTTTAATCGTTTCCGGCTCTCCGGTTGTGTTATTCGCCGATGAAGAGAAGAAAGCCCCTGCCTCCGTTGAGAAACAACTGACAAAAGAGGGTCGCCGGGTTCAGATCGAAGCCGATAATCTTGTTGTTTACAAGAAAGAAAGCAGGATTGTTTTCACAGGTAACGTGGTGCTCAAGAGCGCTCCCACCACCATAAGTTGCGAAAAACTGACTGCTTATTACCGGGAAGAGGACAGGGCGGTAAAAAAGGCCGTTTGCGTCGGCAACGTGAAGGTGGTGCACGCCGACACTTTCGCCCATTGCGAAAAGGCCACTTTCGATAATACGGAAGGCCTGATAACCATGGAGGGAAAGCCGGTAATTTATCAGGGAAACCAGGTCTTTCGGGGCGATTTATTGAAGTATCGCCTCGAGGACGAAAAAATAACCGGGAAAAATGTAGAGTACCGCCGCAAGCCCGAACCCGCCAAAATGGCTCCCAAAGGCGGCAAGGATTGACTTATGTCTGAAACGCTCGAAGCGCGGGAGTTGGTTAAGGCTTTTAGAGGCCGGAGGGTTGTGGATAAGGTCAGCTTCGAAGTTGCCCCCGGTGAAATAGTGGGTCTGTTGGGACCGAATGGCGCGGGTAAGACCACCAGCTTCTACATGGTGGTGGGAGTTATAAGGCCGGACGAGGGGCAGGTGTTTTTCCAGGGGAAGGAGATAAGCGCTCTGCCAATGTATAAAAGAGCACGCAAGGGCATAAGTTATCTGCCACAGGAGCCCAGCATATTCCGGAAGCTGACGGTCGAGCAGAATCTGTCGGCGGTGGCCGAGAACCTCCCTATGGATAAGAGCGAAGCCGCCGAAAGGGTTGAAATGCTGATGAAAGAACTGGGTATCGAGCACTTGAGAAAAAACAGGGCGGATTCGCTTTCCGGCGGTGAGAGAAGGCGGGCCGAAATAGCCCGTGCGCTTGTTAATCAGCCGCAATTCATGCTCCTTGACGAGCCTTTTGCCGGAATTGACCCTCTTGCCGTGGCCGACCTTCAGAAGACCATAAAACAGCTCAAAAACAGGCGTCTTGGCGTGTTGATTACCGACCATAACGTGCGAGAGACCTTGAAAATATGTGACCGAGGCTATATCTTAAATAAAGGAAATATATTGGTTCAAGGCGGTCCCGACGAAATAACTTCCAACCCTTTAGCGAGGCAGTTTTACCTCGGGGAGGAGTTTGCACTGTAATAGACTCGGTGCGGACGGAATGATGTGCTATGGCACTTGACATGAAACAACAACAGTCGCTGAAGCTGACCCAGCAACTGGTCATGACCCCCCAGTTGCAGCAGGCCATTAAGCTGCTTCAGCTCAGCCGGATGGAAATGCTGGAAACCGTCCAGGGCGAGATGATTGAAAATCCGGTGCTGGAGGAAGCCCAGGAAGGCGATACACGGGAAGAAGGAGACAGGGCTGATGAGTTAGAGCAACAGATTGGCTCATCCACGGGGGATGACGGCCCGGTTACCGACATAGACTGGGCAACTTTCCTTGAGGATTATTATTACCCCTACGACGGGGATTATTACCAGCGACAGGAACAGGATGAAGAATCCGACTTTACCGCTTTTACTTCCCGGAAGGCCACCCTCCAGGAGCACTTGATATGGCAGCTCAGGATGAGCAATTTCACCTTCGATGAAGAACAGGTAGGAACCTACATCGTGGGAAACCTGGACGAGGACGGATACCTGCGGAGCAACCTGGAAGAAATAGCCGCGGAAACCGGCACCTCCGGGGAGTTTGCCGAAAGAACCCTGAAAAAGCTTCAGAAATTCGACCCCGTCGGGGTGGCGGCCCGCGACTTGAGAGAGTGCTTGCTTATACAGGTGGAACATTACGGACTCGATAATACACTGGTCGAGAAAGTAATCAGGGACCATTTCGAGCTGATAGAGAGAAAAGACCCGAAACCCATTGCCCGGGCGACCAAGTCCTCCGAGGAAGACGCGATGGAGGCTCTGAAAATTATTCTCGAGATGGAGCCCAAGCCGGGAAGGCCCTTCGGAGAAGATAAAACTCAGTACATCGTTCCCGATATTTATATACACAAGGTCGGAGACGAGTACGTGGTTGTGCTCAACGAGGACGGCTTGCCCAAGCTTAAGGTTTCCAATTACTACCGACAGTTACTTCAGGGCAAGGGAAAGACCGGGGATTTGACCCGGGGTTACATCCAGGAGAAACTGAAAAGCGCAGTATGGCTTATAAAGAGTATTCACCAGAGGCAGCGCACCATTTACAAGGTGACCAAGAGCATAGTTAAGTTTCAGACCGATTTTTTGGAGAAGGGGGTTGAATATCTCAAGCCGCTATCTCTCAAGGACGTGGCCCAGGATATCGAGATGCACGAGAGTACCGTAAGCCGCGTGACAAACAATAAATACGTTCATACGCCTCAGGGAATTTATGAGCTCAAATTCTTTTTCAACTCCAGCGTCGGCACTACCACCGGCGGTGAAATTTCTGCGGAAAGCGTTAAACAGAAGTTAAATCAGATAGTCTCCGGTGAAAGCCCGGCTAAGCCATACAGCGACCAGGAGATAGCGAGCATGTTGAAGGATATGGGCGTAGACATAGCCAGAAGAACGGTTACAAAATACAGGGAGGCTATGGGCATTCTCTCCTCTACCAAGAGAAAAAAATACTTTTAAATATCCCGTCGAAAATTCTATTGGAAGGAAGGGTGTTCTCCATGCGAATCAACGTTACTTTCAGACATACCGAACCTACGGACGCGCTGAAGGAGTATGCCGAGGAAAAAATCAATAAGCTGGAAAAGTTCCTGGACAGGCCAGTGGAGGCCCACGTAATCCTGACAGTCGAAAAAATCAGGCATATAGCCGAAGTTATCATCTCGGCGGACGGCCTGGCTTCAATAACAGGCAAAGAATCCACCGAGGATTTGTACAGCGCCATTGACCGGGTGACCGACAAGCTGGAAAGAAAGCTTAAAAAGGAAAAAGGCCGCCGCAAAACAAGAAAGTCCAATAAAACTATCCGCACCGCCAAACCGGGCCCCGAGAACCCGCTCCCCGAGCTTCCGGAGCAGGACTCTGCCGGAGGGGAGGAGAATAGCCTGCCCCAGATAGTGCCCAGCGACCTGATGCTGCCAAAGCCCATGACGGTGGAAGATGCGGCGATGGAATTGATTTCGGGCAAGGCTCCTTTTGTGGTGTTCAGAAACGCCACCACCATGGAAGTATGTGTGCTGCATAAAAACTCCGACGGAACTCTCGGCCTGGTCGAACCTTCCGGCACATAATACCTTTGGCGGCAGGAGGAGCTTTTGAAAATACTCGACTTGCTTGATAGTAAACACGTACTGACGGATTTAAAGGCAGAGGAGCAGGAGGGCGCGTTGAAAGAGATGGCCGGCAAAATAGCCGGAGAACTCGACGTGAAGCCCGATAAACTGGTCAAGGCTCTTATGGAAAGAGAAACCACTCGGCCCACTGCGTTGGAAAGCACGGGAGTGGCCATACCCCACGCCAGGCTTTCAGGCATAAAAGATTTTCTGGTGTTGTTTGCCAGGAGTAGCCGGGGCATAGATTTCAAGGCCGAGGACGGGCAGCCATGCCACCTTTTCTTTTTGATTGTGGGGCCGGAAGACGAGCCAGGTAATTACTTGAGGCTTTTGGCCAGAATCGCGAGAATCTGCCACGACAAGGAGTTTCGGGAAAAGCTCATGAAAGCCTCGGATTCAAAAGAAATTTTGGACATGATAGCGGAACAGGACAGCAAGTATTAACGGAAAGGGCGGGTCGGTGAATTTCGTTAAGGTATCCGAGTTGGTGGCCGACACCGAGTATGGGATGCAGCTCGAACCATATTCCACTCCCATGTCCATGGACAGGGAAGTCAGCGACGTACACATCCATAAGCTGGGGCTGCTGCTTACCGGAGTGAGGGTAACCGTACATCCGAGCCGCATTCAGGTACTGGGAAAAACGGAAAGTATTTATCTGGAGCATCTGGAAGCAGATAAACAGCGGGAAATCGCCCAGGTGCTGGTCGAGCGGGGAGTAAGGTGCCTGGTGGTAACCCGGAATCTCGAAATACCCAGCGAGTTTATCGACCCATTCGTTAAAGCCGGCGTGTGCATCCTGAAAACGCCTTTGTCCAGCGATGACTTTATCGAGCGAACCTCCAACTTCCTGATGGAAAGGTTGGCTCCCCGGGTCAGCGTGCACGGGGTGTTGGTCGACGTTCTCGGGGTCGGGGCGCTTCTGGTGGGCAAAGGGGGAATCGGCAAGAGCGAATGCGCCCTTGACCTGGTGCATCGAGGCCACAGGTTGGTGGCCGACGACCTGGTGGAGTTGGTTCGATGGCGAGAATCTGTAGTGGGCCACAGTTCGCCCATAATACGCCATCACATGGAAATACGGGGACTTGGAATCATAAACATCCAGGACCTTTATGGAATCGCAGCAGTGAGGGACAGGAAGAGGGTGGATTTGGTTATCGAGCTTATTGAATGGTCGCCGGAGCTGAAGCTGGACCCGTTGGGGGTGGAGGACGATTGTTATCGGATTCTGGAAGTGAACCTTCCGCATATAAAGCTTCCGGTGCTCCCCGGCAAGAATCTTTCCGTTATAGTGGAAGTCGCCGCCCGCAATCACTTGTTGAAAATTGCGGGACACGATTCGGCAAAGGAGTTTCAGAATAAGCTGAGCAAGGAAATCGCAGCCGTGGAAGGCGTAGTAGTGAAGGCAAGGGAGGAGGTCGAATAGGGTGACAACCCGAACGTCATGATCGGCACAGTAATAATAACCCATGGAACGCTGGCTCAAGAGCTCAAGGCCGCTGCCGAGTTGATAGTGGGCGGACTGGAGGGGTGCGAAGCCGTAAGCATTCATCCGGGCGAAGACATGAACGAAGCCGAAAATCGCATCAGGGAAGCCATAAAGAGAGTGGATAACGGGAAAGGCGCATTGATACTTACCGACCTTTTCGGAGGAACGCCGAGCAATTTGAGCCTGACCTTCCTGGAAAGCGACAGGGTGGAGGTAGTAAGCGGGGTCAACCTGCCGATGCTGCTTTCTCTGGCCACAGGGAGAGGTGAAAAAAGCCTGGCTGAACTTGCCGAAAAGGCCATGGAAGCCGGCAAGAAAAACATCACGGTGGCCAGCAAAATCCTTAATATGAAAGTCTCTTTCTCCAAGAACAAGGGGGATTGATGGGCGTAGCGCTAGCCAGGGTGGACAACCGCCTGGTCCACGGCCAGGTGCTGGAGGCCTGGTTGCCCAGGCTAAATGCGGACACGATTGTAGTGGTGGACGATGGAGTTGCCGAAGACCCCCTCAGGCAAAGCATCATGGAAATCGCGGTGCCTTCAAAAATCAATTGCAGGTTCGAGCGGGTTGACACTCTGAAGGGAGCGCTCGATGAGCTTAGCTTGAAAAACCGGAGGGCGCTGGTGCTCTTCTCAAGCATAAAGGATGCCAGGGACGCATTGAGAATGGGCGTTCCGCTGGAAAAAATCAACATCGGAAATGTCCATTATCAGAAAGGCAAACAGAGAGTAACACCTTGTATCAGCTTGAGCGAGGATGAGTTGCATTCGTTGATGGAGATGCAGCGCCGTTCGCTAGTGGAGCTTCAAACTCTGCCCGATGAATCGCCTCTGAGGTTTCCCGATTGCCTGCATAAGGGAAACGGCTGGGAGCGGACTTGCGGGCGGGAGAGAAAATGGTGGCAAAGGTGGTTGGACAAACTTAACGGCTGAAACGGGCGGCTGACCGGAAGGATTGAATGTATGGTGCTTGAGTTCGTGGCTGTGGTATTGCTGGGTGGAGTGGCCGAACTGGACAGGACAAGCGTGTTTCACGGCATGTTTTCCGAGCCGATTGTGTTGGCGCCGATAGCCGGTTTGATTCTTGGCGAGCCCATGTTGGGGTTGAAAGTAGGGGTGATTTTGCAGTTGTTCTTTCTGGGAAGCGTGAGCATGGGAGGCTCCTCGCCGCCGGACGCGGCGATGGCCTCGGTGGCGGTTACCGCATCGGCGGCGATTGCGGCGGCATTTACTCAAACGCCTTCCGATGTGGCGCTTGCTGTCGCGGTACTTGGGGTTATGGTACCAGCCGGTTGGCTCGGAAAAGTAATAGATACGAAGTTGAAGGAAAGGAATGTTCATCTGTTGTACAAGGCGGAAGAAGGTATCGAAAAATTGGGTATAAAAGCGGTGGAGCGGGCCGTTCACTATAGTCTGGGGAGAACCTTTCTGGTTTTTGGCGTCGGTATGGCCATAGCTTCGGGCGCTGCGGCGGTTGTAGTGGCTGTAGCGCTGAATTATATGCCTTCCGAATGGTGGGGAGCCTTGAAGGTAACGGGAAGTTTGCTGCTATTGGCCTCGGCGGGAATAGCCCTGGCTTCTCTCAGGGAACGCAGGGCGATATGGGTATACTCGGTTCTGGGTGTGGCGCTGGTAGTATTGCTCGTAGGAGTGGCTTAGGTACATATATGAAGGGAAATAAAATAATAGAAAATAAGGGGGCGCGTAAGAGTTTTGCCAGGAGTTTGCTGGTACAGGCGGGTTATAACTCCGAACGCATGCAGAACCTGGGCTTTCTATACTCCCTGGCGCCCCTTCTGAATAGCGCCACGGAAGAGGAGTTGAAGGAAACTTACGCCCGGCACCTGGAATTTTTTAACACTCATCCCTACCTGGCGGGTTCGCTGGCTGCAGTGGTGGGGAAAATGGAAAATGAACGGGAAAAGGAAGAAAGTATCTCCGCTTTTAAACAGAGCATGATGGGGCCGTTCGGGGCGTTGGGGGATTCATTCTTTTGGTTTTCGGTGAAGCCGATGGCGCTCCTGGTGGGAGCTGGCCTGGCGCTGGCCGGTCATTACGTCCTGGCGGTGCTGGTTCCGCTGATAATGTATAACGCCATTCATCTATGGAGTCGGTTCTGGAGCTATAAGGGGGCTGTACAGCAGGGGCCGAAAATGGTGAGCGGGATATCGAAGTTAAGATTTTCCAAGATTAATTCGGCACTTGGAATAACGGCGGCGATTATACTGGCGTTTATGACCGTTTGCCAACTTGAAACGAAGAGTAGCTTCTTGTCGTTTCAAGAGGAAGTCAGCGCCACTTCCGGAGCTTTGGCGCTTGTTGTTGTGGTGTTGACGGCAATTGCGGTAAAAAGAGGGCTTAAACCGGTTACACTGTTTTACCTGGCCGCAGGTTTCGGCCTGGTGGCTTCAATAACGGTCCCCTGACTGACCGAACGGTTTGAAGGCAATGGATATATAGCGATGAGTGAAGAGGCACAAGCTCAGAGGATAGAGTTGGAAATCACTAACAAGCTCGGGCTTCATGCCCGCGCTGCGGCGGTGCTGCGCGAAATCGCGCAGGGATTTGAATCGGACATAAAGGTAATAAAGGACCACATGGAGGCGGATGCCAAGAGTCTTTTGGGACTCATAGCCCTGGGCGCTTCACAGGGCAGCGTGATAGTCGTCGAAGCTACAGGTAACGACGCCGATAAGGCTCTTGAAGACTTGAAAACTCTTGTGGAAAACAAGTTCGACGAGGGGGAGTAGGGGAGTTGGCCCAGAGCATTGAATTGAAAGGTATCGGAGCAAGCCCGGGCGTGGCTGCGGGGAAATGCTTTGTCCTCGACCGCTCGCGGGTTCATATTTCACGCCGGCTCCTGGCGCCTTCGGAAATACGGGAGGAGAAGCAGCGTTTTCTGGATGCCGTCGAGGAATCCAAGAATCAGCTTATAGATATCAGAAGCAAAATAGACGCCGTTAATCACAGGGAGCACGCTCTGATTATCGATACCCATCTGGCCATCCTCGACGATGAGCTGTTTACCGATGCGACTCTCAACCGGATAGAAAAGGAAAGGGTAAACGCCGAGTACGCTCTCAGGCAGGTGCTGGACGAGACAAAGCAGGTGTTTGCCGACATCGACGATTCGTACCTCAAGGAAAGGTTCAACGATATCGATTACGTGGGGGAGAGAACTCTGAGGAACCTGGTGGGGAAGAGGGAGCATTTAATCGGTGACATCAGGACTCCTTCCATAATTGTGGCTCAGGACCTTTCCCCCGCCGATACGGCACAGATGAACAAGGAAAGGGTGCTGGGTTTCGTAACCACCCGGGGCGGCCCCACCAGCCATACTGCAATAGTCGCCAGGTCGCTGGAAATACCCGCCGTAGTCGGCGTGGAAGGCCTGTTCGAGGACCTCAACGACGGAGACGAGCTAATCATCGACGGCATAAACGGCACGGTGGTTTTACGACCTGATGCGATTTTAAGTGAGCATTACGTAAGGATAAAGCAGGAATACGAGGAGATAGACCGGGAGCTTCACAGGGAAGTGGAGTTGCCCGCGGCGACCAAAGACAAGCAGCGCATAGTGGTAAGCGCCAACCTGGAGATAATCGACGAGCTGCCCCTTTTGGGCAAGCACGGTGCGGAGGGAATCGGTCTGTACCGGACGGAGTATCTGTACCTGGACAGAAGCGACCTTCCTACCGAAGATGAGCACTACGAAAACTACAAGCGGGCTGTGGAGACGGTAGCGCCTCACCAGACCACCATCCGCACCCTGGATTTGGGCGGCGACAAGTTTAATCACGCCCTGCCGATGCCGCCGGAGCTTAATCCCGCAATGGGATTGAGGGCCATACGGTTTTGTCTCAGGGAGAAGGGGATATTCCGCACTCAGCTACGAGCTATACTCCGGGCCAGCGCTCACGGGCCGGTAAAAATAATGTTTCCGATGATTAGCGGGTTGAGAGAAATCCGGGAGGCGCTGAAGCATTATAGCGAGGTTAAGGAGGAACTCAGGAAAGAGGGCGCTGAGCTCAGCGAAAACATACAGGTGGGATGCATGGTGGAAGTGCCCGCCGCGGCGGTTATAGCGCCGCGCCTGGCAAGGGAGATGGACTTTTTCAGTATCGGCACCAACGACCTTATTCAATACACGCTGGCCATTGACCGCGTGAACGAGCACGTGAGCTACCTTTACGAGCCTTTGCACCCGGCCGTGCTGAACCTGATAAAACAGGTTTCCGATGCCGGTAGAGCCAACGGGATAGAAGTTGCCATGTGCGGTGAAATGGCCGGAAAACCGCTTTATATCCCACTGCTGCTGGGGTTGGGTGTAACTTCTTTGAGTATGCCCGCCCAGGCCATTCCTCGGGCGAAAAGGGTCATAGGGGCTCTCACCATGAAAGAGGTTAAAAACCTCGCGGAGCAGGTATTTAATTTCGACACCGCCGTCGAGATAAATGCATACCTGAGACAGACCATTAAGGAAAGATGGTCCGATGCCTTCCCGAAACTCATTTTGCAGGAAGATATCGAGCAGCCGGAAGCTAAATCACAAAACGCCTGATTGCCACGGTTTTTTTACTTTTCAGAATATTCATCACTCGCACCGAGAATATTTTACCGGATACATGAATCCTCTCAAATCTCCGGTTATCTCAATTACAGAGGCAGTAATTCAGAATGGAACCGTGAATGAATGGCGTTCAAATTGTAACATAAGGAAAAGATGATGAGTATTACCGAGAAGGAACTTCCCGGGGCGGCAAAAGCAGGAACCTCATACCCCGATGACGCGTTCACGAGGATTGACGAGACCGATGACTCCGTTTTCTACTCCCGTGACCGGTTCGTCGAACACATGGACTCTCTGGCACTTTCCACGGTTGAGGAAATCATATCCAAACTGGTTGTGGAGGATAAGCCGCGGATACTGGATTTGATGGCCGGCTGGGATTCTCACGTCCCCGATAATCTGGACATTTCGGAGTTGGCAGGTCTGGGGCTGAATGAAAACGAGTTAAGGGAAAACAAAAAGCTTACCGGCTACGTTATTCACGACCTGAATACCGAGCCCCGTCTACCCTTCGAAAGCGATGTTTTCGACGTGGTACTGAACATCGTAAGCGTGGATTACATGACGGGGCCATTTGAAGTATTCAGGGAAGTGGGACGAGTACTCAAGCCCGGCGGGCTTTTCCTGGTGATATTCTCGGACCGCATGTTTCCCCAAAAGGCGGTGAAAATATGGAAGCAATCCGGCCCGGAAGAGCGTATAATGATGGTGGAGGACTTTTTCCGGAAGGCGGGTTGTTTCGATGAAACGAAAACATTCGCGGTCAAAGGAAGACCGCGCCCGTCCGACGATAAATATTCCCACCTGGGAATCCCGAGCGACCCGGTTTACGCGGTTTACGCGGACAGGGCAGGAGGTAAGAAAATGAGCAGGCCCGATTTGAAGTCGGAATACGGCAAAAAAATCTCCGGGGAGGAGTTGGAGAAAAGAAAAAAGGATGTAAAACACAACCATCGATGTCCTTACTGCACAGAGGAGCTTAAACTGTGGGAAGTCCCTAATACCCCCTTCACCATGTGGGACGCGGATTATTTTTACGTCTGCTTCAACGACTCGTGCCCCTACTTTGTAAGAGGGTGGGATGCGATGAGCGGGCAGGGTAACCGCGGATTTTCTTACAGGCTTATGTACGACCCGTACAGGGACAATTGCCAGCCCCTGCCGGTGCCTACCGTTAACGCACTGAAGGAAAACATCGTCGAGGATATCGAGAGCATAAAGCGGGTCTGGACAGGCCTGCACACTCAGTGGGGTTGACACTTACTTTCCGGGAGGAGGCGAAGATGCGCAAAAACCGGGCGGTGAAAGCGTCGGCGGCAATAGGCGGGATACTATTACTATTAGCCCCGCTTATGGCAGCGGATAGAATAGACCCCCGTGGAAAACCCGATGTCAAAAACTTCGAGGGTTACAAAGTCTGGAAGGGTGAAAAAAGCTGGCGCATTGAAATGGCAGCCGGTTCCAAAAAGCTCGATTTTTCCGGAAAAATATCCTGCGAAGGCGCCGGAAGAATTAAAAGCGTTTACTTGGTTGAAAACGGCAAGCGCAAGCCTTACGGAAACTGGAATGACCGGCTTGTCAAAGTAAGCACCCCGTTAAAAAGCGCTGTGAAAGGCTTAACTTTCAACGCTACCTGCAAACGGCTGAAGTTTGATTTGATGGAGGACAAAAATCGTAAGCCGGGGTTTATCATAATAGGCAAGGGCGGCAAAAGCCCGGCGAATGTCCCTTTCGCCTTGATGGTGGAGTAAATCATTTACCACGGAACCAGGGTTTGTCCGGGCCAGGGGGAGGGCAGAAAGAGCTCGGCGTAAAGGTTTAGCGCGTACCGGTCGGTCATTCCCGCCACAAAGTCGGTGACCACGCGCTCGCGGCTGAACGGCAGTTCTTTTCTCCCGATTTCGCGCTGGAGGGCGTCGGGGGCGGTTTTATAATAATTATAAATCGTCTCCACAACAAATTTGCTCTTTTGAAAATCTTCCTTGATTCTTTCGGATTCATAAACCCTCTCGTACAGGAATTCCCTCAGTGCCGACACCGCTTCCCATATTTCCTCACTTCCGGTGATTTCACAGCCGTCGGATGGAACGCTGTTGGTCAGCACGTCTCTTATCATGGTGTCTATTCGCTTTGAGTGAGTCTTGCCGAGTGTGATTCGCAGATCCTTCGGGATATCTGATTTTTTTATTACTCCCGCCCTCAGTGCGTCGTCCAGGTCGTGGTTGGTGTACGCGATGATGTCCGCCAGCCGCACTATCCGGCCTTCCGGGGTTCGGGGAAGGCGCGTATCTTCGGGGTTCAGAAGCGGCCCGCGCCCCTTGGAATGCCTGCGGATACCGTCGCGCACTTCCCAGGTAAGATTCAGTCCTTTTCCCTGGCGCTCGAGTATATCCACCACCCGCAGGCTCTGGGCGGCGTGCTCGAATCCCTTCGAGTGATTGGCATCCAGGACCTCTTCCCCGGCGTGGCCGAAGGGTGTGTGCCCCAGGTCGTGTCCGAGGGCTATGGCTTCCGAGAGGTCTTCGTTCAGAAACAGGCTGCGGGCCATGGTTCTGGCTATCTGGGAGACCTCGATGGTATGAGTCAGCCTCGTCCGGTAATGGTCTCCGGCGGGCGCCAGGAAGACCTGGGTTTTATGCTTGAGACGCCGGAAGCTTTTTGAGTGAATAATCCGGTCGCGGTCGTGCTGAAAGGGCATACGCACGTTGTCTTCCGGCTCGTGGGCAAGCCGGCCGCGGCCGGAATCGCTGAAAGTGGCGCATGGAGAAAGACTTTCCCGTTCCAGCCGTTCGAGCCTGGTTCTTATACAATCCGCCATCGTACTTATTTTAGATTTTTCCGGAGGCCATTTCACCCAGCCTGTCGGTGAGGACGGCCAGGTTTTCTATGTTTTTGTCCAGTTGCTTGGCGCTTTCTTCCAACTCCCGGGCGTTGTCGGTTATGGCGGAAATCGCCTCCACCATCTGGTCGCTGGCGGTGGATTGCTGGTTTGTGGTCAACTCTATCTCCTTGGCCGCGGCCACTGTGCCTTCAACGGTTTCTCTTATCGTTTTGAAACTGTTCTCCAACCGAGCGGCTTTTTCGGCGCCGGTGTCGGACACCTCGCTCGTTTTGTTAACTACGTCCGCAGCTCTTCCGGTGTATTGCCATATTTCGTTTACCATCTTTCTTATCTGATATATGGATTCGTTGGTTTTTTCGGCAAGTCTTCCCACTTCCTGGGCTACGGTTTTGAATCTTCTCCCCGCGACGCCCGCGTCGACAGCTTCCAATGCGGCGTTCAGACTAAGGAGATTTATCTGAGAGCTTATTTCCTCGATAATATCCACTACCGACTGTATCTTTCCCGAGCGTGTTGCCAGCTCCTTGATTACATCGGATGCCGTCTGGGCGTATTCATTCGAGTTTCTTATGTCGGAAATGGTCTCCTGCAGGGATTCTTCTCCATCGTCGCAGCTTTCTCTTGCTTGTTGGGCAAGCTCGTGGAAACGCTGAGTGCCTTGAGCTATCTGCTTGGCCGATTGTGATATTTCCATGGACGTGGAGCCGGCTTCCTGCGCCGATGCCGATTGCTGGCTTGCTCCTTCAGACTGGCGGGAGGCTATGGAAGAGACCTCCCAAGAATGACTCCTCAACGTCTCACTGGCTTCCCGAACGGTTTCGAGCAGCTTCTCCGACTTTTCGAGAGTTTGGGTCAGGTTCTCGAGTAATCCGAAGCTCATCCGGTTGATGCTTGAGGCAAGCTCGCCGATTTCATCTTCGGTAATTATGGGGATTCTCTGTTTGTGCTCTCCCGTGGCGATGTTTTCGGCCGCCGCTGTAATTTGCCGAAGCGGCCTCGATAAATCGCCGGCAGCCAGAAATCCGATTACCGCAGCAACAATCAAGCACGCAGCAACATTCCAGATAAGAACGAAATGCGTGGCGTTTATAACCTCCTGCGCAGTGGCCGGAGCTTCGACCACGCTTCTGACGGTATCGGAAATCTGGGTGTTGCCGAAAAGCGCAAACATGGCCATCAAAACTCCCAGCGAGATGAAGGTTATCAGCAGCTTGGGCCGTAGCCTGAGCCGCATGGGCGGAGAAAGGTTCAAGAAGTCCGGGTCCTCGAAAATCAGCCTTTCAACAACCGGCTCCATAGTCTTTTTAACGGAAAAGAAACAGAAGATGGCGCCAAAACCCCCCAGAGAGAAGGCCATGAGAAACATAATGAGCGATTGATATAAACGGGCGTCAAATTTTATTTGCAAGCTGATGGAAAACCATATCCCGCCGGCGGTAAAAACTCCCCACGCAATTAACGCTGAAGAAACGGGAAATATCAAGGCTATATGGCGAGCGCGGTCAAGTATTTCCCTGTCCGCCGGCTCTCCCGATTCAAGACATTTGCGGAATTCCTCCACCGGGCGAAGGCGCCTGATTATACGTATACTCCCCCCAGCAATAACTACTATCAGTACGATGAATATGTGCCCCAAGTCTCCCCACATTTCTTCCCACGACCACCGGATAGTGGGCACTATCAAAGATACGGCGGCCAGAAAAAGCAGGAACATTATGCCCAGCACCTGAACCGCTACTCGTATTCTTATATTTTTGTTCATCAGTTCTACCTGTAGCTAAACCAACTAACTGACTATCAGGATAATGAATAAAAGATATACGGGGAAAATGCAACAATGAGAAGTATGAAATTATAAAAATGAAAGCATTTTTTAAGAAGTTAATTTATTTTTCTGAGCCCTCTGTGCGATTTCACTACCCGCGATTATCCCCGAAACGCTGGCTTGTATTAGTCCGCGGGTGATACCCGCGCCGTCTCCCGCCATGAAAAGGTTTTTCACTTCGCTTTCCAGCTTTTCCGTAAGTTTAAGCCGGTGCGAATAAAATTTCACCTCCACCCCGTAAAGCAGCGTGTGTGGCGAATTTATCCCCGGCGCCAGATTGTCCAGTGCGTCCAGCATTTCCACTATGTTCACCAGATGCCGGTAGGGCAGCACAAAGCTCAAATCACCGGGAGTGGCGCTCTTCAACGTGGGCGGCACCACCGAACGGGCTATCCGCTCCGGGGTTGACCTCCTCCCGGCGTACAGGTCACCCAGCCGTTGTATTATTACGCCCTTGCCGAGAAAATTGGCGAGCTGGCTGATGTGATGCCCGTAACCAAGGGGGTCGTCGAACGGCTCAGTAAAGGTAGTGCTTACTAATATGGCGAAGTTGGTGTTTTCCGTAGGGCGGTCGGCGTAGCTGTGGCCGTTCACGGTGATTAAATCCTCGTCGGCCTTTTCCGTTACCACTTCGCCGTAAGGGTTCATACAGAAAGTGCGTGCCTTGTCGTCAAATGTCGGGGTGTAGTAAATAATTTTGCTCTCGTAGGCCGCCTGGGTAAGCTCTGCCGTTATAACCGCCGGCGCCTCCACCCTGACGCCTATATCGACAGGACTGGGCACTGAGCTCAACCCCAGACGCTTGACTTCCGATTGCATCCACTTAGCCCCGGAGCGACCGGGAGCGGCCACAACGTAATCCCCCCGGATTTCTTCGCCCGATTCCGTTATTACACCCGCTGCTTGCCCGTCTTCCACCAGTATTTGAGCGACGGGGGTGTTGCATCGGACTTCGGCATGGTTGCCGATGTATTTCCTCATTCGGGTCAGTATTTCAGGAGCGTTTTCAGTACCGATATGCCTGACCGACATGGTCACGAAGGTCATGTTGAAGCGTTTGGCGTCTTCTTTCAGCCTCGTCGTGGCCGACGTGTGCCCGCCGTAAACCTCTCCGGGGGCCCCGTAGCTCACCCATATCCCGTCTGCGGTTTCAATGAGCTTTTGCAGGCGGTCTATAGGTATAAAATCGCTCAAAAATCCGCCCACTTCCGGCGAAAGCGTCAGCTTGCCGTCGCTGAAAGCGCCCGCTCCTCCCCATCCCGAGACCAGGTTCCTGCGGCCTACATGGCTCTTGCGCTCGCCTATATCTTCACCCCTCTCCAGGATGACTATATCGCTGAAACCCGCCTCGACTAGAGTAAGGGCTGCAAAAATGCCCGCCGGCCCCGAGCCTGCTATAATCACACGCGACATCAATAAAAAGACTATCACGTGCGCATCAAAAGAACAAATTCGACGACTTGAAACCCATAACTTGAAACTTGATATATCGCGCCAAGGTTT
>CAYWKU010000005.1:0-159935 GCA_964459325.1 uncultured bacterium | reverse complement strand
CCCCCAAAATCCCTCCCTAAAAAGCATTGCCAACTCGTTAAGCGGGAATCTTGGAGGGTTTCAAGGCCCTGTTTCGGGGGGTAAAAAATCAGACATGCACATCGTTTAATCATCATCTTTTTAAGTTGACTTTGGCCGGGGTATGAATATATTTAAGTTTTAGGAAGAGAAGAGAATTAGAAAGGTTTTTCAACCCGGAAAGGAGGTGTGAATGATGGACCTGACGAGATTCAACCCGTTCTGGGCGCCGGCTCGAAGGAGAAGGTCGAGAGACTGGTGGGACAACCTCTTCGAAGGAGCCCTCGAGCCCTGGTTCAGGGAAACCGAGGGATTCGGAGATGAGAGGTTCGTCCCGGCGGTAGACATACGGGAAGCCGACGATAAATACCTCATCGAGGCGGAACTGCCCGGAATAAAGAAGGAAGACGTGCATATCGAGGTGAAGGACGGCGTACTCACCATTCGAGGCGAACGCAAGCACGAGGAAGAGAAAAAGGAAGAAAACTACACCCGAATCGAGCGTGCTTACGGTCAGTTCCAGCGGTCTTTCACACTCCCGGTTAACGTGGAGGAAGACAAGATCGACGCATCATACAACGATGGCATACTGACCGTCGAGTTGCCCAAAGGTGAGAAAGCCAAACCGAAACAAATCGAAGTAAAAGCGAAATAACAAGAATTTCGCCCGAAGAAGGGGCGGTTTCCGCAAGGAGCCGCCCTTTTTCTTTATAGGCATATTAAGGAAAAGGCAATGTATAATGACGAAATATATACACCCGGTAAACAACCTTCCGGCGGCTACGGCGCTTACGTGCCGGGGCTTATCCTGGTGCTTTTCGGCGTGCTCATATTCATAGTTCCCCGCATGCTGGAGGTGCTGGTTGCCGCTTTCTTTATCCTCCTGGGCGTCATGGCCCTGGGTCTCGGACACAAGCTCAGGCAGTCAAGAAAATGGAGCAGGCAATACTTTATGAGCATGTTCGACGACGATTTCCGGCAATAAAACTAAAGCCCGACCCCGAAAAGGCCGGGCTTTTTATTCCTGCCCTTTAAAGCAATTCCGCGTCACTTAGACGGTTTGAAGTGCAGGATATCCAGTATGGAGCCTTCCCTGTCCTTTTTGGGCTTAAGGACGGGCTCGACCACCATGCCGATTTCCACGTCCTCGGGGTCCACCTTGCCCAGGTAATGCACGACGGTGCTGTCGGTGTCGTCTATCTGTATCGCCGCGATAAGCACCGGCTCGCCCATCGGGGCGCCGTCGGTGTTTTGGCAGCACAGGGTAAAGGAATATACTTCGCCCTTACCCGACACCTCGAAGTTGTCGGGGATGTGAGCCATGCACTTCTCACAGAAAATCCTGGACGGGAAGTAGACCGTATCGCATTCGGGGCATTGGGAGGCGAGGAACTTGCCCTCCTCCATTATTTTCCTGAAAAAATCCTCTCCCGCGATTCCACAGGTGTACTTGTAGGAAGTCGGGATTTCCCCGGGGAAGGAAGTCAGCTCCAGGTTCGATTGAAACTTGTCGGTGATACTCATTTTTTCCCTCCCTTTCCGCCTTTATAGGGCTTAAAGTACAGGATGTCGGTTATGGAGCCTTCGCGCTCCTCGGGCTTTTTCCATTCGGCCTTGACCTTCATCCCGATTTTTACCTTGTCGGGGTCGACTCCGCCTATAAGGTGAAGTATTCCCATCCTTTCACTTGCCCCGTCTATTTCGATGACAGCGGGCATGAATGGCTTTTCATCGTCGCCCAGGCGGCTGGCGTCCCACCGGATATGGCACACCGAATAAGTGTTGACCACGCCGGTATCTTCGACATATACCCAATCGTCGGTGGGTCTCCAGCAGAGCTCGCAGAACATCCGCGGCGGCAGCATTATTCGCCCGCATTTATTGCACTTTTTAGCGATTATTCTTCCGTTTTTAAGCTCCTTGAGGTATCGGCTTATGGCCATGCCGTCGTCCCATGAGTACTTCAGGTTGGGGGTATGCTTGACGGTTATTACCTTTTTCAGCTCCTGGGAGCTTAATCCTTTTCCTCCGAGCGGATACTTTTCCAGTTCCATCATATCACCTCTCTTGGCTTATCTTGACCTCATTACGACAACGGTTCCGACCTGCATCAGGTCGCCCCACGCCTGTGCCAGCCCGCATTTGGGGTTGCCCGGCGCCTGCCTTTTCCCGGCCTCTCCTCTCAGTTGGAGGAAAATCTCGATGATTTTCATCAGGCCGGTGGCGGCGATGGGATTGCCCACGCCGAGCGCTCCGCCGGAGGGGCACATTGGCCGGTCGCCGTCCCGGGCGGTTACGCCATCTTCCACCAGGTCAGCCGCTTTGCCCCTGGGTGCGAGAAGCAGCCCCTCCATGTGGTGCAACATCTTGTAGTTAAACGGGTCGTAAGGCTCCGCGATCTCTATCTCCCGCTCCGGCTCCTTGATACCCGCCATGTCATAGGCCATTTTCGCGGCCTTTTCGACGTACCGGGGATAATAGAGGTCGCGGGTGGCCCAGTAGGCGCTGTCGAGGTTGAACCCGACGCCGTCCAGCCATACCGGGTTGTCGGTGTAGCGGTGCGCCACATCTTCCGAGCACAGGATAACGGCGGCCGCGCCGTCGCTGGCGGGGCTGATGTCCAGCCGGTGCACGGGCCAGCACAGCGGGTCGGAGTTCATGACTTCCTCCACCGTCACTTCCTGTGCTATCTGGGCGCTGGGGTGGTCGAGGGCGTTGCGCTTGTTCTGCACGCTCACCTTGGCGATTGTCTCCTTGGGAATGTTGTAAGTGTTCATGTAACGGTTCATTTCCATTGCGAAAATCCAGATGAGCGTGGGTTTGAGCGGCTGCTCGGTGGTGTGGTCGAATATGGTCAAAAACGCGCCCTGTGGCGTGGGGTAGCACGAGGACATCTTCTCCGATGCCACCACCATGCAGGTGTCGAACATCCCCGAGGCCACGTGGAACCAACCGTGAATGGGCGCGAAAACCCCGGTTCCGCCGCCCACGAAGTTTCTCATGTAAGGCTTTCGCCATCCTCCGGCGCCGTCCAGAAGGTACTCGCCCTTCATGTGAACGCCGTCGAAAGCGTCCGGGGCGGTGCCGAGAGTGACGGATTCTATGTCGTCGGGTTTCATGCCGCAGCTATCCAGGGCCATGCGGCCCGCCTCGAAGGCAAGTTCCTTGCCGGTCTCCTGGGCGCGGCGTATAAATTTGGTTATTCCTGCTCCTACCATTGCAACTCTTCGTAATTTCATATCTTAAACCTCCCGGCGTCCAATCAATTTGTGAGAACTATCACGGCGCTGGTGGTACTGGGCACGCCTCTCCAGGATTGAGCCAGGCCGACTTCGGGGTCTTCTATCTGCCGGGCGCCGGCTTCTTCCCGAAGCTGCGCACAGACCTCGGCCACCTTGTATGAACCGGAGCACTCGAAAAGGTGCCCCACTCCCAAAGCTCCTCCGGAGGCGTTTATCGGGATGACGCCGTCGATGGCCGTTTCCCCGGTTTCGAGGAGATACTTGGCCTCACCGGGCTGGCACAGGCCGAGGGCCTCCATGTGCTGAAGCTCCTTGAAGGAGTACTCGTCGCACACCTCGGCGAAGTCCACGTCCGCGGGTTTTACTCCTGCCTGCCGGTAAGCCATTTCCGCCGCCATTGTGGTGGAGACCGAGCCGCTCCACTCGCGGGACTCGAAGCTGGGCGCATCGGACATCCAGCCGATACCCTCAATCCATACCGGCTTACCGCGCAGCGAGCTGAGCCTGTCCTCGGCGGCCAGCACCAGCACCACCGCGCCGTCGGCGTGTTGTGCGACGTCCAGTTCCCCCAGGGGAATGCTGACCGGCGGCGCGTCCAGCACTACGTCCACCGGCACCTCGGCGCCGAAACCGGCCACCGGGTTTTTGAGGGCGTTCATGCGGTTTTTGGAAACCACCATCGCGCAATGCTCCCGGGCGGTCTCGCTCTCATAGAGATACCGGTTCATTTCCAGGCCCGCCACGTAATGGTAGGTGCCGTTGAGTGGCCGGTTCATGACGGGGTCCATGGCGAAGTTCATCATGTCGGGGATGGTCTGCATGTTGGAAGCCTTGCTCATGGCCTGAACCACCATGATGTCGAACTGGCCGGTCATAATCATCATGGCCGCCGTGGCTATCCCCTGGATGCCGTCGCCGGGCACCGTCTGGACGGGCTTGAGCACCGCGCCGAGCTGGTCGGGGGCGTATTCGTCGGCAATACTGTATCCCTCCAGGAAATCCTCGGCGCAGGATACGAAACCGTCTATCTCCTTGGGCTCGACGCCGGCGTCCAGGTAGGCTTTGACGGCCGCTTCGTGAGTAAGCTCGCGGTAGCTCAGGTCCGGGGTTACCGACCGGAAGGCCGTAGTCCCGACGCCGGCCACCGCCACACGTCTGGTTATCATCGTTTTCGCGCCTCCTCCCTTTTTAAAGAATGAGTTTAAATCAGATAATGATTGTTATCCGAGCAGATTATATGACATAGGGCCAAAGGCGGCAAGCGGGTACAAGCTTACGTCTACCCGCACACGGTTCCCTGCAACTATTATTTTTATTTTATCGCTGTTTACGCAGCTCCGACCGCTTGCGCTCCGGAGACGAAAGACCTTGCGACACCGAACATATCCACGCGGCAGAAAAACCACCTCATAACGGCGCGGGTGATTTTTCCCGGCTCGGGCGGGGACGACGGAGCGGGAGGCTCGGTCACTTCGGTAACTTCAATCTCCGGAGGCTCGTCGGGGGAAGGCTCGCGGGAAAAGCGCTTGATGAGCCTCAGGGCCAAGCCGAACAGTGCCCCGCCCATCCATGCTAATGCTCCGATTACTCTGGAGAATATTCCCTTTTTGCGGAATTGGAGCTCTACCGTGCCTTCGTCGCCGCTTTCGAGTATTTTATCCGCTCCGATGCTCACAAGATACATCTCGTAGACGAAACCGGGTAAACCGACGGGCTTTTCCGAGCCGGTGGGCTTTCTGACCGGTACACCGGATAGTGCGGTCGGCGTGAATTCCAACAGCATTTTTTTATCGTTCCATGCCTTGATAATGTTGAGCTTTCCGCGCAGGAAATCGTGAAAATCGCGCTGTTTTGCGTGAAGGGTAATATCCGCGGGCCTGTTTTCCCTGCCGAAATCGGCCTTTGGAGGTTTGCCCGCAAAGTCGATGAAAACCTGCTTATCCGCATCCTCCAGCACCACCTTCAGCGTCAGCTTGATGTCGGGCGCGACGGCGGGTATAAGCGGCCCGATGGAGTCGATGCCTTTCACGAAACCTAAAGCAAGGTCGGAATAGCCGACTACATTACCGGCGCTTTCCATGTCTTTTTCCTCCGTTTTCAATCCCGCCGGGAGGCGAGCACGGCCGCCCCCAGCGCTCCCACCAGTTGAGCGTCCATCGGCAACGGGGCGACCTCCAGGCCCAGCCCGTCCCGGAGGGCTTTCATAAGCCCCATGTTTTTGGCGCAACCGCCGGTTACGGTAAGCTTCTCCACTATGCCGACTCTCCTGGCCAGCGATATCACCCTCTTGGCCACCGCCTTCTGCACGCCCGCCGCTATATCCGTCGGCGGCTTGCGCTGGCTGATGAGGCTGATTACCTCGCTCTCGGCAAATACGCTGCACTGGCTGGAGATGGGTATGGGGTTGTCCGACTCCAGGGAAAGTCGGCTGAACTCTTCAAGACTCTTATCGAATGCCCTGCTCATGCCCTCGAAAAATCTTCCCGTGCCGGCGGCGCATTTATCGTTCATTACGAAATCCAGGACGTGCCCGTCCTCCCGCAGCCCCATAGCCTTGCAGTCCTGTCCGCCTATATCCACCACGGTGCGTATGTCGGGGTCGAGGAAATTGGCGCCCACGGCGTGGCAGGATATTTCGCTTATGTTCTCGTCGGCCATGCTCAGCTCGATGCGGCCATAACCGGTGCCTACGGTTTTCTCCATCCGATTTCCGTCCATGTCGCCGTCAATCATGGCGATTGCCGCTTCGAGGCTCTGTTTTGCCGTTTCCTCGGGGTCTATGGTGCTGGGGACGATGCTGTGGCCGAGGATATTGCCGTCCTCGTCTATTATGACGGCTTTTCCGGTGGTGGAGCCCACGTCGCAACCGGCGAAGTATTTCATGAGGATTTCCTTTCGCCCATTATATTTTCCATGAAATCGGCTACTTGCCGTTTTATTCCGTTCGGGGACATGACCCGCGTGTCGCTCAGGTCGTAATCAAAGATGAGCAGCGGTATCCCCATGCGGCGGCATTGCTCCTTGAATATACCCAGTAACGCCCGGGTGTTTTTGCACCCGGTATGTGCGGCCATCATTATCATGTCTGCGTTGAAGCTTTCGTAAATGTGGAAAAGGTCGGTAAAGAAGTTTTCGTAGGGTCCCCGGGTGTGTTGCGCCATGGGGCCGTAGGCCATGATATAAGCCAGGTCGCGGAGCATGGTTTCCCTGGTGGATGTATCTATAAACGGGTGAGCCTTGTATGTCAGCATATCCATTATTGTAATGGCGCCGTATTCCTTTTCCATCCACGCGAAAAGCTCGGGGAACACCAGGGGCGGCGGGTTCCATAATATGACCCGGTGCTTTTCGTTGGATATTCCGCCCCCGTCGCGCTCCATCGTCCTGCGGGCAATGCGCAGAAGGTCTCTCATCAACCTCGTGGTGGCTTTCGTGCCGCCTCCCAACGGATAGGCCAGGTGGCTGTAAACAAGCGTCTCCCCGCCCATCGGCGCGGGACTCGCCCGCTGCAGGTCCCACAAGTCCAGCGAGCACATCCAGGCCCGGTTGTGCTCCTCGCAAACTTCCCGCAGCCGGTCATAGTCCATCTTCACCGAATATATATCTTCCAGCCATTCTATCATGAGCCTTATTTCCCGCAGGTAATAATCCAGCCCGCGCTGCTCGGTGAACCAGTACGGCAAATCCAGCCTGAAGACCGGCACTTTGTACTTTTCTTCCATGACGGTATAGCTCGCCATTCCGCCGTCGCAGGGCGAGTTGCTGGTGACGATGGCCTTCGGCGCAGGAAACTGCTCTTCGAGCACCATTCCTATGGAAGTTTTCGGCAGGGTACATATATCGCCCGGGTATCCCGCGTTTTCGCAAACGTCTATGTAGTGCTCCGTAACTTCGTTATTCAGGTTCGGCAGAATGATGGGTACGGCTTCTACGAGAAACGGCGCCAGCCCCATTGCGTGGAAAATATGGGGCGGGATCAAGTCCTCGTGCCACAGTAACTTTTCCGGCCTGCTTATAGCGCCTTTGAACACGTTGGTGACATAGTACGAAATGTAGGTAAGCGAGCGCATGGTAGCGGCGTTGTAGCCGGGATTGCGGTAATCGAAAAAGCTCTTGACGCCGCCCTCTTCCCTCTGTTTCACCGGCTGAACCCAGTCGTATTTTTTCACGAAGTCGTAGTATGCGCCCAGCTTCGCTCCGGCGACAAAGTCGGCCAGTTGGGAGACTTGTTTCCCCAGGTAGTAGCTCATCATCACCGGTCTTTTATCGATGACCGAATCCAGAAACAGCGCCATGATTACTTCCCCAGCATTTCCATAAAAGCCTGCACCCTGGTGCGAAGCTGTCCGATTCCGCTCTTTGTATATTCCCTCTCCAGCCTGAGTACTTCGATTCCGTCGGAGCGTAGTCGGTTTATGAACAAGGGGGCATCTATCCCCCATGTATCGCAGAACTTCATCGCCTCCAACACAACCCCGTCCGCTCCGAATTCTCTCGCCGAATTTACTACCCGGTCATATCGCCGGTCGAAATCTTCGAACATCCTGGGGCATGAAAGCTTCCGAAGATACCTCGTTGCAAGCGCCTTTATCGGCGGCTCATCCTCGTCCACCTCATCCGCGAACTGTATGGAACCCTCGCAGAAGGCGTCCCCGACCACCAAAGCGCCCATTCCTTCCATCGCCCCGATGTAAGACGGGTCGTCCATCTGGCTTCCCATCACCAACAGGCGGGCGCGGTGATTAAGCCGGCCTTCTCGCTCCTCCAGCATCCCGTATATTTCCTTGAGCGCCTCTATTGCCTCCTGCGCGGGCGCCGAATACACGGAGACCATTATCCGGTGCATTTCTTCGCCGGTGAGTTTAGGCTCCGGACCCTTTCGCAACTCCTGAATCTTTTTTATCAGACGCCGAAGTTCGTTGGTGCGGAGGATGCTTTCGCTTATTTCCTCATCGCTCAGGCTTACATTCAGGGATTTTTCCATTTCCTTCCTGAGGGCTTCGAGCTCCTCGGTGTACCATTGTACGGCTTCCTCGTGCATTTTGTGGGGCAGGTCAAGTATGTGACACAACACCGGCCTCATCAGGTAACGCAGGTTGTCGTAGAGCCGCCTGAGGTGGTCGCAACCGGCGGTGAAAACGTAGCCGTCCACAAAATCCAGCATATCGTCGTTTATGGCTTCCAAGAGGCACCTGGTGTAGGAGCAGTTGAAGAAGCCGAGGTAAGTGTCGGCGAGGTCGGTGGTGGTCGTAGTCGGCGCCCGCATCCTGAAAGGCGCGATGTTATCGGTGTCGATAAGCTCACGGGGAGCATAGCTGCAAAAGAAACCGACCACTCTTTTACCGTGGTCCCGGGCACGGCGCAGGCAGTGGTTGTCGAGACTTTCCGACGCTTCGAGGAAAGGGTGATTCAGCGGCTCCGGTTTATCGTTCATCTTTATTTCTTTTCCGCCTCAATATTATGACGTCCCTGACTTCGTCACAGACTTCCCGTTCATCGCATTCTTCGCAATCGAGCTCGGAGCATTCGTACTCGCCGTCCCCCACCAGCACCAGCTTCTTGTTTTTACCCAAAAGGATACGGGTTTCGGCGGCCAGCGGTTCCAGTTCGGAAACGTAATCGTCGCTTTCGGTGACGAACAACACCTCAACCGCCTTTATTTCCGGGAAATCCCCTTTGTACGCGGCTATCAAAGCTCCGCCCAAAGCGGCGAAATTCAGGCCGCTCGCCACGGCGTCGCGGCTGATTCTGGCCCACAGCCTTCCCGGCACCGTCCTTACCATGTAGCCGGGCAACCGGTTGGAAAGGTACTGGGCCGACTCCAGGCTAAACGGGTCGGCCTCCGATTCCGGTTCCAATTCGACCATTACCACCTGTGCATAGGGCCACGAGACTTCTTCGCCCGGCTTTATATTCGGCCCCACCAGGTTAATACGACCGTCTTCCACCAGGGAAGGACGCCCGGTCCACATTACCAGATTGACGTTGGCTTTTCCGGGAGCGCCCAACTCGACCGCGCATTCGTCGGCAGGGACGATGCTGGCCCGGCCGCTCTTTCGCGGACTCAGGTTAATTTTTCCGGCAAAAGCTTTTATCCCGGCTTCATCGGTAAAGGGCGCGTGGTATACCTTAAGCTTATCTTCCCACCGGCCGAGGGTTTGGCGGGTTCTTTGAATCTGCCTGAAAAAATCCGCCTGCTTTTGCGCTTCCTCCCCCCTTGTGGAGTTCGCGTTGTCTCTCTTGTCGGAATCGTGGTCCATCAGGGGTTACTTTGAAGCGGCGGCCATTTTTTCTCCGGCGAGCACCGCCGCTCCCACCGCTCCGACCAACTGGGGGTCCACGTCTTCGGGGAAGCGCTTGACCTCGATTTTCAACTTCCGGCCGAGTGCTTCTACTACACCCTTGTTTTTTGCCACTCCGCCGGTTACGGCAACGTCCTCCACTATTCCAATCCTTTTGCCCAACGTAGCGACGCGGTTGGCCAGGCTGATGTGCAGGCCCTTTATTATCCTCGGAAGCTCCACTCCCTCGTTGACCAGGTTAATAACCTCGCTTTCGGCGAAGACACTGCACATGTTGCTGATTGTGCAAGGCTCGCCATCCTGAAAGTGCAGTTTTTCCAGCTCATCCAGGGATATTTCCATGCTCCTGATGATGGATTCCAGAAAGCGACCCGTGCCCGCCGCGCATTTATCGTTCATTGCGAAATCAAGCAGCGCACCCCTGTCGTCTACGCAAATGGCCTTGGTGTCCTGGCCTCCGATATCCAGGATGGTTCTGACGCCGGGCAGATAGAAATGAGCGCCGCGGCCGTGGCAGCTTATCTCGGATATGTTTTCATCGGCGAAGGGCACGTGAGCGCGGCCGTAACCGGTGCCCACGATGTACTTGACGTCGTTCTCGCCGATGCCCGCTCTTTCGAGCGCCTGTTCATAGATGCTCTTGGCCGTCTTTGCCGGGTTGGTGGAGCTGGGGCCTATGATTGCCCCTACGACGTTGCCGTTGTTCATCACCACCGCCTTGCTGGCGGTCGAGCCTATGTCCACTCCTGCGGTTATTCCCATGTTATCCGAAGTTCTCCTTTCAACTTATTCCGATTGAACTCATGCTCCCGCGGCCTGCTTTCGGGGCCATACAATTTCGTTGACAAAGCGCGACAGCTCCATCTTCATCTCATCCTTGCCCATTATCCTGGGGTCGAACATGTCGAACTCGAAGACCAACAGCGGCAGCCCGGTTTTCCGGCAGGCTTCCCTCAAAAGGCCGATGGCGCCCCACCCGTGCTTGCAGCCGATGTGTCCGGCGTAAATGCCGCAGTCGGCCTGGTAATCTTCGACCAACCGGTTGAAGTCCTGAATGTAGAAGTCGGCGTCGGCCCTGAACTGCCGAGCCATGGGCATGCATCGTATCAGCTTGTTCGCCAGTCCCCACAGCATCTTTTCGGGCGATGAGGTTTCGATGTAGCCTTCGTTGGAATAGAAGCCGAAGACGTCCATCGGTATGGTCAGCCCCAACTCGCGCTCCATCCAGTCGTACATGTGAATATCCCACCACACCGGGTCCTGGTACCATATAGCCCGTACTTTCTCTTCGATGGGCCGGTCGCCCCGCTGTGCCTTCAGCTTCGCTTCATCGAGAAGTCCCTGACTGAACCTTACTCCGTCCTCGCTTCCGTCGAACATGATATGAATAACCAGGTTGAGGGCGCAGACTTTACTGGCCTGCACCACGGGGACGTGCTTTCTCCACTCGTTCCATTCCCACAGGTTTTCCATGGTCTTGTTGGCGAGCTCGCAGGCGTGTTTGAGCCTGTCCCAGTCGAACTGCCTGCCGGTGTTTCGGGTCAAAAACGGAATCAACCCTTTGAGCTGGTCGGCCACGTGCTTTACCGAGCGGTCATCGTGGTAATACGGGATATCGATGAAGTACTGCTCCGCCGGCGCCAGCTCCTGGGCCACCTGGGCTGCCACTATCTGCGAATCGCAGGGGGTGTTTACGTTAACATGACATGCGGGCGGCGGATACAACCGGCGGGTCATGGCGCCGGTGCTGGACTTGTCGGCGCTGCATAAATCGCTCGGGACGCCGTGAGCTTCGGCCAGGTCGATAAGCTCATTGCACCTTTCGTTGTTCTGTGCGACGTTATGGAAAACGGCCAACTGCTGGACGCAAACTCCCGTCAAGTCCATAGCGTAAAGGAACTCGGGATTCCATCCCAGGTTGAACCACACCATGGGCTGTTCTTCGTCCATGGCGCGTATGTACCGTGCGAGATAATTGCGCATCGCCTGGAGGAAGGCGTTAAATCCCATGTTGTCGGGGTCGGAGTTGAACAGCCGGCATGCGGCCTGGACTTTAGAATAAATATCCGCCCATATCCGACGCCGCTCGGCAGCTTCCGCTTGCATTTTTCTCGACTTTTTCGCCATGATGAAAATCCCCCGCTATTTTCCCATCGCTTCCAGGAAAGCCTGGACGCGCGTTTTAACCTGGCCGGTGGCCATGACCCCGTATTCCCGTTCCAGAATCAGGATGTGCCCGCTGCTGTTGCGGTAACGGTGCATCATGTTATGAGCTTCCGCGCCCCATGGGTCGCAGAATTTTATTCTCTGGAAAATAACCCCGTCCGCTTTGGCCCGGTTAAGCTGCTTTTGCACGTTTTCGTACCTTTGCGGAAAACCTCCGACCATCCGGGAACAAGGCACGTTATAGAAAGTGTTTCTGCACAGGGTCTCGAAAGGCTCGCCCGCCTCCGGTATCAACTCCTCGAAGCTCCGGGCGCCGAAGCATACGTTATCCCCGACCACGGCGGCCCCCATACTTTCGATAACTTCCAGAAACTTCGGCTCATCCAGCTCCCCGCCCACGACTATCACCCGTGCCCGCAGATTATCCTGAGCCGGTGGCTCGTTTTCGAGAGCTTCCAGCAACTCGTCGGCTAGCTTGATGAAATCCTCCTTCGGCATTACCTGGGAAGCCACCGCCAGGCTCAAAGCCTCCGAGCCCTTCAGCCCGGGAGGGTCGGCTCGGCGATATTCGTTGAGGTTTATCAGCCGCTTGCGGGCTTCGTTGTGCAGGTGTATGGCGTCGGCGATGTCATTGCGGGTAATTTTCACATTGAAGTGCTCTTCGAGACGATTCTTGAAATTCTCCACTTCCTGCTGGTACCACGGGTACAGGTACTCCCCCTGCTTACGCGGTACCGACAGGAATCCGTGGAAAGGTATTTCGGTCTTCTTGACCCATACGTCGTGGCAGCGGCGCACGTGGTCGCATGTGTTCAGGGCCACTTCGCCGTCGAGGAAGCTGTACCTTTCTTCCATGGCCAGAGTGGTGGCGTGCCTGACAAAGGTGCACAACCGGCTGCTCAAATACGCATCGGCGGGGCCGCTGTCTTCGCTACCCGCGCCCCTTATGCGGACGGGCAACATTCCCCCCGCTGTTATCAGCTCTGCTGGAACGTAACTGCAGAAGTAGCCGATAATGTTGCGGCCATCCTGTTTCCATTGCGAAATATAGGAGTTGCCGGGCTCCCTGATAGCGGCCCTGACATTGGCCATAATTTCGGATTTGTCCATCCTTAACCTCGAGCTTTATTTTCGTAAAAGTGCAGTGCCTACATATACACAGACGGCCGCAGACGCTCCACGCCTGTTCTATAAAACGTTTTCAGTTAAGAGTTCTGCGGATACTTCGACAACATTCCTCTTTATTGCTGAGCCAGAATATTTCGCGCGGCATACTTGCCGAGGCTGCCGGCCAGAAGCACCACCGGGGTGCCAAGCTCGTCGGGTATCACGCTGGCGTCAGCCACGTAACAGTTCTTTATCCGGAAGGTCTCGAGCCGGTTGTCCACCACTTCCCCTATGCGGGCGGAGCCGCCGGGGTGCGCGGCCTTTACCGGTGAAGTAATCAGCGTGTTCGGCTTGCATCCGGCCTTCAACAGCACCTCCCGTGCGCGGCGGTCTCCGGAGTTGAGGCGGTTCCAGACCACCTCCTCCAGCTCCTTTTTGATTTTGCCGTCGCGATTGATGGAGCCGCTGACGGGGTCCTTGCACTTTGTCATGATTCCGAGTGTTTTGTTGAAATTGAGCACCTTCGGAAGATGCTGAGGCCCCTTCATACCCATCATCATGGCCAGCAACAGCCACGGCTCCACCAGGTCGGTCATCAGGTATCCTTCGGAGGCGTGGTAATCCCACGTTCCGGCGGTCATGGGAATGTCGTAGCCGGAGCCTTTGCCGTTGTATTGCCCGTAGGTAAATAGCAGGGGGTCGCCGAAGAAACCCTGGCCCGCTTCTTCTATTCCGCTTCTCTTGAGTATTACCGGAGTTCCCAAGCCTCCTGCCGAGAGTATTACTTTGTCCGAGTAGATGGCGCGGGCGCCGTTGGAGCCTTTGACCTTGACGCCCATGGAGGCGCCGTTATCGCGCAACACCTTGTCCACGGCGGTTCTGGTCATCAGGTCGGCCCCGTATTCAATGGCTTCCATCACGTACTCCCGCGACGTCCATTTCGCGCCGGTGGGGCAACCGAGCATGCAGACGCCGCAGTCGGGCTTGCACTTTTCCGGGTTTATGAATTTGGGCAAAAGCTCCCAATTCATCCCCAACTCGCAAGCCGATTCCATTATGCGGCGAGCGCCCTGTCCGACGAGATTATCCGGCAGAGGTTTGACGTGAAGCTCCTCGATGGTTTCATCGGCTATCGGTCCCAGGTCTATGCCGGTCTTCTCCTTAATCCACGGGGCGGGCGGGGTAGCGGTGCCGCAGTATACCCGGGATGAGCCGCCGGTAGTGACGCCCCTTACCATCATGGGGTGCCCGATGGGGGTAGTGTTTTTCAGGTCGAGCAGAAACGACGCCGCCACGTGGTTGCCCACCCACTGGTTATCGGCGCCCTTCTCCAGCATCAACACTTTTTTCCCGGCCTTTGCCAGCTCCCTGGCGGCACTGGCGCCGCCGGGCCCCGTTCCCGCCACGATTACATCGTACTCGTTTTTCATAGCTTTTATCCCCCTTCCCCGAGCTTATCCCGGGCCTTGCGAGTGGTAAAAATTCGTCACAGCCGGTTTCATTATAAACCGGTTAGTTAATTAGTGTCAAGCCATTTCGATTGAGCTTTTTCCGCCCTTCTCGGAAAACAACTCGCGGGCAAATTTTTCCACCGCCTCCATGGCCGGGGACTCCTCCGACAGCTCGGAAAGCGGTTTCGATTGGGAATCCCACTCCCTCAGCCTGTCGTCCTCGGGAATCATCGCCACGGGTTTCAAACCCGCCGCTTCTTCCACATCTTTCATATTCACTTTATCCGCATCGGCGACCCTGTTCAGTACCAGCATTACCTCGGGCGCGTCCAACAGATTCTTGTCGTTTACCATCCCGGTTATCAGGCGGGCCGTGTTCAATCCCCTTGCGCTCGTGTCGCTCACAATAAGCAAAGCGTCCACCGACCTCATAACCTGGCGTGTAATCTGCTCGATGCCCGCTTCCCCGTCGATAATTATCCTGTCGAAGTTTTTCGACATGGCCTCTATGGCTTCCCGCAGCAGGGTATTTACCGGGCAGAAGCAGCCGGGGCTTTCCCCCCTTCCCATGGGCAAGAGGCTCCAACTCCCCATCTCCACCAGCGCTTCCATGACGTAGTAATCTATGGAGTCGGCGAGTTTTTCTTTCACGGCGTTTTCCTTGCTTCGGGCTTGTTTTATGACGTCTTCCCTGACCTGGCCTATGGATTTGCGCGGTACGGCGCCCACGGCGAAGCTAAGTCCCCCGGCGGGGTCGGCGTCTATCAGCAGTGTGCGGGAGGACGGGTCGAGGCGAGAGGCGGCGGTGGCTAGCATGGCGGAGACGGCGGTTTTGCCCGCCCCGCCTTTGCCGCAAACGGCGACAATTTCCCTGGCGGAAAGCTCTTTACTCACAAGAAAAACTTCTCCCGGAAAATAAAGCTCCCTCCTTAAGTTATATCATAGCACAGGGGGGCTGCTTATGCAATTGCATAAGTTTCAATAATCCCAACACTCCACCGAGGTGTGAAGGCAGCGGCAAGGCTGAAAAATTCGCGCGGATAAATCCGGTGTTATTTCCGCATCTGATTCTCCATCTTTTTAATGAACCTGTCGATTCTTGTTTTCAGCACGAAGAAGTCGTCTCCCCTGTTATCTATACAATCTCCATCTATTGTCAACATCGGGATTCCTGCTTTCTTCAGAGTTTCTTCCTCGATTTTTGCGGAGCTGTGAAAATGCCTGCACGACTTGGGATAGAAAGCGATAACACCGTCACCTTGTCGCATGGTTTCCAGAAAAACCCGCGTCCTCGGAATTACCGGGCAATATCCGGGTGTCAGTATAGTTTTTCTCGCGATAGACCTGAAAGGCTCATCGGGGTTTAGTCTGTCCCAGTATGTATAATTTACCTGTGTTCCGACTATATCCACTTTTTGCTCGATGTAGCTCATAATTTGATTTTTATAGTACGGCTTCAGGTGTGCCCAAACGACCCTGGGTTTTCTTTGAGTCTCCTCTTTTTGTTCAGCTTCTCTTGCCGCGGTCTCCAGTTCTTCGTATCTGGTTTTATACACGTCAACCACTTCGGGGATACCCCACGTTTGCATCAAGTTGGCCGCATAATCCAACTCCTTGCTCCCCGAACCCAACTTGACCCCTTTGTAATAAGCCAGGTCGTTGCCTTTCCGGAGCCATTCCGCCGCGCGGTTGGTCCATTCGACGGCATCGGCCAGCTTGTTTTCGTCGAGGCGGGTTCCGGTTTCGTCGTTTATGAACGAGACCATTTCTTCAAGCTGCTCGGCCACGTAATCCACCGCGTAATCAAGTTTACCCGGATTGTCCCTGTACTCCCATAATCCATACGGAATATCCAGCACAAACTCGGGCCTGTTGTATTTTTCAGCGGCATAGGCGGAGAATTTTGCTGCCGGGTCGCAGAGGTGGGAACTGGTCAATATGACGTCGGGGGTTGGAAAAAGGTCTTCAAAAATCGCGCCGGCTATAGTCTTGATAAAGGAGCAGATATCCTGTGAGAACTCATATCCTTCCGCTATTTCGAGTCTTCCCTGTGCGATGTCCGACATTGCAAGATGAGCCGCAGCCATCTCGGCCGTAAAGGGGACCATATTCATGGCGTATATGATTTCCGTGGGCATGAAAAGGCTTCGCCACGCGACGAGTTGAGGCTCATCTTCGCCGTATGGATTTTTGTTGTAGCAGCGGAGGAACTGCTCGCTGAGAAGACGTCCTCTTTTTTGGGATGCCTTCAATTGCTCCCACGGCCTTTGGAACCTCGATTTGATGACCTCATCCATCGTTTCGGCAGAAAGGCCCGCCAAAGATGCGAAGTTTTTGAATTGAGTATCTCTTTGTTTCTGATTCTCCTGTATCTTTTTGCCTATATTCATGCCGCTCTCCTCTTTTTTGCCAGTTTTCGCACAAAAGTCCGAACTTCGCGCTTGTTGAATTCCCCGGACAGCTCTCCCTCAACAAACTTGACAGGCAGTTCTTCCCCAACATGTTCTTTGAAAAGAGGCCAACCCGCCTGGAGGTTTGCGCAAAACTTGATAGAGTAGTAAATAACCCCATCGGCGTTGAATTCTTCAATAGCTCTTTTTACATCCTCCAGTCCTTCCCTGTTTGTCTCACCCAACATTCGGGGACAAGGAGGCTTACCCAAGTAGTGTCGGGCGAGAGCCTTGATGGGTTCCTCATCTGAATTTACGCGGTCTCCAAACATCCTCAGTCCGTTACATACGTTCTCCTGCACCGCCACCGCGCCGGCTTCTTCGATGCATTCAATCAACGCTTTATTGCACGGGCCGCCATACACCACCACCCGGGGCCGGTTCGATAAATCCGAATCAGCACCGGGCCCGGATAAATACTTTTCCAGCTCCGCGTTGAAATCATCCGGGGGCGTTGTAAGGAAGCGCGTTGCCAACTCCATCGCCTCCCGACCCGTAATCGAAGGAGTTTCACTCTTTCTGGTCTCATTAATTTTACCAATCAGGTCCCTGGTCAGGTTGTACTTCCCGACGGACTCGATGAGGGAATCATCTGAGATTTCCCCGTATTTTCTTTCTATCGCGGCTTTGAATTCTTCCAGATTTGCGGTAAAAAACCGGATACTTTTTTCAGTCCTTATTTTGGGCACGTCCAGAAAGTAAATACACTCCGGCTTGATTTCATCCCGCTTGAACGTCCAGCCGTCGTAAAGCCTTCGCATGCATTCACACGAGTGAGCTATAACCACGGCGTCCAGAAAATTGTATGAGCCAACCAGTGCTCCTCCAAAACAACTCCGCACGTATGAGCACATAGCATCGCCCAGATACACGTCCTCGAATCCCTTGCCGGAATCCTCCTTTATGCCGTAAGGCTGGATGCCGGCCGCTTCGATAATTTCTATAGGCGTATATGTGCAGAACCATCCGATTTTCTGTTTCATAATGCCACCCCATCCTCCATTTGTCGTGTCGCCAGCTGGTGATATTGCTTACAGGCGTAAAGAACGCCTATCAGCTCCGAGTTCAGATAAAGCTTAACGAGGTCACATTTCCTCTGATATTCGCAGTTTATCGCCCTCTGCCTGTCGCATTCTGCAAACAGGGCAACGATGTTATCAATATCCTTAAATCCTCTGAAACCTGTCTTTCCGTTTATTCCCCTTTTGGCGACAAGCGCCATTCCGATTGCGCCCATCACATCGTGGTGCAGGGGTACGATTATCTCGCAGGGCTCACCCCTGGCATCTTCCAGGCATTCCTCGAGAGCCCTTTTGACTCCGCCGTTGCTCGCCACACCTCCCTGGAAAACGATGGGGCCTCTGAGCCTCTTCTTGTCTATCCCCAGCGTTGAAAAGAAGTTTTTGGCCAGGGACTTATGAAGTCCGGCGATTATGTTCTCTTTGGGATTACCCTTGGCCTGCTCGGCTATAAGGTCCCTCCCGACAAAAACGGTGCACATGCTCGAAAAGCTGTACGGCTTTTTAGCGCGAGCGGCTACCTCCCCGAATCTCTCTATCGGTATTCCCAACCTGGCCGCCTGGGCATCCAAAAAGGCTCCCGTACCGGCGCCGCATTTTTTGTTCATACCGGCGTCATCCAGGAGACCGTCCTCCAGATACATCACCTTCGAATCCTGACCTCCTATATCGAAGACCACTTGAGCACCCGACACCAAGTGTGAAGCCGCTTCTGCGTGCGCGTCCAGCTCGGTTTCGTAAACATCGGCGCCCAATAGCGCCATGGCAAGCTCGTGGCCGCTGCCGGTGCATCCGGCGCCACGAATTTGAAGATTATCGGGCAGCCGCGCTGATAACTGCCGGAGAGACTTCTTGATATTGTTCAAAAGGTCCCCTTCGGTCAGGGTGTATTTTTTTTCCAGCACATTGCCGTGCTCGTCCACGATGACGCTATTGATGGAAATGGAACCGGCATCCAGACCCAGATAACCGAAAACCTCGGGGGCCCAATCTCCTCCCCTCAGAGGAAAAGCATACAGGCGCCCGTCTCTGTAAACGTATTTATATACCGTCCTCATCTGCGATTTGAAGAAAGCATCCAGCTCATCAGCCGCCGCACGGGCTTCATCGTCGGAGGCATGAGCAGCGCCGAGATATGTTTTTACCCACAATTCGGAATCACACACATCCATCCTTACGGCAATTCCGCAGTTAAGGTGAAAGGTTATACCGTTCATGCTCTCAGGAGACCCTCGGCTCAGTTTATCCCCATCCGGCCCCGGTTCCATCTTATCAAGACGAGCCAGGGAAAACTCGACAACGGGCCCGGCGGCCTGCAGCATATCCCTCTTTCTTTCTTCGCTGTCCTTCAGAAAAAGACTGGGCAGCCGGTAATAAACATGACCCGGGTTTGACGGTAGTTCGCCAAACGGATTTTCAAAGCTTAAATCACAATCGTCGTTCTCGAAAGGTTTGTGGTAATGCCCCTTACCCATTTTGTAACCTCCGTTATTTGATGAATTTTCCCGTTGGGGCTATTCAACCCCTTTCTCCGGGAATTATTTTTTTCCTATTTCGTATTTTTCTCCTTTTTTTCAGGTGGAACGAAAAATTTCTTGCCGTAAGCTCCATCTTCCACGAACCCGTTAAACAGTACCTCGAGAATTACCGGAATTTCATCACTCAACGGGTAAGACATGTTCGTCCTGAACCACTTGTGAACCACCCCGTCGATAAATCCCAACACTCCGTACCAGACCGTGTAAAAGTTGGTGGTTTTCAACTGCCCTTCACGATTCAGGCTCACTATCCTCTCCTTTATCATCGGAAGATTGGATATCAGGTAATCGTAAAACATGGCCCGGCTGCCCGAGCGCTTAACTATCGCTTCGTTCTGAATGAGCCTGTAAAGGACGTGATTTTTTTCTATGAAGCAGATGTACACTTCGATGGTTTTCTGAATCTGCTCCAGTAAATCGCCGGGCCGGGAAAATATCTCAGTGAACTTGTCCACGATAAGCTGGCTTTTATGAATTAAAAGCTGGTCCAGAAGCTCCTCCTTACTCCTGAAATTTCTGTACACCGTGCCTTTACCCACACCCGCCATGGAGGTGATTTCGTCCAGGGTGGCTTCGTGAAACCCGCGCTTTGAAAAAACCTGGAGCGCAGCGTCGAATATCTTCTTCTTTTTTTCCTCCGGAGCATGCTTCCTCGAACAAGGTTGCTCCGATTTCACGGGAACCCCCGACAGCATTTCTCTGAGAGAAGAGGTCGAAAGGTTCAGGTTCTTTATGTCGCACTTCAAAGCTTCCTCAAGCGCGGCCTGAAAAATCCTGAAGGAAGCCTGAGACATCCCCTTATCGCTAAGGTAGGCCAGTACTTCTTCCAGGTACGAAGTCAACCACCCCTGCGCCTTTTCATGAAAATCCTCCCGTGAACTATCGCTCTTTATACGCTCCAAAGATTCACGGATTATGGCGCGAAATGATTGCTCGTCCAGCTTGCCGTCCGTCGAAAAGTATCTTCCGAGTTCCGCGTATAAAGGGAAATTCCTTCCGCCGGAAGTTATAAGTGCATTGTAATCGTCATCCATTTTCAATCGACTCTCCTCCGGAAGTCTCCATTCCGGGATTAAATTCGGACTGACTATTCAGTCCTATTTTAACCAAGTAAATTCAGTTGTCAATAGGCCTTGAGAATAAAAGCTATAACTGGTTGATTATAAAGGATAATTTATGGCAAATGGCAATTTTCACAAGCTTTGTCCCAGCGTGTCGAGCAGTCTCTTTTCGCAACTGCCGTCGCTGGGCAAGGCCATCCACCTGCCCTTGTCGGCGCCTTTTATGGGGCGATACTCCTCGATAAGGCAGGATACGGTGACCAGCGTGCCTTCCGGCGCTTTCTTGACATTGACGTTTATGGTAATGCGCCTTTTGAATTTTCCGGTGGACTGAGTGGTTTTCGGCCAGGTGGCCAGGTAGCCCTGCTTCGGGTCGGCGGCGCGAACGGCGTACTTCCACCGCCCTATCACTATCCTTACCGTCTGGTTCCACACCCGGTTATAGGGCGCTTCAAAGGTGCGCCACGTTTCTTCCGGCTCTTTCTTCTTTTCATCGGCGTGAGCGTATGAAAACAGCAAAGCCGGGAGAACGAAGGCTATGAACACCGCCTTCATCACACCCGGCCCCTTTGTAACCCTCGGTTTAATCAACAATTTTCCCGGCTTGCCAATCGTCTTTTTCAGCCGACCGGCGTCAACCAGTCGGAGTATGTTTTGTTAACGCCCCGCGCGGCCTCGAAAAATGCGTCCTGCAGCTCCAGCGACACCGGCCCCGGCTCGCCGTCGCCTATGGTGCGGAAGTCGATTTCCCTTACGGGAGTAACCTCGGCGGCGGTGCCGGTGAGGAAAACTTCGTCCACCGTGTAGAGCACGTCCCGCGCGAAACGCTCCTCCTTCACCGGATAACCCCTGTCCTTGGCGATGTTTATCAGCGAATCGCGGGTGATGCCTCCGAGTATGCTGGAGCCCATGGGCGGCGTGAGTATCTCGCCGTTCTTGACGGCAAAAAGGTTCTCCCCGCTGGCTTCGCTTATATATCCGTCCGGGTCCAGCATGATGGCCTCGTCGAAACCGGTAACCACGGCCTCGCGCTTGGCCAGTATGGAGTTGATGTAATAGCCGCAGGCTTTCGCCTTGGTCATGGCGGTGTTTACTTCGTAGCGGGTGTAGCTGGAAATCTTGGCCCTGATGCCGTTTTTCAGTCCCTCGTCGCCGAGATACGCGCCCCATTCCCATATTGCGATGCCCACCCTTATCGGGTTGTCGGCATACAGCCCCATCGCACCGTCGCCCATGAAGGCGATGTGGCGCAGGTAACATTCCTGCAGCTCGTTGAGCCTCACCCCCTCGACGCTGGCGTCTATTATCTCTTTCCTCGAGTACGGGATGGTCATGCCCAGTATTTTGGCGCTGTTGAAAAGGCGGTTCACGTGGTCATCGAGCCGCCATATGGCGCTGCCGCCCTCCTTGAGCTTGTAGCATCGGGTACCCTCGAACACTCCGTAGCCGTAATGAAGGGTATGAGTCAAAAGGTGCACTTGGGCCTTGTCCCAGTCGACAAATTCGCCGTCCAGCCAGATTTTCTTCGATTTATCCACCATGAGCTTCACTCCTCCCGGAAAACATCAACCGGCCTCTTCCGCCAAGTCGTAGCTAACAAAATAGAAAAAACCCGCATTATTTTCAAGCGGGCTTAAGCACAAATCCGTAAAAACCCCATTTTATGGTAGGCCCGGCACTCCTGCCGGGCATTCTTCCTTTGCGCGACAAGAGTGTCGCGCCTACCATATATCCCAAGCGGCCACAATCAAAGCCCTCCCACACCCATTACTCTCAACCATATCAGAAACCCGATTATGCCGGCCATCAATATCAGCAATATAACATCTCTTATTCCGAAGTGATACTCGGTCAGGTACGTTCTCGGGTTCGACCTGCCGAACCCCCTCGATTCCAGCGCCAGCGCCATGTCATCACTGTGGCGGATGCTGGAGACGAACACCGGCGCCAAAAGCGGTATGTGCTTGCGGGCCTTGGCCACCGGGCCTCCCGAGTCGAGGTCGAGGCCGCGCGAGCGCTGGGCTTCCCTTACGGTAGTCACCACCTCCAGAAACGTCGGCAGGAGACGAAAGCTCAGGCTCAGTCCGAAACACAACCCGTACGGTAACCCCGCGCGATGCAGACCGTTGGTAAAATCCTCCACCCGGGTGGATGCCAGAAACACCAGCCCCGCCAGCAGCATCACCGAAATCCTCATGCCCATCCCCAGCCCGAACAAAAAGCTGCGCCGTGGTATGAACCATCCACCCACCGAAAAATACTCGCCCCCCGCGTCCTTATAATATACAAAAGTCCATATATAGACGCTCAGCACTATCAGAATCGCCAATAATATCAGCAACTTACCTACCTTCCGGGAAGCGCCGCTTTCCAGCATAGCCACCAGCACAAACAACAACGGCACGCAAACCCACAGCGGATGCTCGACCAGCATCGCCGCCGCGAACATCCCCAACAGCGCCACCGTCTTGGTTACCGGGTGCGCGGAATGCAGGAAACCGGTCTTTTCCACGTAGAAGTACATCAGCTACTCCCGACCTCCAGGCATTCCGCCATCTCCTCCACGCTTAGAAACACCTTCCCGAAGGCCCGAAGCCCTATATCCGTAACCTGAGGCGGCCTCACCCGCGCCGCATCCAGCGGCTCCTTCAATCCCATAACCCGGCGCGTCGGGCCGTCCGAAAGCACCGAGCCGCCGGACATGAGCACCGTGCGGTGAGCGTACTCCGCCGCCACCCAGACGGTGTGGGTGATGATTATTATAGTGTGCCCCTCCCCGTTGAGCCGCTTGAGCAGCTCCATAATCGAGCGCTGCTCCTTCAGGTCGAGGCCGGTGGTGGGCTCGTCCAGGATTATCACCTCAGGGGCGCCCGCCAGAACGCCCGCGACCGCCACCCGCTGCCTTTCGCCCTTGGTCAGGTGAAACGGGTCGCGCTCCTCGTACCCCGTCAGGCCGGTGGCCTCCAGGGCGTCCGCCACCCTCTTTTCGATTTCGGCCTCCGACAGGCCGAAGTTGGTAGGGGCGAAGGAAACCTCGTCCCGGACGGTGGCGCTGAATATCTGGTGGTCGGGGTTCTGGAACACGTACCCCACCCTGCGGGCCACCGCGTTAAGCGGCTGCCCGGCCACCGGCTCCCCCGCCAGGTACACTTGTCCCAATGTGGGATTGAGCAGCCCGTTGAGGTGTTTGGCCAGCGTGGTCTTTCCGCTGCCGTTGTGGCCCAGGAGTGCTAAAAATTCACCCTTTCCAATCCCCAAGCTGATGCCTTCCAGCGCCCGGTTGCCCGCCGGGTAGGTGTGCCCGAGCTTTTCCAGCCGGAGGATTTCTTCGCCGTATGCCGTCGCCCGTCCGGATTCCTTTTCGAGCAACTTCGCATATTTACTCTCGTTTACCTTCCATCCCCGCCCGGTCAATTTTTCCGATGCCGATTCGGTATCCAGAGGCGGCTCCCCTTCATCGTCCAAAGCTTTGAACAGTTTTGCCGAGTCGTGGGGTCTGACTCCACTCTCCTCGAGCAACTCCACTCTCCCCAGCATCGTAACGGATGGGCCGCTTTCGGTTATCGAGCCTGAGTCCATTATGACCACCCGGTCGGCCATTTCGGCGGCGAGGGCTTCGTGCTCGATAAGAATTACCGTTTTCGAGCGCTCGCGCAGCCTGCGCATCACCGCAAAAAGCTCGGACTTGCCCACTGGGTCGAGGTCGGTGGTAGGCTCGTCCAGGATAATCACCGGCGGGTTCATTGCCAGCACGGCGGCGGTCGAAAGGCGCTGCTTTTCGCCGCCCGACAGGGACGAAGGGTCGCGGTCGCGGAAAATTTCCAACCCCACGTCGCCGAAGCTCGAATCCACCGTCTTTCTTATGTCGTCCGGCTTCATCCCCAGGTTTTCCGGCCCGAAAGCAACCTCCAGCGTGGCGTTGGTGCTGAAAAGCTGGCTCTCGAAGTCCTCGAAGACCATGCTTACGCAATGAGCGTTCGCGGCGGGGCCGGTTTCGGAGGGGTTGCAATTTTCAACGGCAACGCTCCCCGAATACTCGCCGGGGTAAAAGTGAGGGGCCGCGCCGGTTATGCACCGGGCCAGCGTGGTTTTGCCGGCGCCGGTTTTGCCCATTATCACCACGAATTCCCCTTCCCCGACCTCCAGGTCAACCCCGTCTACGGCATAGCGCTCGGCGCCTTCGTATTTAAAGCGCACCCCGCTCATTTTTACTCCGCGAACGGTTGACGGAGCTTCCCCTCCGCCGGTAGTCGCAGCGGTCTCTTCGGCTTCGGCTTTTTCTTCGCCGAGGGCCATAAGCACCGTTCCCGCCAGCAATATGACAATCAGGGGGGAAAGAAAGGCGGGCCGGAGATTTATATCCGATTCGGGGAGGGAGAACCACTTGGCGGTGACCTCCATCCAGGCGGGATGGCTCAAGAGATTCCCTCCCACCATCAAAAGCGCGGTGGAAAATATGGTCAGCGCCAGTCCGAGCATGGACAACGGGCCGGGGTGGCGGCGGGCCGGCTCGATCTGGCGGTAAGTAAAACCCCAGGCCTGCATCCGGGGCGCCAGGAGGGCCAATAGAAGCGGCGCCAGCACTACGAACATCAAGGTGTTGTTGAAAAATATAATGTCCCCTAAAACGAAGAAAGGTAAATTGACAGCCAGGTCAAGACCCCAGGCTATGAAGACCGCACATGCAGTGGCGCCGAGAAGGGCGGCAACCAAATATCTCAGCCACCAGCGCCATTGTACTTTCGGAACATGCGAGCCGCCGCGCATTATTTCCCACGCCCGCCACGGCAGGTAGGCAAGCAGAAAGTTTCCTACAAAACCGAAAATGCTGCCCACCCCGAGGGTTCCGCCGAAAAAGTCGCCGATAAGGTTCCCGAAAGCCCCTCCCCACGCCGCCGCCGGACCGAATAAGTATCCGCATAAAAGCAATACCGCCACGCCGGGGCGGATTTCCGTGGCCCCGGGCACCAGCGGCAGGCCGTATTTGAACGGGATAAGCACCGCCGCGTACACAGCGGCAGTATAACTGGCGAGCACCAGCAGGCGGGGTTTTCTCCAAACGTCGAAGATTTCCCTCATGGCGGCAGGATAAACATCGCTCCCGATTCCGCCATTGTCAACTCACTCGCCATACGATGCTTCAGCGCCGGGCAGGAATGCCCGGCCTCCGGGCCAAAACGGAGGACGGACATTCCTGTTCGTCAAATACCGGGGCTGCCTGTAGTATGGGTAACCCACACTTCAGTGTGGGTGCCGAAGGCATCGGAAACACCGAACCCACAGCTTGCGCTGCACACACTAAAAGTACGGCGCTCCTGCCACGTATTCCACTTAGCGCCGAAGGCGCAGGACAGGTTTTCTTTGCCTACTTTCTTTTTTCTAAAAGAAAGTAGGGTGGCCTCGACGTTATACGTCGAGGTTGCACCGGCAACGGGAAATTTTTTCCCTGAGCCTTCGGCTCCGGGCTATTCTCAGTTGTCGCGACCGGGAGGTCGCTCCCACAATCGAAAAAAGTACGGTCTGTATATTCCCGGGATTCTCCGACCGGCCCGAAACTTTTATAAACTCCCGGCAACCAAAGCAAAAATTACTGCATTTACGTGTTTTTCAGTGTCTTCGTTGGAAAAACCACTTCAACATATTATACTTGAAGGGTAAGAGGGAGGTTATAAGTCATGCCTGAGGAACAAAACGTCCACAAAATATCCAGAGTGGTTTTTATAGAGCCCAGGCCGCCGGAAAAACACGTCTTTTCCCGCTACAAGCTGCCCCGCCTGGGGCTGGTTATCCTGGGAACCATCCTGGAGCGGAAAGGCTATTATTGCAAGGTATTTATAGAGGACATAGAAGACATCGATTTCAAGGAAGTCTTCAAAGCCGACATGGTGGGCATCAGCACCATCACCTCCACCTCGATGAGGGCATACGCCATCGCCGACCAGGTAAGGAAAGCGGACATACCCGTGGTTATGGGCGGCCCGCACGTGTCGTTTATGACGGATGAAGCGCTCGACCACGCCGATTACGTGGTGCGCGGGGAAGCCGAAGCCACTCTGCCCGACCTTATCGAGGCCATAGAAATGGGACGGGGAATCGAGAACATACCGGGGGTCAGCTTCCGCATCGGCGACCGGAACTTCCATAACCCCGGCATGGGTCGTGTTGAAAATCTCGACGATTTGCCCATCCCGGATTTCAGCATGGTGCAGGGTGGATTGAAGGGAAATATATGGCCCATTCAGACCAGCCGCGGATGCCCGTTCAATTGCAGCTTCTGCTCCGTTACCCAGATGTTCGGAAGGGCCTACCGCTTCCGCAGCAAGGAGCACATCATGCGGGAGCTGAGAGCCGTGCCCAAGGACAAGTTCGTCTTCTTCTACGACGACAACTTCGCCGCCGACAGGAAACGGGCCAAGGAACTGATGCAAATGATGATAGACGAAGGAATCACCCCCCGGTGGACCACGCAGGTGCGGGTGGACGTGGCACGCGACCCCGAGCTTATGGACCTGATGCAGAAAAGCGGCTGCTTCTTCGTATACATCGGCTTTGAAAGCGTCAATCCGGAAACCTTGAAAGCCTTCCACAAGGGCCAGAGCCTGGAGGAGATGCAAAAGAGCATCGTAGCCCTGCACGAGCGGGGAATCAGGATTCACGGAATGTTCGTCCTGGGCGCCGATGATGACACCAAGGAGACCATTGACGGCACCGTCCGGTTTGCAAAAGCCCAGAAACTGGACACCGTCCAATTCATGATACTCGTTCCACTCCCGGGAACTCAGATGATGCAAGAGCTCGAAAATCAGGAGCGCATACTGATACGGGACTGGAGCTACTACGACGGGCACCACGTTACTTTTCAACCGAAGAATATGACCTACTTCGAGTTGCAGACGGGTGTGTTCAAGGCTTTCAGAAAATTCTACAGCCGCACCGAAATAATAAAGGCGCTTCTAAGCTTCCGGCTGATAAACCTTTTCTACAAGGCGTACGCCTACCGGCTGGTCAGGCAATGGCTGAAAAGCAACAAGCAGTACATCGCGCTCACCAAGCGCTGGACTGTGGATACCGGCTCGAAATTCAACGTCAAAATCAAGCGGGCCGCCGACGACGTCCACGAAAGGATAAAGAAGCTCTCCGCACGGGGCGAGATACCTCAACTGCCCCCGAGCCGCCCCGGCTCGGACGATAATAAGTAGCGGCAAAAGTTGCGAATCGGCCTGGTAAGCGACTCCCACGGAAATACCTACTCCATTCTACGCGCCGTCGAGGAAATGGGTGATATCGACCTGCTGGTGCACCTGGGCGATTTCACCGACGACCTGGTGGAGATAAAAAAGCACATCAAAACGCCTTACGAGCTTATCAAAGGCAACAACGATTATTATCACGGCGAAAGGGAGGCCCTTTGGAACTGGGAATGGGTGACTGTCTTCGCCACCCACGGCGACCTGTACGACGTTGCCGAGGGAACGGACAAGCTTATCGAAAGGGCCCGAAGCCTGCGGGCAGACATTGCGCTCTTCGGCCACACCCACAAGCCCCTCATTCACAAACAGGCCGGGATATGGCTGGTCAATCCGGGAAGCCTGGGTTTTGGCGAAAATGCAAGGTCGGCGGCGGTCGTCGAAATAAACGGCTCCCGGATAAACCCGGAGCCTGTTTCGGTTAAATCCTCCCTCGAGCCGGTAAGTTCGCGTTGACAATCCCATCGCCCTCCAATATCATTCTCCTGTAATAATTGCCCTTTTCATACTATCCTATCGGGCGGATTTGTAAATGAGCACCGATTCTGCAAAACACGACCGGCGCATCCTGGTAATAGACGTAGGCAACACCAACACGGTAATCGGCATCTACGACGGCGATACCCTGCTGAAAGACTGGCGGCTGGGCACGGTAAAGGCCCGTACCACCGACGAGTACGGGATGATAGTCCGCGACCTCTTCAACCACGGCGATTTCAGAATGGAAGACATCGAGGGGCTGATAATATCCTGCGTGGTACCCCCCATGATGAACATGCTGGAGGAGCTGAGCGAAAAATACTTCAAAATCGAGCCGCTGGTGGTCGGTCCCGGCATAAAGACCGGGATGCCCATTCTTTTCGACAACCCCCGCGAAGTGGGCGCCGACCGGATAGTCAACGCGGTGGCGGCCTATGAAAAGCACCACAGCGACCTGATAATAGTGGACTTCGGCACCGCCACCACCTTCGATTACGTCACCCCCAAAGGCGAATACGCGGGCGGAATAATAACCCCCGGGCTTATCATAAGCGCCAACGCCCTGTTCCACGAGGCCAGCAAACTGCCGAGGGTGGACTTCCAGAAGCCCCGAACCGTAATCGGCAAAAACACGGTGCACAGCATGCAGTCGGGTATCGTCTTCGGTTACGCCGGCATGGTGCATATGCTGGTGAAAAGAATGAAGGACGAGCTGGGCGGCGACCCGAAGGTGATAGCCACGGGAGGGCAGGCAAGACTGATAGCTTCGGAAACCGACGCCATCGAGGAAGTAGACCCCAACCTTACGCTCGAAGGCCTTAAAATCATATACTACCGGAACCGGTGAGCAATCCCGGGGTTTTTAACGCGCCTCCGGGAAATCCCCATAACGCGAGGTGGAATCTTGAGTAACGACAAAAGTGCAGGGCTTTTCAAGAGAGCGCTGGAGTCCATACCCGGCGGAGTTAACAGCCCGGTAAGGGCGTTCGGAGCGGTGGGCGGCGCCCCACCTTTCATGGAGCGCGGCGAAGGGCCTTACATCTACGACGTGGACGGCAACCGCTACATAGACCACGTGATGAGCTGGGGGCCGCTTATAGCCGGTCACGCTCACCCGAAAGTCATCGAAGAGGTGGAAAAGGCCGTGCGGGCGGGTACCAGCTTCGGCGCGCCCATCGAGGGCGAAATCGTACTGGCCGAGATGGTCAAAGGGGCCTTCCCCTCGATAGAAAAGCTCCGGCTGGTAAACTCGGGCACCGAGGCCACCATGAGCGCCCTGCGGTTGGCAAGGGCTCACACCGGCCGGAACAAGATAATCAAGTTCGAGGGGGGCTATCACGGCCATTCCGACGGCCTGCTGGTAAAAGCGGGCTCCGGCGCGGCCACCTTCGGCACACCCTCCAGCCCCGGAGTGCCCGACGACTACACCCGACACACCCTGACCGCTCCGTATAACGACCGGGATGCGGTGAAGGAGCTGGCGGATAAAAACAAGGACGATTTGGCTGCGATAATCGTGGAGCCGGTGGCCGGCAACATGGGGGTGGCGCCTCCGGTTGACGGATTTCTTGAGGGATTACGGGAAGTTTGCTACGACTCAGGGGCCCTGCTCATCTTCGACGAAGTAATAACCGGCTTCCGGGTGGCCCGGGGTGGCGCTCAGGAGAGATTCGGGCTGAAAGCCGACATAACCTGCCTGGGTAAAATACTCGGCGGGGGCTTGCCGGTGGGCGGTTACGGCGCAAGTGCTGAAATTATGGACAAAATTTCACCTACCGGCTCAGTATACCAGTCGGGTACCCTCTCCGGCAATCCCGTGGCCGTGGCGGCTGGGATTGCAACCCTCCAGCTTACCTCGGAAAAAGGTTTCTATGACCGGCTCGAGGAGAAAGGTAAGAAGCTCGCCGAAGGTTTCGAGGCCGGCGCAAAGGAGGCCGGTGTTGATATATGCGTCAATCGCGTCGGGAGCATGATGACGGCTTTTTTCAGCCCGGGGCCGGTTAATAACTACCGGCAGGCCGCATCCGCCGACCTCGAGCTCTTCAAAAAATGGTTCCACGGAATGATAAGTCGCGGAATATACGTAGCCCCGAGCGCTTACGAGGCCACATTCGTCTCCTCGGTGCACGAGGATTCTCAAATTGACCGGACGGTCAAGGCCGCTGCGGAGGCGTATGCCGATTGTGCAAAATAAAAAAAGAGCAAAAACGCCGCCGGACATACTTGACAGACACGGCGGCGGCTGCTACTTTCTCATATCTTTTTACAGTGACCGAGCTGTTAAAAAATAAAGCGGCCCGGCTCGCGAGGTGTTGAAAAACTGAATATATTTGGTGGAGAAATATCGGGGATTGGTCAAGACGTGGCTCCGAACAAGGAAAAAGATACTGAGAAGGGCCTTACAGGGGTAAAAATCATGTTACAGACGGGTTTTAGCATTATCAGGCCCGGCAGCATCTCCGGTAATCCCGATGGCCGCCGGTTCAAATAACTACGGAGGCCCGAGTCCTTGGTACACATTCGCGCGTTACGCGGGAATGGGGTTCGAGGTGGCCATTGTCGCCGTCGGAAGCATCCTGATAGGGGCTTATCTTGACGAGAAATATAAAACCTCCCCGTTGTTTCTCATAGTCTTGGTAACGTTCGGTTTTGCCGCGATTATAAGCATCATTCTCAAGTATTCCAGTTTGGCGCGGCAGGAAATGAAGGGAGACGACAAAGAAAGCGAAGAAGATAAGTGAGTAAGTCCGGACGCCGGCTCGGGATGGTAAGCATGGCCGCCCTGGCGAGCGCGCTGGCGGTTGCGGTCGCCTCCCTGGCCTTTCAGACGTTAAGCATAGCCCTCGGGGTTGCGGCGGGCGGTTTTTTGATGACCGCAAACATCTACATGCTGCAAAGGGTGGTGAGAGGGCTGGTTGGAGAGGAACCGGCAAGCGAAAAACAGGCGAAGAAGAAAAGAAGGTTTCTCATATTTCAATATTTTTTGAAAACCCTGGGTCTTTTGTTGGTGCTCGGGGCGATAATCTGGAAAACGGACATAAACCCCGCCGGTTTGCTGGCGGGAATCACGGCGGCGCTCATAGGCCCCATTTATGTGGGTCTCAGGGACGCCGACCTGGAAGAGTAAGAAAATTACACATATAGCTCTTTGAGGAAGGAACAATGACAGGAAGAATCCGAACAATTCTGGCTACCGTATTTGCGGGAGTGGTGGTCCCGGCAGTGGCCTCCGCCAGCGAGGAAGGATTTCTTTTCCTTATGAAAATCGGGCCCATCGAGAAGCTCGCTCACAAATACTCCCCCGGCCACGAGCCGCCCATGGTGGACATGGCTCACATCAGCGTGGCTCACCTGGTTCACGCGGCTTTCGCGGCGGTTGTTTTGATATTTTTATGCTGGATAGGAACCCGCCGGATAAGAAACCGCAAGGAGGGCGAAGGGCTTATACCGGACGACAAGGTTACTCTGAAGAACATCGCCGAGCTTTCGGTCAGGTCGCTGTACAACCTTTGCGCCGATTCGCTGGGTGAGAAGCACGGGAAGAGGTTTCTGCCGTTTCTGGGCACGCTTTTCATCTACATTTTCGTCTGCAATCTGATGGGGCTTATTCCAGGCCTGCTTCCGCCCACCACCAACATAAACATTAATGTAGGGATGGCCGTATGCGTATTCCTATATTACCACTACGCCGGTATCAGGGAGCACGGCGCGGCGTACCTGAAGCACTTTATGGGCCCCGTTCTGTTTCTTGCCCCGCTAATGATAATCATTGAGACCATAAGTCACTTCGTTCGCATTTTAAGCCTGAGCGTTCGTCTTTTCGGCAACATGACCGGTGACCATACGGTTCTTGCGATATTTACGGATTTAACCAAGCTGGGAGTTCCGGTGATATTTTTAGGTCTGGGCCTGTTCATCAGCTTTATCCAGGCCCTGGTGTTTACGTTGCTCAGCGTAATTTACTTCCAACTGGCAATGGCCCACGATCATTAAAAAACTTGTGGGAGAACCCTTTCGAAAGGAGGTTTGGTAGATGGTGAAACGGCTTTCATTGATTCTGGGGGCGGCTATAGTGCTGGCAGCTTCGGTTGCATTAGGCGCGGAACATGAGGCTGCGGGAGCTGCGGCGAGTTATCCGCCGTGGTTGACCGCTCTTGCCCTCGCCAGTGGTTTCGGTATCGCCATTGCGGCTTTCGGCGGAGCCCTGGCCCAGGGCCGTGCCGCATCGGCCGCGCTGGACGGTGTCGCCCGCAACCCCGGAGCAGCCGGCAGAATTCAGATCCTACTCATTCTCGCTTTGGCGCTCATCGAGTCGCTGGTTATCTACGCCCTGGTTATCGCGTTCATGCTTCAGGGCAAGCTGCCCAGCGTTGAAAACATCCTGCTGATGATGGGACTGGAATAAACCCCGATAAGAATCAAAAGTATTCAAGGTTATTGAAAACACGGACATGCGTGGGGACGTCTCCCTTAGAGGATGGCGTCCTTTTTCTTATTTGGAGGCCGGGCTTTTTTGTCCGGCATGGTCGGTGACGGACATGAATATACGTCCTCCGGGTTGGGGGTAAGGTAAGGGTTTTTACTTATTTGCGGCTGTCGACTTGAGTTTTTCCAGGCGCTTTTCGGCCCGGCCGTTCCATTTTTTGAGGGCGGGGTTGTCTATGGAAGCGCTCCTTGCGTACCATTTCCGCGCCTTATCCATCCGGCCCAGCTCTTCGTAGCACCTGCCCAGCCTGTAGGGGGCGAACGGCAATCCCGAGTCCAGCCGGTAGGCTTTGCGGTAATATGGTACGGCTTGTGCGTAATTTCCGGCCTCGAACATGGACCTTGCCGAGAACAGGTAGAAAATCAAAAAATGCGGAAACTCTTCGATAAGCTCGTCCGATATGCGCCGGGCTTTTTCGTATCTTCCGCCGTCCATGTGAATCCTGCACAGGGCGATTTTTGAAGTCTCGTATAAATATGCCTTGTTGCGTCCGGCGGACTTAACTTCCGCGATGCCATAGGCCCTCTTGTCCATGCTTTTTGGCAAAAAAGGCACTTTCGCGGCATAAACGCTGCGGTAATATATGTATAATCCCAGCCCCATCCTTGCTTCCCAGTTCCGGGAGTCCCTTTTCTTCGCCCTCTTCATGCTGCCGATGGCCTTTATGCCGTGGATTGCGGAAAGTATGAACTCATTTCTCCATAAATGATAAACGGCCTGTATTCCCAGGCTGGCCCCAAGCAGTGTGTGATACCAGGTGTCCCGGGGCGCTTCCTTCCGGAATCGCTCGAGGGCTCGGTGATTCATCTCAATAACCCGCTCCATTTCGTCGTGCAGGAAATACTCCTCGTTTTCCAGCATCCTCACCTGGTAGACCACCATCAACGCGGTGGGACCGGAGGGGTCGCCGGGCCGGGAGCGGGCCAGTTCCCACAGCATTTTTTCGGCCTCCCGGTAATGTCGCTGCATTACCAGGTCGCGTACATCGAGGATGGTATCGGAAACCTTTTGCGGAACCGACCCGGGATATATCGGCTCCCGGGGCAGTTTCACGTCGCCCGGAGAGGCCGAAGCCAATAGCAGCGCAAACGGGATGAATGCAGCCACAGCGATGAATATTCTTAAAAAACGAAACATCGTAATATCGATAGAGTATATAACCCTTTCAAAACAGGCCCAAAGCGGGGTAAATCAGAAACCTGAAATCAATACAACCCCTCACTGTTATGGCCGACCACAGCCCCTTTTTTACGTAAACCATACCCGTGAGCGCGTTCAAAAGGAAAGACCATGCGAGGCTTGCGGCAACCAGGCCGTCGAATCCGAAGTACCCGACGAAAGAAAACTGCCTTACGGCCAGGTACGAAGCGAACGCCGCCACCAGAAGCACCGCCGCTACCTGCCCTTTCCTCCCTTCAAACAAACCGGCCAGCAGGGTGACGAAGCCGAAGCGGAACACGAGCTCTCTCAATACCGAGGTATGAAGCACCATGGATACGAGGCTTATCCATCCGTCCGGGTACAGGTAGAAGCCTGTTTCCTGCGGTATTACCCGGTAAAAAGTGCGGTCATGCAAGAAATATCCCACTACAAGGCCCCCGACAATGGCCCATGCTCCCCAGCGTCGGAAAACCTTAAATGCGTCCTTGAGGCTTCCGAAACCGGGGAGGCCGTACTTGGAGGCCAGGAAAACCCCTATTACCGCGCACAGAAAGGTAATGGCCACCAGCAGCGAGAACTGGAACATGAAGACCGTTCCGGCTTCTCCTTCAACGCCCCAATCCCGCGCGATAGCTTCCGACCACGGCCCCATTGTCTGAAGAAATATGTACGGGAAGGATACGGCGGAAGCCGCTATCGTCAGAAGCAGGCCGGTTCGGAGTTTTATTAGAATATCATTCAGCAACGGGCCGAGGTTATCACTGGTCGGCGAGGGGGGCAATAATTCAGTTTGAAGCGCTCCACTGCCCTTTCCGCTTCTTTAACAAAACCTCGCCTTCGGATTCCCCCCTCGACCATTTTACGGTAGCACGGTTTCCGCTGATGCCTGTCTCTTCAAACCTGAAAATGGCGCGCGGGCCGAACTTGCGCTCATACCGGGCAACATCATCGCCGGTGAGGTGTATAAACTTCGCTTCGAGTCCCGGGAATTCGTGGGACTGTTCGTAAGAGTCCACTTCAATGATGTTAAGCCCGCCCTCGAGCGCCTCTTCCGCCCAACTCTTCTCCGAGTTGCCGATAACCTCGCCCATTGCCGCCACCCTGACCAGGTCCGCTTCGCTATCCGGCTTATTCGAGACCAACGGCGCGTTATCGAAAAAATCCGGTTTGCCGTCGGCGTCTGTGTCCTTGTTCGACGGGTCGGTGAGGAGCCTTTCTTCCATCAGGTCGGTGAGTCCGTCGGAGTCGGTGTCCCTTTTGAGTATTTCCAGAGGTACATTCAGGAGATAAACCGGCTCCTGTTGGTCGCCTGCGGTGAAATCTTTTGCATGTGCCTCCAGCCTGATATTACCCACTCTGATTATGGGAAAATGGGTATAGGGCAGGATGGTGAAATCATCCTCCGCAGTAATGCCCGAGTAGAGGGGTGGAGTCCACTTCAGTCCGCCGTTTGCCGAGAAAGTAAACCAATATCCTTTGGCGCCGGGGTCGAGAATCCCCGATTTCAGAACCAGCACCACCACCCCCGCCGCCTCTCTCCCCAACACAATATTTTCCGGGTTCACCCGGGGCAGTATCACTTTACCCTCAAGCATCTCAAGGCCGAAACCCTGTCCCTGAAAGTAATTTTCGGGCAGCCTTACCGACATGGCTACGGTGATGCGGTCACGGCTCAACCCGTCATACTTCAAACCAAGCAAGCTTAAGGCCAGACAGATAAAAATGGCCGTTTTAATTATCCTCACCACGATGCTTCTCCACAATTTCCCTTACATTAGGCGGCAAATAAACACCCTCATTATCCAGCAGGCTCATTTGCTCCGCAAGAATCTCTATCTTTTCCTCAAGTTCAAGCCCCTTATCTATGATTATCATTTCCTTCTCGCGCACCCTGCATTTGCCGCCCCTGCCTTTGAGGTCTTCGAAATTCAGTTCCTCGAAGCGAACCTCAACCCCCAGTTTTTCAAACGCTTCGAGCAGCGAAGCCAGCAAAACCCGGTTGCGCTCCGAACTTTCCATCCCTACTGAACCGGTTTTTGAGTGTGCCCCTCAGGGTACTCGAAAGGGTTTTCGGCGAGCTCCTCCTTGCAACTTCTGCAAATGAGAAAAACGTTTTTCTGATAAACCTGGTTCGTGCACTCCTTTTCAGTTGAGCGCTCGAGCTCGTTGAGTGCCCTCGATATTTCAACCTGGGTGTCTCCGGGATAAGGCTCGAACTCCATATCCACGTCGGCGATAAAGGACACTACCATCAAGTACCGGCCCTCGCCTTTATCCAGGGGCCTTCCGCACCGCCGGCATTTATGCCCTTGGATTGCCAATTAATCCCTACTTGAACTCGACTTTGTAGCGCCCTCCATCGCCCGCCACTTTAACTATCCGTGGCACGGTGTCCAAACCCGGGGAATCACCTCCGGGGTTGCCGTTGCGGGTGAACCGGGTAACGCTTATGGTCCTGGTTTCCCCGGGACCGAGGGACGAAATCGTGTACCGGTAGTTTTCGTTAAGGATAACTTCCAGCTCCCGCAGGCTCCTGTCTTCGTTGTTCTGGATGACGACCTTGTTGTCCATGGCCCCATCCATCACTATTCTGCTGACCGTCAGGTCCAGTTTTCCGGGTAAAATCAACCAGATAACCAGCACTATAACTACAGCCGCGGCAAACCCAATGATAAGCGCCTTCTGTTCGCGGCTCAGCTTCTGAAATGCGCTGAATTTATCCCCCGCCGCGTCACCGAATTCTCCCGCCGCTTTTCTGGCCCTGTCTTTAAAGTCGGTCATTCTCCGGTCTCCGCTGGAATTTTCATCCTATAAGTTCATTGTATCAAATCAGTGAAATAACACAACTCCCCGGCGCGAAAAGGCAAATCGCCGACAATAAAAAACCCCCCGGACGGCGGAGGGTTATTAAATTCAACACATATCGGAAACCGGAACAGTAATCCGGGTTTTAACTTATTTCTTCTCTTCTTCCTTTGCCCTGGCTTGTTCCGGGAAAGGCTCGAGTACGTATCCGCCGGGTATTTTTACATCGGACATACCCCCTGCTTTCCCCGAGGGGGAAGTGTACTTGGTACGTTGGTACCATTTCTCATAAGGCATGGGCGCCTCCCATCCACGCGGCAGTTTTATAATCAGTGTCTGGCCCACCCTTATGCGGTTGGGATTCTTTATCCTGTTTTTGTTCGTCGCATAAATCCAATTCCACTTGTGGCAGTCGCCGTAGTAATAACCCGCCAGCATAAACAAAAACTCGCCGTCCTTTACTTTATGCTTGTATTCCCACGGATATTCCGACCAGTTGGGGAGCGGTTTGCCCGTGGCGCCCTTTTTTGAACCCTCCGAGGCCGCCATCGATACGGACAGAATAAAAAACACCATAACCATAGCGGCAACCGAAACCGTGATTAATCTTTTCATGACTCGTCCTCCTTTTAGCCTGAGCAGCGCCCGCCAACGAGCGGCGTTAACCATTGAAATTTTCCACCCATCATTCGATTGTTTATTCACAAGTTATCCACAACCGATTTTAAAGAAGGTTAACACATAAGTTACCGAATGTCAACGCTTTTTATGAATTATCCCCGGGACATTCACAATTATGAACAAAATTTGAAGCGCTAACCCTTCTTCCACTCTTGAAAATCCTATTACCTGTCGGACAAAAACATTAAAAGACTGTCGAAGCCCTTTTTTACTACCACAAAAATGCTATCATGAATCCGGCTGTCCAATGAATATCGGGCCTTACAAGTTTGACCGCATGGAGCTGGCCGGGTCGCTGGGCGACCTGGGAACGCTCATCCCACTCGCCGTGGCGCTTATCACCATAAACGGGCTGAGCTTTTCCACGGTGGCGTTGCTGGCGGGGTTGTTTTACGTCGGAACCGGAATTTATTACAAGCTTCCCATTCCGGTACAACCCTTGAAAGTAGTTACGGCCATCGCCATCGCTTTCCCCGAAAAAATCACCCTCGATACCATGGCCGCTGCGGGTATCATCTTCGGCGCGCTGCTTATAGTGCTTTCGTTCAGCGGAATTGTCGACCTCTTGGCCAGGCTCTTCTCCAAGCCCATAGTCAGGGGCATACAGCTCGGACTGGGATTCATCTTGTTTACAAAGGGCTTTTCCCTGATGTTAAAATCCGACCTGTTTATACACAAATCCGGAGAAGTCCTGTCACTGGGGTCTGTTCCGCTGAACCTGATAGTGGGAGTTATCGGTGTCGCGGTGGTGCTGTTTCTCTTATCCAGCAAGCGCTTTCCGGCGGCGCTGGTTGTCGTAACCGGAGGCGTCATACTCGGCCTCGCACTCGGCTCCATGGAAGGGGCAGCATGGAGCGCCGGCCCGACCGACATCAGGCTTCACGTGCCTGTTTTAGGCGATTACATGGATGCCCTGGTGTTGCTGGTCATACCGCAAATACCCCTTACCCTCGGCAACGCCGTCATCGGTACCACCGATGCCGCGAAAACCCTGTTTGGCGAAGGAGAATCCACCCGAAGGGTCTCCAACCGCAGCTTCGGCATAAGCATGGGCATCGCCAACCTGGCCGTGGGGCCGTTCGCCGGAATGCCCATGTGCCACGGAGCGGGAGGTCTGGCGGCGCATTACAGGTTCGGGGCCAGAACCGGCGGCTCCAATATAATGATAGGGGCCGTTTTCGTGATAATCGCCTTACTTCTCGGGGAGATAGGGCTTTCGCTGCTGACCTCCATCCCCAACGCCGTCCTGGGAGTGCTGCTCGTCTTCGCAGGTCTGGAGCTGGCAATGCTGATAAAGGACCTGGAGGGGAAAAACGACTACTTCGTGGCGTTTCTGATAGCCGGTATTGCACTCGCCACCACGAACATGAGCATAGCTTTTGCGGTGGGGATAGCGGTGTATTACGTCATGAAATGGGGTGGAATAAGGATGTAAATCTCTCAATAAATCCGAGCGGTTATAAGCACTCAAGAATCTTTATGCCGTTTTTTATTCGGGCGCTTCCACTGTTTCCCGAAGCGATTTTGCGAAGCTTTTAAGGTTGGTCACGGCGTTTTCTATTTCCTTGGCGCCCTGCTCTACCTGTGCCGCCACGTCCTTGACCTCGGAGATGGATTGCGACAACTGCTGCGACACCGTGCTTTGCTGATTTGTAGAATACGTTATCTCGGTCACCAGAGCCGAGGTGGAGGAAGCCATCTCGGAGATGGAACCGAGGGATTTCCCCACCGCCTCCACAGCCTCTCTGCCCTCTTCGGTCATTTCGGCGCCGGTACCGGCCTTCTCGGCCGCCTGGAAGGTGGTATTCTGCATGGATTCCACGAGGCCCCTTATATCCTTGACGGTTTCGTTGGCGTAACGTGCCAGCTTTCTGGTTTCTTCGGCCACTATGGTGAAACGCTTTCCCGAAGCTCCCGCTCCCACGGCCTCTATCAGGGCATTAAGCGAAATGAGCTCGGTGCGGTCGGCTATGTCTTCAATCACCTTGACGATTTCGTAAGTCCTCTGGAACATCTCCCTTAACCCGGCTGTAGTTTCCACGATAGCCTGAGATTGAGAGGACATTTGCTCGAATTTGTGGTGCATTTGCTGCAAAGTCCGCTCCCCGTTTTCACACGCCTTTAGGGTCGATGCTGAGCTTTCGCTTACCGAATTCGCTTTCCGGGCGATGGAGTCGGCGGTGGTGAGGAACTGCTCGCTTACCGCCGATGCTTCCGTGGCCGCCGAAGCCTGCTGGGATGCTCCCGTGCTTTGCTCGGAACTGACTTTCAGCACCGTGTTGACTGCCGAGTCCATTTCGCGAATTCCGTCCCGGAGCTTTTCGATAAGCTCCTTCATCCTGTCCATCTGGCTTACGATGGTTCCCTTCATCCGGTTAACCGAAGCGCCCACTTCTCCTAACTCGTCGTTGGTCGCCAGCCTGACCCATTCTTCATAATTTCCCTGCTTTATTCGTTCGGAATGTTTTTCCAGGGTTTTAAGCGGACGAGTGGTTTCGATGGAAGCCAGCACCGTAAACAGCAAAGTGATGCCTATCCCTACTAGAACAAAAATCATGTATGACCGCTTGAGGCTGCCCAGGTGGTTTTCATAGTATTCACTGGAGCGAATGCCGGGGTCGGAACGGTGTTCCACCTCGTCCACCAACTCCGAAAGCTCGTCGCTCGAAAGGTAAGTGGCTTCCATCTTCTTCATATCGTCGTATATGGATTTGGTCTGGGAGTAGCCCATGAAGGAGGAGTAAATCAAAAGCGCCACGATGATGGGGATAAAAGTCACCAGCATCTTGAACCCCAGCCCCATCTTCCTCCCCGCCTGACGGGCCGGCTCGGCTTTAATCATCAGGGTGGTGTGGTCAACTATGGGCCTCACTATCCAGCTTCCGAAGTTGAAACCCAGCGGTATCATGAAAAGCCCGCAAATCAATCCTCCGGCCAGCCCGTACCATATCATCCGGCCCATGTCCCAACCCAGGTTGATAATGCCTATCGTAAAAATCAGGGGGTTGGTTATGATATAAAACAGGCTGGCGATTACGGCTATTTTATAACCCAGGTTGATGGCCTTATCCTGGGTTTGAATAACGTAATTATCCTCCATCGCCTCGCCCCGTTGAACCAACATGATGTATCGAACCAGGGGCAAAGCAATGGCTACTATGAGCGCAATGTAGATTAATATGCCCACAACGGAGATGGGTACACCGTAGTTCGATAGAACCTTCTGGTCGGCGGGCGTTACCTGAACCACAAGGCGGTAAAAAGCAAGCAGCGATAAAGAGGAAATAAAAGCCCCCGTCGCCACCATTATGATGAAGCGGAGGATGAATTCCCTGAGAGTCGGCGCCCGAGTGCCGTTTGTTGGTACCATTTTTCTCTCTAGCTACAAAGAATAACTAAGTAGTGTATACTATCAGTCACCCGGCAAGGATTTTAGCAATTTAGCACAATTACGCCACCCCGGTTTGTTTTATTTTGTTGCACTCCAATGGAGGTGTGCATTCTGCCACCCCGCCGGGCAGGAATGCCCGGCCTCCGGCAAAATAAACGGAGGACGGACATTCCTGTCCGTCAAATACCCAGTAAAACCACCCATCAGATATGGGTGGGCTATCCGTCTCACAGGAAGTCCCGGGATGTTCTCATCGGCTGCGCTTTGGCTTGACATCTCATACAACCGGGGCTAAACTACTAAAAGAAGATTTTATTACTTACATTTCGGGAGGAATAAAAAAAATGAAATTGTCCACTAAGGGCAGATATGGAAGCAGGGCCATGCTGGATTTGGCCACCCGTTACGGCGAAGGGCCGGTTATGGTCAAAGAAATAGCCGGCAGGCAGGATTTGAGTGAAAAATACCTCGAGCAGATACTTTCCGAGCTTCGCAAAGCCGGCCTGGTGATAAGCACCCAGGGTAAAAACGGAGGATTTCAACTGGCCAAATCGCCGGAAAAAATCACATTGCTTGACATCATAAACGTGCTTGAAGGAGGCATGGCGCCGGTGGGATGCGTGGAAGACCCTGACCTGTGCAACAGAAGTCCAAGCTGCATAATGAGAGATGTTTGGGAATCCATGAGCAACAACTGCAACTACCTGCTTAATAAATGGTCTCTGAAGGAATTGTTGGACAAAGAAAGGGAAAAATCCCGCAAAACCGTGCTGGATTTCAGTATCTGAATAAAAATCCGGCAAGCTGATACTTTTAAAATAAAATACGACCCGGGGCGATTCTGCAATTCCACCGATTTTTTAAGCCCCCTGTTACGGATAGCACCCTGACCGCAGGGGAAACTTATGATATGGAAGAATAAGCCGAGATTATTAATCTTAAGGTAGCCATCAGGTTTCCATAAAACCCCCGGAAGCGGTGAGGGTGTGAAAAACCGGGTGTTTTACCCCGGAATATCTATATAATTCAGCATCTTAAGGGGGAAACCGTTATGCCCGATGAAAAGAAGTATCGTTTCGACACCCAAGTGGTTCACCTCGGGCTGGAACCGGGAAACTGGGAAGGCAGCACTCATCCTCCCATTTACCAGACCGCCTCGCACAGGTTCGATACGGCCGAGGATTTGAGCGACGCTTTCAGCGGCAGAAAGCCCGCTCATATATACCAGCGCCTGACCAACCCCACCGTTTCGGCGCTCGAACGGAAGATAAACGGCCTGGAAGGCGGAGCGGCGGCCTTCGCCACCTCCTCCGGCATGGCCGCAATTACCGCAGCGGTGCTGGCAATAGCCGGCGCGGGTGATGAAATCGTATCCGGCAACTCGCTGTTCATGTCCACATACGTGCTGTTTGCGAAAGTTCTGCCCCGATTCGGTATAAACACTCACATTGTAGAAACAACCGATTACTCACAGTGGGAAAAGGCGGCAAACGAAAAAACCAAGATTTTCTACGTGGAAAGCCTGGGCAATCCCAAGCTGGATGTTCCCGACATCGGCAAGCTGGCCCGGATGGCGCACTCGCTCAACGCTCCCCTGATGGTGGACAACACCATGGCAACGCCCTATCTGTTCAGGCCCTTCGAATGGGGCGCGGACATATCCGTGCATTCCACAACAAAATTTTTCAACGGGCACGGAAGCGCAGTGGGCGGAATAGTGGTGGATTCGGGAAAATTCGACTGGCCGCTCGATAAATACCCCGATTTCGAGCCGCACAAACTCAAAAAACCCGACGCTCCTTTCCGGGAGAAGGCATGGCGGGAAATTCACATAAACTTCGGAACCACGCCCTCGCCTTTCCACTCCTATTTAACAATGATAGGACTGGATACCTTGAGCCTCCGCATGGAACGCCACATGGACAACGCGATGAAGCTGGCCCGGTTCCTGGAGGGCCATTCCGCCGTAAAGTGGGTGAATTATCCGGGTCTCGAATCCAGCCCCCACAGGGAAATCGCCGAAAAGCAGTTCGCGTCGAAAGGTTATGGTTCACTGGTTACATTCGGCCTGAAGGATGAAAACGCCTGTTTCGAGTTCATCAGGCGGCTGAAGCTGGCATATCACCTGGCCAACCTGGGCGATTGCAAAACCCTGGTGATTCACCCGGCAAGCTCACAGTATGTATCTTTCGAGGATAAGTTGAAGGTGGAGCTTGGGGTCCCGCCCGACCTGGTGCGGGTTTCGGTGGGTATCGAGGCTATTGACGACATAACCGAGGACTTCGATTCCGCGCTGCGAGGTTTGTAATTGGGAGAGGTAAAATCAAAGACTTACTCGGGCGTCGGCCTGGTGGAAACCCAATACGCTCATTTCGACAAACCCGGCCTGCAACTGGAAAACGGAGCGCTCCTGGAGCCGTTTACCATCGCTTACGAAACTTACGGCGCCCTCAACGCCGAGCGCACCAACGCGGTGGTGATATTCCACGCGCTGTCGGGCGATGCGCACGTTGCCGGGATTAACAGCCCTTCCGACCCCAAGCCCGGATGGTGGGACTTCATGGTCGGCCCCGGCAGGCCATTTGACACCAACCGCTATTGCGTGGTCTGCGCCAACGTAATCGGAGGATGCAAGGGTAGCACCGGTCCCTCCTCGACAAACCCGGCCACCGGCAAAAAGTACAACCTGGACTTCCCCATAATAACCGTCCGGGACATGGTTCGGGGCCACGCGAGGCTTCTGGATTACCTGGGCATCGAAAGGCCCCTTTGCGTGGTGGGTGGCTCCCTCGGCGGCATGCAGGTGCTGCAATGGGCGGTGGACTATCCCGACCGGGCGGCGTGCGCAATCTCCATAGCCACTACGCCGCGCCTGAGCGCCCAGGGTATCGCCTTCAACGAAGTGGGCCGCCGGGCAATAATGACCGACCCCAAGTGGCAAGGCGGTAATTACCCCGACGGCGAAGGCCCAGAGGTTGGACTGGGTATCGCCCGGATGATTGCCCACATCACCTACCTGAGCGAAGAGGCGCTCCAGACTAAGTTCGGACGAAGGCTGAAAGACGCCGAAAAGTACGGGTACAGCTTCCGTACCGAGTTCCAGGTGGAAAGCTACCTGCACCACCAGGGGCTCAAGTTCACAAAGAGGTTCGACGCCAACACCTATCTTTACATTACCAAGGCGATGGATTATTTCGACCTTCTGGGCGAGTTCGACGGCTCGCTGGTAAAGGCTTTCCGGAACGTTAAAAGCCGCTTTCTGGTCATCAGCTTTACTTCCGACTGGCTGTACCCGCCCTCGGAATCTCAGGCTATCGTGAAAGCCCTCCAGGCCAACGGGGTCGAGGTCGCATACACCAACATGGATTCCCCTCACGGCCACGACAGCTTCCTCCTGGACATACCCGGCTTCCGGGAGCTTGTGGACGGCTTCCTCGACGGCGTGGCGGCGGAGGTATTGGGGTGATTGACGCTTCCCGCCTCAAGGGCCGGGTCGACCGCGTAGATTATAACGTGGTGGTCTCCCTTGTTCCCGAGAACTCCCGCGTTCTCGACCTGGGCTGCGCAGACGGAGAGTTGTTGCTCAGGCTGAAGGAAGAAAAGAATTGCGCCGTATCGGGCGTGGAGATAGACAACGAGTCGGTTCGCAGCGCCATCGAGAAGGGAGTATGCGTTCTCGAGGCCGACATAGACAGGACGTTGACGGACTATCCAGATTCCAGCTTCGACGTGGTTCTGCTTTCCCAGACTATCCAGGTGACTCATAACCCCCGATTCGTATTGAGGGAAATGTTGCGGGTGGGGGAAGTTGGGATAGTCAGCACCCCCAACTTCGCTCACTGGAGGGTGAGGCTACAGGTAGCTTTAGGGGGCAGGATGCCGATGACTGAGGCGCTGCCTTACGAGTGGCACGAATCACCCAACATCCACCCGGTAACCATCAAGGATTTCAAGAGATTTTGCGAACAAGAGGAAATAACCGTCGAAAGAGAAATTTTTCTGGGCTCTGGAAAGAGCGAGATTAACTTTCTCCCCAATCTGAGGGCGCAAATAGCAATCTGGTTGCTCCGCAAAGAAGGAAAAGACTTCACCGAGTTGCATAAATAAGCTCCCGCCTCTTATTTTCATTTGATGGATTTTTGATTATTATCACCTTTTCGGTAACCGAAAGGGCAAACTTGCAAGCAGGAGTGGATTAAAGATGACCAGCAATAAGGAAGCGTTTGAAAGACTCCAGAGGTTGGACGAAGAAGCCGAGCAGGCCGGCGGCGAGGAGCGTATAAAAAAACAGCACGATGCCGGCAAAATGACCGCCCGCGAAAGAATCCTCGAATTTCTCGACACGGGAACCTTCGTGGAGCTGGACAAGTTCGCCGTGCACGACTGTACCGATTTCGGCATGGACGAGAAGAAATTCCTCACCGACGGAGTCGTCACCGGCTACGGCGAAGTGAACGGCCGGACGGTTTTCGTGTTCAGCCAGGACTTCACGGTTTTCGGCGGCTCCCTGAGCGGCACCTTCGCCCGGAAGGTGGTCAAGGTAATGGACCTGGCGGCCAAGAACGGAGCGCCGGTAATCGGGCTGAACGACTCCGGCGGCGCCCGCATCCAGGAGGGGGTGGTCAGCCTGGCCGGGTACGCCGACATCTTTTTGCGAAACGTGCTGTTCAGCGGCGTGGTGCCACAGATAAGCGCCATCATGGGCCCCTGCGCCGGAGGCGCCGTATACTCACCGGCCATAACCGACTTCATCATCATGGTGGAGAAGACCAGCTACATGTTCATCACCGGCCCGGATGTCATCAAGACCGTCACCCGGGAGGAAGTTACCAAGGAAGACCTGGGCGGCGCCATGAGCCACGCTTCCCGCTCCGGCGTGGCGGCGTTTACGGTGCCCGACGACAAGTCGTGCCTGGCACTGATTCGGGAGATGCTCTCCTACATGCCGCAAAACAACATGGAAGACCCCCCCTTCGTGCCCACCGGCGACCCGACCGACCGTATAGACGAATCGCTCGATAACATAGTTCCGGAAAATCCCAACCAGCCTTACGAGATAAGGGACATAATTTACAAGGTGGTGGACGACGGTAAGTTCCTGGAGGTGCACCAGAATTACGCTCAGAACATAGTGGTGGGTTTCGCACGCATGGGCGGCCGGAGCGTGGGTATCGTGGCCAACCAGCCCAATCACCTGGCCGGATGCCTGGACGTTGACGCTTCCAAGAAGGGCGCGCGGTTCGTGAGGTTCTGCGACTCCTTCAACATCCCTCTCATTACCTTTGTGGACGTGCCCGGATTTCTGCCGGGTTCACAGCAGGAATATCGCGCCATTATCCTGAACGGCGCCAAGCTGCTTTACGCCTTCGCCGAATGCACCGTGCCCAAGGTGACGGTCATCACCCGAAAGGCTTACGGCGGGGCCTACGACGTTATGAGTTCCAAGCACATACGCGGTGACATAAATTATGCATACCCGAACGCCGAAATCGCCGTCATGGGCCCGGAAGGCGCGGTCAACATAGTTTTCCGCAACGAAATCAAAAACGCCGATGACAAGGAAGAGGCCAAGGAAAGGCTGGTAAAACACTACCGGGAAACGTTCGCCAACCCTTACAAGGCGGCGGAGCTGGGCTACATCGACGAGGTCATCAAGCCCGAAAACACCCGGCCGCGGATAATTACGGCCCTCAAAATGCTGCGCAACAAACGGGATTCAAACCCGCCCAAAAAACACGGCAATATCCCGTTGTAAGCGAGCGGGCCACCCACTGGTAGGCGCGACACTCTTGTCGCGCTTTCCACAAAGCTGTTTCGCAGGCCCGACAAGAGTGTCGGGGCTACCATACCCGCCGTGGCGCCGGGAAACCTTTTTATCAGTGGACGTATATCAGGTGCTTGTTGATGCCCCATGCCAGCTTGAGGAACAGTTTCAACGGTATGTCCCGCGCGGCGCTTGTGTAATCGATGTCTTCCACCTTCCCGGGAACGCCTTCAACGAGCTCCGACCAGTCGCCCTTCCGGCCTTGCGAAACCGAGCGTACTGAAAACACATAGAATTTACCGTTTTCCAGCCCCTCGATTTGAAGGCGGTCGTCATCGGTGTGCATCGTTTTGAACTCGGCGGGCTTGCCCTCCCCTTTCGCCTTGTATCTTACGTCGTAGCCGGTAACTCTTCCGTCCCCGGGCGCATCCCAGACCATCATGATGCCGCCGTCGGTGGGGTTGGCCAATACTCCCTTGGGCGCCGGCAACGGGGATGTGTCGGCCATGAGCTTTTGCCGCAATTTTTCATCTATGTAAGATTGCATCCCTTCGGCGGTGGATATATTGCCGGATACCGGATTACTCTCGTACAACACCCCACACGGATAAAAGAAAGCCATGGCGTCGTCGGTTACCTTCTCCGGCGGTTTTCCGCCGCCGTACGGCGCAAGCATAAGCCGAAACCGCTCGGTTTCTCCGTTCCAGCTCGGTCCGGACGGCTCGAGGTGTGCGCCCACCGCTTCGGTCATCATAGCGCCGGTCTGGTTGGAGCCGGTGTGGGAGTAATCGAGCTGGTCGCCGAAGTAAGTGCCGAAGGGGTTTATGGAGAGGTGCTGCATTTGCTTTTTGCCCTCAGTTCTCAACCTCATGGGCGTAAACGCAAACAAGGCGTTGACCGATGCGTCCTGGGCCACCAGAAGGCCCTTCGAGCCGTTTTCCACCGCCACCCAGCCGTTGGTTACCTGGTGGTTGAAACTGTCCGGCTCCCTGTTCTTCGGATTTATGTCGGCATAGTCCAGTTTGTAATAGCCGGTGACATCGAGGTAGTTGTGCTTCCAGATGGTCAGCGGGTCCGCGGTGGGGGCGTGAATCCGGGGATGAATCTGGAACGGCCCCACTTCCACCCATCGCAAGTCGAGCAGGCGCCGTAACTTTTGCTGCAGTGTCTGAATCAGGTCCTTGGGAGGCGTGTACGGATACCTCGCTTCAACGTCGACTATAGCATACGGTAGCTCGTCATAAAGATTGAAGGAATAAATAAACTCGGCCTCGTAGCGGCCTTCCGGGGTATCGAAGGGCACACGGGCTTTCAATTTCGACCTGTCGAGACCGTCATGGTGTTCCGATTCGAGTGGCACAAACCTCCATTCGGCGGCCCTGTACGTTTTCGGCTTGTTCCGGGTTCTGTAGGTGATGAACGGGTCGAGATACCCCGCCGAGCCGATTATTTTCCCTTCGTATTCGAACCTTTCGATTCCATTCTTTTCGGAAAGGACCAGACTTACGGCATCGTTTTTCAATTCTTTACCGGAAGAAGTGGCGGGTTTTCGGGAAGTATCGAGGTTTATCCGATAAGTTTTCCTTTCACCGGGGGCCAATTCGGCGGTGAAAGTCACTTCCCCCGCCGACGTTCCGTCGCCCAGGCGCCGTATATTTATCAGAGAAGCGTCCGGCTCTTTTCCTTCGACATCGGTAACCGCCGGCAATCCCGGCTTTTCCATAACCACCGGCGCCCGCACCGCCGTCCTTACGGCTTCAGCTTTTCCGTCACGCGAGCGGGCGTAGTTGAAGACGGTTATCACGTAATCAGCCCCGTCATTCCCGCTTTCCTTCCCTTTCATTGATTCCGCCGCCTTGTTGTAAGCGTCTACCGCCAGATTTTTCGCGTTGGAGGAGATTTTATCGGCTTTGGCCTGCCGCTGCTCGTTCAGGATGGGTGTGCTCATACCGAAGTGAGTGGTGGACATGGACAACAGCCGGTACCAGAAACTCGAATCGCGTTTTGCCCAGAGCTGCTTTTTGAGTTCGGGTATTTTGGGAGAGTCGGATTTTTTGAGCAGGGCGTTTGCCCGATAGGAATACATCCGGCTTTGCTCGATTTTCGTCCATACCCGGTGCGCCTGGTACTTTTCGGCCCACGAGTAATAACCGTCGAAGGAGCCGTCGGCGGTATCCCTTCTTACAAGCACCTCCCCTCTGGGCGAGTGGCTTTTAAGATATTCCCCGGGGGTGGTGAATTCGGCCCAGGGATACTTGTTCACGGCTTCTATAATCTCGGGCAGGCCACCGGTATTGGGCAGGCCGCCCAGTCCGTAGGGTAAGTCCATGGGCAGCCACATTTCCGCGTCGGCGTCCATGTTGTAATGAAGCAGCAGGTCGGAGTTGACTTCACCAGATAGCTGTTTTTTGCGCAACTTTCTCAACCACATCTCAAAGGAGCCGTAGTCCAGCGCATCCGCCTGGCTGTAGGAAGGAATCATAAGCATCCTCTCGCCGGTGGGGTGCTTAATCCAAAACGGCCCGTAGCGCATCTCGGTGGGCAGTGGTTTTACAAAGTTGACAATGCTCGTGAAAGGCGACGGGGAATATGGAAGAATGACGGCCTCTACACCCGCCCGTTTCAGGACGGGGAACATGCCGGTTGTGGTCATATATTCCTGAGGGCGCAAGACCGGAGTAGCCTTCCCGAAGACCTGCCGGAGCCCGCTTCCCCATGGATTTTCCAGAGTCCACGCCACGGCTGGGTACATTTCGTCCGGCGTGTGAGCGCTTATCAGGCCGTTGTTGTAAGGGCCGGGGATAACTTCGTCCCTTCCCTCCTTCACCCGGGCCCTTATTCCTTCAATAATATCGGGGGCATAATCGTGGATGATGTTTTCGAGGGTGAAATAGCATGTAATGTCCCAGTAACCGCGAGCGTCCAGGCCTTTTTTTTCGGCGTTTTCGAGGATATCGAGTATTCCGCGCACTACCCGTATATCCGTGCCGAAGCCGGCTTCGTCGTTTGTGTCGCCCCTCCATGAGTGGTAGAAGCTTGTGTGGAAACCCATCATAACGTATACCTTCGGCTGCTCTTCCGAGTGTTCCATTAAAGCGTGCGAGCAGCCGAAAACTATTAATACCGCCACAACCAAGGCGATTGAAACAATTATTAACTTTCGGACCATGTTCCCTCCCGTTTTGTATATTTTTCCATCCGGTTGTTTTCCATATTGACGAGGTGAGAATTAAGCTTAAAAATTTTCATATCGCAAGTCTGGGTATGGAATACCAAGATTCCCGGATAAGGAAAAGGGCATTTTTCACACCTTGACCTCTCCCGGTGGTTACATAAAAATACGCTCGGCGCCGGGAAGGTGATAGCAGGTCTCAGGTTCTTTTGCCCGCCATAAGCCACCCTGCGGTCAAGATGTGCTACCCTTAACGGGGAATCTTGGGGTATGGAATAATAAAAAAACACCTCTCTCTTTTCTCGCTCCAAAAGACAGGAGAGGTGTTTTTTAAATAACCTATGGGAAATATTCTTCAGGTTATTTTTTGGCGGTTTTTTTCCGACCGGGCTTTCTGCCGGCTTTCTTTTTCTTGCCCTTGGCACCGGTTCCGGCAGTGGCTTCGCGCCTTTCTTTCTGGTAGTGGCTGGCGCAAAGCCCCTTGGCGTAGTGGGGCTTATTGCAGCCACGAACGGTGCAGGTGGTGTAAGTGGGTTTTCTGCCGGCGCGTTTCCTTCCGTCAGTTTTGGTTTTCGTTTTTCCGGCCGAAACCCGGCCCAGTTGTTTTCTCACTTGTTTGAGTTCGCCGGTCAGCGATTTAACCTCCTTGGAGGTCGCCAAATTCTGGTCCTTTATCGTATCCTTTACAGCCCTTGCGACTTCCTTCTGGATCAGGTTTTCTAGAACGCCGGCTTTTTGAGATTTTCTGGCAGCCATCGATTTTCTCCTTTCTTGTGTTATGGCATACGCCAAGTATTCTTAACTATATTAGCTGCTAACAAAAACATCATCATTCGTTGTCAAATTTGTTTCAATACACTAATTTATAAGTCATTTTTAAGGAAATAAATATTAAAGGTCATGCGTAAAAGAACATCGTCAAACCCGCGGGTTTATGACAACTGTGTGCCCTCTTAGGCATAAACTTTTCTCCTTTTAGCAGAGTATTATAATACATTTTTAAAATTTGTAAAAGGGGGATAAGAAAAAAATTATTTTTGTATGGGATTAACCGTCGATGAAATATTATTGATTTTTTCCCCTCCTTTTCTGAACAATTGGCTTTATTCTATTTGATGCTTTAGAATAGACTCCAAAAAAGGAGCGATTCATGAAGACAGGCGTATCCTACTTTCACACGAGGGACCCGGAACACGCGGCCCGCGACCTGGACGATATGCTGGAGCACGGCTGTAATTGTGTCGTCCACTGCTACTCGGAGCTGGACATGGCGTTCTACAACCGCGCGATGGAAAAGATTGTGCGGATGAGCAGGGACAGGGACATGGAAGTTTACCTGGACCCGTGGGGAGTGGGAGGCATGTTCGGCGGCGAGACTTTTTCCAACTTCGTGGCGCAGTCGCTCCAGTCGCGGCAAATCGACATAACCGGCAGGAGCCTTCCCGCTGCGTGCCCCAACCGGGGCGCTTTCCGCAACCTTATGGAAAGGTGGATACACAGGGCGGCCGAGCTTGGCGCGCAAATATGTTTCTGGGACGAGCCGCATTTTTACTTTAACATTCTCAACCGCTCCACCTGGGGCACGTGGGCATGCATGTGTAACGAGTGCCGGCGTCTGTTCAAGGAAAGATACGGTTTTGATATGCCCATTGAGCTTAACGAGGACGTGACGGCTTTTCGCCGCCGCTCGCTGCTGGAGTTCCTGCAAACCATGTGTGATGAAGCAAAAAAACTCGAAATGAAAAACTGCGTCTGCGTGCTTCCCGACGAGGAGGGCGAGTTGGGAAGGGCCGCCGGAACCGCCGAGTGGGAAAATATCGCTTTTATTCCCTCCCTCGACATTTTCGGCGCCGACCCGTACTGGATACTTTTCGGCAGGGAGGTGGAGGAATTTGTCGGCGGCCTTTCCTCAAGAGTGAAGGAAATCGCGGAGAAATATGATAAAGAGGCGCAAGCGTGGGTGTTGGCTTTTATAATACCCGAAGGCAGGGAAGATGAAGTCGGCACGGCGGTGGAAACCATTTATGAAACCGGAATAAAAAACATACTCGCATGGGGATACAAGGGCTGCCACGTCATTGATATAATGGCCAAACAGCCTTTGAAGGTATGGGAAATACTGGGGGAAGCCTACAAAAAAATACACGAGCGGGAAAAAAGTAAGACCTGAAATAATTTTCTTAAGTTAAGCAAGATTAAAAAATGACGGTTAAGTTCAGAATTTCGTTGATTATCTTACTATGTCTGGGAATAACGATTGTCGCCCGCCCCGGAGCTCCCGTAAATCCCCCGCCGGGAATGGTATACGTACCCGGCGGAAAATTTCTCATGGGCTCGGAGTTATACAATCCCGACGAGCGCCCGGCGAGGGTGGTGAAACTGGAGGGGTACTACATCGATAAGAAAGAAGTTACTTTCGGCGACTATATGGATTGCGTCAAAGACGGCAAGTGCCGGCGCCCGAGATTGGGCAAATCGGCGGGAAGGGATTTTCCCGCGCCACGGGATAACTGGCCCGTGGTCGGTGTCAACTGGCACGACGCCAGGAACTATTGCAAATGGAAGCACAAGCGACTACCCACCGAAGCCGAATGGGAAAAGGCCGCCCGGGGCAACACCGGCAACCCTTACCCGTGGGGCGACGTGGTAGACTGCGACCACGCCAATTACAAGAAATGCCGGAAGGAGCACCCGGTGGCGGCAGGAAGCTATCCTCGCGGTAAAAGCCCTTACGGCGCAATGGACATGGCCGGCAACGCACAGGAATGGGTGGCCGACTGGTACGATTCGGACTATTACAAAGACGCTCCCGATGAAAACCCATCCGGGCCATCATCGGGGGAAAAGAAAGTGCTCCGGAGCGGTTCTTACGATTACGTGTGGAGCGCTGTGAGGACCACCTACCGCTATTCAGATTTCCCGGAAAATCACGACAACAGTTACGGATTCCGCTGTGCAGCCAATCGATAACGGCAACGCTGAAGAAAAGCGGGGATACATTTTCCCCCTCCTCCATTTCTTCTATACCTTCAACTACTGGACTTTCCTGATATACCTGCCTCTTTACTTCCAGGAAATCGGCCTGCGCGAAGCCGCTATGGGGGCGCTGGAGTCGGCCTTCCCTTTGACCACTTTGATTCTGATATTCCCGTTGGGCATGCTTTCCGACCGTATAGGGGCCAGGAGTATCCTGATATGGGGCGCTTTCGGAGTGGTGGCTTTCAGCGCATTGATGAGCGCGGTGCATTCTAAGGCCCTTTTGATGCCGCTGATGATATTCGGCGGGACGGCGTTTTCGCTCTATTACGTCTCCATAAACGCACTCTTTTTCAAGCACGTGAGCGAAGAACGGCGCGGGCGACGCACGGCTTGGTTTTTCGCCGGCGGAACCATAGGTCTGGGAACCGGCCCTCTTCTGGCGGGATTCCTGATAGAGCATTTCGGGCCTGAGACGGTTTTCGTGCAGGGCGCCGTCGCGTCGGCGGTAATGACGCTGGTGGGATTGACGGCTCCCGAAGCGCCGTTGTTTAAAATACAATTGAAGGATTACCTGCATGATTTGAAACAACCCGCGGCCATCATAGTCACCCTCACCATGTTTCTCATACACACCCACGTGGGCTTCGAGCAAATGGGTTACGCCCTCCTGATGGAGCACGTGGTCGGGTTATCCCGCAGCCAGATGGGCATGATGTTCACCGTCATCGCCACGTGGCTCACTTTCTGGGCACTGGTGGCGGGAAGGAATTACGACGGCGGGCAGAAGCCGGTGCTGGTGGTCGGAGTGACTGTTCTGTGGTCGGGGATATTCCAGTATATAACGGCCTATTCCTTCAATTTCTCCTCCATGGCGCTCATAAGGCTGGCGCATTCCTTCGGGGACGGTTTCTTCAACGTCATTTTGCTGGTGCTGGTGGGTACCACGTTTCACCGGGGCAGAGTGGGAGGCAACTACGGCTTCATACTTATGATTAACACCGCCGCCATGTTTCTGGCTCACAACGCCAGCGGGTTTCTCATGGAGGGCGGGCGCTACGAGCTGCCTTTCATGGTGAGCGGGGTAATAATGGCGACAGGGGGTATTGTTTTCCTGGCCTTCAGAAATACAATAAGAAAAACCCTCAAATTTAGAGGAGCAGTCAAGGATTAAAAAGTAAAGCTCATCTGGAAAATGAGTACCCGGTTCATGAGGGAGTGATGAGGGGTCCCCTGCTTGAAGGATGGCGCAATCAAGACGGAAAAATAAGGAAACAGCCCTGAAAGGGCTGAATAAAATAGCCCGGGGCAACGCCCCGGGAGGTGGGAACCACCCACACCCCCTACCCCGAAGGGGTCGCATAGTCTATGTAACCCTTTCAGGGTATAATGGCCGGTGTGGCCGAAATTACCCGGGGCGTCGCCCCGGGCTAAAATTATACAATCCCTTCGGGATAAAACTTTCGTCTATCAGGTGCGCATTATTGGGATGAACCAAAATTAAAGGGAAATAAAAGCAACCGGGCCCGCTCAGCTTTGATGAATTTCCGGTATGGAGGTGTAAAATGGAGTCTCAGGAGTCAATTGAAGGAAATCAGGTATGGAGCTGGGCGGATATGATGAGCACATACAGGTTCTGGGGACTGCTGGTTTTTTATGTGCTGGCGCTGTTTGTAGGAATGACGCTTAACAACTCGATTCATTCTTTGGTATTCAGGGAAAAATCGAGCATCGGCTTTTTAGGCTTTCACTTCTTTATGTATCTGCGAATATTCGGGGTGGCCATGGGCATCTATCTGGCCTGGGCGGCAATCAGAACCAATCCCGTGAGAGGGCTTATAATCGCCGGAATCCTGGAGGCCCTTGGTCTGGGCGTTGTGGCACTTGTCGAGTTTTTCGAGCCGCTGGGGGCGATGCTGCCTCTCGGTATTATTCTGTTCAATATCCCGATAAGGGCAATAATTATAGCAATAATTATAACGGTCCCCGCTTTGCTGGCGCAGGCTAACAGGGTCGCCGGGGCCTTTGTGATTGTCTTTGGTGTCTTAATCGCTGTTGAGAGGTTGTCGAGTGGGGCATTTCACCAGGTTACGAGCGGTATCAATTTGAATGTCGGAGCATTCGGTGAATATCTCACCATTTTCATAATTCTTGCGGTTGGTATCGGGTTTCTTATTCCGGTAAAAAGGGCTGTTTTTACTGAAAAACCTCCCGACAGGCTTTACGAGCTTACTCCCAAACGGCGCAATCCGGTAGGAAGCTTTTTCCTTATAGCCTTTATCCCCCTCTATGTTCTCTACTGGCTTTACAGAATCCACGGGGAAGTGTTATCGCTGGGCCACGACCGTGAGCTGCTCTCCCCGAGAGCCTCGGTGGGCATAGCATTCGTGCCCATGATGGCGCCCATAATGAGCACCACGCTCATCGAGACCATCAACCGGCGCCGGGCCGAGCAAGACAAGCCCAGGCTACGTTCGCCGGTGGCTGTGTTTATCTGGACGCTGCTGGTAATGCCGGTGGGTTTCGCCCTGGTGCAGTCGGCTCTCAACAAGGCTTGTGCCGACCGGCCACAATCGAGTGAACAGGGGTGATGTTCGAGCGCCTCCGGCGAAAGCGCCCTCCGCCCCTGGACTGGATACAGGTGGAAATCACCACCCGCTGCAATGCCTCGTGCATTTACTGCCCGAACACCGTGTATAAATCCTCATGGCCCCAACTGGATATGGAACGGCGGACTTTCGACAACATCGCCCCGGCTTTCAAAAATACAGGTCTGGTCTTTTTGCAGGGATGGGGCGAACCTTTCCTTCACACGGACTTCTTCAACATGCTGTCGGTCGCAAAAAGTGCGGGATGCACAATCGGAACCACCACCAACGGCACTTTGCTCGATGACGAAAAGATAAGAAAAATTGTGGAGGCCAAACTGGATATACTGGCGTTTTCTCTGGCCGGAGTGGACGATGAAAACGACCGAATACGCCACAGCACCGGCATAGCTCAGGTATTCGATACCATAGAACGGTTACACGAAGAAAAGCGAAGACTGGGCAGCGACAGGCCATTGATTAATATAGCTTACCTGCTTCTCAAAAGCCGCTCCAAAGACCTGGAAAGGTTGCCGACGCTTTTTGCGGACAAACCGGTCAATCAGGTGGTCATAAGCACCCTCGACCTGGTTTCATCACAGGAGTTGGAAGGTGAATCGTTTGCATGGGCAAGTACCGAAGAAAAAAGAAAAATCGTAAACCGCCTGGATGGGGCCGTAGCCCGGGGCCGCCGCCTCGGCATTGACGTCCATTACCAGGCGGGGGGAGCCGGGCCGAGGTTGGATAATTGCACGGAAAACGCCAGAAAGGCCGTCGTGGTTTCCGTGAAGGGCGATGTAACCCCTTGCGTTTTTACCAACCTTCCGGTCGAGGATGCGGAAATTATCATCGATGGAGAAAAGATACCGTTCAAAAACATCAGCTTCGGAAACGTCAACCGGGAGGAAATTTCCTCCATCCTCAGGAATGAGGAATACCGGGCGTTCAAAAAATCATTGAGCTCGGATAAGCCGCCCGAATTCTGCAAAACCTGCCCGAAACTTTTCGCAGCCTTTGCATAATCATCCTTCGACAAAGGCGGTTACTGCAGGGATTTTTCCGGGCGTTCTTCCGCCTCAACAACCCTTTCCGGGCGTTTCCAATCGCGGCTTCCCCCCTTGATTTTTACCCTTTCGTATCCTGCTTCCAGGCCTTTCAATAAACGGTCCAGGTCCTTTTGGGTAAGTTTCAGCGCTCTCGCCGTCTGCTTGAGCGCCTCTATCATGTGCACTCCGAGAATTACGTTACTTGCGCCGGCTAACGCTCCCAGCATCGGGGCTATCACGCCGGTTATGCCGAAGCAGGGACCGCAATCCCTTGCGATTCCGTAAGCATCCACCACGGCGGTGCGCAAGCCTCCGCACAAATCCACGGCGGCCAGCTCGTTGCGGGTGTTCACCAGCACTAGGTCAGGCTCCTCGAACCTCATCCAGATGTCCGGTATTTCCAGCAAAGGGGGGTAGAACACCGCCAACATCGCATCCCGAGGCTTGGCTGAGGTTTCATCGGCCCGGGCAAGGGCGGCCTCGAAATTCACCGCATCCTCCCAACCCAGGGGAATCAGCCAGGAGGCGTCTTTGCCCGCGTACCGAAATGCCGCAGCCAGAATCCTCGCCGCATCGAACGCCCCGCGTCCTTTGCGTGCGTGAAACCTCACCTCTATCACTTTTCTCACCTCCTCTCCGCCCCTTGTTCAATTTTCACCACACCTCAATAGAAAACGCCCCTGCTCCGTTCAGCCGGTCACGATAATCAAAGCCCGGCTTTCGCCGGGGTCCAGGCCCCTTGCGGCATGAGGAAACTCGGAATCAAAATACAGGCTGTCTCCTGCCTCCAGCACGTACGCCTGTTCTTCGGAGCAAAACTCTATCACCCCGTCTATCACGTAAATGAACTCCTCCCCGGGGTGCTCGAAGTATTTCATCTCTTCTTTCTTTCGAGGCTCGAAGGTAACCAGGAAAGGCTCCATTTTCTTGTTGGCCTTACGGTGAGCCAGTGCGCGGTAATGATAACCGACCTGGTGAGGAAGACGGCGCTTTACCGTAACCTGCTCGTCCTTTTTAACCACGCTTATCCTCTCCCGGGCTTGTTCGGTCTTAAAAAACTCTTCGAGGCTCACCTCCATGCCCCGGGCGATGGCAAGAAGGGTGGTAAGAGGCGGGACGACGTTGTCGTTTTCGATCTGGGACAGGAAACTGACGCTTAATTCGCATAAATTGCTCAAACGAGCCAGGGTCATTCCCCGCTTTTTGCGCATTTCCTTGATTTTTCCGCCGATTCCCAATTCCAGTATTTCCTGTCTGAGTTCTTCACTCATTCTCACCCTCCAGTTTTAAGTATAACTTAAAATTTATTTTATGGCAATAAAAATCGTAATTTTTTGCGAAAAAAAGTTTATGGACAATTAAATATGCGTTTAAAAATGCTTGGGTAGCGAATTCACGTTACAAGGGCTAAATTACCCTTGCTTATTGCCATGGAAAGCCATGCGGACAATCCCGAAAGCGGCTTCGGTCTCAAGCGCGCTCTCGGTCTGAAGGAGATAAATGGTAGCCTTCGCGCCACTCCAACGGACTTGTGGGTGGAATCAAAATAAAGAAGGGACTTCGACCTAAGGGAATAATCGCGCGGAACCTTACCGGAACCTCATGTTGAAGGTGTTGGAAAACCACTTTAACCCCGCTATCCCGACGGGCAGCATGTAATGCGAGCCCAGAATATCCGTCACGGCGATGCGGGACCTCCTCAATGGCCCCGAAACCATCCGCGCCACCGGGTCCAGCTCGGAATCGTCGAGAGCTACCGTGGAGTCGGCCTTGCAGGCTTCGTGTATAACTTCGTTGGGTTTGAAAAGCCATATCGGGTTAAGTGCCGGCGCCTGCCAGGGGCCGCCGCAGTTGAAGGTTTTGTAGCCGAGCACCGGCGCCGTCTTTTCTTCCTTTTCCCCGCGCATCGCCTCGATTTCCAGCACCTTGACACCCCGGCGGGTGACGCTTGCCTTTATTCCTTCATCGGTTTCATTGAACTCGAACTCGGCTCCCTTCTTGGGATAACCCAAAAGCTCCCTGCCGTAGATAAGGGCAGTGTCGTCGTCAACCGCCATCCAGCAGCAATGCAATCCTTGGCCGAAGGGTGTTTTTACGTGAATGAGCATCGCCGCTTCCCGGTACGGCACGGTGAAGGCGGGCTTTGTATAATCCACTATGAAGAAGGTGGCGGTGGGCGGGTCGGAGACTCGCATCAAGAGCGGCAGCATTCTGTTGGTTTCTTTTTTGTTCAGCGGCACGTCCGCCAGCACCCAGCGGCAGTTTTCCCACAGCTTGACTTTGCCGGTCATCATTCTCCGGAGAGTATTAACGGCCACCCCCGGAGTCACGGGCCCTTCTATATCGTTCAGCATTTCAACCCCCGCAACGAGTATTTGCTATTAAAGGATACCGATTAATTCAAAAATCTCAAAGCATTCGGTGGAACGCGCGGTATGAGTGCCTCGCCCACAGGGCTACAGCCAAGGGCCGCACCTACCATAAAACAACAATGGAAGGCCACAAACGGGGCGAATCCAAGATTCACTCCCCCACAACACATGAATTGGTCGCATGTTGATGCTCGGGATGCCCGGTGTTACTTTAACCGGTGAATTACTTTTCACTATATAGCACCCCGTGGTGGAAAAGGAGGAAAATAAAATGTCTTTACCGGACTTTATGTTGGATGAGGACGCGAAAGCGGTCGCCGAAGAGGTTCGCGAGTTCGTCAAGAACGAGGTGGACCCCGAATACCTCAAAGCCATGGACCGCGACGAGATAAAGTTCCCGCGCGAGCTTTACGAGAAATACGCCGAGCACAAGCTCATGGGTCTCCGCTTCCCGAAGGAATACGGCGGCCGGGGCCTCAACTGGGTGGCCGACGCGGCTGCCATGGCCGAAATAGGCTGCCTGGGCACGAGCTGCGGCTGCGCTTTCGTCATGCCGAGTATAGTCGGCGAGGCCCTGCATCACTTCGGCTCGGAAGAGCAGAAGCAAAAGTACCTGAAAGGAATGCTGGAAGGAAAGCTGGTATCGGCGGAAGCGTTGACCGAACCGCGCGGCGGCAGCGATTTCTTCGGCGCCACCAGCAAGGCCGAGGACAAGGGCGACTACTTCCTGGTCAACGGTCAGAAGCGATTCGTGGTAGGGGCGGAAGGGGCCGATTTCTTTCTCGTCTACGTGAGAACCAATTTCGACGAAAACTCCAGTCCCTACGAGCGAATCAGCACCCTGCTTATCGACCGCTCTCCCGGCGTGGAAGTCGAGTACCTGTACGGCCTGATGGGCAGCCGTGGCGGCGGCACCGGCAGGCTGGTGTTCAGGAACGTCGAGGTGCCCAAGGAAAATCTGGTAGGCCCATACAACGGGGGCGCACTCGTGTTCAACCGCATGATGGTACCCGAGCGGCTTACCAGCGCCGCCCCTTGCGTCGGCGGGATGCGCTCGGTTCTGGACGTCGCCGCAAAATACTCGGACAGGCGGATGGCTTTCGGCAGGAAAATCCGCAAGTTCCAGGCCGTAAGCTCCATGATAGCCCAGGGCGCCACGCTGATGGACGCCTGCGCGGCCATGGTTTATCAGACCGCGCGGGCGGCGGACCTCGAAGACCCTCGAATCCGAAGACTGGTCAGCGAGACCAAGAAATTCGTCACCGATTCCAACTGGGAAGTGGCCAACCTGGCCATGCAGGTGATGGGCGGCATCGGCTACACCGACGTTTACCCCATCGAAAGAGCGGTCAGGGACGCCAGGCTTACCCAGATATGGACCGGCACCAACCAGATAATGGACGCCCTGGTGCAGCACGAGTTCTACAAGGAAGTCCTCGCCGAGCCGGACAAATACCGCGACAGCGAAAAGGATGCCACCAACGCCGGGGCCGAGCAGGAGAAAATATTCGACAACGACGACATGTGGAAGGTGCACGAAAAAGACAAGAAGTAATTGAGTTTTTTCGGTTTTTTTCCGAGCCTTTCGTGGTTATATTTGCATCTGAAGATTCGCAAGCTTGCCGTGAAAGGGGGAAAACCGAGATGTGGGGGACTTTAAAGGCCGTTCTGGCCAAACCTTTCAGGGAACAAGGGTATCTTCTGCTCAGGCTGGCCATGGGGGGAATGTACATGGCCCACGGCTTTCCGAAACTTATCGGAGGGCCGGAAAAGTGGGAGAAAGTGGGCATGGCCGTCTCCTATCTGGGCATCGACTTCTGGCCAGTGCTGTGGGGACTTATGGCCGCATGCTCCGAATTCTTCGGGGGTATGTTCATCGCGCTGGGGTTGCTGTTCCGACCGGCCGCCGCGATGGTCACGGTAACGATGATTGTGGCCATCACCATGCACGTGGGTAGCGGCGACGGTTTCACCGTAGCCAGTCACGCCATCACCAATGCGCTGGTTCTTTTGAGCATGATAGTTATGGGACCGGGAAAATACAGCCTGGACGCAAAAATATTTAAGGGCGAAACTCATTAATTTTGTTGTATTTTTCAGTTTCCATGGCTCAGTGGGGCGGTTCTTATTGTTTTTTTTTAAGTTAAAAGCTATTGACAAATGATACACAGTAAAATATAATGTGTAAATTTGGTGGACATGAATTAATGATTCAGCCAAGGATACTGCACCTGTATCGTTGTATAATAAAAAAAGTTCAATAAACAGTAAACAGAAAGGAGAGTCCGAATGGCATACATTCCCAAAAAGGTGGCTGACCGTTTTGTGAAATCTGTTCCTAAGTTTCAAAAAGTCGTCAAACTGGCAAAGGACCGCGACATCAATGAATCCGACACTATAGAAATTTTGACCGACATCCTTGAAGCTGTCTTTGGATATGATAAATATACCGAGCTCACCAGTGAGTACGCGATTCGCGGCAGATACTGCGACATAGCCGTAAAAGTGGACGATAAAGTTCAATTCATTATTGAAGCAAAGGCTATCGGAACAGACCTGAAAGAACAACATATTCGTCAAGCTGTTGACTATGCCGCAAATTATGGAATACAATGGGTTATATTAACAAACGGTGTCGACTGGAAAGTCTATCGTCTACGGTTTGAAAAACCAATTAACCACGACCTTGTCTGCTCCTTTGATTTTCTTAAGTTGAATCCCAAAAACGAACAGCATCAAGAATATTTGTTCTTGCTTTCAAGGGAGGGTTTGGATAAAAACGTAAGAGAAGAGTTCTACGAAAAAGTTCAAATCGTGAATCGCTTCATAATCGGGAACCTGATGCTTGCCGAACCCGTCCAAAAAGTAATCAGGCGAGAGCTTCGCAAACTGTCTGATGGGCTTAAAGTTGACATTAAAGAAATTGAGCATATTGTGAAAACTGAAGTACTAAGGCGCAATTTAGTTGAGGGAGAAGACGCTGAAAATGCGCAAAAACAGATAGCTAAGTTTTATAAAAAGAGCTCAAAATCCCGGCGTGGGACTCGTCAACGCAAACACAAGAAAAAAACATCGTCACCTGAAGCACCAAAAGAAAAAGTGTCGCTCTCCGACCAACTTATCGAGGAATCGAGTGAACTCTCGCAATCATCGAATCAACAAGAAAATTCACCTGACGAAGAGCAACAAACATAATTAACAACCGATGTCTTCAGGCCGGGTCTCTGTTACAGCCCCTCCTTTTCGTTTCTTCCACTATCCCGCCGATGTCCCAGTCCACGGGCAGTTTTACGAGGCCGTGGGGCTTTTTCTCGTAGCACAAATAACCCTCCCGCACACCGTGCAGAAAAATATCCCGCGTAATCTCCACGTCCTCGGTGCAATAGCTGATTATCTTCTCCACTTCTCCCCTCTTCCACCATTCCAGCGCCTGCAACCCGTCGGCTGACTTGGATTTATTCAGCGTGGCCGCAGCAAGCTGGTCGAGGCTCAGCCGGTGCCCCAGCGTGCGCTTTATCTCCGCAAGTATGTCCAGTGACGGCAGGGTGGAAAAATCGAACGGCGTATAGGCGCTGAGCACCTTGTAATCGAAGCGGATTTGATTGAACCCCACCACCAGGTCGGCGCTTTTGAGCTTTTCCACCAGCTTTTCTATTTCGTTCTCCCGGTAAACGTCGAACTTCTCATCGAGCGAATCCCACGTGACGCCGCAACTGACCCTCATCAGGTGAGCGTTGTGCCACCCCCCGACTTCCTCGGCGCTGCGCTGGGTCTCCAGGTCGAACACCACCACCCGGTACGAATCCGGCGAAGTGCGCCCGGATGAGGTTTCCAGCTTAACTTCCCGCCTTGCTTCATCCGGGGAAGGCGGTTGGGAGATTGCATCCGGCTCGAGCAGCATTTTCAATGTAAGCAGCGCCGCGTCCTTGTCCAGTGGCACGTTTCCGGAGCCGCATCTTGGGCTGTGTATGCAGGAAGGGCAACCGGTTTCGCACTCGCAGGAGGCGATTAAATCCACGGTCTTTCCCAGCAATTCCTCTATGACCTCAAAAGCCCGCTCGGCCAGCCCCACCCCGCCGGGGTAGCCGTCATAGATAAAAACCGCGCCCTTCTGTGCCTGCGGGTGCATGGGGTAACTGATGCCGCCCACGTCGTCTCGGTCACACATTGCGAAAAGAGGAAACAGGGCGATGGCCGCGTGCTCGGAGGCGTGGATGCCGCCCATGTAGTCCAGCCCCTCGGCCTTGACCCGCTTCGGTATGAAATCGTCCAGCTCCCACCACAAACCCACGGTTTCAAAGGTACGGGGCGGAAGCTCCAGCGAGTGAACGCTGAGCCTCTCCTGGGTGGCGGTCTTGCGCTTCTCGAAACCGGTTATCTGCTCGGTAACCTTCAACCTGCCCAGCCTTACCAAAAAGTTGGCGGTGGGGCGCGACTTGAGCACCTCGAGGATTTCCGTCTGTTTTTCCGAAAGCGCTTTTGTGTAATAATCCGCCCGTAGGGGCCGGGCGTAAGCGTTCCTTTCCTCCAGGTCGAGCGATGATATGAAGAACTGCTTGGCCCGGTGCAGGTATATGGCGCCGGGGTGTATTTCGGTCAATGCCCGTTCGCCGCTTACTGTGCCGATGACGGATTTTCCGTTTTCGGAGAATATGGTGTAGCTTTCTCCTACAGCCCGGATGTCGACATCGCGTTGCGGATTTTTCCGGGCGCTCACCCAACCCGAGCCGTCCATCCTTTCGATGAGCCTGCCCTTGCGGGTTTCTTCCCTGAGCACTTCACCCGATTTTTCCAGGTCGAAGGTTTCCTCACCGGGCGTTAGAAGCAATTCGCCGGCGGAGCATACGAGGTGGTCGCCGAGTATGTAGGGGTTGGAGGTGTCGGCGATGGCGCTTTCCACGGTTCGCCCGAAGAAGTCCTCGGGATGCCTGATGAAATACTGGTCCAGCGCGTCTCTTCCGGCCACCATCATCACCGCGCTGGGGTCCAGGCCCCTTCCGGCGCGACCGCCCCGCTGCCACGTGTTAACCACCGTGCCGGGATACCCCACCAGCACGCAAACGTCCAGCCCGCCTATGTCGACCCCCACCTCGAGGGCGCTGGTGGAGATGACGCCATCAAGCTCGCCGCCGAAGAGCTTGCTCTCGATGTCCCTTCTCTCTTCCGGCAAAAAGCCCGCCCGGTAGTTGGAGATGCGGTTTTTAATCTCCGGCGCCATGCTCGTCGTCCAGGTGTGCATAAGCTCGGTGATAACCCGCGACTTGGTGAAAGCGATAGTCTTCAAGCCGGCATAAAGGCTTTTCACAAACAATTTCGCCGCCAGCGTGTAGGGGCTTGCGGTCGGGTCCATAAATATGAAATTCCGCTCGCCGGTGGGAGCGCCGTTTTCGCTGACAACCTCGAAATCCAGTCCGGTCAACGTTTTCGCCAGCTCGGAAGGGTTGGCAATTGTGGCGCTGGATGTGATGAATTGCGGCTCGCTACCGTAGTAGCGGGCCATGCGGCGCAAGCGGCGCAGCACGCCCCCCACGTGGCTGCCGAAAACTCCCTTGTATGTGTGAAGCTCGTCCAGCATCACCGTTTTGAGGTTGCGGAACCAGTCTTCCCACTTTTCGTGGTAGGGCAACAAGGCGTAGTGGAGCATATCCGGATTGGAAATAAGTATGTGAGGCGGATTTTTGCGGATTATCGGCCGCCGATGCGACGGGGTGTCGCCGTCGTATATATCCGCCTTCACGTCGGCTTCCAGACCGAGGTCGCGGATTACTTTCAACTGGTCCTGACCCAGGGCTTTTATGGGAAACAGGTAAAGCGCGTAACCCTCTTCGCCGGAAAGTATCTTTTCGATGACCGGCACGTTGTAACACATGGTCTTGCCGCTGGCGGTGGGAGTGGTAACGACAACGTTTTTACCCTCCCGCGCCGCCCGGACGGCTTGTGCCTGGTGAAGATAGAGGGAATTTATGCCGCTACGGGATAACGCCCGGGCCAGCTTTTCCGGCAACCCGCCGTCAAGGCGCCCGGTAACGGCCTTTCGCGCGGGTATGTGGCGATGATAAGCCACCTGCCCCGCCAACTCGGGGTCGCGTTTAATTTCATCGATGAGACGGGGAACCATTTTCGGGTAGATGGTATCACCGGCGGGGGTAAGGGACAATGCCGGATGAGTAATGCATTTCCCTTATCCGGGGTCAATTTGTTGAATTTCAGGGGGAAATGGGACACAATCGGAATCATGCGAATTTTCTGAAAACGCGCCCCTTTCAGATACAGGCCGGAGTAAAGGAATGGATAAACAAAAAACGGGCGATAAGAAACAGCGCCGGAGCCGGTTCAGGCTGGACGTTCACCCCTGGGTATTTTCCATAGCGGCCGCGATAATCATTTTGTCCGTTTCTTTTACCATATTTTATCAGAGGCACGTGGGCGGGCTTTTCGAGACTTTACAATCAAGTATAGCCACGGCGGCCGGCTGGTTTTTCATCCTGACGGTAAACCTGGTGTTCATCTTCGTAATAATCCTCCTGCTGAGCCGCTACGGGCGGATTCGCATCGGCGGTGAGGACGCGAAGCCGGAATTCAGCACCGTCGGCTGGTTTTCCATGCTTTTCAGCGCCGGCATGGGTATAGGTCTTCTGTTCTACGGGGTCGCCGAGCCGATGTTTCACTATGTGGCCTCGCCGCTGGCGGAGCCGGGCACGGTGGAAGCGGCTCAGGTGGCGATGGAGTTATCCTTCCTGCACTGGGGGCTGCATCCGTGGGCGGTTTATTCGCTGGTGGGCCTTTCCCTTGCCTTCTTCTGTTTTAATAAGGGTTTGCCCCTTTCCATCCGGTCGGTGTTTTACCCGGTTCTCGGCAAGCGCATCTACGGCCCGCTCGGCAACGTGGTGGACATCCTGGCTACGGTGGCGACTTTGTTCGGAGTGGCCACCTCGCTGGGACTCGGAGTTCAGCAAGTCAACGCGGGGCTGGACCACCTTCTCGGCATCGGCCAGAACCGCACCATCCAGGTTCTGCTGATAGCCGGAATTACCGCCGTAGCCACCTGGTCGGTAGTGTCAGGGCTGGATGCCGGGATAAGAAGGCTCAGCGAACTCAACCTCACCATAGCCGGCCTGCTGGCGCTTTTCGTCCTGATACTCGGCCCCACTATTTTCATACTGAACGGTTTCATGGAAAACATCGGCTCCTACATCCAGCACCTGCCCCGGCTGGCGACCTGGAGCGAAACTTACGAGGCCACTTCGTGGCAGAACGCATGGACGGTGTTTTACTGGGGCTGGTGGATAGCATGGTCTCCTTTTGTGGGCATGTTCATTGCCAGGGTCTCTTACGGGAGAACGGTAAGGGAGTTTCTGCTTGGGGTCTTGTTCGTGCCGACAATCATAACCATGGCGTGGATAACCATATTCGGAAATTCCGCACTTTATATAGAAATGTTCGGAGCCGGTGGGATAGCAAAGGCGGTGCAGGACAACATCCCGGTTTCCTTGTTCGTGCTGCTGGAGAACTTCCCGCTCGATACAATTACCTCAACTCTAACAGTGTTGGTGGTGACAACCTTCTTCGTTACCTCCTCCGATTCCGGTTCCATGGTGATAGACATCATCACCGCCGGCGGCAACCCCGACCCGCCGGTGCTTCAGCGGCTTTTCTGGGCCATCCTCGAAGGCGTGGTGGCGGCGATTCTTTTGGTGGGCGGCGGTCTGGTAGCTCTTCAAACCGCAGTTATTACTACCGGTCTTCCCTTCGCCCTGGTGCTTCTATTCATGTGCTACAGCTTGTGGAAAGGATTCTCGACGTACAAGGGGGTTCAGGGCTTCTACCTGCCGCCCTACGAGCGCGGCGGAAAGCTCTTTACGAAAGTGACATATCCCACGCCCACCACTTTCGGGAGGAGGCAGCTTTGGCTGAAGCGCAAACAGCAATGAAACGGAAAACGATAGCCGCATTTTTGGGATTGTTGATTGCCTTATCGGCAGCTTTCTCCTGCAACCGGAACGAAGGCCCGGAATACTTTGGAACCGACAAGCACCGGCGCGTGAGCATCGCTTACGTGGACTGGTCCACCGAAGTGGCCGGCACCAACCTGGTCAAGGCCGTGCTGCAGGCCGACATGGGGTACCATTGCGAAATCGAAGCCATGCGGGCCGACGAGATGTGGGAAGCCGTGGCCGAGGGCCGGGTGGACGCCACGGTGTCCGCGTGGCTGCCGAAAACCCACGAGCATTACTATCGGCAATACAAAGACCGGGTCACGAACCTGGGCCCCAATCTCGAAGATGTCAGAACCGGCCTGGTCGTGCCGAGAGTCACCGTGGGAAGAAAAACCGGGCCGTCGGGAAAGAGAAACGAGCCTTACATCACAATCGAGTCGATACCCGAACTTGCGGATAAAGCCGGGAAGTTCAGACACCGAATAGTCGGCATAGACCCGGACGCGGGCATAATGAAAAAAACTAGGCAGGCCATCGAAGCGTACGGGCTGGCCGACGAGTTCCGCCTGGTGGAAGGCAGCGAGTCCGCCATGATAGAAGAGCTGACGGAAGCCATTCGCAAGCAGAAATACATAGTGATAACAGGCTGGTCGCCACACTGGATGTTCGCCCGCTGGAAGCTCGATTTCCTGAAAGACCCCGAAAACGTCTACGGGAGAAGCGAGCGGATTTGCACCATCGTGCGACCGGGGCTGAAAGATGACATGCCCGAGGTTTACGAGTTTCTGGACAACTTTTATTGGAACCCGGCCGACATGGCCCAGCTTATGCTCTGGAACAGAGAGGACCGGGGACTAGACCCTTACGAAAAGGCTCTCCGATGGATGAGAACGCACGACGAGCGGGTGAAGGAATGGTTGCCGGAAAAAGGGTAACCCAAACCGGGGGTTAACATGCTAACTACAGTCAGCCGCAAATTCGCCGGCGGATGTATGATGCTCATGAAGAAGGAGAAGGAGCAACTCCTGTTCCTGGGCACTGCGTTTCTGGTACATCACCGGGGTTACCTTTTAACTGCCGCTCATAACTTCACAGAAAAAGACGAGTTGGTGGCGGTGCCGCCTTACTCCAATATCGACTTCATCCCTCTGACCACCGAAAGGGTCTCGAGCCTGCCGGTGGAACCGGCACAAACCGATATAGAACATGACGTCGCTCTGCTCAGGTTCAAAGAAAAAATGGAAATCAGCGCTCCGGCCCACATCATTGGAAAACCGGATGAACTGTCCGATGGCGAGTACCTGATGGCCATGGGCTTCTCGTTCGCGCATTACCGGGTTCATGCACTCATAACCATGCAGGCCATATTGTCGGCCAAGTTACTTTCAGTGAACGAAACGAGGTTATTGCTTATAGATACCATGGTGCGCGACGGCGATGCCGGTGGCCCGCTGATAAGCGTGGAGGACGAAAGGGTGGTGGGAATCCTGCTGGGCAGATTCGACCCCGCCGAAATCACCAACCGCGCTCCTCCCTCCAACGTGTCCTACTCCACCGATGTGTCCTACGCCGTCTCCATCGAATACGGTAAGGAGCTTATCCGGCAGGAAGGACTCACGGTAATCTGAAGCGCCATAGCGGCATCGGTATTGCCCGACAAGAGTGTAGGGCCTGCCATGACTTGAAAACCCCGGAATTTATTCCGGGGGATTCCCCGGGCTAAAGCCCGGGGCTGTGCCCATAGATGTGAAGCTCCCCGACCTGAAGGTCGGGGTTTCGAATGCCTCTGCACGAGCAAACGTGCATACCGAGTTGCCGAGTTGCGTGCTCGCGAGCGCAGTTAAGGGTGCAGAGATGAAATCCCTGCCGGGAGCGAACCCCCTGCCTTTAATTTATACTAATAGTAATGGTCGCTCCTTCGGTAAGCGTAGTCATTCCCACCTTCAACGGAGGTCGCCTCTTTCACCGCTGCCTTTACGCGCTTTCCCGGCAGGAGCTTGACCGCCCGTTCGAGATAGTGGTGGTGGACTCGGGCAGCCGCGATTCGTCCGATATTTACGCCGAAAGTTGTGCCCGGGTCATCCGCATCTCCAAGTCGGAGTTCGACCACGGCCTTACCCGCAACCTGGGGATAAGCGAAAGCCGGGGCGAGCTGGTGGCGCTGCTGGTGCAGGACGCCGTCCCGTGCGACCGGCACTGGCTTAAGCGGCTGGTCGACGCTTTCGGCGACCCCCAAGTGGCGGGAGCATACTCGCGCCAAATGCCTCACCCCGGCTCAAACCCGGTGGTGGCCGCGCGGCTGAAAAGATGGAGCGCGGGAAGTACACAGCCGGCTGTTAAACAAATAGACAACCTCGAAGCTTTTGAAAAAATGGACGGGTTGGAGAAGGTGGCGCTGGTCAGTTTCGACAACGTTTCTTCCATGATACGCCGCTCGGTATGGGAGGAGCACCCCTTCCCCGAAGCGCCCTTCGGGGAAGATTCACAGTGGGCCATGGAAGCGCTCAAAAGCGGCTACAAGCTGGTCTACGAGCCTCGGAGCGCAGTGTGGCATTCTCACTCTAAGGGGATTTGGTACGAGTTCGAGCGGGTTTACATGGACCATCAGAACTGGAACCGGCTGGTGGGTCTGAAGGTCTTCCCCATGCCCTTTGAAGTGCTCCGGGCCGGGTTCAACGGCATCTTCGAAAGATGGGCCGACCTCAAAGATACCCCCATGCCGTTTTTTCACCGACTTTACTGGAAACTGTGGACAATACCCTACTCTTTCTCCCAGAACCTGGCCCAGTTCCTGGGCGCCATAAGCCTCAAGTGGATGCACACCAAGCCGTGGTTCAGGCGCGTGGACGGGCTGCTTAAAAGCGGCATGAACGTGTTTTTCAAACGAAGGAGACAAGGGGCTTAAGCCCCTTGTCCAAGGGCTTTTCGAGAGATTTTTGGCTGAAGTTACAAGGAAATTACGATGACCTCCTGTTTTGGACAGCATCTGCGCTGCAAGGGGAACCTGTTCCGGAACTTTTTATCAAATTCCAGTAAAATAAATCACTTAACCCGTCCCAAATGGCCACTTTCGGTTTTTGTCGGACAGCATTGCCCGGAAATGCCAATTCAGGCCCCGCGGTTTCAGCTATGCACAAAACGGTGTTATCATAACCTTTGAATGAAAATCCTGTTCATAGTCAACGGCTGGCCGCCCGAATCGCTCGGGGGAGTGGAAGTATACTCCCGGCGGCTGGCGCGGCGAATGTCCAATGAAGGTCACCGGGTGTCCGTATTCTGCCGGGAAACCGACCTTTCGCGCCCGGATTACGAGCTGCGTTCCTTCGACGATGAAGGTGTCAGTGTAACCGCCCTCAATTACAACTTTCTCGACCTCGAAGATTTCCGTGGCACATACTCGAACCCCGAAATTTCCCGCATATTCGGTGAATACCTCGAAAATTCCGGCTACCCCGACGTGGCTCACATCCACCACCTGGGAGGTCTCGGCCACGGCATCGCGGGCGAACTTCAGGAACGGGGGATACCCATAGCACTGTCGCTGCACGATTTCGCTCTCACCTGCCCCCGTGGGCAGAGGCTGCGGGAGGACTTCGTCATCTGCGAAACCCTCAACGCGCACCGTTGCACCGACTGCCTGAAGCCGCAATGCAAGGGAGCGCCGCTGGGGGCTTTCGGCAAGCTCCACCGGCACCTTTTCCGAAAATCGGCGGGCAGAAGGATGGTATACGACTTCTGGGCAAGCTCGGAGAAGGTTGCTAACGCGGCGGATGTTTTGATAGCTCCCAGCGAGCATCACGCCCGGGTTATGGAGCGGGACGGGTTCGCGGCGGGTAAAATCCGGGTGCTGCCTTACGGTTACGACAAGGAGCCTTTCGAGCGGGTGCGCCAGTCGGGGGGAAAGATAGGAAAGGTCCGCAAGTTCGGCTACATAGGCTCGCTGATACCCTCCAAGGGCGTGCACCTTATTCTGGACGCCGCCAAAAGGCTGAAGAGGGAAGACCGGGGTCTGGAGCTGGAAATCCACCTTTTCGGCCCCTCCCCTTCCTATCACGGCCAAAGCGGCTACGAAAAGGCTCTCAGACTAAAATCCCGGGGGCTGGATGTAACCTTTCACGGCCCGATAAAGCCCGAGGATATACCGGAGGCCCTGTCGGGGCTGGACGCGGTCATAGTACCCAGCTTGTGGTGGGAATCGCACGGGATGGTGGTGCGGGAATCGAAAATGGCGGGCAGGCCGGTCATAGCCAGTGCTCACGGCCCCCTCGTTGAAGCTATACGCGACGGCATCGACGGGCTTCTTTTCCGCCGGGGCAACTCGAAGCACCTTAGAGACAAAATGTATATCCTTGCGCATACCCCGGGTCTGGCCGATGCCATAGCCGGGCAGTCGGTTCAAGTACTTTCCATTGACGAAGACGCTCACGCTCATCTGGATATATACTCGGAAATATCGAACAGAAAGCAAACGGAATAACACCCTCCGGCATTTTTAAAACTTGACATTTTACGTCCATAAGGGGCATTTTGAACAAAATTAAGGCACAGAGCCGCACTGTCCTGTTTATCATTTCAACAAAAAAACCCTTTTAGCGATGATTCCAAGGAAAAAGAGAGAATTTTTACAGAAAAATTGCTGAAAATTATTGCAATAATTCACATATTAGGTTAAAATAAAAAACTCAATTTGCGGGAACCAATTTAATGTGAGGGGTATCATAAAGATAAGTGATGGAAGTGGCAATGGAAATAACTGAATCTCTCAAAGCGGAGCACCGAGTAATCGAGAAGTACCTGGTGGCACTGGACAGCCTGGGTGAAGCTTTACTTCGCGGGGAGGACGTCCCTACCGAACTGTTAAGGGATACTACTCTCCTCATTCGCGACTGCGCTCACAAGTATCACCAGCTCAAGGAGGAGAGCCTTCTCTTTCCTTTCCTGGAAGAGAATCTGGGCGAAAATGCGCGGAATTCCGTACAGAAAATGCTCGAAGAGCACAGTGAAGGCCGCGCACACGTAAGATTTCTGCTCAGAAACATTGACCGGCTGGAAAAGGACGAGGGTGGCGAGAACCGTCAGGGTACCATCAAGCAGCTCATCTCCGCCGCTCGAAGCTGCTCCAGCTCACTGCGCAGGCACATACTGCGCGAGGACCGCAGCCTTTTCCCTACTGTGGAGAAAAAGCTATCGGAAAGCCAGAAACGTTGGCTGTGGGAGAAGCTGGAGGAGTTCGAGGATGAAAGGCACGGTCAGCCCGACCTTGATTACTTTGAGCAAAACGCGCGCCAGTTAATGATAAGGGTATCGGACGTAGTGCAGCGGGTGCGCGCTTAATAGCCTCAGCTTAAACTTCATCCGGGTCACTATGCAAAAAACCAACAAGGCACGCTCTAAGTGTGCCTTTTTTGTGGGCAAAACCCCATACTTTAGAAATATTCTTCCAACCAGTCCGCCGTCACCATGGCTATGTCCTCGTAGATGTTTTCCGTAGTACGGTCGTCCCCCGATGGTGGCGCGAAGCTGTGGTCGCCGCCTTCCACTTTCTGGAGGCTGGAAGGGTACTCGCGCTGCTCGAGTATTTCCTCCAGCTTGTCGGGGTCGCACAAAGGGTCGCGGGCGCCGGCGAAGAAAAGCATGGGTGCCCGGATTCTGAGCAGGTGCTCGTAATTTCCCGGCTCTCCTCCCGGCGCATTGAGCGGATAGCCCAGGAAAATCAGCCCCGGCGCGCCGTCCACGTCGGCCACGTAGCTTGCCACGCGGGCTCCAAGCGACTTTCCCGCCAGAAAAACCCGTGGCTCATCGCCGCTCAGCCGACCCATCAGCTCGTCTCGCGCGGCCCGATATGCCCGCATTAGCGCGACTTTTCCGTCCGGGTTCTTTTTACCTTCCTCTTTGTAGGGGAAGTTGAAGCGCAACGCACCATATCCCCTGGCGGCCATGCCTTCACAGAAGGTGGCTATAAGGGGATGGTCGAGGTCGTTGGCCTGCCCGTGAGCCACCACCACTCCATCTTTTGCCCCCCCGCCCGGCATGGCCACCGCTGCAGTGACCTCGCCCAGTCGCGGAATTTCCAACCTGAACTTTTCTTCGTGACCTTCCATGTTCTTATTTCCCTTCATTTACCGGATTCGCCGCTTTGTTTGATTTGGTTTACGCGCTGCTCGACCTTTTTCTCGAACTCCGGGTCAAGCCGGGCCGCCTGCTTGAAATAATCGATAGCTCGTTGGGGCTTCCCCAGTTTCATATAAACAAGCCCCAGGTTATAGTGCGCTTCGGGAATGTTCGGATTCGCCTCGATGGATTTTTTCAGTGCCTCGCGGGCTTTACCTATTTTTCCCTTCTGTATATAAATCCCGCCCAGGGTATTGTAAGCGTAAGCGCCGGATTTGCCCATAGCCTCCTTGATTTTCAACGTTTTTTTCAGCTCCTTGATAGCCTCATCGAAACGCTTCTGTTTTGCCAGAAACACACCCAGGTTTTCGTGCGCCCTGAAATAGTTGGGGTTTACCCTTATGGCCGCCCGGAACATCCACTCGGCCTCCTCCGGATAGCCCGCCATATCCAGGTGATGGCCCATGCCTTCGTATGCCCGATGGGAATCCGGATGTTTCCTGATTACGTCCTCCCAGAGCTTTATGGGCGAAGACCAGGCTCGATTGCGTTGAACGGTCAGGACGCCGAAAGAAATAACCATTACGCCTACACAAATCCAGACCACTTTTTTCTTCAAGCCTCCCAATCGCGGCATGCCCGAGTCCATGAAATAACCGGCGGCCATTATGAAACCGAGGCAAGGCAGGTACATTCGCCGGTCATTGGCGACCATGTTCATCGGCCAGACCACTTCCGGGCCTATGGTGAGGAAAAACCACAGAATGCCGAACGAAAGCAGCGGCCTTCTCTTTGCCGCGACCAGTGCAACAACCACCAATCCAACCGGTATCAGCCCCTGCACCAGGGGCCACGTCCAGAACGGTCTTCCCTCCTCCACAAGTGCTCTTGCTATGGAAATGGTGTACTCGTTGCTGAAACCCACGGGCCAGAGGAAGTGTTTGAAGTAAAGGTTCAGTACCCCGGTCTGAGTGAGCAGGTTTTCCCACACTGTGCGGGAATTATGGGCGTGGGGTATGGAGTCCAGGCCCATGCCGCCTCTGCCTGCGAGAAAGATTATTCCCAACCCGAAAAACAAGGCCCACCGCAGAACGGACTTCCTGTCCAGCCTGTCTTTTATGCCTGGTCTGCCTTCCCGGGGTATCAACAGGTCGTGGGCCAGCACCACTCCCGCAAGGGTCACCCCGTTTTCCTTGGACAAAAAGCTCAAAGCGAACAGGATAACCGAAACAATCAGTAACCCCGCCTTTTTTGTATCCAGATGGCGAATGTACAACGCAAAAGACGCCAGGAAAAAGGTTGCCACCAACAGCGACGACCGGGCCGAAATATAGTTCACCGGCTCAGCGGTAAAGGGGTGCACGGCAAAAACCAGCGCCGCGGCGCCGCTTACGGCTTTTGAAAAGTATCTTCTCATAAGCACGTAAAAGAGACATGCGTTGAACCCGTGCAACAAAATGTTGATAACGTGCCATCCCCACGGCTCGTACTCGCTCAACCCGTAACTCAAAGTATAAGTCACCAGGAGGAGAGGACGGTACATGACCATGCCGGGTGAACTGGAAAACATCCCGGGACCGAGAAAAAACTTGAATATATTCCCGGCGTCCCTTATGAACGGGTTCCGGACTATGGAGTGGTAATCGTCGTAGTGGAAAGCGTTGCCGAGCGAATTCAGGTAGACTATCAAGGCGGCTGCAAAAATGCCGAGCATAACAAGGAGCTCGCGGTTGCTCCAATCCCATCCGGAACGGCTTACGTTGCTGCTCGCCGAATCGACCCCATTACGCCGGGTAACGGGCCCGCCCGTTGCGGTTTTCTTTTGAGTCTGCTTTTGTCTGCGCTTTCTAGTGGATTTTTTTCCCATGATTGAGTTACAATATTATAATTGATTTTCGAGGGGGACTGCACACATACTCCGGGACGAAACCGCGAGTCGCCGTTGACGTTTCCGACCGGCTGATGTAAAAAATGTAAAAATGCAGGAGCTCATCGTAAGATTGGAAGCGATTTTAGAGCAAGCGGGGAAGCTGCTGGAGCCGGTATTGCTCTTCATTGACCGTGTTTTGCCTCTTCCGGCGCCGTGGGGGCGCTATTTCGTGGGCACAGTGATTGTAATACTCCTGATTACTTTCCTTATGAAGCTATGGGAAAGAATCAAGCCCAAACCGGATATCACAAAGGCTTCCCTGAAAGGCAAACAGGCGCGGAAAGTCCTGAAGGAAGCACGCTCAGCCGAAAAGGCGGGCCAATACCTGCGGGCGGCGGAATCCTACCAGACCACCGGCAGGAACGAGAAGGCCCTGAGCCTGTACCGGAAAGCCGGAGCAAACAAACAGGCGGGAGAGTTGCTTATACAACTCAACCGCACCGACGAAGCCCTTTCCCTGTGGGAAAGCACCGGCAATTACGCCATAGCCGCCAAGAAACTGGCGGACATGAAAAAATTTGAAAGAGCCGCCCGCAATTACGAGCGCGCCAACAACCACCCGCAGGCCGGGGAAATGTTCGAGCGGGCGGGAATGTACGATAAGGCCGGGGAGCACTACTTCAAGGCCGGGTTCTATGCAAAGGCCGCCAAGTGCTACGAAAAAACGGGGGAGCGGCTGCCCGCCGCAAAGGCGTTCGAGAAATACTTCCAGGAGCAACAGTCGGGAATGAAGGACGCCGTAAACCCCGAAAAGGCCAAGTCCATCAAGAACCTCGCCAAAAGGAGCGCCGATTATTACTCCAGGGCCGGAAAGATCGAGGAAGCCGCCGAGATGTACGTGCGTGGAGGTTTCCACGCCGAAGCGGCCAGGGTTTCCGAGCAACTCGGCGATACCGACCGGGCGGCTAAGCTTTACCGGGAAGCGGGCATGTTCGACGAAGCGGCGAGACTGTTGGAAACCGGCGGAGATTCCAGGGAAGCCGCCGCATCCAAGGCGGAAGCGCTGAAATCCCAGGGAAGGCCGGCCGAAGCCGCCGCCGAATACGCTCGCGCCGAAGACTACCACATGGCCGCAGACCTTTACGCACAAGCGGAAATGAACAACGAGGCCGCCGAAATGCTGCTGAAAGCGGGAGCTTACATGGACGCCGGAAACCTGCTGGCCCAGGCGGGAAACAAGGCGAAAGCCGCGTGGGCTTACGAACAGGCGCGGGAGCACGATACGGCGGCACGATTGTATCGCGAGGTCGGGGATATGGACGGGGCAGCACGCGCCATGGCGGCGGGAGGAAGCCCCATAGATGCGGCGAAGATGCTGTTCCAGCAGCGCCGCCCTCAGGACGCATACAAAATACTGGAAAGCGTGCCACCCGACGACGAAAATTACCGCCAGGCGGTGGCCATAATGGCGAAGATGCAGGCGTCGCAGAACCGTGTGGACATCGCCGTAAACCTCCTGCAGCGAGCCATAGCGGGCGAATACGTAAATCAGGACACCATCGAGCTATATTACCTGCTGGGCACGATGTTCGAGCAAAGGGGGGATTACGCCCTGGCGCTGGATATTTACACGAAGGTGCTGGGCGAGGACATCTCCTATAAGGACGTATCGGCGAGGCACCAGGCCCTGCGCGAAAGGATGGCGCCCACCTCACCCGCGCCGTCGTCGCCGCAGGCTCAGGCAAGCGGCGAGCAGACGGCAATACTTCCGGAGGGGCAGGGAGGCGCACGCTCCAACCCGCGCTACCAGATACAGGACGAACTCGGTCGAGGTGGAATGGGAGTGGTGTACAAGGCCAGGGATTCCGTTCTCGACAGACCGGTGGCGTTCAAAGTGCTTCCGCCGGACATGAAAAATCACCAGGAAGTGGTCAAGAAGTTCGGCCAGGAAGCCACCTCGCTTGCAAAGCTGCTGCACCCGAATATCGTTACGGTTTTCGACGCGGGCGGCATCGGCGGGGAATATTACTTCGTCATGGAATATATAGATGGCCGCAACTTAAAGGACATGGTGAGGGAGTCTCAACAGCCGCTGCCCATCGATAAGGCGGTTTCCATATTCAAGCAACTGGCCGGCGCTCTCAGCTACGCCCATTCCAGGGCTATAGTCCACAGGGACATCAAAACCTCCAACGTTATGCTCCAGGAGGACGGGAACGTCAAACTCATGGACTTCGGCCTGGCCAAGATACTGGAAGAAGCCGCCAGCGAAAGGACCGCGGTAAGCGGAACGCCATACTACATGAGTCCCGAGCAGACTATGGGGGAAGGTATAGACCACCGCACGGACTTATACTCGCTGGGAGTCATGATGTACGAGCTGGTCACCGGCCGGGTGCCCTTCCCTTCCGGCGACGTTGGTTATCACCACCTGCATTCGGAACCGGAGTCGCCGAGGAGCCTGAACCCGGACGTTCCGGAAGCGCTCGAGGCGATAATACTCAAGTGCATGAGAAAGAAACCGGAAGAACGCTATCAATCGGCGGATGAAATACTCCGGGAGCTTGAAAAACTCGGTTAATCGACTCCCACGACATTTAAAATAGTACCACAGGAAAGACAAGGGGTTTTAAACCCCTTGACCGTCAAGGAGCTGAAGCCCCTTGTCCTGAGAGTTTCATATTCACAAGCGTGGTTGCTCATTACCCGTTCCGATTATGCACGCTTTTTTCAGCAAAAAGAGCGATTTCGCGAAACTTAACGGAGGTAATTATGGAAATCCGTATCCGGGAGGATAAATGTAACCAATGCATGAGATGTGTCCGGGACTGCATTCCCACGGTTTTCAGGGAACTGGACGGCAAGCCGAGGGCGGCACACCCGGAGCTTTGCAACCTTTGCAGCCATTGTGTGGCAATATGCCCGAAGGGGGCGGTGGTTCACACCGGCCTTGACCGCAAGGACGTGCGGCGGATAAACAAGAAGCTCATAGACCCCGAAGCCGTGCGGGAAACCATACTTTCACGCCGAAGTGTCCGCAGTTACAAAGATAAACCGGTGCCGGAAGAAGTGCTCAGGGATATTATCGATACTGCCAGATACTCACCGACGGCCAGCAACACTCAGCACGTAAGATACACCGTGGTAACCGACCGTGAGCTTATTCGCGACGTATCGGCCAGAATACTCGGCTTCGCCGATAAGATGTACAATTTCTTCAAAAGTGACAAAAGCTTTGCGGTGAGGAAGATAATGGAGCAGAACTCAAACACCGCTTCGTTTCTGCGTTACATGGATATTATGGAGCATTACAAGAAGCTCGGCGGGCGCGACCTGATTCTGCACGATGCGCCGGTGCTTATAATGCTTCGGGCGCCCAGCGGCGCCCCGTTCGCATGCGACGACTGCAACATCACGGCCACCAACATCACCAACTACGCCCATGCACTCGGCCTGGGCGCCTGCTACATCGGCCTGCTGGTCATGGCGCTCAAAGCCGACGGGAAGCTGCGGGACATGCTGGATGTGCCGACTGACGAAAAGGTGCATCAATGCCTGACGCTCGGTTATCCGGCCATGAAATACACTTATATCCCCGCCCGGAAGGAGCCGGTTGTCAGGTGGATAGTGGGAAAAAAGCCGGCCAAATAAAAAAGCGGGTAGCCCGGCTTGAAGCGTCAGCGTAAGCCGGGTGGCGCAAGCCACAGAAGTTACTGGTTAACCCACCTTGCCGAAGGCCAGGTGGGCCTTGCCCGTAAGGCTTCCGTGAATGGGGGGCACAATAAGGATTTTCATAAGGTTTCTTGTCCTTCGGACCCGGACGTGTAACGTCCGGGCCACCCAGCGGGCCACCCTGTGTTTAATCTAGACCGAGTTGCTTTTCAATCAACTTGACGAGGGAGTTCCTGATTTCGGCATGGCGGGGAACCGGAGCTTTGCGCCCACTCCGGGGATTTGCATAAATATCATGACGGGAACCGCGGCGGTGAAGATAACAGCCTCTTTGAACGAGGGAGCGCACAAATTCCCCTCGTTTCACAAATCCACTCCGACCTCAACTGTCTGCGTGTCGGCATGTTCAGGCCCCCGCTCCGTTTCCAGCATCATACGGTATGCGTCAGCGATATTCTCTTGAAGCTCTTCCAGAGATTCTCCTTGACTAAAGACTCCGGGGACCTCTTTTAACCTTCCCACAAACCACTCTTCTTCCCTCCAATATTCCATAGTAAAAAAACGCCTCATTTCTCACCCCTGAACAGAATATAGCCGGCGTGGCCGGAATTATCAATCAGTTCGCAGGACACGGGCCTGTCCGTATCCGTGCCGCCCGGGATGGGGGGTCAGGTTTCTTTTTCCTCGCTTTCTTTCCCGGCTTCCCGCTCTTGCGTTTTTTCGGCAGATTCTTCCCGCGTCTCTTCCTGCCTTAGCTTGCCCACCACCACCGAAGCGGGCCGGACAAGCACTTCTCCCATTATGTAACCCTTTTTTAGCTCCTCCACTACCACGCCGTCTTTTTCCGGGTCGTCCACTTCCTGCACTCCGACCGCGTCGTGGTAGTTGGGGTCATGGGTCTTACCCAGCGCGTCTATGTGCTGTATGCCAATCTCTTCCAGAGCGGAGGAGATTCGCTGAATTATCAGCTCGACTCCCTCCTTTACGGCCTGGGCGCCGGAGCTTTTGTCGGCGGCGTCGCAGGCGAGCCTCAGGTCGTCAACTATGGAAAGGAAGGTTTTGGCCAGCTCGGCTATGCGGAAGCTTACTTCCCGCTCCTTCTCCCGTTCGATGCGGGAGATGGATTCGTTCATGCTCTGCTTGGCGCTCTTATACTGGGAGATGTATTCCTTTAGAGTCTCGTCCTTTTTCCTCAGCTCTTCTTCCAGTGCCTGGACATACGCGGGCTTGTCCTCCCGCTTTTCGGCCTCTTCTACTTCATTTTCATCGACGCCTTCGACCCAGTGTCTTCTATCGGTAACCCGAAAGCCTTCCCCCATTTCACCGGCGCTTTCGGGTTCTTCGTTTCGTTCCGAGTCTCCGTCGTATGTTACCTGGTCGGCCCATTCTTCAGGCGGATTTTTGTCACGCTCGGCGGTCATGGCGGATTACCTCCTGCTGCTTTTTGTCTGATGCTCCTCACGGGATTTTTCTTCGTAATTATCACTCTCATCCGCCTTTTTAGACCCTTTTTCCTCTTCTGCAGTTTTGGAATTTCCGGCTTTTTGGCTTTTTTTACTTTCTTTCTCGAACTCCTGTAAAAGCTCTTTTTGCTTTTTATTCAGTTCTTTCGGGACTTCCACGGTTACCTGCACCAGGTGGTCGCCGCGCCCTTCACCCCTCAAGTATGGCACACCGGCGCCGGAAATGCGAAATACATGCCCGGGCTGAGTGCCGGGAGGAATTTCCAGCTCGCCGGCGCCGTCCAGCACGGGGACTTCGATGGTATCGCCCATAGCCGCCTGTACGAACGAAATTTCCCGGGTGTGGATAATATCGTAGCCCTCCCGCTGGAAATACTCATGCGGCTTTACGTGGAGCACCACGAACAAATCCCCCGGCGGGCCGCCCCTCTCGCCGAGCTCGCCTTCGCCGGCCACCCTGAGGTTGGCGCCGGTGTCCACTCCGGCGGGAATGTTGATGGTCAACGTCCTGGCCTGGGGCGCCCTGCCGGTACCGTCGCATTTATCGCACGGCACCCGCACTATTTTCCCCGTGCCTGAACAGGCGGGACAGGTAGTTCGGACGGTAAAGAACCCCCGGCTGACGCCCGTCATGCCGTTGCCGCCGCACTGGGAACAGGTTTCCGGTTCCGTCCCCTCGGCGGCGCCGGCGCCGTTGCATTTCTCGCAGGTCACCCTGCGTGGAAATTCTATTTCCTTTTTGGCGCCGAAAGCCGCCTCCTCGAACTCGATGGTCATGTCATAGCGCAAATCGGCGCCCTTCACGGGCCCGCTGCGTGACCTCCGGGCGCCTCTCATGCCGAAAAAGTCTTCGAAAAGGTCGGAGAAAGTGGAAAAAATGTCTCCAATGTCGCTGAATCCCTCGAATCCGCTGCCTTTGAGGCCTTCATGGCCGTACATGTCGTATATGCGGCGTTTTTCGGGGTTACTGAGCACCTCGTAAGCCTCGCTCGCCTCCTTGAACTTGGATTCGGCGTCGGGGTCTTCCGGGTTACGGTCGGGATGATACTGGAGGGCGAGCTTACGGTAGGCCTTTTTTATTTCCGCAGCGCTACTGTCCTTACTGACCCCTAGAACCTCATAGTAGTCACGTTTACTCAATTTCTCTCCACTCTTTCCGATAGCTTTTCAGGCCCTTACTGAAGGTGGTCTGTAATATAAACATAAACCCCTCCCGAATCAAGCGCTTTGCGATTAAAATCATTTCAATGAGGCCGTTGCACAATGGAATTTATCTTTGGGAAACCTTCGACCTCAGCCGCCACGAAAATGGACTTTCCATTGGACAAGGGGTTTAAACCCCTTGAAATTCAAGGGGCTGAACCCTTGTCTGAAAAAGACGCCCCAAGACATCAAAAAGCAAAAGGACTTTTTTCTCTCTAAGACAAATTTTGCAACGGCCTCCCAATATTGAAAACCGCAGGCTGTGAAAGTATCCTGAAAGACGATGAACCGGCAACCGTTATCAACACGAACGGTAACAACTGATACTGACCGATTGTTGTTTGGGGCTATGGCATTGCTTAAGTTTGAAATAATCTTACAAAATGAGCGCTTACACTAAAATCGCCGTAATCCATCCCGGCGCCCCGGGCGACCTGGTATTGGCCGCTCCCGTCATCGGCGCATTGAAAAAAGCCTTTCCGGGAGCGGAGTTGGATGCATACTCGCGGTTTCCAATCTGGCTGCTTTTCGATAACCTGGTTGACAGTTGGTTTGACCTTGAAAGCTCGGGCATCCATAAGCTTTTCGCTCAAACCGACCCTTCGGTTATCGGCCCGGTCGACCTTGCCGTAACCTGGATGGGCTCCGGTGATGAAACCTTCATAAGCAACCTGGCCCACTCCACCGAAGCAAGGGTAATCGCCGCCAGCACATCCCCTCCCCCGGGAGTACACGCAACGGACTATATAGCATCCCATTTGGGTGAACTATTCGATACTCCGGTTAGCGCAAAACTTGTCTTTAAGTCTTCGGCGGAAGCAACTCAAAGATTGAAAAATTTTCTGGCCGGAGCGGGCATTTCCCCGGATGAGGAGTACCTGGCGGTTCACCCCGGAAGTGGCTCGTATACAAAATGCTGGCCTGCAAACTATTTCGCGGAGCTGATAAACCGCTGGAAAAGCTCAAATAGACCGGCGGTACTTATCGAAGGCCCGGCGGACGAAGACGCGGTAAGGGGCGTCTCGGCAATAACCGGCGACGTCCCCGTATTGAAACGACCGGACTGGGAGCTGGTGGCGGCTTTGCTCCACGGATGTCGGGCATACGCCGGGAACGACAGCGGCATCGCCCACCTCGCAGCGGCCCTCGGCGCTCCCGTGGTGGCGGTTTTCGGCCCCACCGACCCCACCGTTTGGGGCCCCAGGGGGAAGGAAGTTACAATAATTCAAGGAAAAGCGGATTGCGCTCCCTGCTCCGCCGAAGAGCGGAACAATTGCCAAGAGTTGACGTGCCTGGGCGGGGTGACAGTCGGGCGCGTCTGGGAAGCATTGGCTCAAAAATCCCGCTTGGAGGTAAAAAATGATTGAAGATGTCTCCCGGTTTGAAGGCGCCATAATCGGCTGCGCGGTCGGGGACGCCCTGGGGGCGCCGTTCGAGGGCGCTCCGAGAGGCTCCCTCCCATCGCACGATGAGCTAATATCGGGTTTCCGCAAGATTCCCGGCTATCCGCTGGGCCAGTACACCGACGACACTCAGCTTACAGTGGCCCTGGCCGAGTCGCTGGCCTCGGCGGGCGGCTTCGACGCCGAAGATTTGGCCGAGCGCTTCGCCCGCCTGTGGCGGGAGCGTACCATCGTCGGAGCCGGCGGGGCCTGCACAATGGGGGTGATGAACTACATAGACGGCTCCCCGCCGGACAAATCCGGCGCTCCACCCGGCAGAGCGGGCAACGGGACGGCCATGCGCGCCTCGCCGGTGGGGCTTTATTATCGCAACGACCCGGATTCGCTGGCCCAAGTAAGCCGGGGGCACAGCGCTATAACTCACCTCGACGAGCGGGCCGCTGCGGGAGCGGCCGCGGTATCAAGAGCGGCGGCGCTGGCTTTTCACATGGAAAAACCCGACCGTGAGGAGTTTCTGGATAAATGCGCCGAATCCTCGGAAACATACTCTCCCGAGATGGCGGGCTACATCCGCGAGCTGCTGCCACAGATTGATTACGACGAGGCGGACGTTCTGCCGTGGCTCGCCACTGTGGGGATGGACGGCCCGACCCGATGGCTGGGTGGCATCACGCCGTTCGTCATCTCCACGGTGCTGGCGGCATTGTACGAATTTCTGCGCCACCCCGACGATTGGGGAGCGGCGGTAACCTCGGTTATAAGATGCGGCGGCGACGTTGACACCACCGGGGCCATAGTCGGCGCCATATCGGGAGCATGGCTGGGCATCGAAGCCATCCCCGGACACCTGGTCGAAACCCTCAAAGACAGCGACGATATTCGCAAAACGGCCCGGCGATTGTATCGGGCGGCGAGCGGTTAATGTGGGAGCGACCTCCCGGTCACGATTACAAAAATTATGTCGAGACCAAAGGTCTCTCCCACAGGTTAAGATTACATCCCGCGCCCCGACCCTGCGCCCACACCCCCCGTAACCTCAAGAAAATGATTGCTTTTTTTGAGCGGGATGTTATCTTGTCTGGGTAATGGAACAGGCTCGCAACATGGTAAGAAGGCCGTTTATACCCATCACGGTTCGGGACCCCAGGTCCAAAACCTCCGAACGATATACCGACTACATCATCGAGTTGAACAAGAGCCGGATGTTCATCCGTACCGAGAGGACCATGCCCATCGGGACCAAACTGGAGGTGGAGTTTCACCTTAAAGACCTGCCCCGCCCCCTGATTCTCAAGGGGGAAGTAATCCGCACCAGCAAGGGCACCGAGGTCGGCACCCGGGCGCTCGGGGCGGGAATGGGCATATTGTTCCGGAACGTTAACTTTGACGACATAAAAATGCTCAACGACCACCTTAAAGTGGTGGGCGACGGCCAGAAGGCCGAGGAGTTCGAGCATTTCGCCAACTGGGTGAAAAGCCTGAAAGGCCCCGTCTCATCGGAGCAGAAGGAAAAGGTCAAGAAGGAGTGGTTGTCCCAGATAATCGAAGCCGCCAGAGGAGAAGTGGGGGATAAGAAGGCCGAGCCGAAGAAAAAGTCGGTCGAGGTCAAACCTGGGGATGAAATCGAGCCGCTCAAGAGGATTCAATTGTTCGAGGAGCTTTCGGACGAGCAGCTTTCGGAGCTGGCGGATATATGCCACAAGGAGTTTTTCAAGCCGGAGGAGATAATATTCGAGGAGGACGCCATCGGGGACAAGTTCTATATGCTCGAGAAGGGCGAGGTGCGCATATCCAAGATTATACAGGGCATCGGCGAAGAGGCGCTGGTGGTGTTGAAGGAAGGCGCTTACTTCGGGGAAATGGCCCTCATAGACGAAGCTCCGCGCTCCGCCACCGCCATCTGCAACGACGAAGCCACCTTGTGGGTAATCAATAAGGAGGATTTTGAAAAGCTGTTGAGCGAAGACAGCGAGCTGGCCAGCAAGCTCCTGTGGACCTTCGTCAAAACCCTGAGCGTCCGGCTGAGGGAGACCAACGAGAAGATAAAGAGCTTTTTCGCAATGACCGGCGGCAATCAGTGGTAGCGTTATCATCGGCCTTTCTTTCCAAACATTTTACATCAACAATATCCTTAATTGAGAGCTCGATTGAATTACCTTAAAAAAAGGCTTTTCGCGATTGAATCTTCGCCGCCATGAAGGCATCAAAACGACAAATGCGCATCTTGCTCGTATCCACCAACCGCTCCCGAGAGATTATGCCCTGCATGCCCACCGCCCTGGCGATTCTTCCGCCGGTGGTTCCGGAGCATGAAGTTCACACCCTTGACCTTTTCCGGTCGGAGAATCCTGAAGAAACCCTGAGAAAAGCGGTTTGCAATATCCAACCGGGGCTGGTGGGTTTGAGCATTCGCAACGTTGACAATCAGTTATGGGCCCGCACCGAATATTACCTGCCCGAAATAAAGAAATATGTTAAGACTATAAGGGAAGAGACCGAAGCTCCCGTGGTTCTGGGGGGCGCCGGATACAGCATCTTCCCCATACCCGCCCTCAAATACACAGGGGCCGATTACGGAATAGTGGGCGACGGAGAAGTCAGCCTGCCCCCCCTTATCAGGGCACTGGAAAATTGCTGCGACCCCTCGCCCATCGAAGGGGTGGTCACTCCCGATGACACTCGCGGCAGATTCATGCCGCCAAGGGTGGAAAATTACGACGAGCAGCCCCTGCCCCGATGGGACGCCGTGGACGTTGACGATTACCTGCGGGAAGGCACAACATTGAGCATAATCGCCCGCAGGGGATGTCGGTTCAACTGCATTTACTGCGACGCCCCGGCAAGCGAAGGCCACCGGGTGCGGGGAAAATCACCCGAAAGGCTGGTGGCAGAGCTCGAACACGCCGTCAATTACGGGGTATCGAGCTTTAACATAAGCGACAACGTGTTCAACTACCCCAAAGGATACGCCGAAGCCGTGTCGGAAAGGATTATCGACCGGGGATTGAAAATAAACTGGGGCGCCACCCTGCACCCGAAAGGCGCCGACCCCGGGCAGATAGACCTGCTGCGCCGCTCGGGCTTCAAAATGGCCAGCATGGGCCCCGACTCCGGCTCACCCGAAATGCTTAAACGATACGACAAGGGCTGCACTATTGAAGAAGTCCGGAATTTAATGGAGCTACTGGCGAACAACGGCATCGGCTTTTACACCAGCCTCCTTATTGGAGGCCCCGGGGAAAACGAGGATACCGTAACCAAAAGCGTCGAGTTTGTCGCCAATTCCCGGGCAAACGTAACCGGCGTGAGGGTGGGAATTCGAGTGACGCCACTTACGCCGTTGCACGAAATTGCCATCAGGGAAGGCGCTATAGAGCCGGAAAACAACCTGATGGAGCCCGCTTTTTACATAAGCCCCGATATAAAGGAATGGATTTTCGATTACCTGAACCGAAAATTGAAAGGAATGCCGGGCATAATCGTCCAGTAATTATGTTGAACTTTTCTACACAGCGCTAAATGGAAAGAATCGTGCCACCCCCTTCGCCGGCTTCTACTTAGCCGAATTGCTCCGCTTGCCTTGTTGACCTTCTTAATATTACGGTCGTAATAAAAGCTGAAGGCACTTATTCAGATATAACTTTTACACAGTAAAAGGCCTGAAACGGGGCTGAAGTTCCTCCGGTTTAGGAAACAAACACCGGACGTTTCCGGTGTTGAAAAAATCCGAAAGGCCCTTGCGGAGTATCGGAAAAAACGTTATATTCTTCTATCTTTCTTAAGGCAGTTTTTATTTTGGCGTCATCGCCTGAGTTTCTCAGTAGTTTTTTGAGGGTCGCGGAAGATTTTTGAGGTCGGGCCAACCCGGCCGATTTAAGGATGGTATTCGGCTCGTTTACCCGGCGGGACGAGAGTTTGTCGAAACCGCCGGATAGGGGAGCATATCAATCGCCGGGCTCGAACAAGCGTCCGGTGGAGCGTATACAGAAATCGCAGGCGACCCTCTCAGGGTCGCATCGCATAAACCCTCAACTTTATTCATGGCGGTGTGAAAAATCATGAGTGCTTTAAAAACCGTACAAAAAACCGATAAATTGCTCTCCGATTTTTCCTCTCACAGGTCAAACCTGATACCCATACTTCAATCTGTGCAGGAAAAGTTGGGCTACCTGCCACGGGAGTCCATCGAGCGTATTTCGGAGTACACGAAAGTCGCCGAAGCGAAAATCTACGGTATAGCCACCTTTTACGCCCAGTTCAGGTTTACGCCCGTGGGCAAAAACAGGATAACCGTATGTCAGGGGACTGCATGCCACGTCAGGGGCGGCGCCCAGATATTGAGGGAAATGGAAACGGGCATCGGGATAAAATCCGGAGAAACATCGAATGACTTGCAGTTTACCCTGGAAACCGTGGGATGCGTGGGCTCTTGCGCCTTGGCGCCGGTGGTGGTTGTCAATGACAAGGTAAACGGGGCGGTCACTCCCACCAAGGCGAGGGAAATAATGGGAGAACTGAGCGGAGAGAAGAAAGCGCCGGAAACCCAGCCGGAAGCTGAAGAAAAAGAAACCCGAAAACCCGAGGCAAAAAAATCGGCCAAACAGGATAAGCAGAAAAAATCTTCAACCACTTCCGGGAAAAAGCAATCCGCGAAAAAATCAACCTCCTCCCCGACCAAAAGCAAAAAGGCTAAGTCATCCTCGTCGGGGAAGAAGTCTTCCTCAACTTCGGGTAAAAAGACCTCCTCAAAATCCAAATCGCAAGGTAAAAAGAAATGAAGCGACTAAGCGGTATAGATGAACTGGCCCAACTCAGGGAGTCCATACTGGCTTCAAAGGACCCCGAGCAACCCGCACTTTACATTTGTGGCGGAACCGGCTGCAGAGCGTCGGGCGCCGAACCACTCGTCGACGCGGTAAATAATGAACTGAAAAAGCAAAAGCTCGATAAAAAGGTCAAGGTAAAAATGACCGGGTGCCACGGGCTCTGCGAAAAAGGGCCCATAGTCATCGTGGAGCCGCAGAACATCTTCTACCAGATGGTCGGGAGAAAAAATCCGCGGAAGGACGCCGAGGAGATTATTCAACAAACCATCCTGAATAATGAAATAGTCGAGAGACTTCTTTATGTGGACCCCTCCTCCAAGGAAAAAATAATCCACTATCACGAAATACCCTTTTATAAAAGCCAGCAGCGTATCGCACTGCAATTCAATGGAAAAATAGATAATATGTCTCTCGATGACTACATATCCGTAGGCGGATACTCCGCCATGGCAAAAGCCCTTACCATGGAGCCGGAAAAAATAATGCAGGAAGTATCCGATTCCGGAATCAGGGGCCGCGGAGGAGGAGGGTTCCCGACTGGCAGAAAATGGGGCTTCGCGAGAAACGCGCCAAACAAGGAGATTCGATACCTCATATGCAACGCCGACGAAGGCGACCCCGGAGCTTTCATGGACCGCTCCATCATGGAAGGCAACCCCCACGCGGTGCTCGAAGGCATGACCATAGGCGCCATGGCCATAGCAAGGGGAGTCAGCCCGGTGGAAGCCTACATCTACATCCGCGCGGAATACCCCCTTGCGGTACAGACCCTGAGAAAGGCGTTAAGGGACGCCGAAGAGACCGGGCTGCTCGGAGATAACATCCTGGGAAGCGATTTCAGCTTCCATATCAAGGTGAAACTGGGCGCCGGAGCTTTCGTTTGCGGCGAAGAAACGGCATTGATTGCCTCGGTGGAAGGCAAGCGCGGGATGCCCCGTACCCGACCCCCCTTTCCCGCCAACAGCGGATTATGGGGAAAACCGACAAACATAAATAATGTAGAAACGTGGGCCAGCGTTCCCGCCATAATAAACAACGGCTCCGACTGGTACTCCGACATAGGTACCGAAAAAAGCACGGGTACCAAGGTGTTCAGTCTGGTGGGAAAGATTAAAAATTCCGGCCTGGTCGAAGTACCCATGGGCATAAAACTCCGCGACATCATATTCGAGATAGGCGGAGGGGTGCTCGGGGATAAAAAGTTCAAAGCCGCCCAGACGGGGGGACCCTCCGGCGGTTGTATCCCCGAAGACTACCTCGACCTGCCGGTGGATTTCGAAAATCTCGCCCGCATCGGCTCCATCATGGGCTCCGGCGGCCTAGTTATAATGGACGAAGGCACCTGCATGGTGGACATAGCTAAATACTTCCTTTCATTCACACAGAAGGAATCCTGCGGAAAATGCACCCCATGCAGGCTGGGCACCAAGCAGATGCTCAATATACTTGAAGACATCTGCGCCGGGAAGGGAAAGGAAGGCGACATCGAGCTTCTCGAGGAGATAGGGAACACGGTCAAAGCCGCCAGCCTGTGCGGCCTGGGCCAGACAGCTCCAAACCCGGTGCTCACCACCATAAAGTATTTCCGCGAGGAGTACGAGGCACACATTTACGACCACAAATGCCCCGCCGGGGTGTGCCCCGACCTGGTTACATATTACATAGACCCCGAAGCCTGCAACGGCTGCGGGGCCTGCGCCAGGCGATGCCCGGTGGAAGCAATCACCGGCGAAAAGAAACAACCTCACGTTATCGACCCCGAGACCTGCATCAGGTGCGGGGTCTGTTATGACCGCTGCAAGTTCGGAGCGGTTATAATTTACTGACTACCGAAGCGAGGTGGGCTATATGGAAACCGCATCGAAAAGCAAAGTCGCCCTTACCATCAACGGCAAAGAGGTGGAGGTCGAAGAAGGCGCCACGGTGCTGGAAGCGGCCCGGCAAGCGGGTTTCGACATCCCTACCCTCTGCGCCCACGACGACCTCATGCCCTACGGCGCATGCCGGCTGTGCATTGTTAAAATCGAAGGTTTGCGCGGACTGCCGCCCTCCTGCATGATAATCGCCCAGGACGGCATGGAGGTTACTACCGACAGTGAAGAAATACGGTCGGTCAGAAGGACTGTCGCGGAGATGATTCTCTCCGACCACCCCGACGATTGCCTGTACTGCCCGCAGAACCTCAACTGCGAACTCCAGCGCATTGCACAGGATTTGGGCATTCGTGAAAGAAGGCTCCGAAGGCTTTCCCGTGACGCACCGGTGGACACTTCCAACCCCTTCTTCGTCCGCGATATGAACAAATGCATCCTGTGCGGAAGATGCGTCCGCACCTGCGAGGAAATTACCGGCATCCACGCCATCGATTTCGTGAACAGGGGCTACAAGACCGTGGTGGCGCCCTTCATGACCAACGAAATCGCCGAATCCCGTTGCGGGTCTTGCGGAGAATGCGTAGTACGCTGTCCCACGGGAGCGCTGGCTTACAGGGAAGAGTACAAACCACAGTACCAAGTGCGCAGCGTCTGCCCATACTGCGGAGTCGGATGCGGACTTATACTGGGCATCAAGGACGGAAGGGTCATAAACGTCCGCGGTGATACCGAAGACGTGGTAAATAAGGGCCAGCTTTGCGTAAAAGGACGCTTCGGACTCCACGAGTTCCTCTCCCACGATGAAAGGCTCAAAAAGCCGCTCATCCGGGAAGGAGACGAGTTCCGGGAGGCCGAGTGGGACGAGGCGCTTGACCTGGTGGTCAAAAAACTGACCGGGCACAAGGGCAAGTTCGCGGCATTGGCCAGCGCAAAGGCCACAAACGAGGAAAATTACGTTTTCCAGAAATTTGTTCGCGCAGTGATGGGGACTAACAACGTCGACCACTGCGCACGCCTGTGACACAGCTCCACGGTGGCCGGTCTGGCCGCCGCGTTCGGAAGCGGAGCGATGACAAACTCCATAGACGACCTCGGTAATAATTCCGAGTGCCTGCTGTTGACCGGAACCAACACCACCGAAAACCACCCGGTCATCAGCAACGCACTGAAGAAAGGAATAAAGTCCGGAACGAAGCTTATCATAGTGGACCCGCGCAAAATCGAGCTGGTGGAGTACGCCGACGCCTTCCTCCAGCCGAAACCCGGCACGGACGTCGCCTGGATTAACGGCATGATGAACGTGATAATCGAGGAAAACCTCTACGATAAAAGCTACATCGAAGAGCGCACCGAGGCTTTCGAGGAGCTCAAGAAAACCGTCGAGAAGTACACGCCCGAGTACGTGGAGGAGATTTCCGGCGTACCGGCGGATAAGTTGCGCGAGGCCGCCCGGGTTTACGCTAAGTCAAAACCGGCTGCCATCCTATACGCGATGGGCATAACCCAGCACATAACCGGCACGGACAACGTGAAGAGCCTGGCCAACCTGGCCATGCTTTGCGGAAACGTTGGCGTCGAGGGCGGAGGAGTAAACCCCCTGCGGGGGCAGAATAACGTGCAGGGCGCCTGCGATATGGGCGCCCTTCCCAACGTCTATCCCGGCTACCAGAAAGTCGACAATGACGAAATCCGCGCCAGGTTCGAGGAGGCCTGGAATGCCGAGTTGGATAACAAACCGGGTCTGACTATAGGGGAAATGTTAAGGGCCGCCGGAGAAGGCAACGTAAAGGCCATGTACATATTCGGCGAAAATCCCATGCTTTCGGACCCCGATTTGAAGCACGTGGAAGAGGAAATCGACGCCCTGGACTTTTTGGTGGTGCAGGACATTTTCATGACCGAAACCGCCGGGAAGGCCGACGTGGTGCTCCCCGCCGCGGCGTTTGCCGAAAAGGACGGCACGTTTACCAACACCGAACGACGGGTGCAGAGGCTGCACAAGGCTATAGACCCGCCCGGCGACGCGAGGCAGGATTGGGAAATCATCTGCGATGTGTCGACACGGATGGGTTACAAGATGAAATACGACCACCCCTCGCAGATTATGGAGGAAATCGCCTCTCTGACCCCTCAGTACGGCGGCATAGATTATGACCGGATAGAGGAAAACGGGTTGCAATGGCCTTGCCCGAATAAGCAGCACCCCGGCACTCCGGTGCTTCACGTGGGTAAATTCTCACGCGGAAAGGGCCTGTTTCACGCAATAGACTACCTGCCGCCAGCGGAGCGACCGAACAAGAGTTACCCGCTGATACTCACCACGGGCCGCATCCTGTACCAGTTCCACACCGGCTCCATGACTCGTAAAAGCCGGGGGCTGGAGACACTGGGCGGCGAAGCCTTCGTGGAAATTAACCCGGAAGATGCCAAAGAACTTGGAATCAGGGACGAAGACCCGGTGAAAGTCAAATCGCGCAGGGGTAAAGTCACCGTTAAGGCGATGCTCACAAAGCGCGTCGACAAGGGCGTGGTGTTCATGCCTTTCCATTTCGCCGAAGCGGCGGTCAACAGGCTTACAAACCCGGTGGTAGACCCCACGGCAAAGATACCGGAATACAAGGTCTGCGCGGTTAAAGTGGAAAAGCTGCCGGAAAAGAAAAAGGGCAAATCTAAAAAGAAAACCGCGAAAAGCTCCAAAAAGTAAGGGAAAACCGCCTCTTAAGGGGGCGACTTCAACATAAAACGATGAACTTAAAAATTTAATCAGGAAGGAGAGTGTAAAAGTGGCAGCCGAAATTATCAGCGGAAAAGAAATAGGCGACCAGATTCGAGAAGAATTAAAGGGTGAAATCGACGAGCTCAAGGATAAGCACGGCGTAACCCCCGGGTTAACCGTTATCCTGGTGGGAGAAGACCCCGCCAGCCAGGTTTACGTCAGGAACAAGGGAAAGGCTTGCGACAAGGTCGGTATTACCAGCTATGAACACCGCCTAGCGGAAGATACCCCCGAGGAAGATTTGCTGAAACTTATCGACGAGCAGAACGCCGATGACAAGGTGCACGGCATACTGGTGCAACTGCCCCTGCCCAAGCACATCGACGAGAAAAAAGTCCTGAACCGCATTGACCCGGACAAGGACGTGGACGGCTTCCATCCGGTTAACGTGGGCAAGATGATGATAGGCGAGCCTGTCTTCCTGCCCTGCACTCCCGCGGGCATACAGGAGTTGATTATCCGCTCGGGCACGGAAACCGAAGGCGCCGAGGCCGTGGTGGTGGGCCGCTCCAACATAGTGGGCAAGCCCATCATGAACATGTTGATACAGAAAGCCAAGGGCGCTAATTGCACAATGACTATGGTACATACACGCACCAAGGATATGAAATTCCACACCAGCCGAGCCGACATTCTTATCGTGGCCGCCGGAAAAGCCAGGGCCATAACCGGCGACATGATTAAAAAGGGCGCCACGGTTATCGACGTGGGAATCAACCGGCTCGAGGAAGGACTGGTCGGCGACGTGGATTTCGACTCCGCCAAGGATGTGGCCGGAAAAATCACGCCCGTGCCCGGTGGCGTTGGGCCGATGACGATTACGATGTTGCTCAAAAACACCGTCAAGTCGGCTAAGATGAGAATCGGAGCATAGGATTTTTGCATCAAAATAATGCAAAAATTTGTGAAATTAGAGTGATTTTAGCAGAAGCGAGCCGGATAAATCGCCGGGAGACGCGAGTCAATAGTCTCCCGGCATGAAAATAAAACTTAAAAATTTCAGACAACGAGCATTAACAGAAGTGAGTATTACATGACTTGGACCGTAGCAGTCGCCGGAAAGGGAGGCACAGGCAAGACAACAGTGGCAAGTCTCCTTGTGAAAGAACTCCTCAACCGGGATAAAAAACCGGTCCTGGCGGTGGATTCCGACCCGGATGCCAATTTATCCTCCGGGCTGGGATTAAAGGTTCACAAAACCGTCGGCCAGGTACAGCAGGAATGGTTGCACTCGTTCGATAAAATACCGAGCGGGATGAGCAAGCAGCAGTACCTGCTGACAACCCTCAACGCCGCCCTCAGCGAGGGCAAAAGCGTTGACCTTCTCACAATGGGAAGACCCGAAGGGCCGGGTTGCTACTGCTCGGCAAACGCGGTTTTAAGAGACTTTGTGTCGAAACTGCAGCCCAATTACCCGGCGGTGGTTGTGGACAATGAGGCCGGTATGGAGCACATTTCACGCAAAATAGTGGAAAATGTGGACCTGCTCCTGATGGTTGCCGAAGCGACGCCGGTGGGAATACGCACCATTAATCGCCTGGTTGAACTGGCCAAAGAGCTGGAAATAAACTTTCCCAGGATAGGGTTGGTGATAAATCGGGCCAACGGTGATAACTTACATTCGAAAATTTCCGATGGAGTGAAATCCAGCGGGGTGGAACTATTAGGAACCGTCCCCGGCGATCCAAATATCGAAGAGTTCGCTTTGGAAGAAAAATCCCTGCTGGAGTTGCCCGACGATTCGGCGGCGGCGGTCAAAATACATAAGCTGGCTGAGAAGTTGTTTGCTTAGTCCTGAAACGGGAAAGTACTTACCGTATATTGGTATATCGTAAACGTACATTAATAAAACCGAAAGGAAAGTAAGGAGGTGACTACCTTGGCAGATGAACCCAAAATCAAGAAGGAGTCTTACGACGGCTCCCAGGTGGATATCCTGGGAGAAACCTATGATGATGGTAAGCCGGAAGAGCCGAATCTCTGGAGAAAGAAGTTCCCGAGTAAAGAAGAAATGCTTAAATACCTGCACTACTCCGAAAGATACTGGTCATCCGAGTATCAGGGTTACGGAAGTGAAAAGATAAAATCGGGATGACCTCAAGCCCGGCAAAAGGAGGAATGACCATTGGCACTGGAAATACCTAAAGTAAGTTATACCGGCAAGGTGGCTGAGATAACTGTAGGCGACACCGATAAGGCCTTCAAGGTGGGAGGTGAGACCGCTTACCCCTTTTACCTGTTTGAAGGCGAAATGCCCAATAAGCCGGCAATGGCTCTCGAGATCTTCGACAACGCCCCCGACGACTGGGCTGCCCCCCTCAACGACGTTTACGGCGACGTGATGGGAGACCCGGTAGCATGGGCCAAGAAATGCGTCGAACTGGGCGCCGACGCGGTCTGCCTCAGGCTGGCCAGCATCGACCCGAACACAACCGACGCCCCAGCCGACCAGGCGGCGGAAACCGTGAAAAAGGTGGCCGACGCCATCGACGTGCCGCTAATCGTGTGGGGTGTCGCCAACGATGAAAAGGACGGAGAAGTGCTCCGCAAAGTGGCGGAAACAGTCGAAAACAAACATTTAATTCTCGGGCCGGTTGCAGAAGGCAATTACAAAACGATAGGCGCCGGCGCGATAGGCTACGGACACACGGTGGTGGCCAGCACCCCCATCGACGTCAACCTGGCGAAGCAGCTTAACATACTGTTGGACCAGTTGGGCGTTTCGTCCGAAAAAATCCTCATGGACCCGACCACGGGAGCTCTCGGTTACGGACTAGAGTACTGCTACTCGGTTATGGAGCGTGACCGCATGGCCGCCCTGACCCAGGGCGACGAGAAACTGGCCTACCCGTTGGTGAATACTCTCGGTTTCGAGGTTTGGAAAACCAAGGAAGCGAAACAATCGGAAGAGGAAGCTCCCGACCTCGGCGACCCAAAAAACCGCGGCGTCATGATGGAATCCATCACCGCGGTACTGACGCTGCTTGCCGGTTCGGACATCATGGTTCTGAGGCACCCGGACAGCATGAAGTTGGTAAGAGAGCTCATAGACGAGCTTACAGCGTAAACGCTTGCCGGCGGAATAGAGACGGGAAAGTATCGAAACCCGGCCATTTCGTCGATAAAAAAAGCAACGTTAAGCACGAGCAACTTAAAGGCTAAACAAGGAGGAACAAGGAATGTCGGATGAAAAATCCAAGTACAGTGCCGACCCAACGGTAAACGAACTGTTGGAAAAAGCTGAAAAAGACGGCGTGGATACGGTATTTACCCGCGCTGACAAAATGAAACCCTGCCCCATCGGAAGCGAGGGCACGTGCTGCCGCATCTGCGCTATGGGGCCTTGCCGGCTTCCTTCTGTCAAACGTAAGCCGGACATGACGGACGAAGAATACCAGGAAAAAGAAAAAGCCCGGAAAGGCCTGTGTGGCGCAACTCCGGAAACCGTGGCGGCCAGAAACTTCGTAAGGATGATAGCGGCTGGCGCCGCCGCTCACTCCGACCACGGTCGCGGCGTTGCCGAAGTTTTCATCGCCATGGCCAAGGGCGAAATTCCCGGTTACGAAATCAAGGACCAGATGAAGCTGTACCGCATGGCCATGGACCTGGGAGTGGAAATCGAAGGCCGTGAGGACAATGAAATTGCGGTCGAAGTGGGCGAAAAATGCCTGGCTATGTTCCAGCAGCAGGAAGGCGAAATCGCCCTCATGAAAAGGGCGCCCGAAAAGCGACAGGAGAAATGGCGCAAGCTCGGCATCATGCCGAGAGGCATAGACCGGGAAATAGTGGAAATCATGCACCGTACCCACATGGGAGTGGACCAGGATTATCGTAACCTCATGATGCATGGCTCCCGCGCCGCACTCGGAGACGGCTGGGGAGGCTCCATGATAGCCACCGACCTGCAGGACATCATGTTCGGTACCCCCCAGCCCATTATCAGCCGCGTAAATCTGGGCGTATTGGAAGCGGAAAGTGTAAACATTATAGTGCACGGCCACGAGCCGCTTCTCTCTGAAATGATAGTGGCGGCCAGTAAAGACCCGGAAATCCTGGAAGAAGCCAAGAAAAAGGGCGCTAAGGGAATAAATCTGGCCGGCATTTGCTGCACAGCCAATGAAGTTCTCATGCGCCACGGCATCCCGCTTGCCGGAAACTTCCTCCAGCAGGAACTGGCACTCACTACCGGCGTGGTAGACGGCATGGTGGTGGACGTACAATGCATCATGCAATCCCTCGCGGACATTGCCAACTGCTACAACTCCAAGCTTATTACTACGGACCCGAGAGCAAAAATTCCGGGCGCCGAGCATATCCAGTTCGACGAGCACAACGCCCTTGAAACCGCCAAGAAAATCGTCCGGTCGGCAGTGGACAACTTCCCGAACCGGAAAAAGGATTCTCAGTGCATACCTTCCAGCTCCACCGACATGGTGGTTGGATTCAGCCATGAAACCATAGATTACCTGCTTGGCGGCAGCTTCAGGGCCAGTTACAGGCCCCTCAACGATAACATCATTAACGGTCGTATCCGTGGAATCGCAGGTGTAGTTGGATGCAACAACGCACGAACTACCCACGACTCCGACCACATCGCCATGATTAAGCACCTCATCGCCCACGACGTCATTGTGCTGACCACCGGCTGCTCTGCGATGGCCGCCGGCAAGGAAGGCCTGCTCGACCCCGTCGAGGGAGCCAAGCAGGCCGGCAGCGGTCTGGCTGAGGTGTGCGAGGCGGTAGGGATACCGCCGGTGCTGCACATGGGCAGTTGCGTGGATAACTCCCGCATACTGGTAGCGGCTTCCGCCGTGGTGAAGGAAGGCGGTCTGGGTGAAGACATCAGCGACCTTCCCGCCGTCGGCGCCGCGCCCGAGTGGATGAGCGAAAAGGCCATATCCATCGGGCAGTACTTCGTGGCCAGCGGCGTTTACACCGTGTTCGGCGTGAAGTTCCCCATTACCGGCAGCAGCGGGATGCAGGAGCTGCTGTATAACGAGTTCGAAAACATGCTCGGCGGTATGTGGGCCTTCGAGCCCGACCCCATTAAGGCGGCGGACATGATGATCGAACAAATAGACAAGAAGAGAAAGGCCCTCGGGATAGACAAGGCGCGCGAGAGGGTGCTGTACGACATGGAGATGCGCCGCGAGATGAGTTAAAAAACTCATCGGTAAAAACTCGTAGCGAAGGAGGACTGTGGTAAATGTCAAAACTTATTGCAAGCGCGGCCATACGGGGCTCCCACAAAATAGTCTCCCGGGCCGAGGACAAATACAAGGAAGCGGTGGACAAGTTCGGCGCCAACCAGGAAGTGGCTTTCCCCAACACCGGGTACTTCCTGCCGATTATCTACGGCATGCTTGGTTACAAGGTTGAAAAGTTGGGGGACATGGAAGAAGTCTTCAAAACCTGCAAAAGACTTCTTCCGCCCCCCGTCAAAGAAAAAGTTCACCTGCCGTACCTGGCGCCGGCTCTGGACGCTGGAATGGCCACCCTGTTTGCGGAAGAATGCTTCGAGGCCATTCGGTACATCGAGCAACCCGACTTTTACGTGCAGGGCGAGGACCCGACCGAAGATAACCTGTGGCTGGGAGCCGCGGACGACATCATTCTGCGTAAACGCGGCGTGGAGTTCGTGGACGGTACCGCTCCGGGTTTCGCGGCAATACTCGGTTCCGCTCCCGACCCTGAAACCGCCAAGAACATAGCCGAGGAACTCCAGAAGAAAAACCTGTACGTCTTCATGGCCTCGGAGTACAACGGCAAACGATTCGCCGAGCAGCTCGTGGAAGCCGGCGTGCAGGTCGGATGGGGCACGCGGCTGGTGCCCTTCGGCCCCGAAGTGAGCGCGGCGGTATTTGCCATGGGATTCGCCACCCGCGCCGCCATGAGCTTCGGGGGCATAAAGGCGGGTAATTACCGTGAAATTCTCATTTATAACAAGGACCGCGTCTTCGCGTTCGCGCTTCCGCTCGGTTACGTAACCGACGAATGGTACGCTAACGCGGCGGGCGTTATCAACTGGGGATTCCCGGTCATCGCCGATACCCCTATACCGGAAGTTCTGCCCACCGGCATCTGCACTTACGAGCACGTTGTATCCAACATACCTCACGACCAGTTGGTATCCAAGGCGGTTGAGGTGCGCGGCCTTAAGGTTACCGTCAGCGAGGTTCCGGTTCCCGTCAACTACGGGCCCGCTTTCGAAGGCGAGCGCGTTCGCGGCGATGATTTATACTTCGAAGCCGGCGGCGGCCGTACTCCGTGCGTAGAAATAAGCGAGCTGAAGGACATGAACGAGGTCGAGGATGGCAAGGTTTCGATTATAGGTAAGGACTTGACCGAGTCAGAACCTCCTGTGAAATTACCGCTGGGCGTTGAAGTTTACGTCGCAGGCCGGAAGATGCAGGACGATTTCCTGCCAATTCTCGAACGGCAGATTCATCACCTGGTAAACTATGCACAGGGACTGATGCACATCGGTCAACGCGACATCGCCTGGTATCGCATCGCCAAGGCAGCCGTGGATAAGGGGGTAACCCTTAAAGATATCGGAAAGATTATTCACGCCAAGTTCCATGAGGATTTTGGCAGCATCGTCGATAAGGTACAGGTACAGATATACACTGAAGAGGACAAGGTTCAGAAAATCATCGACGACGCTCAGGACGTTTTCGTGAAGCGCGACGAGCGGCTCGCGGGGATGAAAGACGAAGAAGTGGATACCTTCTATTCCTGCACCCTTTGCCAGAGTTTCGCGCCCAACCATGTCTGTGCAATCACTCCCGAGCGCACCGGCCTTTGTGGCGCTTACAACTGGCTGGATTGCAAAGCGAGTTACGAGATTAACCCAACCGGACCGAATCAGCCCATTAAAAAAGGCGAGGTCATAGACCCCGTTTACGGTCAGTGGAAGGGAGTAAACGATTTCATATACAAGGCAAGTCGCGGTAACGTGGACTCCTACGACATGTACGGAATCATGCGCAAGCCGATGACCAGCTGCGGTTGCTTCGAGTGCATCGCGGCGGTTTTGCCCATGTGCAACGGCCTGATGACCGTTGACCGCGATTTCACCGGCATGACCCCGATAGGGATGAAGTTCTCCACCCTGGCGGGAAGCGTCGGAGGCGGAGCGGTCACCCCCGGCTTCGTCGGTCACTCAAAACACTTCGTACTCTCCCACAAGTTCGAGTACGCCGAAGGCGGTCTTAAAAGAATGGTATGGATGCCCAGCCATCTGAAAGAGGAGCTTCGCGAGCGTTTCCAGAAGCGCGCGGAAGAGGAAGGAGTATCGGACCTGTTGGACAAGATAGCCGATGAAACCGTCGCCACCACGGAGGATGAAGTACTTGCGCATCTTGAGAAAGTGGGTCATCCGGCGATTTCCATGGACCCGCTCATTTAACGCGAGAACCTGACCAAGGAGGGGAATAATGGCACTGACCGGAATCGAAATTTACAAAAAGCTACCCAGAACAAACTGCGGCGAATGCGGTGTTCCGACATGCATGGCATTCGCCATGAAACTGGCTTCGGGTCAGGCGGAGCTTTCCGCCTGCCCCTATGTCGGCGAGGAAGCCAAGGCGGAGCTCGAGTCCGCCAGCGCTCCTCCCATCCGCATAGTTACCGTGGGCACGGGAGATGAAGCTTTCAAGCTCGGAGGCGAAACGGTTCTTTTCCGCCACGAGAAAACATTCATCAATCCTCCCGGAGTAGGTGTGCTTATTACCGACGATATGAGTGACGACGACATCAAGGGACGCATCGAAAAGCTCAACAACCTCCAGTACGAGCGAGTCGGTTATACCCTCTCGGCCAACATAGCGGTCATCAAATCCACCAAGGGCGATGCCGGAGCACTGGAGCAAGTGACCAAAAAGGTTGCGGACCAGACTCAAAAGCCCCTTGCAATACTCGGCGACGACGCGAGCGTGGTGGGACAGGCGGCCAAGGCCGTCTCCGACCGCAAGCCGCTGGTCGGATTCGCCACCGACTCCAACGCCGACGGATTCGCGGAACTTGCCAAGGAGTTGGGCGTTCCGGTAGTGGTCAAGGCGGACGGCATCGACGGCGTCGCGGCCGTTACCGGCAAGCTCTCCGAAGCGGGAATTCAGGATATGATTGTCGACACCGGCTCGAGGGATATAAAGCAGGCGCTGACCGACCAGATAGCCCTTCGCCGTCTTTCCATTCAGAAACAGGAACGCTCGGTGGGCTTCCCAACCATGGTCTTTCCGTGCGAGATGAGCGATAACTACCTGAAGGAAGCCATGTACGGAGCCATTTTCATCGCCAAATACGCCGGCATCATCGTGCTCAGCGACCTCAAGGGCGAAACCCTGTTCCCGCTGTTGGTGGCCCGCATGAACATTTACACCGACCCCCAGAGGCCGATGGCCACCACTCAGGGCATATACGAAATCAACAGTCCGGACGAAAATTCACCCGTACTTATCACATCCAACTTCAGTCTCACGTACTTCATCGTGTCCGGGGAACTGGAATCCAGTCGGACGCCCGCGTGGTTACTGGTACAGGACACCGAAGGGCTCAGCGTGCTGACCGCATGGGCTGCGGGCAAATTCGTTGCCGACGCCATCGGGCCGTTCGTTAAGAAGAGCGGCATTGAGGACAAGATAGCTAAAAAGCGGCTCATAATACCGGGCTTTCTGGCCAGTGTGAGCGGTGAGTTGGAGGAAGAGCTTCCCGACTGGGAGATTGTAATCGGACCCAGGGAAGCGTCTTACATTCCTTCGTTCGTTAAACAGTTGTAGTAAAACAACTGCCAAATAAAGTACCTCGCAAGGAGGGGCGTATATGATTTGTATAGGCGAAACCATCAATGTAATGTCGAAATCCATCGGGCCGGCCATCAAGGAGAGAAACCCCGAGCCGATACAAGCGATGGCCAGGGAAGAAGAAGCCAACGGGATGGACTATCTTGACCTGAACATCGGCCCCGCCCGCAAGGGCGGAGCGGAAACCATGGAATGGTTAACTAAGACGGTTCAGGAAGTCACCGACCTTCCCCTGGCCCTGGATACCACCAACCTGGAAGCCATGGAAGGCGGCCTCAAGGTTCACAAGGGCAGAGCGCTGATGAACTCCGTTTCGTTGCAGCCTTCTCGAATGGAGCAGGGCCTCAATATGGCCAAGCAGTACGATGCCGACGTAATCGCTCTGCTGTGGGGCCAGGAAGGTATGCCTCGGGACGAAAACGAGCGCGCCATGCTGGCGGTGGAGTTTTATCAGCAAGCCACCGAAAAGGGCATCGAGCCGGAGAGAATCTGGGTGGACCCCATCGCTTCGCCCATTAACGTGGAAATCAACCAGGTCAAGGCCTGCGTTACTTTCATGGGCATGCTCCAGGACCTGTCCCCGGGAGTGAAGAGCACCGTCGGCCTTTCCAACATATCAAACGGAGTGCCGGAAGAGTTGCGGCACTGGCTCAATCGCACCTACGCCTGCATGCTGATTCACAACGGCCTGCACTCAGCTATCGTGGACCCTTACGACTCGGTACTGAACGATATAGCCAAGGACAAGCGCCCGGACATCATGGAGCTTGTAGTGAACATGCTGGAAGGAAAGGAAGTCAGGACGGACGACCTTACTGAAGAAATGATGAACTACTACAAGACCATTAAAGTGCTTACCGGCGATGTTCTCTTTTCTAATTCCTGGCTCGAAACCTGATGCACGTGCCTGTGAAAAAAATTGAATAATAATATACGAGTGGGCGGTACCTTTTTGGACCGCCCACTTTTCTTGCCGAAAAACGGATAAACCGGATGGTTGATAAAAACGACAAAGAGGGACATCCCATACCCCCTCCGCAAAACAATTATGAAGTCGCCTTCGGAATAGCCCGGGAGAAGATAAAGCGCTGCGACATTGCCGAGCGCTCGCGGGCCGCCGGCGCCGAGTGGCTGCCGAGGGAAGGCGTCGTCCGGATAAAAATGCTCGGAAGAGTTCTTCATTACCTTGCAGAAGAGCGGGATGTGTCGGACCCGGGGGGAACAGGGGTGGAGTTGTGGGAAAAGATAATAATTTTGCACTACCTCCAAAAGGCCACAGGAAAAGAACCTTCCGGAAACATCATCAGCTATAAGGATATTCCCGACGGCAGATTGTACTGGCCCAACTTCGTCGGCCGCGTTCACCGGCCGCTAATCAAGGCTTTCGGCTCCCATCCTCAAATGCTGACGAAAACAGCGGAAAAGTTTGAAGGAAAACCCTACGAAAAGGGCGACGCGGCCGCGCTCATTCCGGCTCTGCCCCGGGTTTCGCTGTTGTACATAATATGGGGCGCCGACGAGGAGTTTTCAGCCGATGCAGCCTGTTTGTTCGATGAACGCATAACCGATTATCTTCCGGCGGAGGACGTTACGGTGCTTTCGAGCATGACCGCCATCAAGATGATGAAAACCGCGTTTGGAGGTCAAAAATGAAGTTGGCTATCGGCGGAAAAGGCGGAGTGGGCAAAACCACCCTGGTATCTCTCCTGGCGAACGCTTTCGCCAATCGCGGCAGGGAGGTTATCGTAGTGGATGCGGACCCCGACCCCAACCTTGCGGGCGCGCTGGGATTTTCGGACGCCGATAAAATCACTCCCGTAGCCGACATGAAAGATTTGATAGAGGAGCGCACAGGCGCCACGCCCGGGCAGTTCGGCAGTTTTTTCAAAATGAACCCTCAGGTGGAAGACCTTCCGGATGAACTCAGCCTGAAAAAAGACAACATACGGCTGCTGGTAATGGGCACAGTGAAAGGGGGAGGCTCGGGATGCGTCTGCCCGGAAAGCGTTTTATTGAAGACGCTTATTACTCACCTGGTACTCCAGCGCGACGAGATAATCCTGATGGACATGGAAGCCGGAGTGGAACACCTTGGGCGAGGCACATCCCAGGCCGTTGACCGGCTTCTTATTGTCGTCGAGCCGGGCAGGAGGGCTTTCGAGACAGCGGAGAAAATAATGAAGCTCGGCGCGGACATCGGGTTGAACAAGGTGAGCATCGTGGGCAATAAAATCAGAAAAGACTCGGACACCGGATTCATAAAGGAGAACGCCGGGGATATAGAAATTCTGGGCTTCTTGCCGTACAGCGAAAACGTTATCGAGGCGGATATGAAGGGCGTTCCGGCTGCCCGGGCCGACGAAATTCTTACCAAAGCCGCCGAGGATATAGCGGAAAAGCTGCTTGCGGAAGCGGGGTAGTTCTACCCTTCTCCGATAACTATCCGGTGGCTTTCGAAATCCACCTCCAGCACCTTTCCTTCCACGACTCTTTCATCTCCCAATATTGTTTCCAGCCGGATTTTACCATCCGGCAACGGGGTCATCTTGGCCACGTCCTTCATTATGAACTCTTCTTTATCCTGTTTCTTGAAGTAAGCGTAAGACTCGCACATTTCCGCCTCTCTTTATAAAGGTGTTTGCTGTGATGTTTATTCTGTATCGTTTTTCTTCCACGTGCCGCCGCTTTCCACTCTTTTTCGCACGTTTCTGGCCATCTTCGGGAAAGAAGCTTTGGAAAGCTTCCTTGCAATCGACTCGGGTGCGGGAATACCGGTTTTCACGTAATTGGAATGAGTAACCACGGTGCCCTTTCCGTTCGGCGCGTCCTCAAACTCCCACCACCCGCGGCTTTCATCTCTGTCATGAGGCCGCGATTTATCGAGGCTGACCTCTACGCGGCCATGTTTTTTTACTCCGTCAAATCGGAGGGTGTAGTTTGTTTCTATCCACAAAACTTTTGTGGTGTACTCCACCCAGTAAACCGAACCTTCCTGATTTACGACTTTCGTCTCCTGCACGTTGGGTAGAAATTCGTCGAACTTGTCGTAATCGCGCATAATCCTCCAAACTTGTTTTCTCGGTGCTTTTATGTAGAACTTGGCCACGAACTGCACCTTCTGGCTGCCCTCGGGGTTCTCGACGAAAATCACTTCCCCGTCCTTCATCCGCTGCCATTCTTCAGATGTGTAGTCTGCGACAGCAGGAGAAATCAACAGTGAGAGAGCCAACGCCACCGGGATGATTGTAAGTGCGCTTTTCCTTATTACTTTATTTCCGGCCATTGATTATTTTTCCTTCATGGCTTCTTTGTAGCTTTCCTTCTGCCAGGTTCCTCCGCTTTCAACACGCTTCTTTACATTTTTTATTATATTCGGGAGCGACATCCGGCCCACTTTTCTTGCAACAAACTCCGGCGCGGGTATGCCGGTGTCGGTCCTGGTGCAATAGGTAACCACCGACCCCTTTCCATCGGGGGCTTCTTCGAATATCCAGTATCCTTCCGTGGCGCGGATGTCATTTTTCTTTGTCTCGTCGAGCTTATATTTTATTCTCTTATACTTTTCCACGCCGACAAGCCTCAAATGATAATTTGCCTCAACCCACAGCACCTTTGTCTCATACCGCACCCAGTATACCGGGCCTTCCTTTTTCAGCACCTTGCATTCCCGTAACTTGGGCATAAACTGCTCGAACTTATCGTAATCGCGCATGATTTTCCATATTTCCTCGGGCTGAGCTCCCATGTAAACCTTCGACACGAAAAATACCTTCTGGCTACCGTCCGGATTCTGTACAGCTTTTTCCGTAATGAGTATTTCACCTTTTTTTAACTTTTCCCATTCTTCTTGAGTATACTCGGCCCTCGCCGCAGTGGTTATGAACACAGCTGTAAAAATGCACGCCAGAATGATAAAGTTGCCTTTCTTCATGAAATCATCCTCCCACCATTAATGTTTAAACAACCTCTGCCCTGTGAACACCATTGTCGCATCGCGCTCGTTGCACGCCTCGATGCTTTCGTAATCCCTTTCGCTCCCGCCGGGCTGAATGACGGCGGTGACGCCTTCTTTCAATCCGACATCCACGCCGTCCCTGAACGGGAAAAAGGCATCGCTGACCATCGCGGCGCCTTTCAAACCACCTTGTTGTTCTTTTACTTTCCCGTCTATCTCGCGTTTTTTTCCCTCGAAGGTCAGGTTATTGTAGGGTACGCCGAGCTCTTCGAAGCAGAAGCGGTCGGCTAGCTTGCGGTAAGCCTTGTCGCGGGCAATTTGAGCAACCCCTACCCTGTCCTGCTCACCGGCGCCGATGCCTACCGTACACCTGTCCTTTACGTATAGCACCGAGTTGGATGTTACACCCGCTTCCACCAGCCATCCGAAAATCATGTCGTCCATTTCTTTTTGGGTCGGCTCGCGCTTTATTTTGTATTCCGTATCTTCGTACACGCAGCTTGCAAGCGCGACGTCTCCGGTATTGCGGGTTGCGGGAACGAATGACCACTGAGCGATTATCCCGCCGTCAATCAGGCTTTTGAAGTCCACCACCCGTTGAGCTACGAAATCTTCCAGCCTTTTGATGTTATCGACACGCACTATCCGCAGGTTTTTGCGGCCCGCCAGTATATCGAACGCGCCCTCCTCGAACTCGGGCGCCGCCACCACTTCCGCGTACTGGGATGCGATAGCCCGGGCTGTTGTCTCGTCCACCGGCCTGTTAAGCGCGATGGCTCCGCCGAAAGCCGCTACCCTGTCGGCCATGTAGGCGCGTCGATAGGCCGCTTCCAGCGACTCGTCTTGCGCCACTCCGCAAGGGTTGTTGTGCTTCACTATAACCGCACAGGGCTTGTCGTTTAAGTATCTGAGTATGTTCAGGGCATTATCCACGTCTGTGACGTTCGTTTTGCCGGGGTGCTTGCCGCTTTGCAGCAACTCCATGTCACTGCCGAGATGGTTGCCCGGAGCGAGCATTTTCACATCGCCCAATATCAGGTTGCCGTTTACGAGCCTGTACAAGGCCGCCGGCTGTCCGGGGTTTTCCCCGTAGCGAAGACCCTTTCGCTCCCCGCCGATATCCCACGTTACTTTTTCATAAAAAAGCGTCTGCCTGGAGTCGTCTTCAGCGATGAAGCTGATTTCCATGCGAGACGGGAAATCCTCCGCCACCATGGTCTTGTACATTTTCTTTAAATCTTCAGCCAATTTCAGCCCTCCATTATTTCGGGATATGTATCTTCAACCTCTTTAAAAGAAGTCTTTTCGAAATACTCGGCAATCGCGGTATCATATGCGGCAATGTGCCCGAATGCTTTTCCCGCCAGCTCGTAGCGAGTAGCCAATGATAACTTACCGCCGTTCCGCTTACATTCATCGACTATTCTCGGATAATCGGAAGGGTTCACAACCGGCGCCACCCGGATGAAGTTTTTCGCAGCGGCCCTTATCATGCACGGCCCACCGATGTCTATGTTGGCTCTCGCCCGTTCCGGCGTTACATCCGAAGCGGTCACAGTTTTCTGAAAAGGGTACAAATTAACCACTACCATGTCAAAATGAACGGCCCCGGTACGTTCGAGGTCCGCTGAGTGGTCGTCGTTGTACCTTTCGGACAAAAGGCCCAGGTAAATCTTGAAATCCAGAGTTTTCACCAGCCCGCCCTGCATTTCCGGCTGACCGGTGTAATCGCTCACTCGAATAAGCCTGTCCTCCGTCTTGTCGCCGAGTATTTTCTCTATAGCGGCAAAGGTGCCACCGGTGGAGTAAAACTTAACCCGGGGGCAGGCCTCGATAAGCGCCGGTACGAAGCTTTCCAGCCCGCTTTTGTCCGACGTGGAGACTATCACGTTGCGAATTTCGACAGTCCCGTCGATTTTTGTCACAGTATTCAGCGCCACGTTACCTCCTTTTTACACGCTCAAAATTTGTTCGCGGTAACTCGATTGAATGGTTTTCACGAGGTTTGTCAGAGCTTCATTCACTGGTGCGGGTATTCCCAGCTCCGCCGCCTGCGCCGCTACCGCACCGTTAATGTAATCCACTTCCGTTCCCCTCGCCTTCAGGACATCCTGCAACATGCTGGAAATGTTGGCGGCAGTCGCCCGGCAGACGTCCTCCACCTTGGCCACGGGGTCGTCGAAAAGCAACCTGATACCCATTTTATCGGCCACTTCGACGGCTTCCTCCACCGCGGCTCTCATAACCTTGCGGGCGCCTTCGTATTCGATAAGCTTGCCGTTGCGCACTCTTACCAGCGCGGTGAGGGGGTTGATACCTACATTGATGATGAGCTTGGACCACAAAAGGCCGTCAAGATTCTGCGTGAGATTTGTGGTAATTCCGCACTCCTGCATCAGGTCCCGCAGCTTTTCCAGGCGCGGAGTAATCCTGCCGTCAATTTCGCCGATGGTGGTCTCGCCTTCACCGGCGTGCCTGACGTGCCCCACCCCCAGCAGCGTCGCTCCCTGCGCGGTGGTTCCGCCGATGGCATGCTCTTCGCCCATGGCTTTCGCAATCCGCTCCACGTTGCCCAGCCCGTTCTGGAGGGTCACAACGAGGGTATCCTCTTTTACCGCAGGTTTAGCCGCTTCGGCCGCGGTTTGAGTGTCCGGAGCTTTCACACAGATGAAAATCGCGTCCGCTGAGCCGATTTGGTTTGCATTTGTGGTGGCTTTTACGGGAAAGTTTTTTTCTTCACCCGATTTTTCGACTTTTATACCGTTCTGGCTGAGCTGCTCCACCCTTTCGGCTTCTTTATCGAGAATCCATACCTCTTTCCCGGAAGATGCAAAAAAGGACGCAAAAAGGCATCCTACCGCTCCGGGACCTACTACTACCAGCTTCATAGTCTTCCTGCCAAAAGATTAATTTTCCGAATTTTTTAAGATACCTTGCAGGGTTAAATCGTCAAGCGAAGCTATATTAGTGGGCCTGCGACATAAAATGGGTTTTTTTAGGACTTCCACCGGTTGTAGGTTTCGGAACGCCGCCGTCTCATACGAGCCGTCCGGCCCGGCAGCATTTCCCTTGCCGGCGAGCCATGCGGCCTGAGAAGGACGCCGGCGCTCCGTTTGCCCCACATTTATGTCGCAGGCCCGATATTAGTGAGGCTTTTCGATTTTTCAAAAATAATTGTGTGGGGCCCTTGACATTGTATAGTAATCCTATTATATTACTTACATCATAACAAAGTATGGAGGGTCTAACAATGGTTCCAACTCACGCCCAACTATCCGAAATTTCAGAAGATTATCTCGAAGCCATACTTGAGCTTTCCCTGGAGGGAGTTGCCAGGGTACGGGATATAGCATCGAAGTTAGGCGTCACCAGGGCTACCGCCTCCGGGGCTGTCAAGCGATTGAGGCAAAAGGAGTTGGTCAAACCGGGCCATTACGACTATATCGAGTTAACGGAAATGGGGGAGAACATTGCGAAGAGAGTCTACGAGAGGCATGTTGCCCTTTACGAATTTCTGCATCGGACCCTGGAGTTGGACGAGATTACATCTCAAGAGGACGCCTGCCGGTTGGAGCACGCCCTGTCGGGTAAAACTCTGGACAGGTTGCTGGATTTAAAAGCCTTTTTTGAAAATGACGAAAACGCTTCCCGGGCGTGGAAGGACCATCCTGGAAAAAGTCACCATAAATTTTGATGTTTCCGGGGGGACGCGAACTCCGAAGACATATCAACAAAATCCACATCACAAGGAGGAACAGATGGATTCATCACCGAGGAGAAGGGGACGGGCTTTTAACGCCCTCAAGCATTCGTTTTTCATTATCGGCATTGCAGCGTTTTTATGGGGAGGCTTTGCCGATACCGCGCTGGCCGACAGGCGTATCTTTACGTACACCTACCCATACATGACACTGCCCGAAGGCGGCATGGAGCTCGAGCATTACCTCGAAGCCGGGTACATGGAAATGGACAACCCCCACACCACCGCCGTCGAAAACGACACCGAAGTTTTCTGGGAGCATGAGTTCGAGCTCGAGTACGGCATAACCGACCACTGGGACTTCGGTTTCTACAACGTCTTCGAGCAGGCTCCCTACGAATCGCTGGAGTACCGTGGAGTAAAGCTGCGTACACGCTACAGGTTCGCCGAGGAGGGCCAATGGCCCGTGGATACGGGAATTTACCTGGAGACCGCTTACTTCGACGACGAGGTGGAACTGGAGCAGAAACTGATTCTCGCAAAAACAATCGGCAAGCTGGAGGTAGATTTCAATCTTGTGACCGAACAGGAGTGGGAAAAGGAAATGCCGGAAAATAAGTGGGAAACCGAATACGCTTTAAACCCGTTGCTGGGTGTCGGCTACCACTTTAACCGGAATTTCGCCGCCGGGGTGGAGTATTCGGGAAAAGTCGAATACGAGCACGGCGAATCGGGCCCCTACACCCAATTCCTGGGACCGACGTTTTCGGTGGCCACTGAAAAATTCTACTGGACGTTCACCGCTCAACCGCAACTGACCGACGAGGACGAGGAGTTTGACTTCCGCCTCCGGTCTCTTCTGGGAATATACTTGTGAGCAAAGTTAAACGCGAACCACCGTCAAAGCGGCTCATGGCCGTTACAGCCGGTATCATCGCGGCGGCGTTTTTCGGGTGCGCCGCCGCTACCACCGGCGCCCCGGAAAGTCCGGGGGAGAAGATACTTGTGTCCAAGTGCGGTGCTTGCCACATCAGACCCGACAGGGATGAATTCGGCCGGGAAGGATGGGAGAAAGTGCTGGACAAGCACGAAAACCGGGTGCCCCTGAAATCACAACAACGCCGCAATCTCCTGGAATTTTTGTCGGGTTCCGAGGAGCATAAGTGAGCCGTTTGTAACGGAAACTATTTAATCTCCTTGCCGGTGGTGGTGGCGGCCAGCCTGCCGTGTTTTACGCCCCGGGTGCCGATAATTTTGTCCGCAAGAGACCTGACCTCCTCGCTCTTACCGCGAACCGCGATGACCTCCAGGCAATTGGCGTGGTCCAGGTGAATGTGAAGCGTGCTCAACACCTTGTCGGAATGGTCGTGCTGCACGTTGGTCAGGACCTCGGTCAACTCCCGCACGTGATGGTTGTAAACGAGGGTGATGGTACCGACTATTTCCTGCCCCTCTTCCCATTCCTGCCTCACCAGGTAATCCCTTATAAGGTCGCGTATCGCTTCGCTGCGGTTTTTGTATCCTTTCCGAGTGATGAGCTGGTCAAACCTGCCGAGCAGGTCGGAGTCCATGCTTACACCGAATCTCACAGCGCCTTCTTCCATAAACCGGCCCCCTTTCTATTGCTGTTCCGGGTCGAAACGCGCTTCGGCCACGTAATCGAAAAAAACCTTTTCGTAAGCGGGAAACGTTTCCTCCGCGGCCATAATCATGTATATGGTCTGAATCGGAGGGTCGTAACGATAGTACATCAACCCCGCCATAATCGGATAGTCCCCCTTTTGAGCGCCGAACCTTACATAAATGTACTTCAACGGGCTACCCACCAGCCACGCCACGTCGCTGGTTTGCACGGTGCATTCCGCCTTGATGCCTTTGCAAATATTTTTCAACGCGCTTTGTGCCAACAATTTCTGATTCTGCGGGTTCGTGGTGTCTATTTCCGGGGGAGGACTCTTCGCCTCTATAAAACTGGAAATAATAATCACCGGCTTGCTTTTGTGAAAATACACCTTCGCATAAAAACCCTCTTTTCTCCTCTGCTCAACCTTCCACGGGCCTTTAGCAGGCGCTTTATCGGAAAAAAACGAAGGCTCGGAGGGGCCGGAGGTCGTTTTAACGGACAGGCAGGCGCTTGTGAGCGCCAGTAAGCCCGCCATCGCCATCCATATAAAGTAACAGGTTTTCATCTCTTTCTCTTATAATAAAGCAAACCCCCGAAGCAAGCCAGCAAGACCAGGGACGCGATACCCGCCCAGAGTCCGGTTTTCCATCCCCACGGCATATATCGCAACCTTACCCTTTGCGCCGGGGACTCCGGTTTCACCTCCATGAACATCCCCCCGAATCTCCGTACGGCCAATTCCTTTCCATCGGCCCATGCTCTCCATCCCGGCAACCTGTTAATCCGCACTTTCAGGCTCCTGCAACCTTCATCCCCTTTCCATAAAAGGTCTTGGGGGCCGGATTCGGCGCTCCAGCGGGCCGGTTCACCGTTCACGGTCAGAATACTCACCTTTTCAGGCGACTCGTACAACGCCCCAACCGGATTTTCCATGCCTTCCTTCCGGAGCCGCTCACCGTAATAGTACTTCACTCCGAGAAACCTCCACGTCGGATGGCCGGAGCTTTCGGGCGACACCGGGAAAGAATATCCGTGATTTTTGAACCAGGATGTCGCTTCTTCCATCTCAAATCCCAGCGGCCCGGAAACTTTCTCGACGTAACCCGCCGGGTAGAGCGCGTCAAGCAGGTTTATATCCGAAAAACCGGCGATAAGGTTCAGGTTGGGCGGAAAAATCTCTTGCATACAAGCTACCCGGCCCTTTTCGTGATGCTCCGCCAAATATTCAGCTTCCGGCCTTTGGGCATATTTCGACGGCTCCAGAATCATCTTCAAATCCATCGAGTGAGCGTTGATGATAAGTTCCACCGCGACAATCAATACCACGGGTACAAAAGCGTATCGTTTTGTAGCAGAAACGGCCAGCGCCACCGCCCCTATGGCCGCCAGCGCCACCCCGGTTCCCGCCAGATTAAGCGATTTGCCCTCTATCCATGCTCCAAGCGGAAAGGCCAAAGCGAAAACTGCAATAAAAAGCGCCCCCCTCCTGACCCTGCCGGCCGTTACCTGACCTCTCATCAGACCCTCTATGCCCATGCCCGCCAGGATGGCCGCCATTATTGCAAACGGCGCCAGAGCATATTTATAGCTTGCAATCTGTGAAAGGCCGGGAAGGCGGGTCAAGTGCCTGACGCCGGGAAAACCGTAAACCACCGCTAGAATCAGGGCGGAAAAAACCAGAAAAAAAGCGCTGCGCCTGTCCGGAACCGCACCCACCACTGCAAGCAGCAGGACGCCGGCGCCGATATAGGGCACATACTCGCCGCCTCCGGGACCGGAAACGGCGAAAAGAAGTGAGTAAATTCCTTCCGCGTTCAGCCAGTACACCCCGGCGCCGGCCGGATGTATGTGCCATGCCTTTGGAAAATACTCAAAAAACGGCGTCAACTGAGGTGAAGCGAGAAGCAATGCCGCACCCGCCGCAAGCATGGCCAGCAGAAACATCCTCCCATCATCGAATATTTTCAACCATAACGCCCACAGTACAGACAGGGAAACCACGAAAAAGGCGCTTTCGCCGTTACCTCCCAAGAAAGCGAGCGCATAGGCCAGCGTCAGGCCCATCCACCGGGCCATCGAAAGCCCTCCCCTGCCTTTCGCCACCAGCCACAGCGCCCACGGAAAAAGAATCTCCACGTTCATGTGCACCATGGGGCCGTAAGCTATGAAGTAGCCGCTGAATGTCCCCGCAATTGTAGCGCCGCTGGCGGCCCACCGGCTCAGGCCGATTTCCCGCGCAAGCAGCCATATCCCGAAGCCAAGCACGGCAAACCGGGCCAGGTACAAGAGGTCGAAGGCCCACGTCTCAGGGTGCAGAAACAATAGCAGATGTAAAGGATAAAGCGGCGCGCTCTGCCAGTTGGCAAGGTGCGGCGCCCCGCAGGCGTTAAACGGGTTCCACAGCGGAAACCTGCCCGCGGCAAACTCGGCCGAGCTGAAAACGTTCCAGGGATAAAAAGCAAACACGTTGTTGGAATCCCAGGCAACCCGCAAAAAAAGGCTCATCCCGTCCACCAGCGGTGGCAGGAAAATCGCTCCGGCCACAGCCACCGGCAAAGCCAGGGCCACTGGATGGAGCCGGCCTCTCAAATCCTATCGCTCCTCCCGGTTTTCCACAAGCCTTTTCGCCGCCTCGAAAACTTCGTCAACGCCGATATCCAGGAGGCATTCCGCTCCCTGTCGCAGGCAAGTCACCGTTTTCATGTTATGCACGTTTATACAGGGCGAGCAGTCCAGGTTGCGATAAAGTACCTCGCTGCCCGTGGCTTCATGGGTAACCGGTCCCCACAAAACCGGAGTTTCCGGGCCGTATAGCCCGACTACCGGCGTTCCGGCATGACATGCCATGTGAAGTGGGCCGGAATCGTTGCTTACCATAACCGATGCGCCTTCCAATAATGCCAGAAGGCCCCCGAGGCTCAGTTCCCCCGCCGAGTTCACTGCCGAAACCTCTTCTCCGGCGGATTTTTTCACCTCCTCCCCCACTTCACGCTCATTGGCCTTGCCGATAACTACCACGCCGAGAGCCAGCTCATTCACGACCCGGCGGGCTAATTCGCCGAATCGCTCAGCGGGCCATCTCCTTTCCAGGCTTGTTTCTCCAGCGTTGGGATTGACAACCATGTAGGGGGCTTCAACTCCCCGATTTTCCAGAAACTCCCGCGCTTCTTTCCGAGCCTTATCCCCCGGCTCCAGTTTTATGCAGCCGGGTACATCCGACTTCCACCCGGCAGCCCGTCCGAGGTTGAGAAAATTGTCCCGAACGTGCCAGTAAGGGTTGAAAGGCGCCCGGACGTTGTGGAAGTTGCCCCGCCAGAAACCCCTGGCAAAAAAACCGGCCCTCACGGGCGCACGGGTGGCGAATGTCACTAATGCAGTAAACCGCGTGAGGTATTCCAGGTCAATCACTGCGTCGTAGCGGCGCCGGAAAACCTGCCACATAAACCTGAATACGTTAAGGAAAATCCCGGCGGCGCCGCGTGATATGTCCAGGGTGATTATATCATCGATTTCGCCAATAATCTCGGCGATTTCGCGGTTGGTGGAAATGGTGGCGAGTTCCACTTTTGCATCGGGGGCAGACAACCGTATCCTTCTTAGCAGGTAGCGGGCCATGATTATAGAGCCGATTCCCCAGAATTTGACGACCAGCACCTTTTTTACAGGCCCCTTTTTCCGACGGGGCCATATCTTTTGAACGGGAGCCAGCAGTGTGCAAAGCGCCATCCCGACCCAGCGGTCAACGGATTTCATCGTGGACATACGCATATTTTTTAGGATGCACTCAAAGAGCGCTCAGGGCAAGCTATGCGGACGTTTCCGGTAAATCGATTTTAAAGTCAATCGGGCTTTATCCAGTTCCTGAACTGAAGTAGCATCCGGGCCATCCTCATCGCTACCGACGGGGATTTGACGTACCTCGCAGCCGAAAGAAACGCCCGTGGCCGCAGATAAAATTCCCGAAAAGCCCTTTCCCTCAGCTCCATGACCTTACTCGCCGCCAGCCAAGGGGTATCCAGCACACAATGGTTCTGCTCGAACTTTGACCAATCTGAGGTGTTAATCCATCCTTTTCCGAGCGCCCGCTCATAAAGAGGGCTTCCCGGAAAGGGCACGGCGCAGTAAAACTGGGCGAAGTCGAGAGGCAGGCTCTTGATAAAGGAAATGGTCTCCAGCACGTCTTCTTCGGTTTCGCCGGGATAGCCAAGTACCACATGAGCCACCGCGCCGATACCCGTTTCCACCGTCCGGTGCACCGCTTCGCGTATCGCCTCGGTAGTGATATTCTTTTTCATGAGCCTGAGGGCCTTGTCGGTGCCCGCTTCGGCGCCGTACCCGATGACCCAGCAGCCGGCGCGCTTCATCAGCCGCAATAACTCCGGGTCTACATCGTCCACCCGGGAATTGGCGGCCCAACTGGTTTCGATACCGCGCCTTAATATCTCATCGCAGATGTTTGCGGCATAATCCCTTTTCAGTGTGAAAGATTCGCTCCAGAAAAGAAAATCCCGGATGCCGAAATTCCGACCCACCCATTCCATTTCGTCAACCACGCGGCGAGGCTCCCTTAACCTGAGCTTTCTGCCATAAAATGTCGGGTCGGCACAGAAAGCGCAATTGTGAGGGCAACCGCGCCCGGTTCCCAGTAATAGAAACCGGCGGTTGGTAAAGGGCATTATGTACCGCTTTCTGTCCACAAGGCGCCATGCGGGAAAAGGCATCGAATCAATGTCGGCTACCGGAGCCCTGTCCGGCTCGTGCACTACCTCCTCACCCTCTCGCCGACTCAACCCCGCCACGCCCCGAGGATTCAATCCTGCTCCTACCAATTCTTCTATAGCCCCCTCCGGCTCTCCTCTAATCACGAAATTGAGGGCCGAGTTCATCCCGAGGGTGTCTTCGGGCAGCGCCGTAACGTGAATGCCGAAAGCTCCTACTTTTGCGCCGGGACAGTTTTTTTTGAGTACTTGAGCGGTAGCTATATCGCTTTTCACGGAAGGAGTGGCCACATTCAGCACAATCAAATGAGGGTCGAATCGCGCGGCCATTCCCGCCAGCGAGGAAGTGTTGACATTTTCCACGATGCAATCGGTAAGCAGGACGGTATGTCCCGCATTTTCCAGCACACCGGCTATTGTGGCCATGCTTATGGGCGCCCATACTGCCGTCCAGGCTCCGGCCCGCTGCATGCAGCGGCCCTCTCTGACCATCTTGATTCCCTCAGCGGGAGGAGGATTTATGAGGTAAATACGCATATTAAAAAATCGAAAGTGGGCTTAAAACAGGTTTATAAAAAGCCGCCAGAAGAATTTATATGCTTTTCTGAAAGTAGGAAGCTTCGATTTTCCTCCGGCCCTGGCGTATTCGTGGCTGGGAACATCCACAACTTTCCAACCCCGCTTCAGCGCTTTCATTATCATCTCGTGCTCCACATCGAAATCGTCGGCGGCCGGATTCAGAGAGCGGGCCACCTCCACCCGCAAAGCCCGATATCCGTTCAGAACATCGGTAATTTGAGAACGGAAACGCAGGTTTATGACCATGGTGATAAACATTCCCCCCACGTTTCTGACAAAACAGGAAAAGCTGGAGTCGACATCGTCGCTGCCGGCTTTAATACGGCTTGCTATGGTCATATCGGCATCGCCCCGCGCGATTGGCTCCACAAGCTTGGGGATATCGGCGGGCTCGTGCGAGCCGTCTCCATCCAGAAAGACCAGCACACCTTCTTCCCCGGAGTGTTGAAAGGCCACTTTGTAGGCGTCCCCTTTACCCCGACCATTGTCCGAGATAACTTCAGCTCCTGCCTGGCCGGCCAATTGACCAGTGCCGTCGGAGCTGTGGCCGTCCACCACGAGAATACTGTCAACGTAAGGCTTAACTCCTTCGAGAACATCGCCAATCGTTTCGGCTTCGTCTTTGGCGAGTATTATAGCTGTTACTTTCAAGGTCAAACTATGTTAGAAAAAGCTTCGGGTTAATTCAACCCGTTTAATTCTTTGACGCCTGAACGTGAATTTTGATTCAACTTCAACACATGTATCAGCTTCATAAATAGGGGCAATTATGCATTTTTAAACACAGATTTATGAAAATATTTGACGGGAAGGAGAATTTATTCTATCATAAATTGGGAACATGTAGAAGCAATACCCTATTCTCCCAATAATGAGGGTGAGATAAAAATGGTAGTAAAGTGCCCTAAATGTGGAAAGAAATACAAGATTGACCCCAATAAGGTCACCGAGAAGGGCGCCAAAATCACCTGCCCGAACTGCTCAAACGTGTTCGTGGTGAGGAAAAAATCGGAAGAAGAGGAGCGCCGGGAAGATTTCACCCCCTGCTCCGTTTGTGGTCAGCCCGCCACTCAGGGTCTGGATACAGACCAGCCTCTGTGTGACCAGTGTGCCAACATAGAGGCTGAAAAGTCCGCCCGGTTCATGCCGATGGCGGAAGAAGGCGGCGGCCCGGCTGAAAGGGAAATTGACCTGGGAAGAGGCGGCTCGGACTTTTCATTCGATGAGCTGTCGGGCGGAGACTATGCCCCTGAGGCGTATTCAACCCAAGTTTTGCCTCACGAACAAGCGGGAGCTGAAGAGCCCCAGAACGAAGAACAGGAAACCCCGCCTAAGAAAGAACCTGAAGATTTTTTTGAGGAAACAGGGGGGAGTCAACCTGAATCTTCTTCAGCAACCCCCCGGACTTCCCCCGCTGCACCTCGCCAGGCCACGCAGGTAAAGTCAAAACCAACCTCATCTGCAGCGCCCCCGGAAAAAAGTTCCGAATCAACACCCCCGGCGCCCTCCGCAGCGCCCGAGAAACCTGAGCCGTCTTCTGAGCCCCCGGCGCCTGAAACGTCAACACCTCCTCCTTCACCGGAACCGAAGACTTCGGCGCCTCCAATCAAACCCGGAGAGTCAGCATATCCGCCTCCGACGCCCCCCGAACCCGAGGCTGAATGGGAATCAGCGGCCGAAGAAACACCCGCGCCCCCGGAGAAGCCGGGGGGAGATTCCGAACCCTTTTCAGTTGAACCCGCTCCCCCTTCCCCGGAAGAGGCTCCGGCTACCGAAAAACCGCCGGAACAAGGCCCGGCTACGCCACCCAGGTCGGAGAAGCCTGAGAAGGCTACTAAGACGAACGAAAGTGAAGAACGGTTCATAGAACAAGAAGAACCCGGGAAGACAAGCCCGGCGCCGCTGGTGCTGGCTATTGTTCTGTTGCTGGCGTTAGTGGCTTATATTTTAAACATATTTGGAATATGGAGTTTTTAATGCAATGAAAGTGAAAGCACTAGGCAGCAGCGGCGGGCGTACTCCCGACGATGCTCTCACCAGTTACCTGTTGGATGACCATACCCTTCTCGATGTCGGCGGCGCGTGTTCCGTGCTTAACGAAAAGCAGCAACTGGCCATAGACCGCATCCTTATATCTCATTCGCATCTGGACCATATTTACAGCCTTGCTTTTCTTCTGGACACCGTCCAGGGCAAGCACAATAAACCCATTGAAATCATCAGTATAGACCGTGTACTGGACATCATCAAAAAAGACCTGCTCAACGGGAAGATATGGCCGGACTTTACCGTTCCGTTTAAAAAGGGCAAAAAGCCCATCGCTAAATATAGAACTATCAGCGCGGGCAAAAAGGTAAAAATAGGTTCCTACACGGTTGAGGCCATTCCAGTCAACCATCCCGTTCCGGCGGTGGGATTTATTATCGACGACGGCAAATCCACCCTCTTCTATACCGGTGATATGGGCCCTACGCCGGGCGTATGGAAGAAGATAAAATTGATGGACAAAAAAATCAGCGCCCTGCTCACCGAGTTGAGTTTCCCTAACGCCATGGAATCTCTGGCGCTCCTGTCGGGTCACCTTACGCCGGACATGCTGGAGGACGGAATGCTGGAAGCCGGCATCGGAAATACTCCCGTGTATATTTCCCACATGAAGCCCCAGTTTTCCAGGCGGCTGGTGAAGGAACTCGACCGCATTCCGCGAGACAACATTCACGTGGTGGAAGACGGTCAGACCTTTGTGGTTAAAAACAAGTAGTTAAAGCGTATTAATTCCTTTCGCACTTTTTCAGCAGAGCTTTTCTTTTCGAGGAACTCATGTTGATAAAGTCCCGCGCGTTCCCCGCCATAAGGAGCGCCTGACCGCCCATTATGGCGGGTTCCAGGCTGGGTTGGCCGTTTATGGATATTTTCAGCGCTTTCCCCATTAAACCGGGCAACGCCTTCAAATCTTCGCTCTGGCGCAATATCAAAAGGGTTTTCCTGCCTTCGGCCAGCGGTACAAAATTCCAACTGCCCTTCTGGCTCGGCACGTCTCCGTCGGCCCACTCGTATTCAATCAGGCCGGGCGGATTAAGGTTGTAATTCAACTTGTACTTCAGGGGTATGTTCAGTATGGCATAGTCGATAACCATTTTAAATTTTGCGCGGGCCGATTTCGGTGATTTTTCGAGAGTTTCCGCCTTTTTCACCTGGGATTGGTAACACGGGTAATCCTCGAATTCTGTTATCACGCTGAAAGCGCGTCCCGGCGAAGTATCGATTGCCACCGCAGTTGTGGCATACATCGGGGGCCCGTCTTCTATCAGTATGATTCCGCCCCTGTCCAGAAGCAGATTCACCGTCTCAGGGTCGTTCGCCAGTGCTTTGACCACGTTTCCCTGCTTCTTGCCGGGTCGGAAGGGTTTTCGGCCTTCGATTTTTTCCGCGCGGTCTTTGAGGGCGCGGGTTACCATGACCGCCGTGCTCATATTCGTGGTCAATTCGAGATTGGGGTCCTTTTTGAAGAGGCTGGTGGCTATAGGCAGCCGGGGCAGGCTGTAAATGGTATAGAAAATCATGGTGCGGTTCCCTTCCACCGGCACGAACTGGTAAAACCCGTCATTACGCTCGAATCTGCCGCTGTAGTGAGTCCAGTCCGACCTCAAGGGCGGCCTGTGATAGTGAAGTACGGAGTAATCTATCGGTATGGCGGGTATACCCTTTACGATTTTCAGTTTAAGCGTAAAGCCGAATTTTACGATGTTGGGGCCGAGCTCGGTGGCGTGAGCGTTTTCGGTCATGGGCATGAATTTATTGTAATTCTCTATGTCAGTTATAACTTTAAAGCAGGTTTCCGGACGGGCGTTTGCCAGCATCCCGCCGGTAACCAGCCATTTCGTCTCCTTTGTGTGTTCGTCTACAATTACCAGTTGCCCGCGCTTGAGGAGAGCGAGGATATCCTCGGGGTCGGCGTTTCCGATTACATCTTCCTCCCACGTCGCCCCCATAACCTCGGGCATTTCGTCAACCGTGTATTTTTCCTTCTTTTCTTCCTTGTCCGCACTAGCAACGTAAGCGCCGGCGAGTACAGTTATTAAAATCGCCGCCGTTACCAACATTACCTTTCCAACGTTTCTGAAAAACTTCAGGCTCACCTTGTTTCCCCCTTTCTTTGGCTGTTCCCATATTGTTTCATTTAACATCAGTCACTTTTCTTAATGAAATCAATAGCTTTTTCAAACCGGGCTTTTATTTCGTCCGGCCCCAGTATGCTCATAACGTCGTCTATCGGCGGGCTGGCGGAAGAGCCGGTAAGGGCCACCCGTATGGGCTGAGCCACTGCGCCCAGCTTTACTCCCATTTCCCCGGCCACACCCCTCACAATGGTAATCGCCACTTCCTTATCCAGCTCGCTTTCGGGGAGCTTGCTTTGCACGGCCCGCAGAACTTCCGCCGCATCTTTCTTTAAAAACTTTTTCGCGGCCTTTTCGTCATACTCACCGGGCGCGAAGAAATAAATGCGGGCGGATTCGGCCATCCGGTCGAGCGTATTGCTCCGCGCCTGGAGGGTTTCAACTATATGCGGCAGGCGGGGGTCGCCTTGCTCGATTTCAATACCGTGCTTTTTCAGGAAAGGCGCCATCAACTCGGCCAGCTCGGCAGGGTCCCGCTTCTGCATGTGCTGTTCGTCCACCCAGTTCAATTTCCGGATGTCGAAAACGCCGGGGGACTTTGTGCAACCGTCAAGGTCAAAGAGTTCGATAAGTTCCTGCATGGTAAAAATTTCCCGGTCGCCGTGCCCCCAGCCGAGACGAACCATGTAGTTAACCATCGCCTCGGGAAGGTAACCTTTATCCCTGTAAGCCAACAACGCCGTGTCCCCGTGGCGCTTGGAAAGTTTTGTCTTGTCCGGCCCGAGGGTCAGGGCCATGTGAGCGAACACGGGCGGCTCGGAGCCGAGTGCCTTGAAAATGGGCGCCTGGCGATGAGTGTTATTCAGGTGGTCAACTCCCCGGATTACGTGTGTGATTCGGAGGTCTACATCGTCAACCACGGTTGTGAAGTTGTATGTGAAGGAGCCGTCGGTGCGACGCAGTATCAGGTCGTCCAGCTCCGCGTTTGGAAATGTGACCTTCCCCTGGATGCCGTCCTCGATAACGGTTTCCCCGGCTTGGGGCGACCTGAACCGAAGCACGTGCGGCTCGTCCGGGGAGATGTCGGTACGGTCGCGGCAGGCGCCGTCGTAACGGGGCTTTCTCCCCTCCGCCAGGGCGGCCTTGCGCTTTTCTTCCAGAACTTCGGATGAACAGTTGCAGCGGTACAAATGCCCGCTTTCCCATAGTTTATTTATGGCGTTTTCGTATACGTCCATTCGCCGGGACTGATAGTAAGGGCCTTCATCCCACTGAAGGCCAAGCCATTTTAGACCGTTCAGTATAGCCTCCTCCATCTCCTTTGTGCTTCTCTCGCGGTCGGTATCGTCTATCCGCAGTATGAACTTCCCGCTGTGGCGCTTTGCATAAAGGAAGCAGAAAAGGGCCGTTCGGGCGCCGCCGATGTGAAGATGCCCCGTTGGACTGGGGGCGAATCTGCATCTGACTTCCGTCAATTAAACCTCCCTTAACCGTAAAATTTCCTTAATTTAAGGTTAAATAATATCACCCGAGGCTGTACTATTCAATGCAACTGGGGATGGTAAAACTGAGGGAGCGAATCGGACACCGTAAATAAGCCTTGACCAATGTATGAATTTTTCTTAAACTCTGCTTAAACCAAAAGTGAGGGGGTTTTAAAATGAATCGTCTTCATCCAAAAAGGTTCTCGTGGAAACCGGCAACGGCGGTGATTGCACTGCTCCTTACCGGGGTGCTTACCGCTTCCGCAGGGGGAATAAACTCAAAGCTGATGGGCAAGCTGCCGGGATTCGACAAGGTATTCGAAAAGCTGTTTCACTCGGACGCGGAACAAGCTTCCCTCGACCAACTTAAAACCATTCACAATAAAATGAGCGAAGAGCAACTCGCGGCGCTTGCCAACTACTACACTAAAGAGCATTGGGAAAAGCTTACCGCCGACTTGCCCGAGGAAAAACAGGAGTTTTTCGAAAGCCGTTACGAAGCGGTCAGGGGAAAAGCGGGGCCGGGTGATTTGAAAAAGCATTTCCCGGAAATTATGAGCATCATCATAAACGAAACCACCCCCGAGCAAATCACCGCCACCATGGAAAGCATGTCCGCTAAAGAGATGGCCTCGCTTTCCCTGTTTCTGGATAACGACGGGCTAAAGACCATGTTTTCCTCGATTCCCACCAACAAGGACAAAATAATCCTGGATAATACGCCCGACTGGGTGCTGTTGGAGATGGGTTTGAGGTATTACGACAAATACATCAAAAACTACGAGTGCAAGTTCCTCAAGCAGGAGCGAATAGACGGCGAGCTGCAGGGCGAGGAGACGATTCACCTGAAATATCGGGAAAACCCCAAGGGAGTTTACATGAAGTGGCTTGCGGGGCCGTTCAAAGGCCGGGAGCTTATTTACAACGAAAACCTTGAAAAGGAAAAGATACGAGTGAGGGAAGCCGGTTTGCTCGGAGTTATACCCGTCTGGATAAACCTGAACAGCTCACTGGCCATGCGCGGCACCAATCATACGGTCCAGGAAGTGGGGATGCGGTATCTGTTGGGCATGATTAAAACGGACTGGCAAAAATCCCACAAAACCGGCGACCTCACGCGAAAGAACTACGGCATTCAAAAGCTCGGCGGACATAACGTGTACGTAATGGAAAGCATACAGCAGAAAAACCCCAACGTGGACTACTACTGCCACAAGCTCAGACACTACATAGACTACACCAGAAGCATGGAAATAAAGGCGGAAGTCTACGGCTGGGACAACCAGTTACTCGAAAGATACACATATCTGAATATCAAGCTGAACACAGACCTTACGGACAAGGACTTCGACCCGGAAAATCCGGAGTACGATTTGTAGAAAAACGGTTAATGCCGGGCAAGCTTGATTCTTAAAAGAGCCGATTGGCAACGATGAAGTAACAGTTGTAATCTGTCGTGGAAGGTTTTGTGCGATTTGGCAGTCAAAGCGCTGTTTTTTTCCTTAAGCGAGATATAGCGCAGAACATCACTGACGAAGCCTGCTGAGTTTTCGCCGGGATAAGCCAGTTTACAGTATTCCTCCAGAAACTTTTGGCGTGCTTCCGAAGAATAGTTTTTTAGTATATACTTTTCGGCCCGGTAGAGGTTGCGTATTTTGTACCATCGTTGTAGGGGTTTCCTGAATATTGAGCCTTCCAGGTCGACCAGAGCCCATTTCCAGACACCGTCTTCCTCCTTTAAAAAAACATGCCTTCCATGCAACTCGCGGTAATAGAATCCCATTTCATGTAAATCGACCAAGAATCTCGCCATGATAACGGGAAATTCTTCAGTTAACTGAAGTGGAAGAACGGTTCGTTTACTGCGCTGATTTTCTAGCAATAACACCAGCGGCGTATACCCCTCAAGGGCTTTCGAGACCATGAAAACACTTTCGGGACGATAACGGTCGGGGTCGAAAGCTGCAAACAAAGGCAACGGCACTTCCAGCCGGTTGTTGCCGGCGAGTTTCATATAATCTTTCGCTTCCTGTTCAAACGGGTGTTTTTTCCTGCTTCGCCCACTCCACTTGACCGTATTTCCGACTGTCTGTCTTTTTATAAATACACACGCGCCACCCGGCAAAGTTGCGCGCCAGTTGCTCCTTCCCTTCTCGGGAATGTCCCGTACTTTCTCTACTTTACCTTCTTTTTCAGCGGATTCGATGTTTTCAACAATACGGCATAAATCGTCAATCTGCGATTCCGAAAAAGAGGAGCGATCGGCATAGAAAATATATTCCATTTCTCCCGGACTGTTACCATTCACTCATCGACCTGAGCAGGTCCTCGACGGCGCGTTGAACGGATTTGCTCAGGTCGGGTTTTCTGAACAGAGCCTCGAACACGGCCAGCGGATTCATGAGCAGCTTGGTCTTTCGGACGGGATGACCGCACTCGGGGCATTTTTCCTCGTTTACTTTCAGGGGGCGCCTGCACGATTCGCACAAAATGAGGTGCTTTTTGCAGTTGGAGCAATCCATTATGTCCTGCATGGGCATTGAAGGCAGCGCAATGCTGAACAGGGTGTACTGCTTGAATATCCTGTTCAGCCTCTGTTCGGTGGCCATTTTGGGATTGTACAAGGCGGCTGCACTTTCCCGGCAATGAGGACACTGCATGTACATAGCGCCGCAATATATACATACCGTCGAGTCGGGATATACCGGCTCCCTGCATGCCGGGCAGGGCACCCGCGGCTCTTCGTGGGTGGGATGCTCCCACGGGAACTCCCCCCGCAAAGTAAGGTCGGGGGCGGGTCTCTTTACGCCTTCTCCGGGCCCGGTTTCTTTCTTCACTTTTTCTTTCGGAGCTTGTTCCGGTTCGGCCTTTTTGGCCTTCTGTTGTCGGGTAACGGCTTTGGGGCGCGGGGCCTTAGCGGCTGTTTTCTTCCCGGAGGACGGCTGAGCCTTCTTTTTCGTTTGAGCTTCTCCGGGAGCGGTTTTCTTCCGCTGTGTCGCAGAGGCGCCACTTGAAGGCTTTCGGGCGGCGGTTTTTTTCTTCCCGGTTTTCGGTTTTGTGGCGCTTTTTTTGGATTGGACCGCGCCTTTTTTGGCGGATGCGCTCGATTTGGCCTTTGATACCTTCCGGGAAGCGCCGCTTGAGGTCGATTTCTTTTTCGATTTGGGGGTGGACTTCGACTTCTGTCCTTTCTCCCCTTTATTGGAGGAGGAAGAAGTCCCGAACAGGTCCTCCGGCAATATTTTAGTGTCCATATCTATCCTCTTTCACCCAGCCTTTTCAATACTTCCTCTGTGAACTTGCGATAATCTTCCGCCCCGCGACCCATGTGCCCCTCATACTCGAACGCCGTCTGCCCCTTTGCGGGGGCGGCCTTCAATTTCGTGTTAACCCGCACGGGTTCGGGAAAAACCATTTCCCCGAAAGTGTCCCTCAACAATTTCTCCGCCTCCAGGGTAATCCGCTCGCGGGGGTCGTACATTGTAATCAGGTAACCCAGTATGTCGAATTTCGCGCCATGCTCGGATTTCATTGTCTCCAGCGTTTCCCTTAGCAACTTTAGCCCCAGGAGGGGATAATACTCGGGAGTTACGGGTATTATAACCCTGTGAGAAGCCACGAGCCCGTTTATTGTCACAGACCCCAGGTAAGGGGCCGTGTCCACCACCACAAAGGAATATTTGCGCAACTTCGGGTTTTTAAGCGCTTCTTTCAATACATGTTCCCTGTTCTTCTTTCTCGCCAGCTTTGGCTCGGCGGCGGCCAGCGTTTCCCGGGCAGGCGCCAGAAACAATTTTTCGGTTCCGGTGGGAACAATTACATCCGAAAGGCTCACGGAATCCAGAAGCACATCTGTCATGTTGGCGGTGGATTCCTCAAGCTCTCCCATCAATCCTTTAGTGGCGCTGGCCTGAATATCCATGTCCACTACCAGGGTGATGTAACCTTCCCGAGCCAGTCCGGCCCCCAGGTTTACCGCGGTAGTGGTCTTGCCCACCCCGCCTTTCTGGTTGGCTATTGCAAGAACTATCATCTCTCACCCAGTATGAATTTCACTATAAGATACCTTACAAAAGAGTAATATAGTGGCATTCAATTATGTATGTCAACCGGCTTTGCAGGCCGAATAAATTAAAGAGGCCATTGCGGAATTACGCTCTGGGGGAACGCCCGGACGGGCAAAAGGAGCTTGTTTAAAATCAATGACTTATAAGATGCCGCCGGGCCAGACGGCTCGCATGAGACGGCGGCGCTCCGATTTTCAACCCTGCAACATCCTCTTGAATACCCAGGCCTCACGGAATCAAGCAGCGTTGACGCAACACGGGCCGGGATATACATTAAACTTACATGAATGGTAAAGACAGGGGTCTGCGAAACAAATCTCTGACGGCGCTCGAATGGTCCCGCCTGCTCAAACGCCTTTCCGAGCGCGCCTTAAGCGAGCGAGGCAGGCAGGCCTGTTTTAATACCCACCTTAACACCACTCTCGAAGGCGCCGGAAGGGCTCTGGCGGAAACTTCGGAAATGATGGAGCTGCTGCGCGAAGGGGGCTCAGTTCCCCTGGGTAACTTCGAGGACGTTACCGATGCCGTGAAAAGGTGCTCCAAAGGCGCCTCCGTCAAATCCGAACAGTTCCACGACATAGCTTCAATGCTGGAGCTTGCCCGGATGGCCCGGGGATTTTTTAAAAACCTGGCGGATACGGCCCCGCTGTTGTGCGAACGCGCCCGGGCCATAGAAGAGCTTACGGAACTGAGGGTCGAAATCAACCGGAGCGTGGACGAAGCCGGACGAGTCAAGGAAAACGCGACCCCTGAGCTGCGCAGAAAGCTACAGAGCATGAGGGACCAGAGGGCAAGTCTGGTATACAAGCTTGAAGAGTACATGAACCGCGACGACGTCGGTGCCTGCCTCCAGGATTTCTATTATACCCAGAGAGGCAATCGCTACGTCCTTCCCATAAAAGTGGATTACCGACCCCGGATGGAAGGAATAGTGCACGACAGCTCTCAATCCGGCCAGACACTTTTCATAGAACCCCGCCCTTTCATAGACACCAACAACAGGCTCAAAATGGCGGAGCTGGAGGTTGACCAGGAAATCAACACCGTTCTCAGACACCTGGCCGAAATGGTCTCATCGGCCTCGGATAAACTAATGGCAAATATGGAAATACTCACGGAGCTGGACATCATCTATGCAAAAGCCCGACTGGCCCTCGACCTGGATGCCGTAGCCCCCGCCGTTAATGACAAGGGAATCATCAACCTGAAAAATGTCCGCCACCCTCACCTGTTGCTCCGCTCGGAGGAGGTGGTATCCAACGACCTGTACATGGGCGAAGAATTAAACGCCCTGGTTATATCAGGCCCGAATACCGGTGGTAAGACGGTTACACTGAAAACCGTCGGCCTCTGCGCCCTGATGGTGAGAGCGGGTCTTCCCATACCGGCGGAAAATCCTTCTTCCATATCGCTGTTCGCCGACGTTCTGGCGGACATCGGAGACGAGCAAAGCGTGGAGGAAAATATTTCCACTTTTAGCGGCCATATTATCAATATAATCGACATAATGGAAGTGGCCCGCAAAGGGGCGCTGGTGCTGCTCGATGAGCTTGTCACCAGCACCGACCCCTCCGAAGGCTCGGCGCTGGCCGAAGCAATCCTGCATCACCTGACCGAAAACGGCGCCAAGGTCATAGCCACCACTCACTACACTGAGCTGAAGGCCTATGCCGAAGACCATCCCGGGTTCGCCAACGCCGGTGTGGAGTTCGATTCCGCCTCTCTTCAGCCGACTTACAATCTGATACAGGGCATACCCGGAAGAAGCTCGGCATTTGAAATCGCCTCACGGCTCGGTATGGACCCCGAAGCCGTTGAGCGAGCAAGGAAGCTTATAAATGACTCCGACCTGCGGCTGGAGGAGCTGTTGGCCAACCTGGAAAATCGGAAGAAAAACCTGGATGAGGAAATGGACAGGCTCCAAAGCGAGCGGGATAAAATTCAAAGGTTGAAGGAAGAGCAGGAAAAGATAAGGAATGAACTGAAAAGTACGGAAAAAAACTTCAGGCGCGAATTCAGAAGCCGGGTCGCCGGAGAAGTGGACGAGGCCCGCAAGCAGATAAAGGAGATTCTTTCCGAGGTCACAAGGCTCCGCACCCCTGAAGCCGCGGTCCGCGCAAAGCAGCAAATGGGGAAAATTGAAAACCGCTACAGGGATTCGCCCGCCGAGGAAGGCAGAGAAGTGGACCCCGAGCTGTTGAACCCGGGAGACACGGTGGTGGTTGCTCACCTGGGCACAAGGGGCGAGCTGTTGGAAAGCCCCTCCGGCAGGAAAAAAGTCCGGGTGATAATAGGTAATAAAAACATGACGGTGAGCGTGGAAAATCTGAGGGCCGTCGCGGATGAGGGCGAGCATACCCTTGCTTCGGCAAAAAAGGAAAGCGAACCTCAACCTCACCGGGACATACACATTGACGTTTCCCCGGAAATTTCTTCAAACTCGCTCGATTTAAGGGGATATAGAACTCCCGACGCCATAGAAAAAATGGACAAATTCCTTGACCGGGCCACTATGGCCAACCTGAACCCGGTTCGGATTATTCACGGACACGGCACGGGTTCATTGAAAAAATCGGTACGCGAGTACCTTGATGAGTCCCCGTATGTGTCATCCTGGAAACCGGGGGACATCAACCGGGGCGGGGATGGCATGACTATCGTCAACCTGAAACAGGAGGCCGGAAACTGAATACGGCCCGAATCACGATTTGAGTTTCACTGCGTCCTTGACGACATTGGCCACTTCATCATCTTTGTCCTTCTCATGCTCCTTCAAAATGTCGATAGCCTCGTCGGTGTTCATCTTCGCGAGAGCTTTCGCAGCGGCGACCCTGACCGCCGAAGATTCGGAGTCGCTTGTTTTTTTCCCGATGCCGAGAATGCTTCTGCCCCCTTTTCGTTCCAGAATCCCGGCAAGCACGTCCACGGTGGTCATATCTTCGGTCAACCGCACTTTGCCCAGCAACCCCAGCGCCATGCATACCTGGGCGCGAGTGCGGTCGTCAAATTGGCTGTCCGGCCTCAATGCCCTCAGATAAAAGCTCAACGCCCCGGAATGACTGCTGCGCAAAGCTCCGAGCATGGCTACCGCCCGGTGTACCACCTGCAAATCGCTGTCTTTAAGAGCGTTAATCAGGGCGGGCTCTATGCCGGACCCCAGAAGCTTCTGCAACGCCACCAGGGCCTCTTCCCTGACTTTCGGGTGAGGATGAGAAACAAGGCCGGATATCACTTCCGCCGAAGACGGCGACCCTATTTCTCCGATAATTCCTACCAAGTTGCGTACCAGGTACCACGGTTGCTCCGGGTCGCCGACAATTTCATGTAGATAGGGTAAAGCGTCTCGGCCCAGTTTCGAGACATTCTGGCAAATGCTTTTCCTCACCGTAGCGTCCTGGCTCGAAGCCAGAACCTGTACCAGCTGAGGCAAAGCGCTTTCTCCCAGGATGTTCAGAATCTCCAGGGCTTCCATCCGGGTTTGGCGGGAAGCGTTTTGAATAGCTCCCGAAAGCAACTCGCGGTTATCTTCGGAATTTAAAGTATTTAGTGCTTTTTCTGCGGCGGTGGGCATTCCCTCGACGAGGGGAAACTTCTCCATCGACTGGTGCCTCAACATCCTGAAGATTTCCTTTACTTCACTCAACTTTTCCAGTCTCACAAGCTCCGGAAATATCCCGAGTATCTCCTCAAGAGTCTTGTTATATGAGCTTAACGTATCCGGGGATTCGATAGCTCGCACGTACTTATGAGGCCCGGTTAAAAAACCCTGTGTCATGCGCTCAATTTCTATTCTATGCCTCAGTTCCTCCGGCAGCTCCTCATAGCTCAATATCCCGATATCATGCAACTTGTACAGGCTCTGAAGAGCACCCTCGGCGTTGATTTCCATCATCCTGGAACCCAGCCGCTTCAATAACCGTTTCAGCAAGGCGACGTGTTCCTCGTCCTCCTCTTCGGCCGAGTCCGGCTTGGGCATTTTATCCGCGATGGTCTCCGTTACCCGGCCCAGCAAATGCGGATTCATTGAACGAATTATTTCCACTTCCATGTCTATATCCTGAAGGCCGGGTACATCCTCCACAACGTATTGCGCGTTGAGCAGTAAATCCACGAACAACCGGGGTTCCGTTATGGGTCGGGTAATGTCTTCGATTACCTTTCTCTTGACATCCGACATCTGCCCCGAGTCCAGGTGCTTGAACATCGGTACCACGCTCAAGTCCTTACGCAACCTCAACAGTGCCATTTCCACCCGCCACGGGACGGCGCGGCCTATTTTTACAACGTCATCGTCGAATACCGTGCTCACGTGCACAATCTGGTCTTCCACCATCTGGCGGGTAAGCTCCTGACCCTTTCGGACCGAATCATCGAACTCCGCCCGCCTTCTTTCACTCATGATGTCCACGAATTTATCGAACTCCTCGGGGCCGACGTCGTTTTTGAGGCTGAAGCTTACCAGCCCCCTGCGGTGGAAATATTCGCTGAATTTAGGCAGGAAAAGCTCGCTCTGAGCCGAGGTCATTACCTTGTTCAGGCTCGTTGGCTCTTCGGTAACCCCGTCTATATAGATATCCTTGCCCTTACCCTTCTCGAACCGGGCCAGAAAGCTGACTTCCTCGCTATCTCCCAGCAACTGCCGGAAGCTGTCGTATAAACCTTCTCTCGCTTTTTGGGCCTGGGGGTGGTCGGACGAATAGTAACCCGTTTGAAGCATGGCTTTGACGAAAGCCTGAAGAAAGGAAACTAGGCGCTCTTTTCTTTCAAGTTCCTCCGGGGACAACCCCTTGCCGGAACCTTCAGGGGCAACATTATTTTCTCCCTCCAATTCCTGCGTACCTCCCTAAGATATATGTTTACTGTTGCCCCCTGACTACACACTAATATTATGAACCATAAATGCGGCGCTCGTCAATACATATTTTACCTCACCTCATCCTCTTGTAATCGAATCTATCCGTTCTTATTGCGATTTTTGAATCACTGAGCTAGACTTTTTTCGATGGCGACCAACAAAAGGAGGAACTCAAAGGAAAAACTCGAGGAGCTCAGGGGGAAAATAGACCAATTAGACGAAAAACTGCTTAATCTGCTCAACCGCCGCGCCAAACTAGTTCAAAAAGTCGGAGAGGTCAAAAACTTTCTGGAAGAAGGTCGCCCCGAGCGGAAAACGCTCTATCGGCCCGACCGGGAGAAGGCGATAATCAGGCGGTTGAAAGATTCTAACACCGGCCCTTTCCCCACCAAGAGCATTGACCCGGTATTCACGGAGATAATTTCCGCCTGCCGGTCTCTCGAGATTGGGCTCCAAGTCGCTTACCTGGGGCCGGAGGATACCTTTACCCACCTGGCGGCCCGAAATCATTTCGGACACCGCGCCGATTATCATTCCATGCGCACTATCGAGGAAGTTTTCGACAATGTGGATAGAGGCCGCTTCGACTACGGGGTGGTCCCCATCGAAAACTCCACCGGCGGCACCGTGGGCCAGACCCTGGACTGCTTTGTGGACTCCGACCTGCTCATCAACAGCGAAGTGCAGCTCAGGATAAGCCATAACGTTTACTCGAAAAGCGGAAAAATCGAAAAAATCAAGACAATTTACTCCCACCCCCAGGCCCTGGCACAATCGTGGGGTTGGATAAGGGAACATCTGCCCCACGCCGATATAAAGGAGGTCAACAGCACAGCCGAAGCCGCGCGGCTGGCAAAAAAAGACGCCACCGCGGCCGCAGTTACGGGCAAGCTGGCCGGAGAAAGGCACGGGCTGGTTCCGGTGGCCGAGAGAATCGAGGATTACAGGCAGAACTTCACAAGGTTTCTCATAATAGGACGGGATAAAACCGAACCGACGGGCAAGGATAAAACCAGTCTGCTGCTCAGTTTGAAGGACGAACCGGGCATACTGTTCAAAGCCCTCAAACCCTTCGCCAATCGGGACTTGAACATGTCCAAGATAGAATCCCGGCCACTCAAACTAAAAGCCTGGGAATATATCTTTTTCATAGACGTGGAGGGGCACGAAGAAGACCCGGCCATCCTCGAAACAATAAACGAGTTGAGCCACCTCTGTCTCTTTTTGAAAGTCCTGGGCAGCTACCCGACGGACTGATTAAAATCGCATCAAACCGGAGGTAAATATGTGGAACTGGAACCCCGAGGATATGGTACATGACGGCATCAAGGGCCTGGTGCCATACAAACCCGGCAAGCCTATCGAGGAGTTGGAGAGAGAGCTCGGGATAACCGACAGCATCAAAATCGCCAGCAACGAAAATCCCGTAGGCCCGTCCCCCAAAGCGGTGGAAGCCATCAAAAACGCACTAAAAGACCTCCATCGCTACCCGGACGGAAACGCCACAGTGCTCAAAGACAACCTTGCGGGCAAACTGGGAGTAAAGCCGGAAAACCTGATTATCGGCAACGGCTCCAACGAAATACTTGAGCTGGTGCTGCGTACCTACATGGGACCCGACGAATCGGTGGTATTCAGCGAGCACGCTTTTGTGGTATATATGCTGGTAACGAAAGCCGCGGGCGGCCGGGGCATAAGCGTGCCCATGAAAGGCTTCACCCACGACCTCGATGCCATGGCAAATGCCATCGAAAAGGACACCCGGCTGGTCTTCGTTGCCAATCCAAATAACCCGACCGGGACGTTCAATACGAAAGAGGAAGTGGAGAAGCTTATAGACGCCCTGCCGGAAAAGTGCATACTGGTATTGGACGAGGCCTACGCCGAGTACGTGGAAGACCCCTCCTATCCCGACAGCCTGCAGTATCTGGACAAGCCGGTGCTTATAGCCCGAACATTCAGCAAGCTCCACGGGCTGGCCGGAGTCCGGGTCGGCTACGGGGTGGCTCACTCCTCCATAGTCGAGTACATGAACCGCGTAAGACAGCCCTTTAACGTGAATGCCCTGGCGCAGGCGGCGGCTAATACCGCACTGGACGACACGGAGCACCAGGAGATGGCCCGAAAGGTGAACCGGGAAGGGAAAAAAATGCTCGAAAAGGGCCTGAAAACCCTCGGCCTGGACTGGGTGCCCACCGCGACCAATTTTCTACTGGTTAACGTGGCGCAGCCCGCGCAGGAAACTTTCGAAAAAATGCTGCCGAAAGGCGTCATCGTGCGGGCCATGGCAGAGTACGGTTATCCCGAACATATAAGGGTCACTATCGGCACTAAGGAGCAAAACGAAAAGTTTTTGAGAAGTCTGGCGGAGGTATTGGGACGGAATGCCCCTGTTTAATCGGGTAGCGATTATAGGCCCCGGCCTTATCGGCGGTTCACTCGCCCTTGATGCAAAAGAGAAGGGCCTGTTCGGCCACGTGGTGGCATCCAGCAGAAGGCAGGAGACGCTGGACGCCGCCCTGAAAATGAAATCCGCCGACGAGGTAACCACGGATATCGAACGATGCGTCGAGGGGGCGGACCTGGTTATGATGGCGGCGCCTATGGGGGCGATGGAAGAGGTGGCCCGAAAAATATCGGAAAAGTTGGAAGAAAAAACCATTGTAACCGACGCCGGAAGCGTAAAAGGCGATTTGGTAAAAAAAATCGAGAATGCGCTGCCCTACCCTTCCCGTTACGTCCCGGGGCATCCGATAGCGGGCAGCGAAAAATACGGGCCGGAATCCGCAACCATCGGGCTTTTCAAAGGAAAGAAATGCATATTAACCCCCACGGACACCACGGACACCGAAGCATTGGATAAAGTAAGGCAAATGTGGGAAGGGGTCGGGATGACCGTCACCGAAATGGACCCTTTCAGGCACGACAGGCTCCTCGCAGTCACCAGCCACCTCCCCCATATTGTGGCCTACGCCCTGGTGGAGGCGCTAATGCAGGTACGCCGGACCGACCCGGAAGTTATGGATTTCATCGCCGGCGGCTTCCAGGACTTCACCCGCATAGCGGCATCCAGCCCGGACATGTGGCGGGATATATTTATGTTAAATTCCGCCAACCTTGAGGAAACCGTCCAGCAGTTCGTTCGATGCCTGAATGACTTAAAAGGCAAAGCACTCGGTGAGGACGAAAAAGGATTATGGGACAGGCTGGAGCAAAGCCGCCGGTTGAAAAACATTCTGGAGTGAGGGAAGCAAACCCCTGAGTTCCCCTGGCTTTCAGGGCGTAAATATAAGATTTTTTTATTCGGAAATTTTGAGCTAAAAGAGGTAACTTATTGACAAATATTAAAATTCAAGGTATGAATCAAGTAGGGGGACGGATAAAGGTACCGGGCGATAAGTCTATCTCCCACCGTGCCGCTATCTTGAGCGCTATCTCGGAAGGAGACACCCGGGTAAAGGGATTTTTGGAGGGAGACGACACAATCCGCACCCTCAACGCTTTCGAGGAATGCGGAGTAAACTGGACTCGAGGGGAAGATTACATAGCCATAGAAGGCCGCGGAAGGAAGGGCTTGAAGGAGCCTTCCATTCCAATCGACCTTGGAAACTCCGGCACGGGTATGCGGTTATTGACGGGTTTATTCGCCGGATGCAATATGTTTGTGGTGTTGACGGGAGATACCTCCTTGAGAGCCCGCCCGATAGACAGGGTGGTAAATCCCCTTCGCGAGATGGGGGCGAAAATCGATGGCCGGGAAGGCGGCGGAAAAGCTCCCGTTGCCATAAGAGGCGCCAATCTGAAGGGGATTGAATACGAAATGCCGGTGGCCAGCGCCCAGGTCAAAAGCGCGCTGTTGCTGGCGGGATTGTGGGCGGAAGGAGAGACATGGGTAAGAGAACCCGGCCCCGCCAGGAATCACACCGAGATAATGCTGGGGGGCTTCGGGGCCGAAGTCCTTTTCAGAAACGGGGGATGGATTGGCATCAGGAGTGGAGAAGGAGACAAGCTGAAAGGGGGGGAAATAACAGTGCCGGGAGACATATCCGGCGCGGCTTTCTTCATTACGGCAGCGCTGGTGGCCCCGGAAGGGGAGATAACCATTGAAGGGGTGGGCACGAATCCCACCAGAACGGGTATTATAGATATTTTCAGGGAAATGGGCGCAGATATCGAAATAACCAACGAAAGAACTTCCGGCGGAGAGCCGCTCGGCGACATAACCGTTCGCGCTAAATCCCTGCAAGGTTCTGAAATAAAAGGTGAAACTGTAATAAGAGCAATTGATGAATTCCCAGTGGTGGCCGTAGCCGCCGCTTATGCGCAGGGGGATACCGTCATCTCCGGCGCCTCCGAATTGAGAGTCAAGGAAAGTGACCGGATAGCTTCAATGGCTGCGGAGCTTGCAAAAATGGGCGTGGATATTAAAGAAAAGCCCGACGGCATGACCATACATGGCGGAAAACCCCTTGAAGGTGCTATATTAGACAGTCACGGAGACCACAGGGTGGCGATGGCTCTGACCGTAGCCGCGTTGGGTGCAAGAGGCGAGAGCACCGTAAAAAACACCGAATGCATCCTTACCTCCTTTCCGAGCTTCGAAAATCTGCTGGAGGAGGTAATATCCAATTGAAGCGCCCCGCAGTGGCCATAGACGGCCCCGCCGGCAGCGGAAAGAGCACGGTGGCCAGGCGGGTGGCCGAGCGGTTGGGCTATACTTATATTGATACGGGGGCCATGTACAGGGCCGCGGCGATTGCAGCCAGGGAAAACGGTATCCCGCCCGACGACGAAGAGAGGCTATTGGCCCTCATGAAAAATGTAGATATTAATCCGGCTTCCGGCGAAAACGGCGCAAGAGTGCTGCTCAACGGAAAAGACGTCTCGGAAGCCATCAGAACCCGGCAAGCCGGTATGGATGCCAGCACTTACTCCCGCTCTCCGGCCGTAAGAAAGAGGCTGGTCGAGCTTCAACGCAAAATGGCCGAAGAGGGAGCGGTGATAATGGAAGGCAGGGATATCGGAACCGTTGTGTTGCCGGACGCCGAAGTGAAGGTTTTCCTGGATGCACGGCCGGAAGAAAGAGCCCGGCGCCGCATCGGGAACTTTGAAAAGAGTGGAGAGAAGGTGGACTTTTCCACCGTCCTGGAAGAGGTAATTAAAAGGGATAAGCAGGACAGTGAGAGAGAGCTTTCTCCTCTAAATGCCGCTCCGGAAGCCTTGAAAATCGACACCACCGACTTGAACACGGAGCAGGTCGTCGACAAGGTGATGGAGGCTGTGAATGGGCGTAATCCCCATACGGTGGGGTAAACGTAGATTAAGGTAATAAGAGAGGAACCATGGAAACCGGAAACAACAAAAACAATGAAACTACAGACCTGGAAGAGTCCTTCCAGACCGAGGAAACCGAAAAGGCCGCTGAAAAGCCACAGCAAGCAAGCCAACTCCCCGTGGAAAGCGAAGCTTCCGAAGAAGACGCTCGGGAAGAAAAAGGAAGCCAAGAGAAGGAGAAAGAAACCGCCTCCGAAGCTGATGAAGCAGCGGAGTCGAAGCCCATCTCCATGGAAAACTTCGAAAAGCTCGTCGAAGACACCTTGCGGCAACCAGAAGAGGGGGAAATCGTCCACGGCACCATAGTTAGAATCGGAAAAGAAAACGTCATGGTCGATATAGGCTACAAATCGGAAGGACAGGTGGCCATCTCCGAGTTCACCGACGAAACCGGAAACGTAACCGTAACCGGCGGGGACGAAGTAGACGTTTTAATCGAGCGCCGGGAGGACGAAAACGGCATTATCCAGCTCAGCAAAGAAAAGGCTGATAAAGTAAGAATATGGGAAGAGCTTGAAAAAGCTTATAAAAACCAGGCTCCCGTCGAAGGCGTTATTACCGGGAAAGTAAAGGGCGGAATGACCGTTGACATCGGCGTAAAAGCTTTCCTGCCCGGCAGCCAGCTTGACCTTCGCCCAACCCGGAATCACGACTCCTTCGTAGGCGAGAAGTGTATGTTCGATATCCTCAAGTTCAATCGCCGTCGAGGAAACGTGGTAGTCAGCCGCAGGAGCGTGATGGAAAGAGAGCGTGAAGACAAAAGAAAAAAGACCCTCGAGACGCTCGAAAAAGGCCGGATAATGTCCGGTACGGTTAAAAACATAGTCGACTACGGCGCCTTTATAGACCTCGGGGGCATAGATGGGCTCCTGCACATCACCGACATGAGTTGGGGCAGAATTAAACACCCTTCCGAAATAATCAAAACGGGCGAAGAAATAAAGGTGGTCATTCTCAAGTACGATGAACAGAACGAGCGGGTAAGCCTGGGCCTCAAGCAGATAACACCCGACCCGTGGGAGACGGTAAGCGAAAAATATCCCGTAGGCTCGAAGGTCACCGGTAAAGTGGTCAGCATTACCGACTACGGCGCCTTCATCGAGCTGGAAGCGGGAGTGGAAGGGCTGGTCCACGTCAGCGAAATGAGCTGGACACGAAAAGTCAAACATCCTTCAAAAATCCTCCAAGTCGAGCAGAAAGTGGAGGTAATGGTACTGGACATCAAGCCCGAAGACCGGCGAATCTCTCTGGGACTCAAGCAGGTCGAGCCCAATCCGTGGGACGTGGTGGAGGGAAAATACCCACCCGGAAGCATAATTAAAGGAAAAATCCGCAACGTTACGGATTTCGGCATCTTCGTGGGGGTGGAAGAAGGAATAGACGGCCTGGTTCACATCTCCGACATAAGCTGGACAAAACGCATTAAGCATCCCGGTGAGATTTACAAAAAGGGACAGGAAATCGAAACGGTGGTCTTGAATATAGACAAAGAAAACGAACGCTTCAGCCTGGGAATCAAACAACTGACAAAAGACCCGTGGGAAGACATCCGGGAAAGAATGCGGCCCGGGGACATTACCAAAGGAAAAGTAGTCAACGCTACCGATTTCGGCGTGTTTCTCGAGCTGGAAGAGGGAGTGGAAGGGCTTATTCACATCAGCGAGCTGGGACTGGAAAAAGGTAAAAGCCCCTCGGAAGTCTTCGAGCCCGGAACCGACCTGGCCGTTGAAATATTAAACATAGACCCCAAGGAAAGAAAAATCCGCCTCTCCTTGAAAGCGGTCGAGGAAAAAGAGGAAAAGGAAGAAATACGCCAGTACACCTCCCAGGCCAGAAGCAACGGCACTGTGAAAATAGGAGACATACTCGGAAGCCAGTTGGCGGACAAGCTGAAAACCGCGGTCGGAGAATCTTCAGAAGAAGCCAACGACTCCGCCGAAACCGAGCGGAAAACGGAGCCGGAGCAAAAGGATGAGGAAAAAGCCGAAGTAGAAACAACCCCTCCGGGAGAAAAGGAAAGCGAGGAGCAACCGGAACCTGAGCCGGAAACAGAGCCTGAAACCAAGGCATCGGAGGAAGATGAAAATAAGGTGGAAACGAAACCTGAACCCGAAGAGAAAACCGGCGCCGAAAAACCTGAGCCACAAACCGAAACAGACGAGATTGAAGAGCGGGAAAAAGCGGAGTCCGGGGAGGTAACCGAATCCGATTCAACCGAAGGGGGAGAGCCTGAAACTCAGGAATGAGCCTTTGTCCGCTGAGCGGGGTTCAATTGAAATCTTCGAGTAAATGAGAAAGCATCCGATTATAGCAGGCTGTGCGATTATCTTCGGCGTCGTTCTCATAACGCTGGTAATACTGGTTTCGGTTTTCGCGCCGGGTTACAAACAATCCACCGTCGCGTTTCTACCCGGCTCAAAAGTGGCCGTGGTCGAAATAAAAGGCATAATCCTGGAAAGCCGCGATATCCTGACCACGTTGGAAGATTACCGCAAAAATCGCAACGTCAAGGCAATGGTGGTAAGGATAGACTCTCCCGGCGGAGCGGTTGGTCCGAGCCAGGAGATATACTCCACCATTGCGGATATCGACAAGGAGAAACCTGTAATCGCCTCGATGGGCGCCGTCGCCGCCAGTGGCGGATATTATATAGCCCTGGGAGCCAGAAAAATACTGGCAAATCCCGGGACCATTACCGGCAGCATCGGCGTAATTATGGAAATATCGAACTTAAAAGAGCTTATGAAGTGGGCAAAAATAGACCAGGAAGTCATCAAGAGCGGCAAATACAAAGACCTCGGCAGCCCTTTCAGGTCACTAACCGAAAAGGAGCGCAAGAAACTGCAAAACTTTGTAGACCAAGTGCACGAGCAATTCGTTAGAGCGGTTGAAAAAAGCAGGGACTTGTCTCACGACCAAGTCTTGAAAATTGCCGACGGCATGATATTTTCAGGCGAAAAGGCGGTAAGCCTGGGACTCATAGACCGCATAGGAACCTTGAAAAACGCAATAGAACTGGCGGCGGAAGAAGCCGGGATCGAGGGAGAACCGGAAGTCGTTTACCCCAGTCCACCCTCTGTGTGGCGACAGCTCGCAAGGGGTGAATTTAGCATGACCGACATGTTCAGGGGTACTATCCCCCCGGAGGGTGTCAGGGCGATGTACTTGATGCGCCCCTGAAAAAATTTTTACAAACCTCCGGAAAAAACGCCATTCCGAGGAGGAACCATGACCAAGCGCGACCTGATAGAAAAACTTGCGGAAAAATGCAAAAACTTAAGCCAGAAAGACGCCGAAATCGTGGTCAACACCGTATTTAACAGCATGACCGAAGCCCTGGCAAAAGGGGAGCGTATCGAAATCAGGGGCTTCGGCAGCTTTCAGGTTAAAAACAGGGAATCCAGGGAGGGTCGCAACCCACGCAGTGGCGAAAAAGTTATGGTCGCCTCGAAGAAAGTGCCCTTCTTCAAAGTGGGAAAAGAACTCAAGAAACAGGTAGATAAATGAAAAGACTCTGGGCGCCCTGGCGAATCGAGTACATAACCGGAGAAAAAGAAAAAGGCTGCCTGTTCTGCAACGCCCTCAACGAAGGAGACGACAAGAAGAGATTGATTGTAAAACGCGGCGAGTTCTCCTTCGCCATGCTGAACAAATACCCTTACATCGGCGGACACCTGTTGATTGTGCCATACCGCCACGCATCCCAGCTCAAGAAACTCAAAAAAGACGAAAGAATTGACTTGCTGGACATGACTATACAGGCCACCGAGGCCCTTAAAAGCGCAATGAACCCCGACGGTTTCAACATCGGCATCAATATCGGAAAAGTAGCCGGCGCCGGCGTGCCCGGTCATGTGCATGTTCACGTGGTTCCCCGCTGGAACGGCGACAATAACTTCATGGCCGTCTTGGGAGACATTCGCATGATAAACGAGCACCTGGAAATGACCTACTCCAAGCTTCAGGCCAATTGGAGGTAAAATGCTTCGCGTTATTGTCGGCATCGTGTTCTTCATCGCATTGGTACTGTTCTTGATTTTCTGGCAACAGAATTACAAGGGCTTCATCGAGCCCATTACCATTCAGTACGACATATTCTTTTTTAAACTGGGGCCGGTTCAATTGCCGTCTTATGTTCTTCTCATACTCAGCTTTATCGCCGGCATAGTGCTTGCCTTCCTGCTGGAGCTGATGGGCTGGTTCAGGATGAGGTCAAAACTTGCCAACCAGTCGAAAACAATCAAACGCATGGAAAAGGAGCTTCAACAGCTCCGCACCCTTCCCTTCTCCGATACCGAAAAAAGCTCATCGACGGCGCCGGAGGAATGATACACCCCCGAAATGGCATTAAAATGGCTCAAGCGTAAAAAACGCGCCGACAAAACGCCGGAAGGCGCTTACCTGGTGGGCATAGAATCGCTCATCGAACGAGACACCGACCGGGCCATTGAAGAACTCGTAAAGCTGGCCAAAATAAACCCCGACACCGCCGAAACTTACCTTGCCCTCGGAAACCTCTTTCGCACAAAAGGCGATACCGAACGTGCCATACAGGTGCACCGTTCGCTGGTTCATCGCCCCGGCATAGACAAATCCCTGGCCATACAGGCGAAATTCAACCTTGCATTCGATTTCCGAAAAGCCGGATTCATCGAAAGAGCCATTTCGTCGTTCGAGGAAGTGCTTTCCGATAAACCGGACCACTTGCCGAGCCTGGAAACTCTCTTGGAACTGTACGAAGACGCCCGCGACTGGGAAAAAGCCATGGCCGTCCAAGAAAAGCTCGCACGGCTGAAAAAAAACCGCGATTTCGGCAACGTCATCGCCCATCATCTCACCGAGCATGCCAAGCAACTACAGGCGGAAGGCAAAAACTCAGCCGCCGTCAAACTCTACAAAAAGGCCATATCCAAGGATTCCAACTGCCTCGACGCTTACTTGCACCTGGGAGACCTTCTCCTGGAACAAGGTAAAACCGAGCGTGCCGTCGAGAACTGGAAAAAGGTACTGAACATACAACCGGAGATGGGATATCTCACGTTTCCCCGTCTGGTGGAAGCTTTCAGGCAGATGGGCCGGGAAGCCGAGTTCGAAAATTTCATTAAAAACCTTAAAGGAGAAGGCAAGTCCACGCTCTATGCAAGGGTGGCTCTTGCCCGGCTGTGGATGAACAGAGGTCAGGTAGACCGCGCGAGAAAGGAACTGGAGGAGGTTGTGCGGATACAACCTCGTTTCTGGGAAGCAAAAATCCTGCTGGGGAAAATACTCGTGGACAGCGGGGACAGGGAGAAAGCGTTTGAACAGTACAGCCAGATGCTCGACATGATGACGGGGATGGAGGCCAACTTCCAATGCCAGCGATGCGGCTACGAAGCTTTCGAACTGGCATGGAAATGTCCCCGCTGTCGCGCCTGGGATACTATCGTCCTCAAACCGTTCCTGGATACATCCATCCCGGAGGAATGAACCCGTGCAAACCCGACTCGAAGATATTATTCGCAGGCGGCTTCAGCTCAGGGAGGATGAAGGCCCGCCGAAGGTCATCTCCCTGAGCGAGGCTATTAAGAAATACATCAAGCCGGGAATGACCATACACATGGGCATCTCTCACTGCCGACCTAACGCCGCCGGCGATGAGATAGTGAGGCAATTCCGGGGCAAAAAGCCGAAGTTTACCCTGGTCATGTTGGGTCTTGTGGCCAACCAGATAGCATGGGTACACCAGCGCCTTTTAAAAAAGGTCATAAGCACTTTCTGCGGCGACCCTTACCCTACCCCGGGACCTAACCCAATCATAGGTAAAGCCTATCGTGAAGGAAGTCTTGAGTTCGAGCACTGGAGCATTCTTACACTGCCCTTGCGGCTCATGGCGGGGGCTATGGGGGTTCCGTGGATGCCCACCCGCTCAATAGCGGGAAGCTCGATGGCCGACGAAAATCACGAAAGCTTCGCCGTTATTGACGACCCTTCCGGGGACGGAAATAAGCTGGGCATGGTCGGGGCACTGGTCCCCGATGTCAGTATAATTCACGGATGGTGCGCCGACCGCGCCGGAAACGTTCTCCTTACCCCCCCTTACGGCGAAAACGTATTCGGAGCCCTCGCGGCTCGGGCAGGGATATTGGTGACGGTGGAAAAAATCGTCTCAACCGACTTCATACGCAAGCACGCCCCGCTGGTGAAAATCCCCGGACATGCGGTAAAAAGCGTAAGCGTCGTGCCCATGGGCGCACATCCTTCGGGTCTGACGAACCTGGGGGTCCCCGAGCTCCCGGCATATGCAGAAGATTATGACTTCCTCGAAAAAATGCGGGACGCCTGCCGCGACGAAAAATCTTACGAAGAATGGCTACAGTATTGGATTCTCGATTGCGCCGAAAGGGAGAAATACCTGGAAAAGCTGGGCCACGATAGAATTTTCTACCTCCGGGGCAAGGCCGATGCGGAAAGCTGGCGGGACGAAATACGGAATCGGTCCCCGAACTTGAGCACCTCAAAAGAATCCAACCGGGCCGAGCGAATGATAACAGTCGCCTCCCGGTATATAGCTCAATCAATCAAAAAGAAGGGGCACAAGACCATACTGGCGGGCGTGGGCGCTTCCAACCTGGCGGCATGGCTGGCGTCCATTTCGTGCAAGGATGAAAATATCGAGGTCGAGTGCATGGCCGAGGTCGGCTTCTACGGCTACCTGCCCCGCCCTTCCGACCCCTACATCTTCAACCATCGAAACCTTCATACCTGCAAAATAGTTTCCGGTATCGACACAATCATGGGTATCCTGATGGGAGGGGCACAAAACCGCTGCATCGGCGTCCTTGGAGCGGCGCAAGTGGACATGCACGGAAACGTCAACTCCACGTGCATACCCTCGTCCAAAATGTTCATCGTCGGCTCAGGCGGCGCTAATGACGTGGCGAGCGCCGCATCGGAAGTGGTGGTTTGCCTGGAACAAACGAAACACAGATTGGTGGAAAAGGTCCCTTACATCACCAGCCCGGGAGATAAAGTTTCGACCATCGTAACCGACCTGGGCGTCTTCGGGCGCCACCCGACCGGCGAATCATTCCAATTAGTCGCGGTACTCGACGACGAATCGGGAAAAACTCCGGAAGAAAAAATCAAGGATGTCAAAAACAACACCGGCTGGGAGATTGAAGTCACCGATAAAGTGGAAATGGAGCCGCCGCCCTCCGAAGAGGAGCTGCTCACATTGCGACTTTTCGACCCCAAGAAGCAGTTCACGGGCGACGAATAATAATCACTACTTTTCCTTTTGGGAAGGCTTCTTCCTGAAAACCTTTATCTCGCCGACGGAAGCGTCTTCAAAGCGCTCCCCCGGATACACTTCCCTGATTTTTATCTGAAGCCATTCGGCGGGTTGCCGGTTTTTGAGCCTGAAAAACTGCAACTTCTTTTCATCCTTCAAGTGAGCCACGCCCTCGAAACCGTTGGAAAGCACTATCTCCACAGTCTTGAGCCGAGGGTTGTTTTTCCACCGGGCATGAGTTTTGGCCCATCCCGGCAAAATGCCCACGTAACTCGGTGCCTCCCTCGTAAGCCACAACACCTTAATCCATTCCCCGTCCCCTGGACCCTCAGCGCCTTCCGACCAGCATGTATCCCAGTTCGAATCTATGGCCTTGCGCGGCGAAAAGTAGTCCTTGGGCCTGCGACCCAATTGGGGCCTTAAAACACTGCTTGCCTCCGCAAATCGCATTTTTACCTCTTCAACGCGGCTGGGGTCGGGGACTTCGGGAGCAATCTTGGTCGGGGCGGGGACAACGGCCAACAAGCCCGGAAGCGCAAAAGCCAGCAAAAGACCGTATACACAACGGAATCGGGACATCCCGTCTCACTCCGGGCGCTGAATCTCGATATCCAGGGTATGGATGGGTTCAAGTGGATGTTTCTTATCGTCTACCGGCACTTCTCCTATTTTATGCAACACATTCATCCCATCAGTGACCTTTCCGAAAACGGTATACTCTTCATCCAGGCCTGGCAATCTTTTAAGACAGATATAAAACTGACTCCCGGCACTGTTGCGGTCTCTCGCGTGAACCATGCCCACGGCGCCCTCGACGTTTTTCAAATCGTTGGGCTCGGCGGCTATCAAATAACCCGGCCCCCCCGAGCCGTCCGGAAGAGGTCCCCCTCCCTGAATAACCTTCCCTTTTACCACCCTGCTGATAATCAACCCGTCATAAAATCCGCTGTCAGCCAGGTCTATAAAGTTCTCCACCGTGTTCGGCGCCTTGGCCGGATAGAGCGTAATTGTAAACTCACCTTTCTCCGTTTCAACCACTGCCCTGGGGTATCTATTTTTATTGGACTCACAGGCGCCCGGCGCGAGCAGCCCAAGAATAACGGATAATATGATAAATCGCCTGAAAACAATCATTCCGACTTATCCCCGGATTCGTCCGCTTCCATCTCGTGTATGATTACCCTGTGAATATAAACGGGCTTTAGAGGCTTTTCGGAACCGTCGGTTTTCACTTTCCCTATTTTCTGCACCACGTCCATTCCCTTGTAAACGCGACCGAACACGGTGTACTTCCCGTCAAGAAACGGCCTCGGTTGCAGGCAGACGTAAAACTGGCTGGAGGCGCTGTCCATATCGTCACCCGAGCGGGCCATGCCCACGCTGCCCTCCAGGTGCTCGTGAGGCGATTTCTCGAAGGGGATGGTATAACCGGCGTCGCCGTGGCCCGTGCCGAGCGGGTCACCGCCCTGAATAACGTGTCCGGGAACCACCCTGTGAAAAATGAGGCCGTTGAAGAATTTATTTCGGGCCAGGTAAATAAAGTTACTGACGGTACGGGGGGCGTCTTTTTCAAACAAGTCGATATAGAAAGTGCCCTTGCTCGTCTGGACGGCGGCGATGTAATCAACCCCCGGCTTAACCAGCACCGGCGGCGGCCCGTCCAGCTCCTTCGGGGAAGCCGCAACGGTAAGCGCTACGACCATTATCGCAACCAAAAGCTTCACGTAACGCTTCATCAGTACTTTACCACCGCTTCATTAGCTCCGGGCGCTCCGACGATGAAGTCATCGAACTGGGCATATAACAGTCCGGAATGCGTTACGGGATTGAATATCCCGCTGACGGACGCTCCGAAACGCGCGCCGTTCGTCTTTCCATAAAACTTATAATCCGCATCGGAGGAACTGCGTTCCGAAGGTGTATCTGACTTGCTGTAAAAAGCAAAAACGGCGCCCTTTTCGCTATCCGCATCCGGTGCTCCCACCAGTATGTCAACACGCCCATTGCCGTCCAAATCGGTTTGCATGGAAATGGATTTACCGAAGCCGGCGTAGGGGGGCTTTGACACCGTGGAGGACATTGTCCAATCAGCACCATTGACTACGTCATACAACCTGGAACTCGCGGTCGGAAAACTCAACGCCCCATTTTCCCCACCGTGAATGACGTATACCTTTCCTGCACCAGGTGCTCCTACGACGATGGAGCCGAGATTGCCGGCAGGGTTTCCCCTGCCACCCAGCACCTCCCCGAATCCGGTACCCACCGGGCCCTGCAACAGGAGGTCGTAATTGGAACCGTTATATGTCCAAAGCCACCCGCCTGTAGCGGTAAAATCTATGGAAAGCCCGGAACGGGTACCGCCGTAAAAGACGAACACGTTTTCAATAGCAGGGGCCCCGATAGCTATCTCATCCCTTCCAATTCCATCCAGGTTGTAGATACGCGCGACGGATTTACCGAACCCGCTGCCTGCCGGGCCTTCCAGCTCCCAGTCAGCCATATCGCCGGCGCTTATATCCACCGTCACCGGGGAAGTTCCGTTTATTGCATAATCGTCTTTCAAACCACCATAAAAAATATAAGCTTTGTTTACTGTGGAAGGAGCGTTTATCGCAGGGGCGCCGATTACCAGTTCGCTTCCTTTGACACCGTTTACGTTGCCTACCAGTGCAACAGAATGCCCGAAGGATGAGCCGAGAGGCCCTTTAATTATCACATCCGCAACGCTGGAAGCTCTTTCCGCTACCGGAGTATCCGGCAGCCTTTCGAGAGCACTGAGTTTGAGCCGTCCCTTTGACCCCCCGAAAAACACGTAAACCATGTCCGCACCGGGAGCGCCTACCACGAAATCTTTTACCCCGTCGCCGTTGAAATCACTGCGCCCGTTTATGGCCTCTCCAAATCCGTCATCAGTCGCATCTCCATATATAACAGTAGCGGGACCAATCGAGCCGGCCGCGGGATAATCGCCGTTTCCTGACATTAAGTTTCCACGGGAAATCGCCAGAAAAACGCTCACCGAGCCGCCGTTCTCTCCGGTAAACGGACTCACCGCTCCGGGCGCACCTACGGCCACATCCGCCTTGGCCCGCCCGTCTATGTTATCCAGTAAAGCCGTGGTTGCGCCATAGTCCGAGTCCGAATGAACCGTGCTCGAAGCTGAACTATCCGAGCCGTCAAGCCCGGACTCGATAAAGTCCAATTTCACCATATCTGTTTTTGCTATTTCGCTTTTACGCGCAACTTCATCTAGAGCCTGAATTCCGAATGAAAGGTCCTCGCCGGGATGAAGCCTGGGTAGGAAAAGCACTTCCTTAGCCCCGGAAGAACGCGGTTCCGGTTCGCCCTTAAACTCATGCGCACTTTCATATACCGTGTCGGTCATGGCCTTTAGGGCCCAGCGGATGTCATACTGGATGGCCCTCCCGTCATCACCGTCATCTCCCGATGCCGTCCAGGCCAAAAGGCGGGTGTTCGGAGAATTACAAGAATTTGCGGGAATGTTTGAATCACAAATGAAACGGAAATTTTTGGGCGTACCAGGGTCATCCTCGTCGCCGGTTTCACAGGCGCAAACAAGCGCGAGGCACAATAATGCGCCGACGGTAAGTATAGTAAACCTGTGCATTACAAGGAGTTCCAGTAAGTTTTGAAATTCGATTTCAACATTGAAAGGTATTCTGAAAAGCGCTCATCCAACCCCTCTATCTCCTTCGGCGCCTCCGGTATTTTGATGCCGCTATGTACTTCCAGAACCCTCTTCACACCGGCGCTCAAGCCTTGCAGGTTATATCCACCCTCCAAAAAGTAGAGGACTTTACCACCGCAATATTTATCGGCGATTCCTTTCAAAATAGCGGCCATTTTAGCGAACCCTTCCACCGTTACATCCATGTGCCCAAGAGGGTCGTCCATGTAATTATCGAACCCGGCGGAAACCATCACCAGCTGAGGTTGAAACTCGGAGGCAACAGGCTCCAGAATATCGCGGAATATCGACAGGTAATCTTCGTCGCTCCGTCCGGCGGTCAGAGGAACGTTTACAGTGAAGCCCTCTCCGGCGCCCTGGCCGACTTCCTGATAATGACCGGTTCCGGGATAATACGGGTACTGGTGAGCGCTGAAGTACAACACCCTTTTGTCTGCGTAAAACGAATGCTGGGTGCCGTTTCCATGGTGCAAGTCCCAGTCGACGATAAGGATTTTCTCCAACCCTCTCACGTCCCGGGCGTGGGCGGCGGAAACGGCAATGTTGTTAAACAGGCAGAAGCCCATAGCCCGGTCGGCCTCGGCATGATGTCCCGGAGGACGAACCAGCGCAAAGCCGGACGATATTTTGCCGTCCAGGAGATGGTCCACCATTTCTATGCTGGAACCCGCAGCGTACAAAGCCGCTTCGTAACTTCTGGACGAAGTGGGCGTATCTCCATCCAGATGAAACCTCTCCATGTTGGCTGTATTGGCTATCGTATCCACGTGATGGGAGGAGTGAATCCGCTCCAGTTCCCCGCGTTCTGCCTGCCGGAGAGGTACCCGGAACAACTCGGGGCCGTCGGACCATTCGTCCAGCATTTTGTATATCTGTTCCAGCCGTTTAGGGTTTTCGGGATGGTAGGAATCGGTCTTATGCTCGATGAAAATATCGTCCCTGACAATACCTACCGGTACACCGTCACTATTTTTCCGGTTTGCACTCATGGCAGATAAAATGACATAAACACGGCGGGGAGGCAAATCCGGCGCCCCATGTTATCGGAAAGTTAGCCTGCTGCGTATAAATGCCTGATTTCGGCTAACTTATTCCTCCTCCTCGTCTTCCTCGTCTTCCTCGTCTTCCTCGTAAACCAGAACCTCTATCCCTTCCGATTCCAGAAGCGCCGTGAGCACACCGGCGCCCTCGCGCTCATTGCCCTCTTCGTCCACAATGACGTTCACCCCACAGGAAGGGCTCCGCTCCCTCAGGTAAGCCTCCGTGGCTCCGATGGATTTTGCGATGGTCAGGCATTCCCGCGCACCCCTTTTGTATGCGTTGGTTATGTCCCTGCCCCTGCTGTCTATAACGCGGGCGTTGCCTTCCCACACGTCGAAACCGTCCCCGCCCACTATATTGGCCGGGTCGCGAGGGATGGAAAGCCCGCCGAGCATCTCGGGACATACCGGACGGGCGAACCATTCTTCCTTCCGGATTTTTTCCAGCAACTTTTCGTCGGATTCCACCGAGCCGTCATAGCGGCACTGCGCTCCCACTCTGCAACCCGCCACCAGAACCCTTTTAACCTTTGGAACCTTCTTCTTTTTTCTCTTTATCGCCATACATATTAGGATTACATAACGGGGGCGATGATTCAACGGCAACGGGAGTTGTGCATCCCCGAAGCTTCTTCTACGAGCCGAGACAACGATTTATCCCCTGAGAGCCGGGCCTTTCTCATAAATACCCGCAGGGCGTTGCACATTCCCCCGGTATCGCCTTGAGCCCTCTCGACAATCGCCAATCCGAAATATGCCCGGATGAACCCCATGGAAGCCGACCCGGACAATACATCCTTCGCTTCGGCGACTTTACCCACCTCCAGGTACCCCATTCCCAAGTTGTACAGGAGCATCGGATTTTCGGGAGCTTCGCGGGCCGCTCTTTCGAGATGCATCAGGCCTTCCTTCTTTTTCCCGATGTCCATCAGGGCGTTTCCCAGGTTCATGCGGGCCCGGGCAAAATAAGGATTGATTCCCAATGCGTTACGGAAATATTTAATCGAGGAGAGGGGATTGCCGCTCTTGAATTCTATCAGTCCTGTCTTGAAATGGGCGGTCGCCATCATGGGATTTATGTCAATGGCTTTCCTGTAACGCTCCATGGCCTTGTTCAACCGACCCGACTTTTCGTAAACTACGCCAAGGTTGTAATGGGCAGTGAAGTCCGCTCCGGGATGAATGCGGACGGCTTCCTTGAAGTATTTTTCCGCCGCCTCAAGGTTTCCCCTGCGCAGGTATATCAACCCCATGTTAACAATGGGAGTGGTATAAAGCGGCTCCATCCGCATCAACATGCGATTTTGACTGACCGCTCTTTCCAGGTAGCCTTTTTTGTACAGGTATCTTGCAAGCACTGCCCGGGGGCGCAGCTTTTCGGGAGAAACTCTCACCGCATCTGTCCACAAGCTTATTTCGCTTTCCCATATCCGGGCCCGCTCGTTGGCCAGCAATCCCATACATATCACCACCAGCGCCAGCGCAACCGCCACAAACTTGCGGCGGTGCGTATACAAAGCTCCAAACGCCCAACCGGTCAGGATGGAATAACCGGCCAGCGGCAAATACATGCGCCTGTCCACCATCAGGTCGGATACCGGCACGATAAAAAATATCGCTATCGGCAAAAGCAAAAAAGCCATGGTTACCGAGATTTCGGGCCGATTTTTCCTAAGTAAAAAGAAAACCGCTATGACGGCAATGACCGGAAACGCTCCCAAAAGAGCCTTTACCGACGGAAATCCGGATTCCAACTCTATACCGTAATCCACGCTCAAGTTTATCGGCCAGAGAAATTTGCCGATGTAAAAAAGAAAGACCTTGCATTCGGTGATGAATTGTAAATGCACAAGCGACCACATGCCCCGATGGTGGGCCACCCATGCCATCTCGTCGCCCTTACCGGCCCGCCAGGAAACGAAATCCAGGCCCTCCCCTGCAACCAGCCACCTTAAAATCAGCAATAGTACAGGCAATACCCAGTATGGCAATGTATACCACAAACGGCGGCACCTTTCATCCCTGTCGAAAAGCGTCGTTTCAAAGGCGATAAGCAGCACCGGAAAGAAAGCGGCCTCCTCCTTGGCCCCCATCGCAAGCGCGTATAAACAAAAGCTCCCGATTATGAGCGCTTTCCTGCTTTGCCTTGCTCCTCGAATCCAGAAAATTGACGAGGCCAACAGAAACAGACTCATCAACCCGGTGGAGCGGCTCCATATATATATCACCGTTTCGCTGGCCGCCGGGTGAGTTGCAAAAACCAACGCCGCCGCCACTCCGACCATATTGCAGGCTTTCGTATCCCGGCCCGCAGCTCTGAGCACCTCGACGGCCAACCACCAAACGAGAAGAGCGCACAGAATATGGACAACCAGGTTGGTTACATGAAAGCCATAGGGCTCAAGCCCGTAGAGCGTTGCGTCGGTTGCCAGGGTAATATTGAATACCGGGCGTGGAAGGTCGGGCTTGTAGGATACTACGTCAAGGATGTTGGTGACATTCCACATGGAGGGATTTTTCAGTATTCCGGCTTCATCGTCGAAATGAAACGGGGCCTCAAGGGCGGGCGTGTAGGCTAATACAGCGACTACTCCCACGATTATAATCCAGAATACAAGCCAGCGCTTATTCATGAAACGGGTCTTCCCCGGCGAATTAAGTAAACGTAATATAACCCCCTCAAAAAGAACTGCGGCAGATGTATCAACAGGAAATACGGAAAGAATACGACCAACCGGTGCGCGCCCGCGTTCTTAATCTCGAATCTTATCAGGTTTCTCAAAAGAAGCCACGCTTTCCTGAGTAGAAACCTGTTCATAGTGGCGCTTTCCTCGTGATAAACTTCGGCGACAGGCAACATGGCCACCTTCCAGCCTTTCTGCCTGACTCGAACGTTGAAATCGGTCTCATCAAAGTAAACGTTATAGGCCGGGTCGAATTCGCCCACCTGCTTTATAACTTCCGTCCTTATCAGGTTGGAGCATCCGAAAGCCGAATCCACTTCGTAAGGCTCGCCGCTTTCGAGCGGACTCAACTCCCTCATCCTTCCCGTCCACATGCTTATACGGTATCCCGCATGAGCAACCGCACCGGTGCGGTAATCAAGCACCAGCGGCCCCGCCACTCCGAGACAGGGGTCACTTTCCATCAGCTCTACCAGCTTCTTCAGCGAATCGGGTGTCACCACCACGTCGTTATTGAAAACCCATATATAATCGTCGTCTCGCGCTATTGAGCTTTCGATGCCCCGGTTGATGGCCGCGCTGTATCCGAGGTTTCGCTCCAGGTAAATGTACTCAACCCCGGGATATTCCGACTCCATCATATTTGAAGTGCCGTCATTGCTGGCGTTATCCACCACAATCACGTGAAGGTCGGGCCACTCGACGGAATCCAGCGAAACGAGAAGTCTTTTCAGCAGGTCTTTGCCGTTCCAGGTTACTATGCAGGCGGTTACTTTGGGCGAAGACGTCACGACTCCGGCGCTTCCTTTTTACCATTGATATGGTGCGCGGCGGCGCCAAGCAGGAAACTTATTCCGTTATAAAAGTAGTAGAGAACGTGCAGTGGAATGGACGCTATCGCGAAGCCGAACCCCTTTTTCTCCGCAAAAAACTGGTACAATCCTATGTTGAGAAATATGAAAAGCCCGCCCAGCGGAAGAACGCTGGCAATCAACCACGGCCATTTTAACGAACCCAAAATGCACAACAAAATAAGATACACCAGCACAACGCTGATGCGGTTGTGGGTTTGCAGGTTCAGGTCTCTGGTGAAAGAGCGGGTGGAAAGCAGCAGTTTTGTCCACGGTATACCACGCATGAAAATGTCGGTTTTGAGCAATTGTAAAAAGCTCCATTTTTTCATGTGCTTGACCTGAAGGTCCTTCAAAAGGTGGCTGCGATAGCCCTTTGAAAGCAGAATATAACCCAGCTCGATGTCCTCGATTGCGGGTCGGGCATACTTTTCAGGGAATCCACCGGTGTCGTAAAAAACCGCCCTTCTTATGGCTCCGCAACCCGCCCAGAACGAGCTGGAATTTTCTTGGGAAGTTTGATGAACATAATGGTGAAACAGATTTTTGTACTGACTTAAAAATCCCGGGTCCCCCGGAGTGTCGTCGTATGAGCCGAAAACGGTGTGTATGTCCGGCCTTTTCTCGAAAAAATCACCGATTTCGGTAAGGGTGTTCTCTTTAACAACAACGTCGGCGTCCACGAATACGAGTATTTCAGAATTCGCCCGGCCCGCGCCGCGGTTTCTGGCCACGCTCGGGCCTGAAGGAGGGGGCTCGAGTTTCACCACCCCGGCGCCGTGTTTCTCGGCAACCTTATCGCTTTCGTCCGTGGAGGCGTCGTCCACCACTATTATTTCCGCGCCTCCGCCGTGATTTTCATAGCTTTTAATGGCCCCCCTTAACGCCCGGAGGCAACCGTCCAAGAGGCCAGCGCAGTTATGGACAGGCACAATAACCGCCAAATCCGGCGGCATGTCAGATTCCCTCCCCCTCAAAAATTCCCTGCTGGAGGCGGATGACCCGCTTGCCCATGCTTCTTATAAGCTCCCGGTCATGGCTGGCTACTATAACGGTGGTGCCTTTCATATTAACCTCTTCAAACAACCTCATGATTTCCTCGGTAATATCGGGGTCGAGGCTGCCGGTGGGCTCATCGGCAAGCAACAGGATGGGATTGTTTATAAGCGCCCGCGCTATCGCAATTCGCTGCTGCTCGCCGCCTGAAAGACTGAGAGGGAACTTTTCCATTTTGTCGTGAAGGTGGACATGCTTGAGAGACATCCATGCCCGGCGCTTTATTTCACGCCGGGGGGTTCCCACCACCTCCAAAGCGAATGCCACGTTTTCCAGGGCCGTCCTGTTGTTAAGAAGCTTGAAATCCTGAAAAACCACCCCCACGTTGCGCCGAAGCATAGCCACCTGCTTCAGCGGCACGCGGTTCATGTTCCGGCCGGCCACAAGCACCTGGCCGTTGGATGTTCTTTCGGCTCCGAAAATCAGCCTGAGCAGCGTGGTTTTTCCGGCGCCGCTGGGGCCGGTAATAAAAACAAACTCGCCCTTTTCTACCCTGAAGCTCACGTCCTTCAGAGCGGGTTTTTGCCCGCCGGGGTAGGTTTTGGTCACGTGAAAGAGCTCTATCATGAATTTTGGTAGGCCGCCTGTCAGCGGTTATCGCCGGAGTCATCCGGCTTGATTTCCCCTCGGATTATTCTTCGGATGTTATCGGTGTGAGTGTACAAAACAATAACCGTCATTACTACGGCAAGTATTATGACCGGAATCCTGTAATCTCCCTCGGGAGCCAGTCCCCCCGCCAGTATAGGCAAAGCCAAAGCCGCCGATAACGAGCCGACGCCGGTGTTGCGGGCTATGGAAGCGACCCCGGCCCAGATGAAAAATGCAGCAAGGCCGGCAAGGGGAGCAAGGCCGAGAACCACCCCGAAGGCCGTGGCTACCCCTTTACCCCCCTCGAACTTCAGGAATACGGGATAAATATGACCAAGGAAGGCCGCCGCGCCGACAATTACCGCGATTGCGGCGCCGACGCCGAGCCACCTGGCGAACAAAACCGCCGCCAGCCCTTTCAGGCAGTCGCAGAGCATGGTGAAAACACCCCATTTTTTCCCCAGAACCCTGCCCACGTTGGTAGCGCCGACGTTGCCGCTACCGACAGCCCTCAAGTCCACCCCCGGCTCGAGCTTCCGCACAATTATCGGCCCGGTGGGAATTGAGCCCAAGAGATATGCCACAATTATCGCCAAAGTTGAAATCATAACGCCTTCCGGCGGGCTTATTTACCGTTCTCGGTTTCGGGAAGTATCTCCACGAGTATGTACCTGTCGGTACGCAGGTATTTTTTCGCGGCCCTCCATACATCGTCGGCGGTGACCGCTCTTACCTTTTCCGGATACTTCAGGCTTTCCTGCCAGCCCAGACCGTACCGCTCGCTCAAAGCCAGGTTGGTGGCCTGGCTGGCCGCCGTTTGGAGACCTATCTCGTAAGAGCCCGCGACGTACTCCTTTGCCCTTTCAAGTTCCTCGGGATACACCGGCTCGCTGCGAACTTTCTCCACCTCCTCTATTAAACTCTCTATCGCCTCTTCCCTGTTTTCGGGGCGCGTTCCCATAAACAGAAAGAACATGCCCGCATCCAGGGCCTCCACGCTGGAAGCCCCGACCGAGTAGGCCAGATGTTTCTTGTCCCTCAACTCGACGAACAATCGTCCTCCCTGCCCTCCAAGCACGTTGGCCAGCACATCTGTGGCGAATCGGTCTTTCGAGCGCAACGGCGGCCCCATAAAACCCAGTACTATTTGAGTTTGAGCCCTTTCGAGACGAATTTGTTCTCTGGTAATCTCTTTAGGGACGCTCTCTTTGACGGGTGGGCGCATCCTCAAAACATTCGACGGAATATCCTCGAAGCGCCGTCTTATTTTTGGAAGTATATCCTCCGGACTGACGTCGCCCACCACTGCAAGTACCATGTTCCTCGGCACAAGCAAATCCCGGTAGTAAGATACGATAGTTTTTCTGGTAACGTTTTTAACGGTTTTCTCCTCTCCCAATACCCTGGTTCCATAAGGATGATTGGAAAATAACTTCTGCCTGAATATATCCAGCGCGTAAGCCGCCGGGCGGTCTTTCAGTCGGCGGATGTCCGATATGATTTCCCTCCTTTGCTGTTCCAGTTCGTCCGAAGGAAAAGTCGGATTTATCGTCACGTCCGAAAAGAGCTCAAACCCCCTGTCGAAATAACGTGACAAGAACTCCCCCTGTACTCCCGTGCTGTCCCTGCCGGAAAATCCTCCCACACTACCCGCCATACCTTCCGCGTCGGCGGAAATTTCCTCCGCGCTGCGCTTGGCGGTGCCCTTGGCGATTGTCCGTGCAATCAGCTGGTTCATCCCGCGATATTTCGCCGGTTCAAACCTTACCCCACCCAGCATCACCAACCGGTACGCAACGACGGGCACCTCGTGACGCTCCTTTATTAAAACGGTCATTCCATTGGAAAGCACTACTTTTTTAACCTTACCCGATTCGGTAGATGCCTCTTTTGATTTGAGAGCGTCCCTTACCAGACTCTCCAGCGACGATTTGGTAACATTTTTGATATCCGAGGTTTCAGGCAGGTAGGCGCCTACGGTGACGTTGGCGGGGGTGAAATACTTCCGGGCCGCCCGCATAATGTCATCGGAGCTTACGGCCTCTATGCGTCGCATGTACTTTTCCTCGAACCACACGTCACCGGCTACAGCTTCGTAGAAGCCGAGTTTTCGGGCTTCTCCCTGCACGGTCTCGGTAGAGTAGATGGCTTCGCTCTGAATGTTGGTTTTCGCTATGTTGATTTCTTCTGTCCGAGCCGGTTCCGATTTAAGGCGGGCCACTTCCTTGAGTATCGCCTCCAGCGCGGAGCGAATGTCTTTCGGGTCCAACATGGCGGCTATCATGGCCAGGCCCGGCTCTTGGGGACTGTAAGTATAACAACTGACCGCGTGTACAAGGCCTTTTTCCGACTGAACATTCCGGTAAAGCCGACTGGACTCCCCGGTACCCAGTATGTAACTAAGAACGTCCAGGGCGGGTATATCTTCGTGCTTTATAGGGGGTATATGAAAAGCTATCTCCAGGTAACCCTGAGAGACATCGCCCCTCAAAATTGTGAAGCGCGGCTTCTTCTGCTTCGGTTCGGCCGGCTGTTCCCTTTCGGTCTTGCCGGAAGAATTCCTTTTCCTGCCCCCGAAGTAGCCATCTATAATCCTGCGCGTTCGGTCTATATCAAAATCGCCCACGGCCACCAGCACCATGTTGTCGGGGGTGTACCACTTTTTGTAAAAATCCACCACCTGCTTTCGGGTAAACGAGCTTACCGTCTTCTCGTAACCTATAATCGGTCTTTTATAGGGATGAACCTTGTACGCGGTGTCGAACATGGAATGGGCGAGCCTTACGCCCGGGTTGTCGTAGCCGCGCTTTATCTCCTCCATTACAACCTCGAGCTCGTTATTGAACTCGTCGGGGTCGAAGGTGGAATTGAAAACGGTATCCGACAAAACATCGAATCCCAACTCCAGGCGCCTGGAAGGCAGAACGAGATAATACACGGTCTCGTCGTGGGAGGTGTAAGCGTTGATGTCTCCGCCCGCGGCCTCCACTCTCCGGGCTATTTCGCCCACACCGTACTTTTCCGTGCCCTTGAAAAGCATGTGTTCGTGCACGTGAGCCAGTCCGTATTCGCCGGGTTCTTCGTCGGCGCTTCCTACGTTAACCCATACCATCAAGGCGGCTACGGGGGAAAATCTGTTTTGCTCCAGTATCACAGTCAAGCCGTTATCCAGAACGTAACGCCACACGCGGCCACTCCTTTCGACATCGACATCGACATCGACATCGTCTTTTGATGGAATCGTTTCTTCGGCGATTCCTTTATTCAAGGGGCCGATCGCTGTTAATAACCCCAGAATGACGGCAACAATCAAATTGTTGCGAGCCATCTTCCCCCTCATGCGGCCATTCCCTTTTCAATGGCGGTATTCAGAGCTTCGACTATCGGTTTAAAGTCGCCCTCGAGGGCGGCTTTATCCCCGAAAACGCCCGACCCGACCACCAGGCTGTTCGCGCCGGCTTTCACCACTTCCGTGATGTTTTCGAGCTTTATCCCGCCGTCGACCTGGAGGTCTATATCAAGCCCCAGCTCCTTGATTTTCCCCCGTAATTCCGTGGTCTTATTCAGCGAGGCCGGTATGAACTTCTGCCCGCCGAAGCCGGGATTGACGCTCATGACCAGTGCCAGGTCCAGCTCGGGCAGCACATCGTAAAGCATCGAGACCGGAGTGGCGGGATTTACAGCGGCGCCGGCTTTGGCGCCGGCTTCCTTGAGGCTTTGAATCACCCGGTGCAGGTGCACCGTGGCTTCCACGTGCACCGTAACCAATTGGGCACCGGCTTTGTGATATTCCAGCGCCCACCACTCCGGCTTGTCTATCATCAGGTGAGCGTCCACCAGCACATCGTCCGGCACGCGCTTGCGAATAGCCTCCACCACCGGAGGGCCGTAAGTGAAGTTGGGCACGAAATGTCCGTCCATCACGTCCACCTGTATCCACTTTACACCCGCTTCCACCAACCCCTGCACGGATTCCGCCAGCTTACCCATGTCCATCGGCAAAACCGACGGAGAAAGATAGTACTCCATTCTCCTCAACCTCCAGCCTGAAATGAGCAATTAAATCAATATTATAGCCGCCATCGGCAAGGTTGAAAAGTAACCGGGCGTTTTGCAACCAAGGTCCCAAGATTCTCCGATAAGGAGAACTTGTTTCACACCTTGACAGAGAATCTTGGCCAAGGCCATCTTTCCCGGGCATAAGCAAACGCTTAATTTGCTAAAAACACATCTACAAATACCATCAAATGATACATAAATCGAATACAGGAAACATGTTATGTCTTTCCGGGAAATTTCATTCAAATCAACGTCAAAGACAGTACAACGTTTTAACGCGTTCACGTTGGTTCTCACGATGACGGTTTTGTGTTTTGTTTTCGGTTGCGAAAAGGACCGGGACCCAACCCGGATGCGCGAAACCTCATCGGGCATCACCGTCCGACCGGCCCGCAAGAAGGTCTTTGTCCTGGGCCTGGACGGGCTGACCTGGAAATTGATAAATCCCATGGTCAAAGAAGGCAAGCTGCCCAACATGAAGAAAATCAAGGAAAAAGGCTCGACGGGCATACTAAAAAGCGAAGACCCCATGTGGTCGCCGCTTATATGGACAACAATGGTGACCGGCGTCTCCGGCGAAAAGCACGGGATAGACGGTTTCCAGTTCCTGCCGCCGGGCGCTTCAAATAAAGTTCCTCCCATAAGCAGTATCAGAAAGACGAAAGCTATATGGAACGTCCTGTCCATGGATGACCGGGATTTTTACATGCTCAACTGGTGGGCCACCTACCCCGTCGAAGAGGTCAGCGGGTTAATCGCCAGTGACCATTTTCCGGACGACCCCGAGCATGACGTATATCCGCCAGCCAAGCGAAAACAACTCCTCGATATGGTAAAACCCTCGCTGGATGAGCGGTTTCGGCGGTTCATGGCCCGCTATGAGTACTTCGGCTCCAACCCGGAGAGGTTTTCGGGGCTTCCCGTAGTGAACCTGGATTTCATCCGCGGGCACTGGATGAGCGACACCCGCATGATGGACATAACTCTCGGGCTTCTCGAAGAAAATCCCCTGCCCGATTTGTCCATGCTTTACCTGCAGGGCACCGACATACTGGCGCACTATTACTTCGGCTACACGTACCGAAAATGGCAACGTCCCAGGTGGATAAATAACAAAAAAATCGCCGAAGAGCTGGCCAAAATCCTTCCCGGATACTACCGATACGTAGACTCTTTCCTGGGCAATCTTATGAAAAAACTTCCCGAAAACGGGGTGCTCATTATCGTCTCCGACCACGGCTTCCGGTACGATGACACCGGGGTTTTGCAGGTACGGATGAACGACCTGCTCGAGAAGTGGGGGTATTTGACCCGCGATGAAAATGGAAACATCGAGTGGTCAAAGACGAAAGCCTACGAGTTGACCCCGAATCCCCGGGGCAACCGCGCACATATTTTCATCAACCGCAAAGGCTCGCCCCATCGCGGCGAAGAGGGCATACTAAGCACCGTGGAGAGCGAAAAGCTGATAGATGAGCTGAAAAGCCGGTTGAGCGAAATCACCTCCGAGGGCAAGCCCGTCTTCGAGATTGAAACTCCCGGGAAAGAGGGCGGACCGGATATAATCGCCCGTGCAATAAGAAAAAACATACGTCGCAGGATAAAAATCGACGGGAAAATCCGGAGCCCGCTCGCCCTCTTCCGCCAGCTACTCTGGACGGGCAATCATCACCCCGACGGGGTTATAATGGTCTACGGCAGGGGGGTGAAACCCGGCTTCAGGATGGCCGAGCATTCGATACGTGACATCTGCAAAACCCTGTTGTTTTTGCAGGGTTTTCCGGTGGGGAAGGATATGACGGGAAAGGCCATAAAGGACTGCTGGTCGGAAAAAGCACTGAGGAATGCGCCGGTGAGGGAAATTCATTCCTACGGAGACAGAAAAGGCTCGGACAAAGGCGTCGCAAGTTCCCCCGCCACCCGGAAAAAACTGGAAGAGCTGAGAGCGCTGGGATATATCCAATAAATTCCTTTTTACCACCGAATTAACCGATTTTCGTATTCTTTCCTCTTTTCTCAATAACAGGAAAAATTCTTTCGGTTTTTTATCCCCATTGATAAAACTCTTACTGCAGCCTTCTTGACGGAAAAGCCCAACTTTCCGTAATTAAACAATAATCCCGGTATTGTTCACACGGGCACAATAATTGCTAACCATATCATGGGGTTTGCTGTCGGCGGACTTGACCAGTTCACCTCCGTAGTCAGGTCAATAGAAACTTTCTGGTTCAGTATAGTCAAGCTTCCGAAACAGGGGTGAGTTTATGGAAAACGAACTGTACAACATACTCCTCATTGAAGATAACCCCGGGGATGCCCGGTGGGTGAAGGAGCTACTTAAAGAGACCGGCACGGGCGACGCCTTCGCACTCGAGCAACGGGAAACGCTGTCCTCCGCCCTGAACAGGCTGAATGACGGTAACGTAGACGCCGTGCTGCTTGACCTCAACCTTCCCGACAGCAGCGGTATGGAAACATTTACCAGGGTTAACGAAAAAGCCGAAGACCTGCCCGTCATACTGCTTACCGGGCTTGACGACCAGGAGCTCGCCCTCGGGGCAATAAAGAAGGGCGCCCAGGATTATATATCGAAAAACAGGCTCGATTCCGAATTACTGCGCAGGATACTCCGCTACGCCATCGAGCGAAAAAAGCTCGAAGAGGAAAAGTTCAGAGGCGAAAAACTGCACGGGGAAGTTCTCAAAAACATTTCGGATGCGGTCCTCATTACCGACGACAACGGAAGATTCACTTATATATGCCCGAACACTTTCGTAATTTTCGGATATTCCCCCTACGAAATTTCCCACATGGGCTACATAGACAATCTGCTCGGCGACAACCCGGCCGTGGAAATCAAGATGGCCGGCGAAATCAACAACATCGAGTGGAAAATCAAAGACAAGCACGGCGCCGAACACTGCCTTTTAATAAACGCCAAGACGGTGTCCATCGACGGCGGAACGATTCTTTACACCTGCCGGGACGTTACCCCCCGGAAGGAGGCCGAAGAAGCCCTCCGAGCCAGTCAGGAGCGCCTCTCCCGAATCGTGGATACGATCCCGCTCGGTATCACCATTGTAGGAACGGACGGGAAAATTAACTTCGCCAACCCCGAGGCGGAAAAGATACTGGGCATCTCGAAAGACGAAATCGCAGACCGCTATTACAACGACCCCGACTGGAAAATCACGTCAATCGATGGTGAAGATTTCCCGGATGAGAACCTGCCCTTCAACAAAGTCATTAATACCGAAGAACCGGCCTTCGGAGTGGAACACGCCATCGAACAACCGGACGGAAGCAGGACGCTTCTCTCCTTAAATTCCAGCCCACTCAAAGACGCCGCCGGAAACCTCATAGGAGTGGTCTCCTCGATACAGGATATTACCGAAAAGAAAAGCATAGAGAGATTAATAAGGGATTTGAACCAATTCAGGGAAAGTGTTATAGACAACGCCAATGTCTTTCTGGACGTGCTGGATGAAAATGCCAATGTCCTGATATGGAACAAGGCTGCGGAGGAGATAAGCGGCTACTCCCGTGACGAAGTTATCGGACACGACAAAATATGGGAATGGTTGTATCCCGACGAGGAATATCGAAAGGAAATTACCGCAAAAGCCGCTGCAATCATCAACGAAAACGAGGTGGTGGACGGTCTGGAAACCGTCATACTCACCAAATCCGGCGAATATCGAACCATTTCATGGAATTCCAGAGCGTTATACGACCCCGAAGGCAACCCCAACGGCTCCATAGCCATCGGCCGGGAC
>CAYWKU010000004.1:132751-162907 GCA_964459325.1 uncultured bacterium | reverse complement strand
CTTTCTTTTGGAAAAAAGAAAGAAGCAAAGAAAACCTACCTTGCGCCTTCGGCGCTTAGTTTTTTCCACAGATGCTACTGCGCGAGGGCAGTGAAAAGTGCAGAAATGAAATTTCTGCCCCCTACTATTTGAAAAAAAGTCAACCTTTTTGGCGTAACATCTCGAAAATAAAGGGGAATCCGGGATTTCGGCGGGATGGCGATATGGCGTGCGGATTTACACTATAATTGGCCGGGCAATTACCAAAAACATGTATTGTGCCTTCAATTTTACTGATTACAAATGGCCGTGGATATGGCCGATAGCGCACATTATTTGTGCATAATGTCGGCGAATCCTTTATTTATCCTTGACTTTTTTAGAGAATACATGATAAAATACAACTTATGATAGTGAGGATTTGTGCGCTTGAGTAGAAGGGGAAGATTAATGCGGTATCTGAAGATAAGTTGTTTGGTGTTGTTTGCCGCTCTTGTTTTAATAGCGGCAGCGGGTTGTGGAAGCAGCGGTGGTGACTCTTCTTCCACCTCCGGCAATAAGAGGGATTCCACGGCCGTTGAGGATTCGACGCCCTCCATAGAGAAGGTCGGCGGCGATGCCCAGGAGGTTCCGATTGGAACCGCCGCCTCGGAGCCGCTGGAGGTCAAGGTTACAGACGGCAATGGCAAGGCTCTGGCGGGCGAGGAAGTTTATTTTTACGTCCAGAATGGCGCCGCCGATTTTAACGGCAACTCAAGGGTTTACGTTACCACCGGCTCCGACGGAACGGCGTCCGCAAACCTGACGGTTGATGTGGGATTGGCGGGAATAACCGTCAAGGCTGCGCACACCGGCGCAGGGTTGGTGTCGTTCAATATCACACCCCGGTTGCCCACCTTGGGCGAGGTCGCTTACGGCAGCAATTCCGACCTCATCATTAACGAGCTACCCGCGATTTTGGCCGAAGTTGAAGGCGCGGGCCGTACGCTGGTGCTGTTGACGGGCAATAGCGGGCTCGACCTTGCAGGATTGCCCGTCGCCGGTGATTTGTCGGGCACTCTGGTGGGTAGCGTGCAGGCCGAGGATTTGCCGGTGGCGCTGATGCCGGCGGAGAAGTTGCTGGATTCATCTTCATTTTCGCCACCCGCCGCGGGTTCGTTGACCGGAAGCTTCATTGCCGGCAACAAGGCGGAGAATATGCCGGCGGTGCTGCCGGATTACAAGGTAAACTCCACAAGCGTGGTCATGCTCGTAAAGGGCGATGCCTCTTCGATATCCGAGGCCATGCCCCTATCCGAGCTGTTGGCGGCCAACTCGACGGCGTCGGATTTGACGGTCAGGGCCATCGAGGCTTCGGATTACCCCGACATTCAGATAGCTTCCGCCGATTACATTGCCATGGACGATGCGACGCTGCCGGTTTTCAGCGGTTCCGAGGATGTTACCGGGGTCTCGGGAATGTCTGTGCCGGTGGCGGGGGTTACACTTCCATCGGCCAATCTGTCCCTGGTGGAACTCGATGGTAGCTTAACCGCGGCGGTAAAGACGGAGCCGGATGAAAAGCCGATGAAGATGTATGCGCCCGAGGGCTCCATAATCGCCATTCCTCCCGAGTATAGCGACGTCGTTTCCGTGGTGCAGAACGAGATTATTCCATTATCTCAGAGTGTCCGGCCGATTATGGAGGAGCAAAGGGCGCTCATGGAGGATTTGGGGCAGACCCTGCAGGACAACATGGGCGTCATATCGGACCTTTTGAACGGCAATATAACCGACCCCTTCCAACTCGCCGGGATTGCCGGCGAGGTGCTGCCGACTGTAGACCGGATGCTGCAGAACCAGCTTGAGATGATGCCCATACAGGCTGAACAACTGGACATCATTCGCAACCAGTTGATTCCGTCTCTTGAGAACGCTCTGGAAGGCAACGATATAACCTTCGGCGGAACCACCGACGGCGAGCCCACCAGCGTTTTAAACGATGTTCTGCCTTTTATAGACGGCGAGCTGGCGCTTTTGCAGGATTCCATGCCCATGATAGAGAAGCTTGTGGCGGACATCGAATCGCTTATCCCCGACAATGGAAATCTTCTCGAGCTCATGGGCAACCTGACTTCCGGCGCCGTTGACGAGATACTTGCCGACCTGGACGCTCTCATGCCCAACCTGGTCAGCGGGCTCCAGCTTTTCAACGACGACGGCATACCCATCCTTTACGACCTGCTGGAGCAGGCGGAGGCGGATATTCAGGCCGGCGACATGCAGGTTTCGGATACGCGGGTCTTCGACGCGGTGGTGGGCTGGATGTCCTCCGAGCTTTCTCAGGACGCAACCCTGGGCGAGTTGCCCGGATTCGACATGTGGGGTGACATGGTGGCCGATTACATCCCGCCGGAATGGGGCGACCCTGCCGGAGTCAGCATATTCGACGACATCGTTCCCGCCATAGGGAGCATGGACATTTCGGAGGATGTTCTTCCCGTGCTCAGGGACGGGCTGGACGCCGTGGCGACCGCTTTACCGGGCGTTATAAGCGCCCTGGAGGGTTTTTCGTTTCTGGACATTAATATGAGTTTTGGATTGTAATTATTTTTTGATGAGTACCTTCTTCTTTTCTTTTGAAGAAGGGCGTTCCCGACCGATGCAGAGGGGCCTTCCCGCCGAGGAGGGCCTTCTGCGTTTCAAGGGGTAATTCAGGCAAGGGGCTTAAGCCCCTTGTTCAGCGACTTTCTCTAACTGATTTCTGCTTTCGCCGGCGGGTGATAGTCGAAGTTGTCCCGGAGGAACAATTCAATCCGGTTGTCGATGGCTTGAGGGTTTTCGATGGGCGCGGCGTGGGTGCCGTGGGGTATCACGGTAAACTCGACGCTGGGAATAAGGTCGCGCATTTCCAGGTTATGACGCAGCGGTGTCATGCTGTCCTTTTCTCCCGCGATTATAAGGGTCGGCACGTCTATTTTGGGCAGCACGTCTTCGGCGCTGTGGCGGTTCATGCCGATGAGCGACATGAGGCCGAGACCCAGGTCTATGTCGGCGATGTGCCGGAAGTAGGAGGCCATGTCCTCCTTTTTGGCGCGGTGGGGGTCGACCTGGAAGAGCTTGGCCATAGGGAAAGCGATGGGGGATTTTACCAGGAAGCTTACCGGCGGCTTGAGAAACTTGTTGATTCTGACGCCGAACTCGAGCACTTTCTCCAGCGCTCCTCCCAGGGTTTTGGAGCGGAAGAATTCGTCGTAGGGGTGTTTGTAAGGGCCGCAAACGGCGACCAGGCCCAGTGTTTTTTGGGGAAACAGGCGGTAGTATTCGAAACAGACTTGCACTCCCATGGAAAATCCCAGGTGGACGGCTTTTTCGATGCTGAGCGTTTTGAGCACCGCGTCGGCGTCCCGGGCGTGGTTGTCCATGGTGGCGGTATTGATGTCGTCGGGAACCTGCGATTTGCCGTGGCCGCGATAGTCCCATGTAATCATGGGATAGCGCCCGCGCAAGTGGTCTATGAGGTATAACCAGTATGTCTCGATGCACATAACGCCGTTGTGCATTATCAGCGTTGGGTTGGCAACGTCGGCAGGATAATAGACATAATTCAACTCGAGGCCGTCATGAGATATGGCCTTTCCTCTGATGGATTCCTTCATCATTTTACATTCTCCTGAAAACAAGTGAAATAAATTATAAACTTAAACCCGGCGTAAAACAATCGGGGTTTGGTTTTCGAGATTTTCGGAAGGAAGCTTCGATTTTGTTCACACCCTGACCGGAAAGGGGCTTCGCGGGTGGTACTGATAGCTCGCCTATCAGTGCCCTCAAGGGCCCCCTCCATTTTTCCCGTGAGCTTCGCTCACCCACACAAGCAAGTTGTGTGGGCTATCAACTAAATTTCTATCTCTCTTTGCGGTAATCCGGGAGCCGCCCTCCGGTCAGGGTGTGCTACCCGGGTGGGGGTTGCTTAATACAATCGGGGTAATCGCCAAATGTTGCGCCGGGTTGCGGGTTCATTTATTCTTTCAAAGAAATTCGCTAAGTTTTAACGTAAGGATAAAAGCTTTCCATGCAACATATCGGGTTTGATTTACGAAAGACCATCGGTGGCGCGTCCGCGGCGCTCCTTTTGTGTATCGTGGCCGTTTCTTAGAAGTGATGTGCGGAGGTTGCTTATGAAGAAATTTTGTGCCCTGTCCGCAGCGTTATTTATAACCTGTCTTTTGTCCGTCGCTCTTGCGGAAAGTGGAAGCCTGAAACATACCCTGGCGGCAAAGCTGGCCGCGGAAGGCTACGAGGCTTATCTGAAAAAGAAAGGTATCGACCCTTCCGAGCTTTGCACCCATTCCATCGGCCAGTCTCATATCGACGCCGCGTGGCGGTGGAGAATTCGGCAGACGAAGGAGAAAGTTTACAAGACCTTCAGCAACGCTATCAAAAATATGGAAAAGTATCCGAACTTTGTTTTTGCAGGCTCATCGCCCCAGTATTACGAGTGGCTCCGTCAGGACCATCCGAAGCTTTTCCGACAGATAGTTGAAAAGGAAAAGCAGGGGCAATGGGAGATTGTAGGAGGCATGTGGGTGGAGCCGGACTGCAACATGCCCGACGGGGAGTCGTTTATCCGGCAGCGCCTTCTGGGACAGCGGTTTTATCTGGAGCATTTCGGACACACATCGCGGGTGGGATGGCTGTTGGATTCATTCGGCTATACCGTTAACCTCCCTCAGTTAATGAAAAAAAGCGGCGCCGATTATTTGTGGACCACCAAGCTGGTATGGAACGACACCACCGATTTCCCTTTTCATAACTTCCACTGGCGTTCGCCGGACGGCTCGGAAGTGCTTACAAATATAATTCATCACTCCTTTTATCCCATATATTTCCCGATTATGGAGTTCAGAAATTATATGAATACCCGCCGCTTTTTGAAGCCGGGGCGGAGCCTGGTCGCGGACTATTCAACCTCGAAGGAGAAAATAGAGAGTGTCCTTTCCGATGAAAAATCCAAGGAAGTCGGGATTTTTTACGGTTGGGGCGATGGAGGACACGGCCCGAAGGAGGTTGAAGTGCGCATTCAGAAGGAGCTTGCGGAGAGGGGGTATACACACTTCTCGGCAGGCGAAGAATACTTTCGGCACATCGAGCGCTCAGCCGGTAGATACCCGGTTTGGACGGACGAACTGTATCTTGAATTTCACCGCGGCACATTCACCACTCAGGCGTGGGTAAAACGGGCGAACAGGAAATACGAGAGGGCCATAGAAGACACCGAAGTGCTTCGCTCGATACTGCACGTTATGGGTCATACTTATCCGTATGAGGAATTAAAGGAGACGTGGAAGCTGGTTCTGCTCCAGCAGTTTCACGACATACTTCCCGGCTCGTCGGTGTCGGAAGTATACGAAGACTCTCGCGACGACTACGCGGAAATAGACAACAAATTGAATCGTATTACGGCGGATGGCTTGCGAAAAATGTCATCGTTGATAGATACCCGTCCGCCGGCGAGCGGCACGAGGCCGGTGGTGGTTTTCAATCCCCTTTCGTGGGCCGGGGAGGGGATGGTGAAGGTCGAGGCGCCTAAGGGTAACGCTTGGAGAGTCATGAACGCGGAGGGCGAGTTATTTTCTTCGCGCTGTATCGAAGAGAAGGAAAAAAGGTACGTGCAGTTTGTTGCGCGCGATGTCCCGCCGGTGGGGTATCGCGTTTATTACCTTAAACTGAAATCGACTTACAAAGAAAAATCAGAAGATTTTCCATCCGTGAGTGAAACGAAAGACCGCATCATGCTGGAAAACCGGTTCCTGCGGCTTGCAATTGATAAACGGAGCGGGCTTATAACTTCCCTGGTGGACAAGCGCACTGGTGTAGAAACTATATCCGCGCCAAGCGGGAAGCTGCTTGCTTTTCGCGACCGCGACCTTCTTTTCCCGGCATGGAACATCGAGGACGATTACTTCGAGCAGCCGATAGAATTGCCTTCACCCACCGGTGTTGAGATTACTTGCGATGACCCGCTGGTCGTCGAGATATTGTTTAAAAGAAAGTTAAAAAAGGACGGAGGCATAACGACATTCGAGCAGCGCTACAGGCTTGTAAAGGGAAGGCCGCTGGTCTACATCGATGTGGACAGCGACTTTAATCTTCATAACGCTTTGGTAAAGATGGAGTTCAACACACCTTTCGATTCGGAAAGCGTCGTCGCCGACGGCCCTTATGTGGCGGTGGAAAGGCCGACTCACCCGAAAACCGCGGCGGCAAAAGCGCGGTGGGAAATGACTTGTCAGAAATGGATTGATATCTCTGGTTTAAAAGGAGGTCTCGCTCTACTGAACCGGGGAAAGTACGGGTTTTCCCTGACGCCGGACGGCAAGGGATACCGGCTTTCATTAATAAAATCCGCCCATTACCCTCGCGGCAGCACCAATGCGAAGAACGTAAAACACCTCAGATGGAACCGCCTGCCTACTGATTTTACCGACCAGGGCGCCCATCGCATCCGGCTGGCTCTTATGCCTCACGAAGGGGACTGGCGCGATGCACAGCTTTGGCGCGCGGGCTACGAGTTCAATACGCCATTCATAGCTAATAAAACCGATGTGCACAAGGGAAGATTGCCGCGGGAGCATTCTTTCGTTTCGGTTGATTCGGAATCGGTTTATCTGACTTCCCTTAAACGAGCCGAGGACGATGATGCCCTGGTTTTGAGGTTGGTTGAAACAAAAGGACAAAGTGACACGGCGCAACTAAGGTTCAATGGAGGTTTGGGAATTCGTTCCGCAGAAGAGACTGACATGCTGGAATTGAATCCGCGTCTCCTGAATGTTGAAGACGACATGCTGGAGGTCAGTTTTGGTCCACACGAAATAAAGACGGTAAAGGCGAGGGTAGTTCAAGAATAATTTTATCTCGGCAATATACAGCTATATAAAGCTAATGAAATGGCCCGAGTTAACCGGTATCGCTTAAAAAAAATCAAACGGTCGCTTTCCATTTCAGATCAAGTAAAATGAAAGTTATCCAGAGCTTAAAGTATGCTTTGATAAAGTTTCAAGTAACGTTGCGCCTGTATCTCAGCTGAATACTCTTCCACTGCCATGCGGCGGCAATTTTTAGACATTTCTTCGCGCTTTTCATCATTTTCCAGGAGTTCCGCGATGGCATCGCGCAGAGCTCCCACGTCACCCGATGGGGCAAGCAGCCCCGTCACCCCGGGATGAACCATATCGGGTATGCCTCCTACATTGAATCCTACTACGGGGGTGCCGCACGCCATTGATTCGAGCACCGTATTGGGAAGATTGTCCTGTAAAGAAGGTATAACAAATATATCTGCCGCGCTGTATAGAACAGATAATAAGCGGTTATTGTCGATAAATCCCATTGACATATATGCTTTGCCAGAAGATTTGGATGGGGACTTTTGACCGATTGAAATCAATAGCAAGTTTGAGAAATCATTTAACTGTCCGAATACTTGATCTAGCATATGAAATCCTTTACGAAAATTTGTCGTGGAATGAGCAACGAAAAGGACAATTTTGGTTTCCAGTGAAATGCCAAGTATCTGTCGAGTGCATATATTATCATGGGGTGTGAATTCATCAATGTCTACGCCGTATGGAATAACAGTCACGGGGCGGTTGCCTAAAAGAGAACTCCGTTTCGCTTCATAAGCGAGCCAGAGACTGGGAGTAACGATGTGTAGTCTGCCCGGAGGGATCTTCTCAAAAATCTTTTTCTTGCGACGCCAAATCCGATAAGAGAGGTCTTTTTCGTTTTTCGAGCCCAGTTGAGGGCAAGCTCCGCAATTGTCTACAAATTTACCGCAGCCGTGGTCGTAATGACATCCGCCGGTAAATGCGTTCATATCGTGCAGCGTCCAGACGATTGGAGCGCTTGATGCCATATCGGGCAGAATCCGATAGTCTATGAAATCCGCAACCCAGTGAAGATTGATGACTTCGCATTTTGGAATCTGGTTCAGTGTATCTTTTGAATGTTCACTTTTCTCTCCTCTGAAGTCTTCATATCCCGGTGGGCGGGAGCGTTTATAGCGTCTAATGTTATTTTTGATACGTTCACGTCTAAAACTCCGGCGTAAGCGGGCTGAAAAAACCATCGGTGGTCTGAACTTTTGCACCGAATCGTCTATTGAACTTTGTTTTTTGGCAAACATAGAAGAATCATATCCCAAGCGGCGCAGGCCTTTGTGTAGTGCATAAGCCGCGCGGGCGGCGCCACCTTCGATATCGTTAGTATTAATATGAGTGATCTTCATTTCTCATTTCAAGATGCAATCATTTGCTCATCGTCCGCATAGCTTTCCAATTTCGAGTAATACTGCACGGCAGACGGAAGGTTTTCCGCGGTATGCGCTTTAACTGGGACAGTCGTCTTCCGATGTATCTATTTATCCGTTGAGTAGTAGACCAACCAAGCAATCTCGCCACCTGCTTGGGAGATTTTTTAAAATCAGCTCCCACCATTTCCTTACCCCATAGCTTTCTTTCAACAGCATCGGCGGGGAAAATGAAGAGCTCGGGATACTTTTCCCTGACGGACTTCTCCCGGTTTTTTTTCAACTCTACCTCGAGTAGGTCGGGATGCTTTTTGTACCAAGGGTCGTTTGTATAGTCTTCTTTTTCGCGAGACGCATACTTGCCATAGATTGATACTTTGCATCCCGAATAGGCTGCGTATGCGACATGAGAACCGATTACATTTGTGGTCATGAAATCAAAGCTCTTGAATAAGCAATTCATCCTGATGAGGGCGTTTTTGTCTTTGACCTCAGCTCCCACGACCCATGGAATGCCTTGCTTGTCAAATTCCGACGTCCAATAACCTTTTGCCACACAGGCATTTGATATGCAAGCGACTACGGTTGAAAAGTACGGCTTCAGCGCCGCAATCTCTTTGGCGTAGGTGGCCTGGTCCCAGTCGTGATTAGTATAAGGAAGGGAATGAGCGGGCATTACGAGCAGGCTGCCGGGCATACGTTCGACTTGCACGTCATCGGCGTAGATGAAAGGTAACCCGACAGCTTCGGTCTTTTTAAAACCGAACTTTTTCAGGATTTGAACGTGTTCCTCTGTCGCTACCAGATGCATATCCTGTGGTTTTCCTCTGGCAAGTTGCCTCGGATGCGTAACGGGCGGAACGGCCCATCCGTGCCTCCAATGTGCATAACTGCGAGGGGGATGTTTCATTCCAAGTTTGGAAGCGATTAGATAGCTGGCGCCGTAAAAGTTGGCTTCCCCCTTGAGCTCAATTTTTTCAATGGGAGGCAGCCTGTCTTCGAGCCATTTAGTATCACATTTCTCCACGATTAAAACCTGCTACCAATTAATTATTCTAAATCCTCATCAATCGGTTTGATGTCTATCGAAACTTGATATCGTTTTCCTTCAACTTCAAACCACATGCCCTGATAAGGTGGAAAAGTTCTCGCTCTCAGCATGTTAATAAGATGGCCGACTTTCATATTTTCCTCCAGGTTTAATTGGTCAATTGATGAAAGATTTTTGGTTTTATGTGTTGTTCCTTCTTTCGGTTGTGGTTTTGGCAATAGCTTGCCTGAGCAAAAAAGCGGCCAAGATTCAACAAATAAGTTATAAGAAGTATCCATTAATTTTTCATATAAACTCCTACCGGTATCATCCGGGGTTACTTTTACCTTTTTCTGGGCCAGAATTGGCCCAGTATCAATACCTTCATCAACGAGATGAAGAGTCGTCCCCGCAGGGAATTGCTTTATGATGGCCCACACATTAGGATTGGCTCCACGACCATAAGGAAGATAGGCGGGGTGCAAATTTAATACGCGCCTGCCAAAAAGATAAAGGAAATCGGGGCGCATAATATCTCCATAGAGTACACTAAGAGCCACTTCTGCGCCCAGAGATTTAATATCATTCAAAACAACCGGACTGCGCAGTTCATGGTCATGATAGATTGAAGACTGGGGCAAACCGGATATACGTATAAGTTCTTTTTTATACTTGGGTGGTTTCCTTTCGTGAACTACTAATCCTACCACTTGGTCCTCTTGTCGCTCAACCAACCATCCAAGAATATCAACCGCCAACTTGTTATTGCCAAGAAAGAGAATTCTCAATTGTTGACCTCCTTTTATTTTTCATATTGCAAAAGGTCCCAAGCCATCGGTGTTCCTCCTTCTATGTTTCATCCGGCGCGTTTGCCTAATATTGAATTATAATATCTGGAGCCAGGTCATAACCGGGTCGAATAATGCGAATGTTATCCTCTGTGAACATATCGCCCTTTTTTATGTCCTCTACGACGAAAATAGAGCGTCGGATGGCAATATTGCCGGATTCCTTTTCGCCAGCCCCATATCTGATATTCCCAAGCGCGGCTTCCACCTCGCGTACCGATTGAACCAAGAGTTTCAGTTCATGGGGCTTCTTATCGCCAATCATTTATATAATCTCCCATTGTTTTCGATCATCGGTTACAAAAGATTAACTCTCAGCTTTCACTAGTAGCTGCTTCTCAATAATACCTTTGTTTTTCTCCCATTCATCGCGCAGTATTGCAAGACAGTAGATGTCTTCGCGTTTCCCGCCTTTCAGTATGTGCTTTTTGAAATAACCCTCTTCTCGAAAACCGAACTTCTTATATACTCTCAAGGCTGGTTCATTGTATGCAAGCACCTCACAGTATATTTTGTCCATTTTTAGTTTATCAAAAGCATACGAAAGTATCTTGTATTCCACGGTGCTGCCAACGCCACGGCCTCGCACATCTTCTTCAGCTATGTAAAACGCCCAATAGCACCTTTTGTGTCGCTTATCAATATTATAAAGATAAACAACACCCACGTCTTTATCATTGACCACTATTATCCAGTATTTGACAGCAGGGTCATTTGAAATTCGATTAAACCATCGTTCGTGTTCCTCAATGCTGATCTCGTGATCAGTAAACAGGTATTTGGCGACATCAGGCTGGTTTCGCCAATTCCGCATTCGTTCCTTGTCGTTTGGTTGAACATCCCTCAATTCTATCCTCATGGCGTCTACTCCGCTATTCAAGAAAAGAGTATCATTCTTTAAAACCTCGTCATCCTGAGCTTATTCCTCCTCCTGCAGAAGGTCCCAGGACATCGGCGTTCCTCGCTCAATGCTTCGGCCGGCCCGCTTGCTTATGACTGAATTGAAATACCGGGGCGTCAGGCCGTAACCGGGCCGGATAATCCGGATGTTATCCTCTGTAAATATATCGCCCTTTTTCATATCATCTACAACGAAAATCGAGCGCCGGAAGACAACGTTGCCGGATTCCTTTTCGCTGGCCCCATATCTGATATTTCCAAGCGCGTCTTCCACCTCGCGCACGGATTGAATCAGGCGTTTCAGCTCATGCGGCTCCAGTGAAAAAGGCGTGTCAGGCCCGGGCTCATCCCTAGACAGGGTGAAGTGTTTCTCGATAATTTTTCCGCCCAGAGCCACGGAAGCCACAGAAACGGCGTCAGTAAGGGTGTGGTCGGACAGACCTGTTACAACGTCGAATGCGTCTCCCAGGTGGGGAATGACGCGAAGGTTCATCTCCTCGGGCCGCGCAGGATATGAGCTGATGCAACGTAAAAGAGCTAGCTCCATACCTCCGGCCCTTCGAAAGGCGTTTACCGCTTCCTCAATTTCCCCGAGAGACGCCATGCCGGTAGACATAATTAATGGTTTTCCCGTGGAAGCTATCCGTTCAATCAACGGCAAATGAGGAACCTCGAAGGAAGCAAGCTTGTATGCCGGGACATTCATGTCTTCCAAAAAATCTACCGCCGTTTCGTCAAATGGCGTGGAGAAAAGAAGAACGCCCTGGTTTTCCGCAACTCCTTTGAGCTTTGGTTGCCACTCCCAGGGCGTGTAGGCCTCCTCATACAGTTCGTAAAGTTTCCTGCCCGCCCAGATACTTTCTCCACCTATGCTGAAATATGGTTTGTCACAATCAATAGTCAAAGTGTCGGCCGTGTAGGTTTGTAACTTCACTGCATCCGCGCCGGCCGCGCCGGCCGCCTCTATAATTCGTGCAGCCTTGTCATAATCCTGAGCGTGGTTGGCCGACATCTCAGCCACTATAAACACCGGATTCCCCCTGCCGACGCTCCGGGAGCCTACCTTAAACTCCCTCATGAGTTTAACCCCTGTAATCTTTTGCTAATACTTCCACCACTCGTCTCGCTCCCTTGCCGTCTACGAGTTTCATCATGGTTTCGGTCATAGCTTTTCTTTCATTCCTGTTTGAAGCTAACCTACGGACTGCTGAGGTAATTTTTTGCACATCCACATTCATGTGCCCTCCCAGATTACGGGTAGCGCCAATCTTTTCCATTTCGTCCGCCATAACCTGCTGATTCTCGGCGGCAACAACGGAAATAGAAGGCACGCCCATACATGCCAGTTCCCAGAAGGTAGTTCCCGCTGCGTGGATTGCCAAGTCGGCCTCTGCCATGGCGTCGGCCATCTCAGTTGTCGCAGCATTGACCGAAAGTCGAAGCTTTTCAGGATCTCGCTCTACTAATGCCCTTATTTCATCCAAGTCAGAGTTTAAGGAACCCGCTACCACATGAGTATTGGTTCCAGGTGAAATTGAATCAAGCGCTTTCACCACCCAGAGGGTCAAGTGATTCGGATCACTGCCGCCCAGTGTTACCAACACATTTGAGACGACTTCGGGTGTCTTTCGCTTTCGAGGCCGTCGTTTGAGAAACTCGCGCCGCAACAGCGCATATTCAGTACCGAGTAAAAGCCGGGTATATGGTTGTTTGTTAACGTACATTTCTTCGCAGGCATGGACATTCTGGTTTAATACAATATCCGCATAATAATAGTCCGCATGTTCATTATCGTCGAAGAAAAGCAGGCGGTGTCCGGATTCCTTGATATTTTTTTGATACCCGGCGTCAAAGTGGTAGCCATCTACAACGATCCACTCGGCATTTAATTGGTGTGCAACCTCGGTTGTTTCATTTGCATCATTAATACTTCCAGACTTCGCGGACAAGTGGACAACTTTTATCCCTTCAATTTTCAGCAGGTTTTCCAGAGGTGGCGCCTCCGTGGCTGACGCAAACGTTGCTCGCCCACCGATGCCTCGCCATGCTTGTGCCAGGGCCAGGCAGCGTATCACGTGGCCGGTTCCTATCAGGGAGCTCGCATCGGTTCGAATGAGTAAAGTCAAAATTAGCCGGTTCTTGCATACTATGTCATGTTTGAGCCCGGGAAATTTGAAATTCTGCCCAAGCCAGGTCCAAAGGAGAGTCTATATCTATCGATTTCTCCGGCGGCATAAAATAGGGAACAACTTTGGCGCCGTAGAATTCTCCTTCTTTTAAGAAAGCTTCGGTTTTAGCGAAAACAATAGAACCATCGGGCTGGTAAAGTTGTTCCAACAACTGAGTTTGCTTTATATATTGCCGTCCGAAGTATGGTGCAACATAACCATTTTTCACCCATACTGCCCTCTGTGGAGGATGTGAGTATGGTACCAGACTCACAACAAAATCGGTATCTTCGGACTTAAAGATGTCATAGGCGTTCTTGACGTCTTGAGCCGTACGGAAAGGATTTGTAGTTTGCAGCACTGCGAATTCGGCATAATCCGAACCTTGAGCGGCAAAATACTCCAGCAGGTATCTGCATACATGCACTATCCGGGCATTATCGGAGGCCAATTCAGGAGGCCTTTTCAGGGGGAGGTCAGCACCGTATGTGCGGGCAACCTCAAGAATTTCTTCGTCTTCAGTAGATACGCAAACATTATCAAACACCCTGCTCTCAAGCGCGCTTTCGATGGCATAAGCAAGTAGCGGTTTTCCGGCCAACAAAGCGATGTTTTTTCGAGGTAAGCGCTTAGAGCCGCCTCTCGCGGGAATAATACAAAGACAGCCGCTCATCTTTCTACACATCCTCCCAAGTTATAGCCTCGTTGTACTTGAGTTCTCGCTTTGTCTTTCGCCCGATGAAAAATTGCATGTACTCCGGAGAAACGCTGTTTTCCGGGCGTTTGGCTTCAAGCATATCAGAGGTCAGAATAGTCCCTTTGGGAATGTCCTGGTTTGCGACTATGTGCCTGAACCATTTCTTACGTTTCTCGATATCCTTCTCGCTTGGTCTTAAATCCGGAGTCCCCAGTGCAGTTTGAATGTTTCTCATAAGCTGAACATAGTTTTTGAACTCCTCCGGCTCTTTACCAAGAATATGATGATGTCCCGGCAGTTCGCGGCTCATTGTCAGCCTCTTTTCCAGGACAGTGGCCCCCAATGTAATCGCCGCAATGTCCGTTTCATCGTCCCTGCCTGCGGATGAGTATCCTACAATTGTGTTAAAGGCCCTTTCCATATAGGGTATTGCTCGCATGTTCATCTCGGAATAGTTATCAGTATGGGTACAATGAATGAGGATGCTCTTATCGTTTCCTTCCTCCCTCATTAGTTGAATAACCTTTGCCACCTCAAGCGTGTTCACCGGACCTGTGTCAATCAACATCGGTTTGCCAAGGGAGGCGATCGTTCTCCATAATTGAAAATAGTTATAGTCCCAAGAACTTAATTTATATGCCAAAAGACCAATTTCTTCCGCATATTCAATTCCACTTGGTGAATTTACCGTTGAAAACATGATAATATCTTTTTTGTCTGCATATTCTTTGATTTCATGCCATTCATCCAGTGTAAATCTCAATTTACTTAACATTTCATACATGTTTTCTGATTTTGTCCCGTGTACTGTTTCGTATGTATATTCGATTGTTTTATCACTCATAATCTCCTCTGGGAACCAGAAGATGAACTTGACTGCATCAGCGCCGGCTTCATATGCCGCGTCTATAAGTTCCCTGGTAATCCTCATTTCGTAATTGCAGGTTACCCCTATTTCCGCAATAATAAACAGCGGGTAGCCTTTTCCAATTGTTTTATTCTGTATTTCTATATCGTTCATTGAATCACCTTTATAGTTTAGTTTAACCGCCAATTATTCCTTGCATCGTTTCAGTTACGTTTAATGTTTTTGATTATTCACCAAGCCGTCCATCCCCCGTCCACGACAAGATTGTGCCCCGTGATGTAATCAGAGGCTCTCGAAGCTAAAAATACAATTGCTCCCTTTAAATCATCTTCCTTACACATTCTTTGCAGGGGAACCCTATAGTTATATCGTTTTAGAAACTCATCATCTTGGTTTGCTCTAAAGCCACCGGGACTTATGGCGTTTACATGTATATCGTATGGAGCTAAGTAGACAGCCATATCTCTTGTCAGGTTAATAACACCTCCCTTGCTTGCCGTATAGGGAACAGAGCCGGGCACCATTTCAGGAGAATCTTCATAAAGACGCTGATCGACACCTACCATTCCATAGATAGAGGCTATGTTAATTATTTTACCTTTCCTCTGCTTCATCATATACTTAGCGCCGGCTTGTGAACACAGAAAAGTACCGGTCAGGTTCGTATCTATTACCGTTTGCCAATCTTCCAGGGTAGCGGTATCCAAAAGTGCTCGCCGCGCAACCCCCGCATTATTTACAAGAATATCTATTTTCCCCATTTCATCTACTACGGACGCAATTCCATTTGTGACCTGATTAACATCGGTAATATCCATTTTTATTGCCATATTTTCGAAACCTTGTCGCGTAAGAGATTCTGCCATTTTATCACATGAATCTTTATTTCTGCTGGCAACAACTACGAATGCGCCTGCTTCAGCAAGAGCGGTTGCCATTGGATACCCAAGTCGGCCTGCTCCGCCGGTTATAAGCGCAACTTTTCCGGTTAAATCAAACAACTCTTGTACTTTCATTTTTTCCTCAATGTAATAGCCTTATTGCACTCAGATGATTCCTTGGCTGCCATAGCAATCTCTAACGCCCGCTTTGCAGTATTCCCGTCCACGAGAGGAATTTCGGAGCCTTTAATGCAATTGATAAAATGCTCCATCTCATTCCTATAAGGAAGATTTATGTCAGTAAAATCCTCATCTATATATGAATTCCATTCCTTTCTTTGCGAATTATATACCTTCACAATGATCCTTTCGGGTAATTTACCCCAACTCTGCCAGACAAAAGTTCCTTCCGAACCAACGACTTCACAAGACCTGTATTTATCTTGCCGTAGATAATCGAGGTGAATCGAAGCACTCACCCCCTCCCCGTTTCTTAATAAAATCTTCGCGTAATCCTCAGTATCGATCTCGAGGTCACTTATTTTACCTTTAAAAGCAAATACCTCTCTCACACCTCCCAAAAGCCACATAACATAATCAATTTCATGGATGCCTTCCAGAAGTATTCCTCCTCCTAGCTGCTCTTGAGCGGAATAACATTGCCGATAATCCTGCCCCCTTCTCCAATTAGGCAAGTAATGGCCAAATTCGGCATTTATTGAGTATATCTGACCCAATGTTTTATCGTCCATGATCTTGCTAAGCGCTTTAAGTGCAGGGTGAAATCGCATGTTACACCCCACAAGCACTTTTTTATCTTTTTCCTCTGCTAAATTTACGAATGAATCAACTCTCGACATGTCACAGGAAATCGGCTTTTCTACAAAAATGTGGGCGTTATGCTTGATTCCTCTTAAACCATAAGCAATGTGAAAACGCGTCGGAACACATATTATAAAAGCATCGATTGATTCCTTTAAGGCATAATCAATATTGTCATATGTCTTTATATTATAGTTTCCACTTATGAATGAAAGACGTTCTGGATTCTCATCATAAGCTAATATCTCACCAGCGGAGAGGGAGACCAGATTGGAAATGTGTCGTTCACCGATTGACCCGCAGCCTATGACTAGAAATTTCATGTTAATCTTCAGTGATGTTAGTGCGTTCTTTTGAATCGGAATTGTTCAAGCGCAATTCCTGTTTCCAATTATTCCTTATATATTTCATTGGTCTCGTATCAAAGTTAAAAGTCATCATACATTCTTATAATACTTTTATTCGAAAGTTTGAGTTTTTGGAGCGAGAACATTTTTTGTTCTCGCCATATATTGACGAATTTACGTTTGTATTACCTCGGCCGATTGATAATATTCTGTACGTATCCTTTTCCATTTTTAATTATCGGTATCAGTAAATTCCTTTAATCTCCATTCTCCATCTATCTTTTCAAATAAGTCTTTGTTTCTGAAACTGTCTACAACCTTCCAGAATTCATGAATGTCGATACCTATGAAAGAACAAAACTTCTTTATATATTTCTCACCACATAAACCATCGTATTCTCGTACCAACTTAAAGCCTTCATCTCTAGTAAGCCGACCTTCTCTTATATCATAACAAGCTTCGTCCGTGGCGAAGCCAAAGCCAAACTTAACATATTTAAACATCTGGTTCACCATATGGAAATCTGAGTCCGCAGAGTTATGCCCGTACAACCTGCCTAATTCATGGAGGTCATCTTCCCTTACCCCCATGCCGCGTTTTTTTGAAAATTCAGCATTGCCAACCTGAGACCATTCTTTAACATAATACTGTAGCCAGATAGCACGTCCATCCCAATTACTTAAGTCAGGGAATTCGTATAAAAACAGTTCTTTTTTGTCTGCTATGTCCTTAAACTCCTCTGCCGCAGTAACGCCTCCCAAAGTATTAGTTTTATATATCTGTGAGGCATCTCCATCAGTGTTCATGCCTTGGCTTGCTCCCAGAGTCAGTGCCGCATTTTCACCTTGAATAACCAATGGAATATTTTTCTCCATAGCAACTCTATACGTGCTTGCCCACAAGGGATACTCTGAGGATTTTCTGATCTGAAGGTATTTGTAGAAATCCCTCTTCATTAATCTCTTTTGGACAAGGGGATTGACTTTAATCGTAATCATATCAAAACCAAGATTCAGCAGATTGTCGACATTATGTCTGCCTACTTCTGTTATTAATTCAGGAGCCGCGTTGACTAATAAACAATTCAACCCCAGCCTATCTCGTGCGTATAGAGAGGTAAATGTAGAATCCTTTCCACCACTAACGCCAAGAGCAGCATCATAAGTGCCTCTCTTGTTCCCCTCGGATTTCGCCCATTCAGCGATTTCATGCAATTCTTTCTCTCGTTGCTTCCAATCAATTTTCTTCTTTTCTTCCTCCCATAGGCAAGCACCGCATATGCCATCCTTAAAATAAATATTTGGCCTTGTATCCGGTTGGACACACCTTTTACAATATCTCATTATTTTCTTTACTCCTTTAATATGTAATTTTAAAAACTACGACTTCCAAGCAAGCAAAATAACCGCTTTCAAGAACTAACATTCATTCTCTGACAGAATCAGAGCACTTTTTTGCAGCCGAAACTACAGCCTTTATTTCTTCGTCACGCATTTCGGGAAAAAGGGGCAATGAAATTATTCTCTCATACGCTTCTTCAGCCGCCGGGCACAAGCCGGGGTACGTGTTAAAGCATTTCCTGTAATACGGATGTAAGTGTACAGGTATGTAATGCACATTAATACCAATACCTTCTTCGCGCATGGAGGAAAAGTATTTTGCCCGTCCGCCGTTAAATCTCTCATAGTCCAGTTGAATAACGTACAGGTGATAGGAGTGTACGACTTCTTCTGATACCTTAAGCGGATAAATAAGATGATTGGAATCGAAAGCATCATCGTAGTATCGCGCGATTTCGCGACGTCTCTGATTTCTGTCATCCAACTTTTTCAACTGGGACAAACCCAAGGCACATTGGAAGTCCGTAATCCGGTAGTTATAGCCGAGTTCGGTCATCTCATAGTACCAGGTTCCCTTCTCAGCTCGTTGCCTGTGGTCGGTAGTAAAACCGTGATTGCGAAACCTGCGCATTTTTCCAGCCAATTCAAAATCATCCGTAACTACCATTCCTCCTTCGCCGGTGGTGATGTGTTTTACCGGATGAAAACTGAAGACAGTGAGATCTGCAAGGGCACCGACTTTTTTACCCTTGTATTCCGCGCCCAGAGCATGGCATGCATCGGCAACGAGATACAGATTGTGCTTGTCACGTATGGAACGCAGTGTGTCATAATCACATGGTTGGCCGGCGAAATCTACGGCAATGACCGCCTTTGTGCGTGGTGTAATCTTTTCTCTTACTTTCTCCGGGTCGACCAAAAGAGCATCGGAATAAACGTCCGCAAAAACCGGGGTGGCTCCTTGAAATACAATAGCATTCGCGGTGGACGCGAAAGTAATCGGCGGTACGATAACCTCGTCTCCGGGGCCTACACCTATCGCGTACATGGCTGCGTGCAATGCTGCGGTTCCACTGGAAACGGCCACCCCATATTCCGCACCTGTGAAATCCGTTACCCCTTGCTCGAACTTCTCTATCATTGGGCCGGTGGTTATCCAGTCGGAGCGCAGCACATCGACTACAGCTTGTATATCATCTTCATCTAGGCATTGGCGACTGTAAGGAATCATTCATCCTGCCTCGACCTGTGCAACCATGTTCTTTAATTCATCCACGGTCAACCACTTAACATTATTATTGCTTGAATAATAGAATCCATCTTGAAGTGTTTTTTCGCTAACCCATTTATCGCTTTTCCACCACGAATGTCTCGGCAGTATAACGAACATGTCGTCCAGCTCCTGAGCGTGCCTCGCTTCATCTTCGGAAACCAGCACTTCGTGTATTTTTTCTCCGGTTCGAATGCCAATGAATTCCACTTCGCAATCCGGAGCCACAACTTCTATCAGGTCCATTATATTCATGCTTGGTATTTTGGGAACAAACACTTCTCCGCCCACCATTTCCTCGATGCAGCGGATGACAAATCGCGCTCCCTGCTCCAGTGTAATCCAGAAACGGGTCATTCTGGAATCTGTGACGGTCAGTTTCCCGTTCTTGCGCTGTTCGAGAAATAAGGGAATAACACTGCCGCTACTTCCTACCACGTTACCGTATCTGGTGCAACTGAAGCGAGTACCTCGCGAGCCGGAGTAGGCGTTGCTTTGAACAAACAATTTTTCGGCGCACAGCTTGGTAGCTCCATACAAGTTTATCGGGTTAACCGCTTTATCAGTGCTCACGGCCATAACTCTTTTTACTCCCATATCAATTGAGGCATCTATAATATTTCTTGCGCCCATTATATTGGTCATAATCGCTTCAATGGGGTTGTATTCACAAGCGGGGACCTGTTTCAGGGCGGCGGCGTGAACCACCACATCCACTTCTTGCATCGCTCGTCGCAACCGGTCAATATCCCTGACATCGCCTATAAAATAACGAATGTTGGGGTGATCGAAGCCGGATATCTGCATTTGATGGTGTTTGAATTCATCGCGGCTGAAAATGATCAGCTTTTTGGGTTGATATTCAGTTAGCATTATCTCCGAGAACTTTTTGCCAAAAGACCCGGTTCCTCCAGTAACGAGTATTACACTATCCTGCCAATCCATAATTTTTCCTTTTCTCAGATTTTTATCATTTGCGATCGTTCACTCACATCTATCTACCAGCGTCATCCATAATTTTTATTCAATATATCCACATTTTTTCAGCGTCTTACTTGCCTTCAACATAAACGCATTCAAAACTTCATTGGGCATTTCATCCTTATAACTACCGATTTGACCGCGACGCATGAAACGTGTTCCCGAATTTGATACCTGGTCGGTATCTTTATTGGTATTCTCTTTCTTTCTCAAATTCTTGAACGATGCTTTTTGGATTATGGAAGCTAGATACGACTCATCTCTGTTTATTTTGGCAAAGTCGCAAAATCGCCGCAACTCGTCAACCGGATTTTCGATCAGATTTTCATATTTTATAACTATCATCTCCGCCTTATATGGATTGGCCAACCACTCTTCAACATGCTGGTGCCAGTGGCAGGGTATACCCCTTCCATTTTGCACCATTTCCATAAAGTCTATATTTCTTTCACGTCGTTTAGTGAGAAAATGGAAGTATGAGACCATTGCGTCCCGTCCGTCTCTCATTAGATACACAACACGCCTGTAATCTGGCTTTGGCAGGGAATGGGACTTAAAAAACATTGGGGTTCGATATCTTTTGTAATAATCTTTAAAATGAACATCGGGAACCAGGTCATGAATTATCGAAAAAGACGAACGTTCCGGGTCAGTTCCATGAATTATTGCCGACACTATATCCTGAAACCACGTGTTTCCGGATCTGGGATACCCGACTGTAAAAATGTCTTGAGGGTCAACCTCGTTGATTGGAATCATTCCGGTAAAATCGCGAATTTTCTTCTTCAAAATCAATTTCGTTATTTGTTTTCTCTGCATTCTAAAGATACTAGTAAGCCTTTGTTTTAGCATCTTTAATTTCCTCGCATTTCCAGTCCAAAATTGGTCGTATGGTTCCTTTTCGTTGAAGGTCAATAATTGGTCCTTCCGCTCTTGTATCTTGGACATCCAGATTCAGAACGGCCGGCAGCGAGGCAAGATTCTTTACTTTCGGAATGCCGGCGTTGAATGAAATTCTATAACTTCCGGGATTCAGTAAATCAGCGGGTACCACACACCTTGATATGTAAATCCCTGTATCTCTCTTTCCGACGTACTGCTCGTTGTCAGAATCGTAAGTTTCAAAGACGACCACCCCGTAAAGAGTGGTCAGCAAAAAGCCTATACGGCAATATGGCAAGGGCCTATTTATTTTATATTGTATTTCAATAGAGAATGGTTTTCGAGCGTCTACAATTGAAGTGATTTGATTATTATCATTTAATATTCGAACAGCAAATAATGTCAATTCATCAACGCCGTTGTTAGAAACGCCGTCTTCCCACGTTTGTTCCCCATTGGCGGCATCACTAGTCATTTTAATAAGATAATATGAAATTACTCGATCACTCTCTCCCTCTTTCGTTATTTTTCCTCTGTCCAGACATATAGCTTTCTCGCAAAGTTTATTGATCGAACCCATATTGTGGCTAACAAATAACACCGTTCTGCCTTCCCCCGCCACGTTTTCCATTTTGCCCAGGCATTTCTTCTGAAACGCGGCGTCCCCGACCGCTAACACTTCATCTATAAGTAAAATCTCCGGTTCCAGGTGCGCGGCTACGGCGAATGCCAATCTTACCCGCATTCCCGTCGAGTAACGCTTTACCGGAGTATCTACAAACTTTTCAACCTCGGCGAAATCAACGATTTCATCAAAGTTCTTTTTTATTTCAGACCGGCCCATTCCGAGTACGGCGCCGTTCATAAATATATTTTCCCTCCCGGTAAGCTCGGGATGAAATCCCGTGCCAACTTCCAACAGGCTGGCCACCCGCCCCCTCATCCTTATTTCTCCTTCGGTGGGGTCCGTTATCTGGGTAAGTATTCTAAGCAGGGTGGTTTTCCCGGCTCCATTGGCTCCTATTACTCCCAGGATTTCCCCTTGATGCACATCCAGTGAAATATCTTTCAATGCCCAGAAGTACTTCTCAGCAGCCTTCTTTTCTTTTTCTCTGTTCGTTATTCCCTTTTGAAAAGGAGCCTTGAAAACTTCCACGATTTTATCTCGAAGCGTTTCGTAACTCGGACGTTGGAAAGTCTCCCCAAGTTTGTAACGTTTTCCCAGACCTCTTATGGATATTACCGGATTACTCATAACAAGATATTTACCTATATTATGTCCGCGAACTTCCTTTCCATGCTCTTGAAGTAATACAAACCGGACACCAGGATAATTACCGTTATCACGCATGACAAAGCAAGCCCCGACATATTGAGAGGAACCTTGGCGCCAAGAAGCGACCACCGGAAACCGTCTATGACCCCGACTAGAGGATTCAATGAGTACAAAAACTGATACTTCTCCGGCACGTTTGTGGTGCTGAAACCTACCGGCGATATGTACATGCCGAACTGAACGGCAAACGGCACAAGCTGCCGCACGTCCCGATACTTGACGTTGAGAGCCGAAGCCCATAGACCTATCCCCGTGGCCAGTGTCAAAGCCAAAAGGAAAAACGCCGGGGTCCAGAAAACGGCCACGGTCGGTACTATCTTGAAGTAAACCATCAAGCCGATGAATATGGTGAAGGAGATTAAAAACTCTACGATTCCGGCAAGTATGGTAGAAAATGGTATTATCAGGCGCGGGAAGTATATCTTCGAAATGAACTGGGGGTTTCTTACCATGGAATCGCTGCTGCGAGTGAGCGCCTGCTGGAAAAACTGCCACGGCAAAAGCCCCGCCATTGTCAGAATGGGATAAGGCACTCCGTCCGAGGAAAGTTTGGCCATTTTGCCGAATATCAGGGTGAACACTATCATGAGCATTACAGGTCTTATTACTGCCCAAAGTATCCCCATCACGCTCTGCTTGTAGCGTATGAGGATTTCCCGAACGGTCAGAAATACGAAAAGCTCCCTGAAAATCCACAGTTCCCGAACATTAACGGGACTTAACCCGCTACGGGGTTGGATTACGCGTTCCCGCGTGGCGAGGGTTGATGTCTGGTCGCTCACTCTTGCTTATCCCCTGAACGATAGTTTCCTGACTGAAATATGGTAGATGATGGTAATCCGATTCTCTATACGTTTTCTTAAATCCACCCAACTGACTGCCACTTATTCTACAACTTTCTTCAGGTTCAGTCAACGTACCCCCTCCCTCCGAAAATGATCTTTCCACCGGTGTCTTAGCCTCAAAACCTTAAGTTTAAATTTATCGTAGATCGGCCAAACGACCGGTTGGTATTCTTGTAATTATGCCTTATAATAACACCATGTTGAAAACACGAGATAGAATCCGGTTGATCCTTGCGGTGTTGATAGGCGTATTTTTCCTGCCCGGGCTTCTGCTGGTGATTTTTTCCGCTCTCGATTTCATGGTGGCAAAAGACCCCCGGATAACCGATAAGCCCTATAAGGCCCTTTACCAAACACATGGAACCCTATCTACTCCCGACTGCAACAAATTAGAGGTATCAACATCGCCCACTACTGGCGGTTGGGAGATGAGCGTGCGCCGTTGCAACGAGGTTACCGCTTTCCCTCTGGACGAAAAGGGAAAATTACAGGGAAAGGAAGCTTACTCGTTCTTCTGGATTTTCCTCGAAAACCCCGTAATCCGCACCCCCCAGCAGGCAACCAGGAACCTGCAGGTCAAAGTGAGCGACCCCTCGAATATACTTGCCGACCGCGATGAAGCCGGATACACCATGAAAATCACGGAGCCTTTCATACTGTGGTCGCCGGTACTTCAAAGCCAGGCCAGCTACCGCATGGGAGTTTACGATTCGGAAGGCAAAGAAATGGCCACCGCCGTCGTCGACTCCACCTGCGGCCTCCTTTTTGAATTAACCACCCACGTCCGTGGCGCCGGAAGGGCGGAGCTGATAAAAACCGACTTTCCCATCAGCCGCAACCGGGTGACCCTCATGCGCGTAGCCACCGCGGCGGCGGTCATACTGATGATTATAGCCGCCATCCGATACTGGCGGGCGCCGCTCGATTTGAAGGAAAAGCGCAACTGGGAGATGCGGCTGATTTTATACGGCGTGCTGGCATGTTACATCGACATCTACCCCGATGTATGGTGGCCGTTCGCCTTCGGCGCCGCCGGCCTGTTGCTCCTGCATGCAGCGGCGCTTCTGCCCGGCCTGATATGGACCAGATGGTGGATTCTGCCCGGGCTGGTGGAAATCGCATGGGCGACGACCTTCATGATTCAAACCGAACGGGTGGTTCCCCAGCTTACCCATTCACCCGGACTGATATTGAGCTGGATGACGGCCGCGCTTTTCATGAGAATCAGGCGCACCCCGCAGCCGGAAAAACCGGCCGATAATGCCCGCTAAACAGCTCATATGGATGTGCTTTTTTTCAACATAGACACCGCGTGCAATCGCGCGTGCGATTACTGTTTTTACACCACCGGGTACTTTCCACGCCGGGAAGCCACGCTGACGGAGGACGACTGGCTGAGCGCCGTCGAACAGGCCGTAGAAATGCGCCTCCAGGGTATCATTATCACCGGCGGCGAACCCCTGTACGGGGGTGAAAAAAGACTGGCAATGCTGGAGCGCATCATAACCGCCGCACGCAAGGGCGGAATCTATACCCTGCTGCTTACAAACGGCGACTTCTTTACACTCGACGTGGCTCGGAGACTGGCAGAGGCCGGGCTGGGGGGAGTGTCCATCAGCCTCGATTCGCTTACCGGTATTGAAAATTACAAAATCAGCGGGTGGAGAGCGGCGGAAGCCGCCCGCGCGGAAGACCTGAATATTACAATTATCATGACTATAAGTAGGGAAAATTACATCGACCTACCCCCAATATATCGCTTCGCGGCCACCAGAAAATTCGGTCTCATTCTCCAGCCGGCATACGTACCGCCGGATTATCCCGAGTACGAAAGGCTGTCTCTGCACGAGCTGCCGCGAAGTGTTCTCGATAAGTTGTTTGCCGGTATGGCCCACTGGGCGGAGACTTACGGCCTTCAAAATTATTTCGGATACCTCAAGGGAATTTACAACCTCCCCGGCGGAAGCCGACCTTCCCGCTGCGACATGGGCTCGATGGTGGCGGTAGTAGAGCCGGACGGACAGGTGTCGGCCTGCTTTCACAGGCCTGAGCTCGTCGGCGGCAATATCAAGGAAGAACCGTTGAGCGACATCATCAAAAACCTGGAGGAAATAAGCCGCCCGCCGGCCGACGCTCACTGTTTCGGAGAGCACTGCGTCTCCCTGTTCACCGAAAGTTAGGACAAAAAAAGTGTGCGAGCCTTCCCGGCGCCGCACACTCTTCTTCCGGAATTATAATCCCAGGTTCAGTCCGTGCCCAACTCCTCCTTATAGGAGATGAGCTTGAGCAGGTTTCTTACCCGCGGAAATACCATCCGGGTCGGCGGGCCTATCTGGCCTTCGGATTCTATAACCCAGTGCAGCGGCTGTAAGTTGGTGTTGTTATTTTTATCGTCCGGCGAATGCCATTCATATATCTCCTTCTCCGGCGGAATCTTGGTTATCAACGGGCCGGTATGATGAAACAGCAGGGTACGATTCTCGTTCAAATTGTCTTCATCCCATCCCCACGTATTAGCCGTGGTGTCGATTCCGTTTTCGTTGTCCAGGTTCTGGCTCGTGTTGGGTTTGTAGATGCTGCTGACCCGAGTCAGGTTATCCGTAACCTGCGGCTCGCAATCGGTATCGCTCGGACCCGTGCATTCGGCCATCCCACCATCGTCTTTTACGAGGGCGCCGTCGGCGGCGAGTATTGCCGCCTCCGTCCTCAGCCACAGTGGAGCATAATGCGATATTTTTACGTTCTTGCCGCCCCCGCTCACCACCAGGCCTACGTAATGATAGTTGGATTTCCCGATATTGTTGTCTATGTAAATCTCGGTGTGCTTGTTAACGATGGTAACATCCTTTCCTATCGTCGGCTCGTTGTTGGTGTCGAGCGCATCTACGCTCTTTGCCGCTGAATAATCTCCTCTTACGTGCAAATCCTTGTCGGAAGCCATCCCGGTGGAATCCCATACCACTACCCCGTTGAAATTGCTGGGGAGATGCGCAGTGCCATCCGGGGTCGTATACGTCGGCGGGTTTGTCGAATAGTCGAAGTGTTCAAGGTCCAAAAGGTCGTTACATGCCCCGCTGCTGGTCGAACAATCGGGATTATGGGGGTGATCCTTGTAATTGCAACAGTCGATGCTGTCTTCCAGCACGCTCCGGTTGGCGGCGTTTATTACCCATCCGCAGCTCGATGCCTCGGAATAGAGATATTCCACCTGGTCGGAAATGTCCAGGCTGAGCTGTTTCTCGTAGGTCACGTAGGTCTTTCCCAGGACTTCCACGTTTCCGGGGCTGGTGAGAGAGGTATGCCCCACGTAAACGTCGCCGCTGAGAATGGCTTTTGCAGGCCCGGCGCCCCGCACCACCGGTTTCAATTCCTGGCTCGTGTAGAAATTACCGCTGATTTCCCTGTCCACGTCGTTGAAAAGGTTTATCTCCAGGTCACCCTGCTGGACGAACCGGGTGAAGTTCAGGAAGGAAACCTGCTCTATTCGGGCTTCGATGGTCTTGGTTACTCCCGTAAGCTCGCCCGATGAAGTAAGGAGGAAATGAGGGCGCTGCACCGGCTCGCAGTTGTTTCCCGAGGGCTTCCGGAAATAAGCCCGTATTTCCAGTTTTCCCCGGCCGAGTTGGTCCTTGAGGCTTTCGGAATGAGTCGCCGTGACATTCTCGCAGGTTACGGGTTTCGTACCCGTTAAATCGTAAGAATCAAGAAGGTTGGTGGAGCCGGTGGTGTTGAAATAACACTCCCTGTCTATGATGTACTGCTGTCCCCTCTCGAACCGGCTGTATGCTATGTTAAGCGCGTTCTGGTCGGCGCGAACGTTGCCGGCGGTTTCCACGTTTATGGTGGACAGCAGCATCATGGCCACGCCGAAGATGGTGAGAATGGATAGTATCACCAGCACCAGCGCAAGGATAAACCCCTCCTGACCTTCTCTATGCATACCGTCTCTATGCATACCGTATCCTCCTGTTATTCACTCGCTCTTCGTTCCAACGGCCTCACTTGGGATAACCGCATATTCTGAAGTTGTCGATAGTCCATCCGCCGCCGGTTCCGACGCTGTCGCTTTTCAGGTGGAAAAAGTACCTGGTGTACTGCTCCTCGTCACACTCCGGCGGCGCGTACAGGCTGACTTCCGTCCAGGCGGTATCCGAAAGCGTCGAGTAAGAAGCAACCTCATGGAGAGTACCGCCGCACTTGGCGAGCACCGTCATTTCGTCGGAACCCCCCAGACCCGTGCCGGCCAGCTCCGCGTGCCTGTAGAAGTGGATTTCGAGGTCCGTCCACGTATTGCCCTTATCCTTCGCGAAAACCCTGGGGCTCACGACCCAGTTCTCCACATTGTTCTCGTAGCAACCGTCCCATCCGACGCCGCCCAGGTCGTTGCCCAGTACGTTGGCTCCCGAATAGGCGAGTTCCGGGTCGTTGCATTTTCCGTTGGGGACGTCGAACTGCCAGTCGTCCTGGCCGGAACACTGCTCAGAGTCGGCTAGCTGGGTGCAAGTGTACCACTTGCTGTCATATTGCCCGGTTTGTCCGCCGTCGAAGTCGTCGAAGAACAGGGTTTCGCAAGTGCCCACGCCGCCGCCTACATTAATCACCTTGGCGCCCTGACAACCCAATTTGTCCGTGGCGGTCAATACGACAGTGCCCTCCTTGGCGGGTATCAGGGTCACCTCGTCATCGGCGGTGGCGATTACGGAGGTGGCGGGGGAGTATTCGACGCTCCATTTATACGGTGCGATGCCGCCGCCGGCCCGGTAGCGGCCTTTCTGTCCCACTTTCAGCGTGTCCGGGCCGGTTACGGTAATATCGCCGCACCTGACCGTAACCACCGCTTCCGCCTTCTGGCAGGAGCCGTCGGGGACGGTAACCTCTATCAAATCGGTCGTTCCGATTTGCTTGCCGGCGGTGTAGAGTCCGTCGGATGTTATCGTAGCACCGCTGTTGTTCTTGACTATGTTCCAGTTTACATCCGTCGGAGCCTCGGCGGTGAACTGAACCTGGCTGCGCGGTTTCACCACCGGCTCCTCGGGAGAAACTTCTATCTCGCAGCATTCCGGGGCCTCGTTCTTGTAGCCGCAACTTGCGCCGTTCCTGTGGTTGTACCAGATTTCGGGGGTACCCGCGCTGACGAAACCCCTTTCGGTGGCCATGGAGCCGAATACCCGGGCGTTACCTCCAACTTTCATCTTTCCTTCGATGTACACCACGCCGTTGAAGTGCACGTTTATTGTTTCGGTCTGCGGGTCGTAGTTATTTTCATCCGGGTAAACCGGCAGGTCATCATCAAAATCCGACTCGCCGTAAGGCGGGAACATGGCCTGCTCGACGTCCTGGATGGGGGGCGTTTCCACTTCGATGTTCTTTCCGCCACCCAGGCCGGTCAGCCCCAGGTGTCCCGCGATGTACAGGAAGCCTTCGTAATAGGTGTTACCGTCGTGTTCGATAATGGGGAACTTGTCATCAAACTCGCCGTCATCAATAGCCTCACCGGTGGGTTGGGGGTCCAGATACGGCGCGTTTATCAGGTCTACGAATATGAACCCGCGCTTGTCGTTGTGCAACAATGTGGAGAAGTTCTGCTCCGGCCCTTCGGTTCCGTCCTCGAAGTATTGGACAATCGTGTTGCCGCCCTTGGAGTAGTAATAGACGTCGTTTTCGAGGGCGTAGGTTTTGAGGTCGTCGTAATCCAGGGCGCCCATGACGCAATCCAGGGTCTCCTTCGGCACGCCATGATAGATGTTTTCGTACGTGCCGGGGTCTCCCGGACAGCCGGTACTTCCACTTGTGAAGACCGGCTGGGTTTTGGCCTGGTCTCCCGCTGCCATGGAGCCGCCGATGTACAGGTCGAACCACCGGTCGGCTTTGAATGCGCCGAGGTATGGTTGGGCAGTGGACGATACGGACATACACCGGTCTTTCTGAGGGACCTTCTTGTCCAGTTGGCCGGTATAGTTCACATCCCCGTAAACCACGCCGTCGCCCCAATGGACCTGGAAGGCGTTGCCGCTGAAGGCCGCCGCCCCGCCCGCGTACAGGGCCGAGGACACGCAGGCCACCACCAGCCGTACCTCGTCGGTATCCTGGTCGGTCGGGCAGTCGTCCGGGCATCCCGGGGTGGGGTCGGTGTAAGTAACCCGTATGATGTCGGACGGTGTAACCTCCAGGGCGCCGTTGTCGGGTTCCCTTTTCGTCGGGTCCAACTCCTCGTCGATGTCCAGCGGCACTCCGGGGTCGCCGGCGTCGTAGTGCTTGTTATTCGGGTCGTTGCGGTACAGGGTGGGTATGTCGTTGGGTATGTCGTTCGAGTCGGGGTAAAGGGTTATATTCTCGTGGTCGCCGCTGGTGGCGGTTACGGTGAGGGTAAGCTTGTCCACGGTGAGGTTGCAGTCCTCCACCTGGACGTAAATCTTCTCGCCGCTCGAATTCGGGTCGTAGGTAATGGCTTTGAGCCACTCGCCGTCGATGATTTCCATGAACTCCACGTCGCCCTCGCTGCAATCCACCCGCAGGTTGAACGTGTCCTCGCATATCGGCTCGTCGCCCATGAGCGGGTCCCTCTGGACAAGGCGAAGCTGCACTTCACTGTCCAATGCGAAGGTCTCGTTGTTCACCCAGAACGGCCATTCGTAGTTGTTCGTCGAATCGAAGGGGAAGTAATCCGTTTCTGG
>CAYWKU010000004.1:0-132651 GCA_964459325.1 uncultured bacterium | reverse complement strand
GTCCCCGGTCATCAGGTCCACGCGCCCGGCGTTTGAGTTTACCACTTCGATTTTGCCCTCGGTGTCGGGGGCGTTGGGCTCCACGATTGTGCCGGCGACAAACGCCGCCGGGTCCAAGCAGGCGTAGGTCAGGCCTCCCGGGTTGCCGGATGCTGTGCAGTAGCCTTCCGGCAGGTACACCATGTTGATGTAGCACGAGCATTCGAGAAGCGTATTATCTATGAAGTCGCTGTCTTGGACTCCCAGGCTGCCCAACGTGGCAGAGGAAAAGTCGACCTTCACGTAATGCGTGTCGGGCACGAAGTTTCCGTCCTCGTAATGACCGAAAGCCTGGTCGGTTCGGGTTTTGTATGTAACGTAGTACTCGCCCGGAGTTTCCTGGTGAGTACTCCAGTGTTTTTCATGCATGATGACGGAATCGTCGGGCGGCGCGCTTTGGGGGCTGGAGGCAAGGGTGTTTTCTATGTGCTCGTCGCCCTCGACAGTCATTTTGGTTTCATCGAACGAGGCCTTGAGGTCCGTCAGTCCGGTGTATGGTATGTCGCAACCGTCCTTGAGGGTCACCATTATCGGGTAGATGGCGTTCTTGCAGCCGTGGGGCGCGTCGGGTCTGTGTATCCATTCAGTGTCCCAGGTGGGATTGCAAGCCCTCAGGTGATAGAAACTGCTTGCCGGGCTGTCCTGGTCGTTTCCGCCGCTGCATCCGGAAAACTCCCCGCTCGGAATCCAGGCGTTCAGCTCCTGCTCGAAGAATTTATCGGCGGTGAGGCCGGATACGTCGGAGGGAGCGGTGTACCTGATGGTTACCGTCGAGTCGTCGGCGACTTCCTGCGGCCCCAGGGGGTCTTCGTGACCGGTGGTGCTGTCGCCGGGATTATCGAGGGGGTCGAGGTAGGTTATCGTGCCCTCGTTTCCGCCGCCGGGGTCCTCGACCAGCTGGAAGTTCATGTGATACGGCCAATCCGGCAGCATGGAGGGGGTATAAGCTCCGGCCTCCTGGTAGGTGTTTCCGCAGGCATCTTTAAGAGTAAAATCCGTGTCCGCGATATTATCGTCAGCGCAAGCGCTCGCACCCGCTACCGGATAGCAGGGATAGACATCCGAGTGCACGGGGCTCGCTGTAATTTGACACGGCTCGCCCGGAATTATGACGATGCTCTTTTCCGCTTCGAGTTTATCTTCGCACCAATCGAGCTGAGGGCCCCAATCCACCTCGATTAACAGCTCCTGGCCCTTAACCTTGGTTTTGCTCTCGACTGCGAACGATACCGTCGAGTTTCTGGCGCCGTCGACCGCGGTGAACGGGTTGTTAAGAGCGGTGGTCTTCGAGGTGTCCGTATAAAGTGAGGCGCTGCTCACCTCGATGTCCACGTCGCCCACGTTCGAATCCACGAAGGTTTTGGTGGAATCGTCCCACCTCCTGGTAGTTACGTCCACCTCGGCGAGGTCGCCGTCACAGGCGTTCAGGTAATTCATGACCGTTGCTTTGACTTGTATAATTATCTTTCCGCAGGGCTTGTACTGCTCGATGCCCAGGTTGGGTGGAGCGATGTCCCGCACCACTTTCCGCCGAGTGCTCTTGATGTCGGACTGCCTGGTGGGCATTTCGCCCGGCGAGGCCGCAGCGCTTTGAGTGGAATCTTCTATGTTCACCCTTATCCGCTTGATTTTATCTCGATATTTTTCGCTTTTCGGATTGGACGGTTTGAGGTCGTCAGGGTCTATCAATTCGCCGTTTTCGTCGTAATACTCGAAAGTGACGTTATCGAGGTTGTCGTCGAAGGTTCTGGTGTCGGGGCTTGCGAGGACGGGCGGGGTATTGGGGTCCGAGTCGTGGTCCTCGTAATCCTCGTATATTCTCTGGAGCATGCCGTCGTGTGTGGTGTCTTTCCACGCATCTCCGCCCGGACTGGTGGGAGGTACGAACTTGTAGGTGATGTATTCGAGCTCGAGCTCGCTCAGCGAGGAGTTCTCGATGTCGGCATCCGATGTCGACCTGTCGATATCGGCCTTGAATTTAAAGGTATACGGCGTTGCCACCATGACCGGCTCTTCCGGCGCCAGGTACCCGGCCATGCGGATTTCCTTGCCCATGATGTCCATGGCGCCGACGATTTTCTCCTGGATCTGGCTCTTTTCGGTCTCGGCGGTATGCCGAATCGACTGCCGCTCCAGGGTTAAAAACAACATCGCGGCGATGACCAGGCCGATGAACATGGCCACCAGGACCTCCACCAGGGTGAAACCCTTTCCGGCCATGTTCCGTCCGAACCTTTCGCGTTGCGTCGTTTTTTTATCCATGGTCAATCTCCTTTCGCTATCAACGAAGAAAAAATCATTGCCTTTTTTAAAGAGTGTTGGTGAATCTCTGGCCGGCTTTCACGGAATGAAGATGGTCGTCGCCGCATCCGGCCACGTCTCCCCGATTATCGCACCATTGTACCTCGGTGAAAACGTCCGCCAACTTAACCTGGTTGTCGCTGGTATCCTCGTAAATAAGTATAAGCATGGTGCCCTTGGCTGCCTCGAAGTCGTTGCCTCCGAACAACTCCACCCACTCTGAGCACACTTTTTCAAGTCTTTCGGGCGAGTTGAAGGAAGGCGTGGCCTCCGCCTCGAACTCGAGGTAATGCGCCGTGCAGTTGGACTCGAAGGGAATGGGAGCTATATTTTTTTCCGGGAAGGTGCTGTCCAGGCTCGAGCAACTCTCGGTGGAAAGGCCGCCATAATCCTTTTTGATGTCGGTAAACGCTCGGAAATTCCCGCTTTTAAAGGATTCGACGGGGAACTGGGCCAGCTCGTTGGCCATGGTCAACCTCCTTGCCCGGGCGCTGGTCTGAATGGCTTTTATCTGCATGGCGAAAATGGCCATGGCGCCGAAAGCGAAAATCATAAGCGCTATCAAAACTTCGACAAGTGTAAAACCGCTTTTGCCCCTTTTATCTTTCATCATTATTCCTCCCAATCGCCGTTGGAGGGGTTGTACTTGTATATCTTCGGCAGCCCGCTTATCGGCTGCACCAGCACCCCGTACAGGGCGTCGGCGTCGGCCTTGCCATCCCTGTTGATGCCGACCACGTAAACGCCCCTTTTGCCGCTGTCCAAAAGGTTGGCCGGATTATCATCGTTGTCTTCCGTTACCCTTCCCGTGTGCTGGAAAAACGCCCGGTCGTTGGGGAAAACCACCCCGTCTCCGATGTCTTCGCCGTCTTTTCCCGCCGTTGGCAAACCGTCTTTGCCTTTCGGGAAGATAATGACCGAGCCCGGAAGGGTCTTTTTGTGCGAGCCGGTTTCGGGGTTGGTATACAACGGCCTGTCTTTGCCCGCCGAGAAGTCCGGAGTTCCGGTTTTACCGAGGTTCGAGCCGGTGTCTATAAACATTGTGTAGGAGCTGTCGGTGGGGTAGTAAAGCACCACGGTGTCCACCTTCATCTTGGAGGCGTTGCTCCTGGCCAGGTGCATGTCGCTCCATACCTGCCGGGCGCCCTCCCTGGCCCTGATTTGATGCAACTGGCCCAAGTAGCTGACTGTGCCCACAGCCGCAAGAATGCCGATGATGGCCAGCGTAATCATCAGCTCAATCAGCGTGAATCCCCTCTTCCCAATGACCGGCTTATTCGGAATTCGAATGCCTTTATTCATTCCATGCCTCCGCTTTAAGAAACTTGCAATCATTATGCCTTGTTGGATAAATCGGGCGGGAAAGCTGGGCCGGAAGTATAATCTTCTTATATTTCAAGAACTTAGAAATCATGCGCCCCCTTTGGGAATCTCTCTGCCCCCTCTCCTGCACTCGTCCGATTATGAAAATATTTCATTCTTTAATACACTTTGCATGCTTTGCGAGATTGACTTTTCGGCCCTTATTGCCCCCTGATTCGCAATTAACCGATTGAATATGATTCAAAAACCGCGAGGGGGAGGACACTTTCCCGGCCCTTAACCTTTGCAACGGAGGATACCATAATCCGTCCGGTTATGGTACTCCCCCGTATTTTTCGAGCCTGCGAGGGAGCTTATGAGCTTCGGTGGATAAGGCGGAAAAATGTGATATTCTAGGGCTGTTTTTAAAGGGGGGCGACGTATGAGCGTTCCCGTTGAAGGGAATTTTTATGCTATGATTCCGGATTAAAAACCAGGAGGAAAAGTGGAGATGAAGAAAACTTTATTAGTACTCACTACCGCAATCCTGACGATTGCCCTTACATGGGCATGCGCACCGCAGAAAGCCGGGGAAAAGGCCGAAGAAAGGGTCTCCCGTCCTTTCGAGTATAAGGGCTACTCCCGGCCGGAATACGACGGCTACACCAAGTTTTCCAAATACGTGGAAATGTCGGACGGTACCAGGATAGCCGCCGACATATACCTCCCCGATGACGGGCCGGAAGCCGAATCGTTCCCGGTGGCGTTCCAGTTCCTTCCTTACACCCGCGGATTCGGTTTTCCGAACATGGCCTGGTACGAGCGGCTCTACACCAAGATGAAAATCGGCTCCGCCGGGCCGGTCTTCGATATGAGCGTGCTCAATAAAAGGGTCCCCTTCCTGTTGTCTCACGGTTATGCCTTCGTAATCGCCGACATGCGCGGCACCGGCGCCAGCTCCGGCAGGGCTTTCCACCCCATCCCGGAGAACCGCACCGACGTGAAGGAAGTGCTCGAATGGATAGCCGACCAGTCCTGGTGCGACGGCAACATCGGCATGTTCGGCGGCTCCTACAAGGGCTACATTCAGCTTCTCGCGGCCAGCCGACAAGTGCCGGAACTCAAATGCATCGCGCCCAAAGTGGCCCCGCTCGGATACGCCGACCTGGCTTACCCCGGCGGGATATATAACCAGGCCTTTCTGAAGCAATGGTCCGAAATAATAGTTTACCTGAACGAAAATAAGTTCATCCCCCGCGAAGTATACCCCCTGCCCATGGTGCTGCCGGCCATGCCGGTGGTCGACGAGGATGGGGACGGAAAGCTTGTAGACGAGATACCTATGCACGAAAAGTACGAGGACGAAACAACTTTCCTGGACGGCCCCCCGGTCTACCGGGACGGAGCGGAGCGCGAGGGCATATATTACGAGTACACCAAAGGCCATCAGAAAAACGTCGCATTCCTCAAGTACGCGGGAAAATTCAAATTTATAGACGCCTACTTCCCGGAGCCTTACTCCGACCTGAGTCTTTACGAGTTGGGAGTGCATTCATTCATGCCGAAAATTATGGAGACCGGAATACCCATCTACAATATCGGCGGCTGGCACGACGGAAATGTTCGGGGCGCCGCCGAGTGCTATTGCACGATGAAAGGCGCCAACCCGTCGAGGCTGCTTATTCACGCCGGCTATCACAACGGCCACGGGCCGTTCTGGGAATATTTCGGAGAAGACGAACACGAGGTGCTGGGCAATTTCAAAGTCGAGCTTCTGCGCTTCTATGACCGACACCTCAAGGGCATAAAAAACGGCATCGACGAGGAGCCGCCGGTGTACATCTACGTCCAGAACGAAGGATGGCGCGCCGAGCGCAACTGGCCGCTCGAAAGGCGGAAAATCACCGGCTTTTACTTCAATGAGGGCAATAAGCTGTCCGGGAGCAAATCCGGCGGCGGAGCCGACGAGTACGAGGTGGACTACTCCCACGACTCCCGCTACGGCGCCCACAACGGCAATCGCTACTTGAGCGCCGCCAGCGTCAACCCGGACGTATTGCCCATAAGGACGGAAAAGGATAAAAAGTGCCTGACCTACACCACCGCGCCGCTCGATGCGGACACCGAGGTTACCGGCCATCCGATTGTCGAGTTGTGGGTTTCATCAACGGCCGATTACGGCGACTTTTTCGTTTACCTCGAAGACGTGGACGAGGACGGCCGCGCCATACTGGTCACCGAGGGGCAGTTGAGAGCCGGCTTCGCCGAAATGCGCGACAACGACAGGATGGGCAGGGCGGAGCTCGATATCGAGCCGGAACTGCCGTGGCACGGCTACGAAAGCGATGACTACGTGGACGGAATACTGGCCGACGGGAACATCGTGAAGCTGGAGTTCGACCTGTTCCCGACTTCGTGGGTTTTCAAAAAGGGGCATCGCATAAGGGTGAGCGTGGCGGGAGCCGACTGGCCTACATTCCGCCTGCATCCCGAGCTCAGCCCCCAAAACAAACCCGACGCTTCGGATAACATGGCGCCGACGATTACCGTGTACCGGGACGCCCCGCATCCTTCTCACATCAGGCTGCCGGTAATTCCCGAAAAGGGTGAAAAGGTAGCTTATTCCAGGTAAGGCTTAACCCCCGCCCGCGCCCCGGCTTCAGCGTCGGGGCCGGGCAGGGCATCAGGCTTGTATACCTTTCTGATGTAGGCGGTGTTAAGTTTCGAGCGGTTTTGAGTATAAGTTATTGAGCTTGTTGGAAAAATCCATTATCCGGATAACGGCATCGATTGCTTCGCGCTCCTCGGGGGAATAATATTTCTCCAGCTCGCCGATAACTTCCGGGTTGGCGATATTACCTCTCTTCAAAGCCCACTGCTCGGCATACCTGACAACCGCCCAAATTTCCGGTGGGAAATATTCACCCTTCGGATGTTTCAACCTTCTTATGTCCTCGGAACTCAACCCCGCCGCACTCCCGAACCGGGAGTGAACCGCCGCTCAGACCCGGCAGTGGTTCGCGAAGGTCACCGCCAGTGATACGGTTTCCCGGAAGCGCGGATTCATCGCCCGCAGCGATTTGCGCTCCCTCCACCCCAGCCGAAGCACTTCCCCCAACTCCCGGACGAACTCTCCGAAAGAGTTGAACGTGGGATGATTTGGACTCACCACATCAGAGTTTACGGCCGTTTCAGGTGCTCGCACACTCCCTTCTCCCATCCCTTCATCCTCCGAAAAAAAAGCTTTATTTATGGAAGGTTAAGAGACACAACTTCGCCTCGGGGCGGCGTACGAAACGAAAACCGGGAAAAATTCCCGGATTTTGCCCGAATCGAACGTTACCGGCTGCCGCGCGTCCTTAACAACTGCATCCGCCGAGGGGCGAATCTCCGGCGGGACCGCATCCGCATTCCCCGCCGGGGTTCTCCTGCACGTCCACCAGCTTGATCTTGTAGGTCAGGGTCTTTCCGGCGAGCGGATGATTGAAGTCCAGCTCCACCTGCTCCTCTTCCACCTTGTTGATGGTGGCGGGTATCTGCTGCCCGGTGGTGGTGTTGACGGCCACCAGCATTCCTTCCTGCGGCATGGCGTCCTCGGAAAACATATCCCGAGGGAAACTCTGCTTCAGATTGTCGTCGTAGCTGCCGTAGGCTTTATCGGGGTCAAGAGTCAATTCCTTCTCCTGGCCCACCGACATTCCCACCACGGCCTCGTCGATGCCGGGAATCACGGCGCCTGCGCCGGCGACGAACTGGTGAGCCTCCTCGTCCTCGGTGCTGTCGAACACCTCGCCGTCGTTGAGCTGCCCCGTGTAATGAATGCTTACCAAGTCGCCGTTGTTGGCCATTTTTTCCATGAGCTTTTCCTCCTCTTAAACAATTACGATGTACACTATCGATTTCGGTTTCAATGATGAATGCTAAAACCATATGGAATATTTAGCAAACAATTTTCCGGGGTCTCGAATCCATCACTGCGGAAACACTCTCGAAGCAAGCTCCCCGATTGCATTTTCCGCGCCACAAAATACCTTAGTCTGATTCACTTTATGATTCGGTTGTTCTGAGAGGAATGAAATGAATTTCTGGCGAACTCCCCTGGATACTCAGGATATGCAGGTACCCCGGGGGAAAGTGATAATAATCGAGGAAAGATGCAAGGGTTGCGAGTTCTGCGTGGTGTATTGCCCCCGCCATGTCCTGCGAATGTCTTCATCGTTCAACTCGAAAGGCTATCACCCGCCGGAGGTTATAGACGAAACGAAATGCGTAAATTGCCGTTTCTGCGAAGTTCTTTGCCCCGAGTTCGCCATATTTTCCGTCGAAGACAACTGATTCGTGCGGCGATAGACCGCCGGTTCGATAACATCTCAATACCGGGAGGTTTAAAAAGGTGGCCCCTGAAGCGGTGTTGACCGGAACACATTTCTTGAACGGAGATTACGCCTGCTGCGAAGGCGCCCTGGCCGCCGGTTGCAGGTTTTTCGGTGGATATCCCATCACCCCCGCCACCGAAGTGGCGGAAAGGATGTCCCGCAGGCTGCCGGAAGTGGGGGGAGTGTACATACAAATGGAGGACGAGCTGGGCAGCATCGCCGCCGTGTTGGGCGCAAGCTGGGGCGGCGTAAAGTCCATGACCAGCACCTCCGGCCCCGGGTTTTCCCTCATGATGGAAAACATCGGCCTCGGTATCTGCACAGAAACCCCCTGCGTTATTTGCAACGTCCAGCGCGCCGGGCCAAGCACCGGACTGCCGACCTTCGTGGGGCAGGGCGACATGATGCAGGCACGGTGGGGCTCACACGGCCCTTACGAAATCATCGCCGTCTCACCCTCCGGCCCGCAGGAAATGTTCGACTTCACAATATGGGCCTTCAACCTCAGCGAAGAGTATCGCATCCCCGTCATGATTATGGCCGACGAAGTGGTCGGACACATGAACGAGCGGCTGGTAATTCCACCCGCAGAGGAAATCGAAATAATCAACCGCCGCAGACCCACTTCGCCGCCGGGAGAATACCTCCCTTATCACCCCGACCCCGACGGAATCGCCCCGATGGCCAACTTCGGAGACGGATACCGCATGCACATCACCGGCCTGACCCACGACGAGCGGGGATACCCGGTGATGACCGACGAAGCCCAGGAGGAAATGGTCGAGAGGCTGGTGAATAAAATCCGGAAAAACCGCGAAAAAATAATCAAATACCGCACCCAATACATGGACGACGCCGATATAGCGGTAATCGCCTACGGAATAAGCTACCGCTCCGCCCGAAAGGCCGTCGAAGCCGCCCGCGCCGACGGCATAGCGGCGGGGCTGGTGAAGCTCGACACCGTCTGGCCCTTCCCCGAGGAGTATATCGCCGACCTGGCGGGCGGAGTGAAAGCAATGGTCATGCCCGAAATCAACTACGGACAGATGGTTTACGAAATCGAGCGCTGTGCCCGGGGGCGATGTGAAGTCAGGCTGGTGCCCCACGCCGGTGGCTCCATCATCAGGCCGAAGAAAATCATGGACGCCATGCGGGAAGCTGGCTGAGGAGGCGTAATGAGCACATCAGGAAAAAGCGATACGCAGAACATGTCCCATCCCCAGGACGAATTGCTCCGAACCGACCGGCTGCCGCATATATGGTGCCCCGGCTGCGGGATAGGCGCCGTCTTCAGTTGCGTCATATCCGCCATACAGAAATCCGGCGTGCCGTACGACGACGTGGCGATGGTGTCTGGAATAGGATGCACCGGAAGAATGGCCGGATATATCAAGCTGGACAGCTTCCACACCACTCACGGGCGCGCCATACCCTTCGCCACCGGCCTGAAACTGGCCCGGCCTCAGTCCAGCGTACTGGTGTGCTCCGGCGACGGAGACCTGGTGGCCATCGGCGGAAACCACTTCATACACGCCGCACGGCGCAACCTGGACATCAAGATTATCTGCGTGAACAACCTTAACTACGGGATGACCGGAGGCCAGCTCGCCCCGAGCACCCCCTTCGGCGCCAAAACCACCACCAGCCCCATCGGGTGCCCCGAGGAGCCTTTCAACTTCTGCTATCTCGCTGCGGCCTGTGGCGCGGTCTACGTCGCAAGGTGGACTTCCCTGCATATCCGAAGGCTCACCGACTCCATCACCGAGGCCATGACAAAGCCCGGTTTCAGCTTCGTGGAAGTGCTCACCCCCTGCCCGACGGCATTCGGGCGGAGAAACAAGATGAGAAAATCGCTGGATATAATCAAGTTCTACCACGAGCACTCGGTCATACGAAACAACATAGACCCCAAAGACGCCGGCCTCGACTTCAACGACAAGCTGGTGGTGGGAAAATTCATAGACACGCAGCGGCCTACCTTCTCCGACATGTACGGCATCATAAACCGCCGCGAGCTTGGGGACTGGCCGAAGCTCGAAGAAAAGAAATCACCGGCCGGAAAGTCGAAGTAAGGGGAGCGTAGCAGCATGGAAAAGGAAATACTCATAACCGGCTTCGGAGGGCAGGGCATCGTCCTCACCGGAAACATACTCGGAAAGGCCGCAACGCTTTTCGATGAAAAGCAGGCCACTCTTACTCAGTCGTACGGCCCGGAAGCCCGGGGAGGGTCATGCTCGGCGCAGGTTATCGTGAGCGAGGAGGAAATACTGTACCCATACGTCGAAAACCCCCGGACGCTCATCTGCATGAGCCAGGAGGGCTACAACAAAAACGTGAACTCGCTCGTCAAGGGCGGCACGCTCATATGGGACACCGACCTGGTCCAAACGGAGGAGCCCGACCCCTCCTGGACAACTTATCACATACCCGCCACCCGTTTCGCCGAGGAGATGGGAAACAGGATGATGGCAAACATAGTCATGCTGGGATTCTTCTCGGCGGTCAGCGACGTGGTAAGCGCCGAATCCCTCGAGCAGTCGGTTCTCAAGTCCGTCCCGCCTCACACCGTGGACAAAAACGCCGCCGCTTTCCGGAGAGGGCGGGAGTACGGCGAAGCCATACTCAAAGGAAAAGCCAAGCAACAGGAAAGCCGCCCGGGTAAATGACCTCCGACTCGAAACATACACCCCAGCGCTCCGTTCTCCTGGTGGGAGCGGGTTACGGCGCGTTGAAGGCCGCCGAAGACCTGGCCAAGTCGCGCATTCCGGTGGCGTGGATAACCCGCGCCCCCCACTTTCTGGCCCTGCCCGGCGGCATCAAGGGCTTTACCGAATGGCCGGACGACCTCAACTTCCAGTTCCGTCCCCTTTACCTGCGGGTAACCCGCAATCCGCTGGTCATGCCGCTTACTCACGCCCGCATTGAAAACATCGCGCCCGACGAGGAAGGGTATCGCTCCGCGGTGGTGCAGGACCCCGAGTATATCGATTACGACAAGTGCACCGGCTGCGGAAAATGCATGGAAATATGCCCGTTGGGGGAATCGGATAACCCGCCGCTCAGGCGAAGTCCCAACTACTGTCCCTCCCGGGCGTTGGAGCTGGACAAGAGGCCCCCCGCGCCGTGCCGAACCGATTGCCCCATAGGAGTTAACGTGCAGGCCTACATGGCCCTTACCGCCGCTTCCCGGTTCGAGGAGGCCCTTGATATAATCCGCGAAGACAACCCGCTCCCGGGAGTATGCGGCAGGGTTTGTCATCACCCCTGCGAAGAGCCATGCCGAAGGGGCGAGCTGGATGAAGCCGTCGCCATACGGGGAGTAAAAAGGTTCCTGGCCGACTACGAAACCCGCTCGAACGAGCCGCGATTCAAAATGCCGGACGTCCCCGGGCGGTCCGAGCGGGTGGCGGTGGTAGGCTCGGGGCCGGCGGGGCTGACGGCCGCTCACTTCCTCAATAAAAGCGGCCTGAACGTGACCGTCTTCGAAGAAATGGACTCGCCCGGCGGAATGCTGCGGGCCGGAATAAACTCCTTCCGATTGCCGCGAAATGTCCTGGACGCCGAAATCCGCGCCATCGAGGCCGCCGGGGTGCAAATCCGCACCGGCGCGAGCGTCTCCTCACCGACCGAGCTCAAGGCCGAAGGCTACGACGCGGTGCTGGTGTGCACCGGCACTCACCGGGACCTTAAACTCAACATACCGGGTGAGGAGTTGAACGGCGTCAGGCATTGCGTCGAGTTCCTGCGGGGCGTAAACCTGGAAGGAAAGGGGAAAGTCGGCGGCCATACCGTGGTCGTCGGCGCCGGAAACTCCGCCATGGACGCCGCCCGCACGGCTCTCAGGCTGGGCGCCGCCGAAGTTACCGTAGTCGCCGTCGAGACCGAAGACGAGTTCCCCGCCCATCCGCGCGAGGTGGGCGAATCCCGCGAGGAGGGCGTGCAATTCCGACCCGCCGTGGCCCCCGTAGCTTTTCACGGAGCTGGAGGCGCTATCAAAAGCGTCGAGTTGCGACCCGCTCACTGGGAAAAGTCCGAAAAAGACGGCCCCATGTGCATCGTTTACGACCCGGAAGAAACGTTCACACTCGATGCCGACACGGTCATAGTTTCAATAGGCCAGAAACCCGGCATTGCCGGAAGCGGCTTCGAAGAGGAACTGGAAATCGGCTCAGGCGGAAGAATTTCCGTCGATGAAGCCTGCTGCGCCTCGGCCGATGGAATCTTTGCATCGGGCGACGTGGTGACAGGCCCATCCAGCGTCATTGACTCCATGACTTCCGGAAGAAAGGCCGCCGCAGATATATATAAGTATATAACCGGTGAAGAAGCCCCTGTTGAAAAACCCGACCATCGCTCCCGTGGTGTGGGCGATTACGTGGAAATATCGGAACAGACCCCCCGCCGGTGGAGACCGGTCACGGCGCAGAGACAACCCCGTGTCCGCAGGCGGGATTTCGACGAAGTGGACTACGGCTTCACCACCGAGCAGGCGGTTGCCGAAGCCGCCCGGTGCCTGCAATGCAGCGGGTGTTGCGAATGCCGGGTGTGCGAGAGCGCGTGCGAAGAGATAGGGGCCATAAATCATTTCCGCGAGCAGAAAAGTTTCGATATATCGAGCCCTTCGGTCATAGTGGCGGACGCATCCGAAGTGCCCGACACCGGACTGCTCGGCATGGAAAACGTCCACTACCTGGGCGACCTCCAAAAGGCCACCGACCTGATGGACATCCTGGTTGCGGGCAGCGCATCCGCCGGGCAGGCGATGATGAAAAGCGGTGACTTGAGACCGCCGTCGGGATTTTCGGAAGCACGGGCGACCGGGGAAGTGCCGGAGGAGCTGAGGCTCGGGTTTTTCCTTTGCACCTGCAACGGCGCCATGGCCCCGCAACAAGCTCTCATGCGTCTCAAGGATTTCGCCGGCTCCGTTTCGGGAGTGCATCACAGCGAGCTGATAACTTCCGTGTGCAACTTCGAGGGCGCAGAGGCGGTGGCAAAAGCCGTGCGCGAAAAGAACCTTACCCGCGCGGTGGTGGCTTCGTGCGCGTGTTGCCCGCTCGAGTTCCAGTGCATCGCATGCAACGACCAGCGCACCCGGTCGAGGATTCACCTTTTCGACAGGCTGGGCATGGAGCGAAGCCGCTTCGAAATGCTCAACGTTAAAGACCGTCTCCACAGGGAAGACGAAACCGAGGACGAAATAGTCGAAAGGGGCCGCCGGCTCTTCCGGGAAGCTTACAAGCGGGCGAAACTGGCGGGGCCGCTGAGGCGCGGATTCACCGAAATCGGCAGAAACATTGTCATCCTCGGCGGCTCGGAAGTGGGAACGGCCTGCGCCGCCAACCTGGCCCTGCAGGGTTTCCGGGTGAGGCTGGTGCACCGTTGCTCGCTGCCCGATGAGACCGGCCCACCGGACTACATACGCGAAAGGCCCGTCAATAAAATCGGAGGGCGCGGTATCACGCACGTGGATGAGGCCCGTATCAAGGAAATCAGGGGCCACCTCGGAGACTTCACAGTTGTTTACGAAGACGAAAGCGGCCACAGGCGCCGGTGGAAGGCCGACATCGTCTGCCTGACCGACGAGAACGTCCTCCCGCTGGCCATTCACGAGGACATGGTGGGCCTGAAAAAATTTTACCGCTACAACTTCGCGTTTTTCCACACTCCCCAGCTCGGCTTCTACAGGGTCATGCCGCGCACGCTGAACCGGGTTAACGCCTTCGAGGCGGGAAACGCGCTGGCGGCCCAGGTGGCCACCGCGGCGGCGGAAGCTTTTCTCAAGGACCACGAGCTGAGCCCCCGGGTCGACCCCGACAGGTGCCGGGGATGCGGAAGATGCGCCGATATATGCCCCTTCGACGCCATCAAGCTCGAACCGGACGAATGGGGAATCTACAAATCCCGGGTGATTCATCACAACTGCGTCGGATGCGGCGGATGCGTGGGACGATGCCCCGTAACCGCCCTCGATATGCCCTACTTCTCCAACCGCGCCCTGGTCGAGTTGGTGGCGGAAACGCTCTCGGGAGAAAGATGATGGCCGAGCCGGTAAACCTGCTGGGAATATGCTGCAACTGGAGCCCTTACGCCTGCTACAACGCGGCGGGTATGGCCGGAATGAGCCTGCCTCACAACTTCACCCTCGTGAGGGTCATGTGCATCGGCAGAATCAACCAGGCCATGATACTCAGGGCTTTCGAGCACGGAGCCGACGGGGTTATTTTATTGGAATGCAAGGACGAAGACTGCCGCTACGGCCCGGGGCCGGAGGTGGGGCACACCAACGTTCACCGGGTGCGCCGACTCCTGCGCCTTTTGGGTATCGGCCAGAAGCGGCTGGTCGAGCGAAGTTTCCTGGCCCACGAGAAGGAGGAATTCGCGGCGGCCCTGTGGGAGTTTGCAGAGCTGATAGAATCCATGGGCCCCAACCCGGCCAAGCCGAGGAGGCAGCGGGAGGCGGTATGAGCCTGTACGCACCGGAAGTCGACCGCATCATACGCGACCGGTCTCTCTATCAGTGTCTCGAATGCGGCAAGTGCTCCGCTTCATGCCCGAGAGTGCTGACCGGGAAGGAGTATTCCCCGCGCCTGTTGGCCCATAAGCTCATAGCCGAACGCGACCAGGAGACCTACATCGAAAACATGGTTTGGGAATGCCTGACATGCGGGCTGTGCGAGGAGCGGTGCCCCTCGGGGGTCGAGTTCAGCAGGTTCATACTCGAAATGAGGACGTTCCTGGCCGGAACCCGCGGACTGGCGGGCTATCACGCGCACGACGGGGCGCTGCATTCGTGGATGAGGATGATGACCTCGCCGGATTTGAAGCAGAACCGACTGGAGTGGATTGACGAAGACCTGAAGGTGGCCACCGAGGGAGAAGTGGCGTTCTTCACCGGCTGCACCCCCTACTTCGATATTTTCTTCTCCGGCATCGAAGTGGATACCCTGTCAATATCCCGCGACAGCATCAGGCTGCTGAACTTTCTGGATATCGAGCCGGTAGTTATGGGCGAGGAGAGATGTTGCGGGCACGACCTCTTATGGAGCGGCGACGAGGAAAACTTCGAGATACTGTGCCGTCTCAACTACGAGGAGTTCAAAAAGGCCGGTGTGAAGGAAGTCATAACCTCCTGCCCCGAATGCTACCGGGTATTGAGCGAGCACATGCCGGAGGCGGTTGGGGGCTTCGACCTGAAAGTCACCCTGCTGGCCGACCTGCTCAACCGCGAGATAAAAAAGGGCGGCAAGGCCTTCAACGCTCTCGACCGGAAGGTCACTTACCAGGACCCGTGCAGGCTGGCGAGGGCGGCCAACGGCGAAGGCGACGCTCCCCGCGAGTTGCTTACCGAAGTGCCCGGGCTTGAGCTTAAAGAGATGGAAAACTCGGGACGAAGCGCCATATGCTGCGGCAACTGCGGCTTCATTAACTGCGACGCATACTCGAAGCGCATCCAGGTGGAAAGGTTGAAGGAGGCGAAAGCCACCGGGGCGCAAATGCTGGTGACTTTCTGCCCCAAGTGCATGATTCACCTGACATGCGCCATGCGGGACCCATTGAAGAAAGGCTCGTTGAAAATGGAAATCAAGGACCTGGTGTCGGTGCTGGCCGAGCGGATAACCTACACCGGCGGAGAACGTGTCAAACCGAGAAAATTGTGATGAAAACAAAAGATAAAAAGATTGGAAGGGGACGCGATGGGTAATCAAACGACCGACCCGACGAGAAAGCTGGGCGTCTACGTTTGCCACTGCGGCCTGAACATCGCAGGAACGGTGGACTGCGAGGCGGTGGCCGAGTATGCCGCCGGGCTGGAAAAAGTGGCCGTAAGCCGCCACGACAAGTACCTGTGCTCGGAGCCGGGCCAGAAGCTCATCAAGAACGACATCGCCGAGTACGGTCTGGACGGCATAGTGGTGGCTTCGTGCTCGCCCCGGCTGCACGAGCCGACGTTCCGCAAGTGCATAAGCGAAGCCGGGCTTAACCCGTACCTTTTGGAAATCGCCAACCTGCGCGAGCAATGCTCGTGGGTGCACGGCCACGACAAGGGGGGCGCCACCCTGAAGGCGAAAGACCTGGTGCGCTCCGCCGTGGCGCGGGCTTCCCGGTTGAGGATACGGGAGGAGGTAGAGGTTCCCGTCAACCGTTCCGCCCTGGTAATAGGCGGCGGGGTAGGGGGCATCCAGGCGGCGCTGGACCTGGCGGATTCAGGCTACGACGTCTTCCTGGTGGAAAAGCAGCCCAGTATAGGAGGTGTCATGGCCAGGTTGGATAAGACGTTTCCAACCATGGACTGCTCCATATGAATACTGGGTCCCAAGATGACGGATGCCGGTCGGCATCCACGGATTAAGCTGCTTACCCTGAGCGAGATAAAAAGCATCACCGGCCACGTGGGCAACTTCCACGTCCGGGTGCTCAAGCGCGCCCGCTACGTGAGGGAAGACGAATGCACCGCCTGCGGCGATTGCGTCGAGGTGTGCCCGGTGGTGGCGCCGGACGAGTTCAACATGGGCCTGAGCTCACGGCGGGCGATTTATTCACCATTTCCCCAGGCAGTGCCGTCGGCGTACACCGTGGACATAGACCAGTGCCTCGGCCACAACCCCATCGTGTGCGGTAAGTGCATCGAAAAGTGCGAGAAAGGGTGCATAGACTTCAACATGAGCGACGAGGAGGTGGAGTTCGACGTGGGCGCCGTGCTGGTGGCCACCGGCATGGACGTGTACGACCCGACGGCGCTGGACGAGTATGGCTACACCCGCTACGAAAACGTGCTGACCAGCATCGAATTCGAGCGACTCGTAAACGCCGGCGGGCCGACTCAGGGAGAGCTGGTAAAACTCACCGACATGCAGCGTCCCCGGTCGGTGGCCTTTATCCAGTGCGTGGGGTCGCGCTCGCAAAGGCGTGGCAAGCCCTACTGCTCCAACATATGCTGCATGAACACCATCAAAAGCACCCTCCTTATCAAGGAAATTTACCCGGACATCGAAGTGAAAGTGTTTTACATTGACATCCGCGCTTTCGGGAAGGGGTTCGAGGAGTTGTTCCGCCGCAGCAAGGGGATGGGAGTGCGCTATATCCGCGGCCTGCCCGGTTCGGTGAAGCGGGATGCCGACACCGGCGAGTTGGCGCTGATGGTGGAAAATACCGCCACCAACGAATTGGAGACCCACAAAACCGACATGGTGGTGTTGGCGGTGGGGGTACAGGCCCCTGAGGAGGCGGATTCGCTGCAGGAAATGCTGGCCCTGCAAAGAACGGCCGACGGCTTTTTTTTGGAGGCTCACCCCAAGCTCCAGCCGGTGGACTCGGCCACGCAGGGGATTTTCTTCGCCGGTTGCGCGGAAGGCCCCAAGGACATCAAGGAGACTGTGACCCAGGCTTCCGCGGCGGCTGCCCGTGCCATGCGGCTGATGAACCCGGGGAAGCTGAAGGTGGAGGCCATAACCGCCGAGGTTAACCCCGAGTTGTGCAACTCGTGCGGCATATGCGCCAAGGTCTGCCCTTACGGCGCAATCACCGTGGACACCAAGAGCAAGCTTCCGGCGCGGGTGACCGTTGCGGCGTGCGCCGGGTGCGGAACCTGCGGCGCCGAATGCCCCCGGGGCGCCATCGAAATGCACCACTTCACCGATGCCCAGATAGAAGCGCAGGTGGATTCTATACTGGCGGAGAATCCGTCGGAGAAGATTGTGGTTTTCGCCTGCAACTGGTGCTCTTACGCGGGAGCCGATTTCGCGGGCGTTTCCCGGTTTCAATACCCGCCGAACGCGCGGCTGATACGCACCATGTGCTCCGGGAGAGTGGATGAAAAGTTCGTGTGGCGCGCTTTCGAGAAGGGGGCGCCGGTGGTGCTTGTATCGGGTTGCCATATCGGCGATTGCCACTACATCGACGCCAATAAGTGGACGGAGCGGCGGGTGAAGAAAATATGGAGGAAGATGGAAAAACGCGGCATCCGCCCCGAGCGGCTGGGGCTGGAGTGGATAAGCGCCTCGGAAGGGTTGCGCTTCCAGGGGGTGATGAACAGGGCGGAGGAGCTACGAAAAGGCGTTACGGAGGAGGAGATAGCCGAAACCCGGCGACTCATCGCCGAAGCGAGGAAAAAACCCGAGGCCGAAGAGGAAGAAGAGGAAGCCACCGAAGAGAGCACGGCATAACGCCGACGCCGCCGGAAATCCGTCAACTCCCAGTACCCCGTGCAGCTTGGCGGGTGCGGACACTTACGGGCAGGCAAGTACATGTCCCCGATTTTTAATTGGCGCGGTTCGGGGACAAATCGCATCGCGTCCGATGGACGCTCCCAAGATATGAAGTTGTCAAAGAGCACGGGGGGAGAGCCAGACATGGTAGGCCCGACACTCCTGTCGGGCATACGGAACAACACCGTGGAATGCGCGGCAGGAGTGCCGCGCCTACCATGGCAAAAAAACATACCCCTCTATATATTGAAAATTTTTCAACCCCCCATTCTCCGCATTATGAAACCCCGGGCTGAAGCCCGGGGTTTCCTATACTTCGAAAAAAATATAGGATTTTTGGCGTAAATCCGCGCCGTTGCTGAAGATGCGGGACGTGGCACGGAAAGTGTTATATGTGACACGATTTGGGGTATATCCGTGGCTTAAATCAATTTTTCAGCTCGCGTTTTTTGAGTATTCTGTCCAGGAGGGAGGGGCTTATACGCTGTAGAATGTGAGAGACCTTTCCCATCGGGGTCAGAACGATTTCCCTTTTGCGCTTTTCGAGCAACTTCGCAATGCCGCGGGCGACGCCTTCGGGGGTGTCGTGAGGCGGTCGGTCGATGGGGCGAGGCACGCCGCTTCCTTTCATCACGGTCTTGCGCGGGTCGGTGGTGGTGAACCCGGGAGTTATGACGCCCACGTGGACTCCGTAAGGCTCCAGCTCGAGCCGGATGGATTCCGCCATGCTTCGAAGCGCGGCTTTGCTGGCGCTGTACATGCTGCCGGTGGGTATGGCGCGGATGCCGCTGACGCTGGATACGAAGACGATTTGCCCGCCGTTTTTCTTCAACTGCTCGATAGCCGCCAGTGTCATGTATATGCAGCCCATGAGGTTGACGTCCATGAGCTTTTTGCAGGTTTCGGGGGAGCAGTTTTCGAAGTAGTCCACTATGCTGACCCCGGCGTTGTTTATCAATATATGCAGTTTTCCGAAACGCTCGACCGATTTTTCGACCATCAGCCGGCACTGCTCGGGGTCCGTAACGTCGGCCTTAACCGAAAACACCTCCACTCCGTCTTTTTCCAGCGAGGTTTTCGCTTCGGCCAACGCATCCTCTGTTAAATCGGAGAGCGCTATTTTCGCGCCCCTGCCTCCGAGCTCGCGGGCGGTTGCGAAACCGATGCCCCGGGCGGAGCCTGTAATGAGGGCGACTTTATTTGCAAAATAATCCATGCGCATCACCTCTGGTTATTTCAACCGTGGATTAAGATTATATCTATTGGAGACGGAATAATCTACGGGGGATTATCGCCAAGATTTCCGGATAAGGAGACGGGCTTGTTTCACACCCTGGCCGCTCCCGCCGGTTACATGAAAATATGGTCGGCGCCCGGAAGGTGATAGACGCTCTCAGGTTCTTTTGCCCACCATAAGCCACCCTGCGGTCAAGGTGTGCCACCCTGGAAAATCCCGGATTGTCGCGGTTAGTCGTTTCCGGAAATAATCCTGTTCATTACTTCGTATAGTTCTTCTACCTTGTAGGGCTTGGCCACCACTCCGCAGAAGCCGTATTTCCGGTAATCGGACATGATGGGGTCGGTGGAATAACCGCTTGATACCACGGCCCTGACCCGTGGGTCGAGCTCCTTCAGGTTTTTTACCAACTCCTTTCCTCCCATTCCGCCGGGTACGGTGAGGTCGGCGATTACCAGGTCGAAGGGCTTTTTCTCATCGATTGCTTCCCGGTATTTTACAATGGCTTCCGCGCCTTCTGCGGCGAAGTCCACCGAGTACCCCAGGTGTTGCAGCAACTCGCCGCAAGTTTCGCGCACCATTTCTTCGTCGTCCATGATGAGAACTCTGCCCCTTTTGTTCGAACCATCGAATACTTCCGCCTTTGTTTCCGTAATTCCGCTCTCCGGTTGGAGAGTGCTTGCCGGCAGATAAATGCGAAACGTCGTCCCTTTTCCCGGGACCGATTCAACGTCTATAAACCCTTCATGCTTTTTTATCACGTAGTAAGAAGTGGACAGTCCCAGCCCGCTGCCATCCTGCTTGGTGGTGAAGTAAGGGTCGAAGACTTTACCGATATGTTCTCCTGGTATTCCGGTTCCGGTATCCGCGATTGTCAGCTTGATATACTTGCCCTTGCTCAGCGGAACGGAGCTTTTCTCCTCCAGCAACCTGTTTTCCGCTTTTACATACAGGTTCCCCCCTTCGGGCATCGCCTGTTTTGCATTTATCACCAGGTTGTTTACCACCTGGCTTATCTGGGCAGTGTCCACTTCGGCGGGCCACAAACCTTCCTCCATATCGAACTGGCAGCTTACGTTTGAACCGGTGAGAGCAAAGTCCACTGAATCGGTCACCAGTTCCTTTATGGAGGCGGTTTCCTTTATGGGGACGCCGCCCTTGGAGAAGGTGAGGAACTGCTGGGTCAGCTCCTTGGCCCTGAAGACGGCTCTTTCCGCTTCGGTAAGCTTTTTATAAACTTCGTCCCCTTCGCCGGCGTAGGCCTTCGCCAGGGTAATGTTGCCGAGCACGGCAGTAAGTATGTTATTGAAGTCATGAGCTATACCGCCGGCGAGAAATCCTACGGATTCCAGCTTTTGCGCTTTCAGCCTTTCCTCTTCCATTTTTCTTTTTTCCGTGATGTCCCTGAACACCAGCACCGCGCCTATACGGTTTCCCTCGGTGTCCATTATGGGGGCGGCGCTCCGGGCTATCAGCCTTTCCTTCCCGTCCCTGGCGATAAGTATGATGTGCTCGGAATCCTGAAAAATGGAGTTGTTTTCGAGGGCCGTTTTCACGGGGTTTTCGCACTGGTCCAGGGTGGTCTCGTCGATGGTGTGAAACACGGTTTCGATGTCCCGCCCGATGGCCTCCTCTTGACTCCATCCGGTCAGCTTTTCCGCGGCCTCGTTAATCAGAATTATCCTGCCGTCGGTGTCGGTGGTTATAACCCCGTCGGCAATCGACCTGAGAGTTACCGACAGGCGCTCTTTCTCCGCCGCCAGGGCATTTTCGGCGGTTTTCCGCTCGGTAACCTCGCGTATGGCCATTAACCTTACGTCCCGGCCCTTGTGCTTGTATGGTTTGCTGGATATTTCCACGAACATCCTCGAGCCGTCTTTTTTCAGGCATGCGGCCTCGTATATCCTGTCGATGCCCTGTCTGACATCTTCCTCCACTATGTCCCCGGACTCGGGGTCGATTAAATCCGTCACTTTCTTGTCCGGCAGTTCTTCCCGGTCATATCCCAGCATTTTCGCCAGGGTTTTGTTGGCGTCCAGTATTTTTCCCTCGTGATGTACCGCAATACCTTCGAACGCTCCTTCGTACAGGCCCATGAAGCTCTCGGTAAGCTCTTTGAGGGCATCCTCCGCCTGCTTGCGCTCGGTTATGTCCCGTGCCATGCCGAGAATGGCCACGGGCCGGCCGTTTTCGTCGCGAAGGAATGTGGTTTTAACCTCCAGCCACAAGGTAGAGCCATCCTTACGGCGCGCTTTGAGCTCCAGCATGGGAGTCGGCGGGCGTTCGGAGGGCGGCAGTTTTTCGTGCTCGAGCTCCTGCCCGAGAGTTTTAGCTGCTATCTCCACCGACTTGCGTGTGAGTATGTATTCGAGGTTTCGGGCGGTAACTTCCTGCGGCGTGTATCCTGACACCATCTTCACCGAGGGGCTTACGTAGGTGATGTTCATATCCATATCCATGGTGATAATGATGTCGGTGACGTTTTCCGCGAGGAGCCGGTATCTTTTTTCGCTTTCGGCCAGTGCGATATACATTTTTTTCAGGTCCGTCACGTCCCGCCCGAGGGCGAGCGAACCTACGGGGACGCCTTTTTCGTCGACGAGGTTGCGGGAGTGCCAGTGGATGGTCTTGTACGAGCCGTCCTTTGCCCGGATGACGGTTTCAAAGTCTTCTACCGCCACTCCGTCTTTAATTATGGAAGCCGCCATGCTTGTAATTTCTTCCCTGTATTTTTTATCCGGATACAGCCATTCCCATATTTTTGCATGTCCGACCACTTCTTCGCGGGGGTATCCGCTTATCTGCTCGGCGGCCTTGTTCCAAATAAGGACATTGGCGTCGACGTCCAAGACGTCCAGCCATATATTGGCGTTGTCTATGATGCTTTCATGGAACTGGCTGAGGTTGCGTATTTCCTCCTCGACCAGTTTGCGCCTGGTGATGTCCCGTGCAAATCCGCAGAGACCGACTATATCGCCCTTTTCGTCCTGCAACGGGACTTTTACCACGTGGAAGGTCACGTTTACCCCGTCCACGGGCTTGGCGACTTCTTCGTCAGCCACCTCTCCGGCAAAAACCTTATCATCGGTAGTGGCGATTACACGTGCGGCTTCTTCGCCGAAAAGGGAAACGTCATCCCTGCCGACCAGCTCATCCGCCGAAATTCCGAAAAGGCGCTCCATAGCGGGATTTACCTGGGTATAGATGCCGTCGGTATCCTTTATGAACACGCAGTCCCGGGCCGCCTCGATTACCGCGCGAAACCTGGCTTCGCTTTGCTTCCTGGCCTCTTCGGCGTTTTTTCGAGAAGTTATGTCGTTGACCACTCCGAGGACGTGAGGGTGGCCGTCCCATCGAAGTGGCGACAAATGGACGTCCAGGTAGCGGTACTTCCCGTCGCCGCCGAGCACTCTCAATTCCGTGCGTCCCGGTTCTCCCCTATAAGCCTCATAAAAGCACCGGCGGACGCTTTCGCGGTCTTCATCAAGAAGAAACGACCCGGCGCGCCTGCCTATCCAGTCGGCGGGATTATGGCTCATCATTTTTCCGCAGGCGGGGTTAATCAGCTTGTAATTGACGTTTTCATCGAGGACGAATATGCCTTCCGAGGCGGAGTTGATTATCTTGTCCAGAAAAGCGGATTTTTCTCCGAGAGAGGATTGGGCCGGGGCGGAATCTGCGTCGGGCTTGCGCCTGAGTTCGTTAAGCTCTTCAATTAGCTGTTTTTTGGTCTTTCTCTCGTCCTTCATTCCCGCTCCGCTCTAATCCCACCCATCCTTATAATCAATATTGTGCAATGACGGAGTAAAAGTATTCAATTTACGCGCGCTCGTCAATAATAGCACGCTGCAACTAAACGTACGTTTACATATTTTACACCGCCGGCGAGAAAACTACAACATGTAACATTTCCGGGTTAAAAGAAGTACTTTCGCAGTTATTCAATCCGTAGCAGGGTGTTGAAAAATGCTATTTTTCGTAACGCTGGCATCCTTCTCAGGCCGCATGGCTTGCCGGCAAAAGGCGCCTTAATAAAATCAGCTACTTACAAGTGCCGCCAGGGATGGCGGCGTTACGTTTCTGACTTTTTCAACACCCTGGTAGGGCCAAAGGAGTAAAGGCTACACCACGAATGCATAATAATAAAGAAATTATCCTGCAAAGGCGGCTATTTCATGCTTCCGGATAGCGCCCGCATCCGAAGCCTTCGCCCAGTTTGCACCAGACGCAAATGTCGCCGCCGGCTTCTTCCGCGAGCATAAGCTGAGACTCGCATTTACCGCACAGGTATTCTTCGCCCGGTTTCATCGGCCCCTCGCAGGGGGTGATGGTCATGGGACAAAGCTGGATGCAGTAATTGCATTCCTTGCAGAAATCGGGACGTATCCCGAGCGGATATTCCACGCGGCGCTCTTTTCCGCGCCCCACAAACCCAATCGCCTTGGCGCGCCAAAGCTCGTTGCAAGCGCGCACACAACGCCCGCACAGAACGCAGTCGCTGTTCCTGAAGGGAAAACGCACTTCTTTTACCCCGCAGCGAACGGCTATATCCTGTATCGCCCGCGAGTTGGGCGCCTGAGTAACCAGCAATTCGGCAATATTCTTACGCAATTTGCGTATTCTTTCCGTGTTCGTTCTTATCACCATACCTTCCTGGACTTTAAGGGTGCAGGAGGTGGTGATTTTCGAGCGCCCGTTAACGACGTTCTCGACTATACACAGACGGCACGCCCCTATATCCGAAAGCGAAGGGACATAACACAAGTGGGGTATGCATATGCCGTACTCGATGGCGACATCAAGCACCGTGGTTCCTTTCGCGGCTTTAACGCCGGCTCCGTCTATGGTAAGGTTTACATAATGAATCATATTACACCTCGTTAATTGACTTGAACGGCTTCGTACTTGCACTCGCTGCGGCATATACCGCATTTCCGGCACAATGTCGCATCGATTACATGCACTTTCTTTTTCTCGCCGGTGATGGCGCCGTAAGGGCACGCGACTCTGCACAACCCGCAACCGTTGCATTTTCCCGGGTCAATCGAATATTCGATTAAAGCCTTACACACCCCGGCGGGGCACTTTTTCCGGTCGATGTGCGCCTCGTATTCTTCCCGGAAATACCTCAAAGTGGAAAGCACGGGATTAGCTGCGGTTTTCCCGAGCCCGCAAAGGGAAGTCCGGGAGACGGTATCCCCCAGCTCCTCCAACAGGTCCAGTTGCCCGATGGTTCCGCGGCCCTCGGTAATATCGGTGATAATCTCCAGCATCCGGTCTATTCCCAGCCGACACGGCACGCATTTGCCGCACGATTCGTCCTGCAGAAAGGTGAGGAAATACTTGGCCACATCCACCATGCAAGATTCCTCGTCCATAACCACAACGCCGCCCGAGCCAATCATTGAGCCCGCGTCATAGAGGACGTCGAAATCCACAGGAAGGTCGAACTTCTCGACGGGCAGGCAACCGCCGGACGGCCCGCCGGTCTGAACCGCTTTAACGGGTTTACCGTTCGCGGGCCCGCCTCCTATATCGAACACGACCGTTTTCAGCGGGGTCCCCATATCCACTTCCACCAGGCCGGTGTTCTTTATCCGGCCTGTGAGCGCAAGTATCTTGGTGCCCTTGCTGCCTTTTGTCCCCCTGGAGGAGAAACCTTTCGAGCCGTTGGATATTATGAATGGAACATTGGCCCACGTCTCAACGTTGTTCAACGTAGTCGGCTTGTGCCACAGGCCGTCGACAACGGTATGCACGTCCTTGGGTCGCGGCTCGCCGACTTTACCTTCCAGGGAAGCCATAAGCGCGGTTGATTCACCGCAGACGAACGCCCCTCCGCCCCGGGCGATTTCGACGTCGAAAGAAAACTGCGACCCCATAATGTCTTCACCGAGAAGCCCCATATCGCGCGCCTGCTCGACGGCCACCTTCGAGTTTCGTACCGCCAGGGGGTATTCGTTGCGAACGTAGATATATCCCTTCCGGGCGCCGACCGCATAAGCCCCTATCATCATTCCCTCGAGCACCTGGTGAGGGTTGCCCTCCAGCAGGCAACGGTCCATGTAAGCGCCGGGGTCTCCTTCGTCGGCGTTGCAAATAACGTACTTCTCGTCGCCCGGCGCCTCGCGGCATTCCGTCCATTTGCGTGCGGTGGGGAAGCCTCCCCCGCCTCTGCCCCTCAATCCGGCCATCTTGACTTCCCTGATGATTTGCTCCGGGGCCATGCCCTCCAGCGTTTTTGCCAGCGCCGAGTACCCGCCGAGGGCGACATAATCTTCTATGGAGCAGGGGTCTATCCCTTTGTTCCGGTCAAGCAAACTGCGGTCCTGGGCCATGTAAAAGGGAATTTCGGCTTCGGTCTGAATCGTCTTCCCGCTGACCGGGTCAACATAAAGCAAACGCTCGACAACCTCGCCTTTGTGAACGGTGCTGAAAACAACCTCGTGAGCGTCGTCGGGGGTCAAATGACAGTAAAAGATGTTCCCCGGCTCGATAACCGCTATGGGACCCTGTTCGCAGAAGCCGTGGCACCCTGTTACCCGCAGGTGGACTTTCGACTCCAACCCCTGCTTGAACAATTCCTCCCTTATGGCTTCTATAACCTCCTTTGATTGGGACGCGCGGCAGCCGGTGCCGCCGCATAACGTGACGGTTTTCTTTACCTTGCGTCGGCCGCTTATAATTGTTTTTCTAAGCGATTCCAACTCGCTCGTTGCACTAAGCCTGGCCATCTTTCGATTTCCTCTTTTCTTTCTGATATACCGATTTAATCATTTTGCGCACCTTGCCGGGGCTCATGTGGTGGTGGTACGAGCCGTTTTCGGTAACCACCGGCCCCAACGCGCAGGCCCCGAGACAATTGACGCGCTCGATGGAAAAGAGGCCGTCCTTCGTCGGCTCCCCGTCCTCGACACCCAACTGCCCGACGGCCTGGTCGAGCAGAAGCTTTGCGCCGCGCACGTGACAGGCCGTTCCCATGCATATGGTGAGTTGGTGCTTCCCTCCGGGTTTGAGCTTGAAAGCCTTGTAAAAGGAAGCCACGCGGTACACTTCTATGAGCGGCGCCCCCAGCCCCTCCGATACGGCCCTTATGGCCTCCTCGGGTATGTAACCGCACTGCTCCTGAACGTCCTGCAATACTTCAATCAGCTGATGAGGCTGGCTGCGGCGACCCTCCAGAATCGAATCGAAATTAAAGCTCGACATTTAAACCTCCCCTGGTAAAATCGGTTTTAAGGTTGATTGCATTGATTTTATGAGATAAACTCGTTAAGGAAATACGGAACGATTGCAAGCAAAATGCACATAATTTCTGGGCATTAAAGGTATGCAGATAATTCACATAGAATGCATATATGATGTGTGTACTCGCAGGAGGAGGGGATGAAGAACAAAAGGCAGCCCGCTTCCGGGAAAAACCGTACTAAATTTCAACTCCCAGCGTCCGAACTGGCGTCACTGTGGCGAATTCCTTTCAACGAAGACTCGGAGCAGGCAACGGTTGCCAGGGCTTTACGCGAACGCATCAAGGAGTTGAACTGTTTATACGGCGTTTCGCAGTTGGCCGAACGCCATTTTAACTCGGTTGACGAGCTTTTAAGCGAGCTGGTCAATTTTCTTCCCTATTCATGGCAATATCCCGAGATTACCTGCGCCAGAATCGTATACAGGGAAAAAACATATACGAGTGAAGGGTTCAAAATCACCAACTGGCGACAGGCTTCGCAGATTTACGTTTACGGGGAACCCGTGGGAGAAGTGGCCATATTCTACAAGGAAGAGCGCCCCCCTTTGGACGAGGGACCGTTTCTGAAAGAAGAACGGGCGCTGCTGGACGCGTTGGCGGAACAAATAAGCACTATCGCCACCAGAATATCCGCCGAATTGGAATTACAGGACATGAACAAACAACTGACCATCGAGCGGAAAGCCTTACAGGAATCAAACACGGCCCTGCGGACCGTACTGGCAAGAATCGAGGAAGAAAAACAGGAAATCTACAGGTACATGAAAGACAACGTGGATAAAATCCTTATGCCCATCTTACAGGCCATGGCCTTAAAGCTGCCTTCGGCGCAGATTAAATACGTCGAAATGCTGAAAACCAACCTGGAAGAGATAACTTCACCGTTTGTAAATCACCTTTCACAGTCATGCCATTCCCTGACCCCTACCGAAATATCCATATGCAACATGATTCGAAACGGATTTCAAACGAAGGAAATCGCTCAACTCAGGGGAGTATCGGCAACTACGGTCAACCGCCACAGGGAAAACATTCGCCGAAAACTGAAAATCACCAACGAAAAGGTCAATCTGGCTACCTATTTACAATCAAATATGTGGGATGAAAAGCAATAAGTCCCAACCGAAAACCGTCGCGTAAAAAACCAACCCTGATGCGTTTTTTTCTTATTCCGTTTTCCTTTCCCCTTTGACATTCAATTTTCGCTGGGCTAAACTGATTAAGCTTCAATTCCCGTCAGTTATGACCTTTGAAAGGAACTCGTATGCAAGAGTCTGAGCAGAAAGCCGGTAAGCTCATGGTGCTTCTCGAAATCGGCCGGCGCCTGGCTTCCAACATGGAGCTGGACAGCCTGCTCGACCTGATAATAAAGTACGCCACAAAGGTCATGGAAGCCGACCGGAGCAGCCTTTTCCTGGTGGACAAAAACACCGACGAGCTATGGAGCAAAATCGCACAGGGCGCGGACGAAATACGCTTTCCCGTCGGGAAAGGCATCGCCGGCCACGTGGCAAAAACCGGCGAGATAATAAACATACCCGACGCCTACTCCGACCCGCGCTTCAACCCCGAAGTGGACAAGAAAACCGGTTACCGCACCAAAACCATCCTGTGCGTTCCGCTCAAAAACAACGACGGCGAAATCGTCGGCGTCATACAGGTGCTCAACAAAAAAGGCAAGGCCGACGCCGTCTTTGAAACCGAAGATGAAGAAATACTCCTGGCCCTGGCCGGTCAGGCGGGAGTTGCCATAACCAACGCCATCTACCACAAGGAAGTGCTGGCCAAGCAGAAGCTCGAGCGCGACCTCCATATCGCCCGGACGGTGCAGGAAAGCTTTCTGCCCTCGGCTCCGCCAAAGGTGAGCGGCTACCAGTTCGAGGCCTATTACAAGGCCGCCCAGGAAGTGGGGGGCGATTTCTACGACTTCATACCCCTTTCCGAAGACCAGGTGGGACTGATAATGGGCGACGTGAGCGGCAAGGGAGTGCCGGCGGCGCTTTTCATGGCGCGGCTGATGAGCGATTTCCGCTTCATATCACTCACCGAGGAGGAGCCGAAGGATATACTGGCGAAGGTCAACGGCCTGCTGGCGGCGCGCAGCCAGCAGGGTATGTTCGTGACCCTGGGATTCGTGATTCTGGACACCCTCAAAAAGCGCATAACCTTCTCCAGCGCCGGGCACCTGCCGCCGGTGCTGGTAAAAGCCGACGGGAGTGTGCACAGGTTGGAAGTGGAGAAGGGGATACCGCTGGGAATCGCCGGCGGAAGGGAGTTCAGCCAGGACGCGGTGCCCTTCGAGGGCGGCGACTCCCTGTTGCTGTACACCGACGGCCTCATGGAAGCGCGAAACGCCGCCGGAGAAGAGTTCGGGCTGGAGAAAATCGAAAAAATCGTCTCCGGAAAAGCCGACTCCACCGCAAAGCAGATAAAATCCAACATGCTCAAGGAAATCAACTCCTTCGTCACCGACACCCCTCAGCACGACGACCTGACCTTCATACTGGTCAAGGCCAACAAATCCAGGGGGGCTGCGAAAAAGAAAAAGGCCCCCGCCGGCAAGCGCCCCGGAGTGGGAAAGGCCGGGGAGAATATATCGCTAAGCGTGCCCAGCGACCCGGGCTACCTGTCGCTGGTTCGCAAAAACGTGGAAACCTTCATCGGCTCACTGGGATTCACCGAAAGCCAGTCCCGGAAAATAGTGCTGGCGGTGGATGAAGCCACTTCCAACATCATTAAATACGGCTACAAGGGAGACACCGAAAAGAGAATCGACTTCATGATGGAAACTTCAAAATCCGAGCTTAAAATCAAAATCCGGGATTACGGGGAAACCCCCGACACCGAAAAGATAAAGCCGCGCGAGCTGGAAGACGTCAAGCCGGGCGGCCTGGGCACTCACTTCCTCAACGAAGTCATGGACTCGGTGGACTACGACACCGGCCTCGGAGTGGGCACCCTGTTGACGCTCACCAAGAAGCTTCCCCGCCGGGAGGCCGGCTCATGAACGTAAAGGCCGAACTCGAAGGAAAGGTGCTGAAGGTTAAGCTGGAGGGCGAGGTGGACATGAGCACCTCCGGCAAGGTCTGGGATGAAATATCCCCCTATATCGAGGGCAAGAAACCAAAAGCCGGCGCCACCGTGGTCGACCTGTCGGAGGTCAGCTACATGGACTCAAGCGGCATCGCCACCCTCGTAAGGGCGTGGCAGACCATACAGAAAAACGGCGGAAAACTCAGGCTGGCGGCCCTGAGCGCTTCGGTGAAGGACGTCTTCGAGCTAGCCCACGTCAACGAAATTTTCGATATTTACGAAACGGTGGAAGAAGCCCTTGCGGGACTTTGAATTTGCGGAATATGTCGCAAACTCAGACAAGGGGTTTTAACCCCTTGGTTCAAGGGGCTGAAGCCCCTTGTCCGTCCACAGGAAAGTTCGAAAAATGCTCTCCTGAAATCATTACTGTCCAAAATAACCCGAAAATAGCCATTTTGGACGGGTTAAGTCCCTGATTTTATTAGAGTATGCAAATAATCCAAAAACCTGGTTCACTCTGTGTGGCATATGCTGTCCAAAATAGGAGGTCATAGCAAATTCCTGCGATTTCATTCAAAAAACTTCTCGAAAAGCCCCGGACAAGGGGCTTAAGCCCCTTGTCTGTTCTCCTTGTGAAAAATGCTCATGCTCGAAACAGGGATATGCTGTCCAATTACAAAACCGTTTTTGGACAGGTATGTCCTGAAATTACCGTTAAATTCGGGGTTGGCATCTACAGGTGGCGGAGAATAGCGCAATAGTAAGGTTTCTGGGTTATATCGGCCGGTGGGTCATCAATTTTCTCGAGGGCCTTACCGACCTGATATATCTGGGGGCGGCGGTGCTCAGGCATCTGCTCATAAACCCTTTTCGGGGGCAAAAGCTGCGCCTGCCGCGGCTTTTCGACGAGCTTGACGAGATAGGTACCCACAGCATAGTCATCATCCTTGTAACCAGCTTTTCCATCGGATTGATAATAGTCTTCGTGCTTGCCAGCCAGCTTCAGCCGCTCGGCGCGGAAACCAGCGTGCCCGCTTTCGTAACCCTGGTAATCACCCGGGAACTCGCCCCGCTGCTTACCGGGTTGGTGCTCGCCGGGAGGGTGGGAGCCAGTATTACCGCCAAGCTCGGCACCCAGAAGGTTAACGAAGAAATCCTGGCGCTCGAGGTTATGGCCATCGACCCGGTGGGATACCTGGTGGCCCCGAGGGTGCTGGCGGCGGCCATAATGCTGCCGTGCCTTACCATAATCGCCGACGCCACGGGGCTGTTCGGAGGCTTCGTGGTGGGCACCTTCGGCCTCGGAATAGACATCAGCCGCTACTGGGTGAACACCGTGCACGCGCTGGCCAATTCGGATATATTTATAGGATTGCTCAAAGCGTTTGTGTTCGGAATCATAATCAGCATGATAGGAACTTACAGGGGGATTACGGTGGAAGGGGGCGCCCAGGAGGTGGGACGGGCCACCATGCTCAGCGTCATGACCAGCACGCTGCTCATCATCGTTGCCGACGCGGTAATCACCGGGGTGTTCTATGCCGTCGGATGAAGAAAAAACACGGGGGACGGAAACGGGGGAGGAGCAAGTTCAACCCCCCGCCATATCGGTGGAAAACGTCACCAAAAGCTACGGCGACAGGGAGGTTTTAAGCGACGTGAACCTCGACGTGCCGCGCGGCTCCATCACGGCCATAATCGGCGGCTCGGGCGGCGGCAAAAGCACTCTTCTGAAGCTCATGATAGGCGCCTTAAAGGCCGATAAGGGAAAGGTCGTCATCGAAAATAACGATATTACCCGAATGAATGAAGGCGAGCTGAACGAGCTGAGAAAGCGCATGGGCATGCTCTTCCAGAACGTCGCCCTGTTCGGAGACATGACGGTGGGGGATAACGTGGCCCTGCCCATCCGTGAGCATACCCAACTGGACGAAACCGTAGTCGGCATCATGGTGAAGATGAAGCTCGACCAGGTGGGCTTGAGCGAGTTCGAGGAAATGTACCCCCGCGAGCTTTCCGGGGGAATGCAAAAGCGCGTGGGCATCGCCCGGGCCATAGCCCTCGACCCGAAGATAGTGTTTTTCGACGAGCCTACGGCCGGGCTTGACCCGGTGGTCGGAGGCATGATAAACAAGCTGATAGTGGACCTGACGCGGCTGTTGGGAATCACCAGCGTGGTGGTCACTCACAGCATGGAAGGCGCGAAAAGCGTGGGAGACCGGTTGGCGCTGCTGTACGGAGGAAAGGTATACTTTCAAGGCACGCCGGGGGAGATTGAAGCCTGTTCCGACCCGCTGGTGCAGCAGTTTCTGCACGGCTCGCCGGAAGGCCCGATTCCGATGCGCAAAAGCGCCGAGGAGTACAAGAGAACTCTCCTGGAGTAGGCAAAATGGAATACAGGCGACATGAAATAGGCGCGGGGCTGGTGGTGGTAATCGCCGTGGCCCTCCTTGTGGGCATGGTGGCGCTATCCAGCAACATTCAGGACCTGTTCCGGCCCAAAAAGGAAGTGCAGGTGAAATTCGAGGAAGTTGAAGGGGTGGAGCGCGGCACTCCCGTGATGCAGGCGGGAAGGGTCGTAGGCAAGGTGGACGATATCGAGGTCAAGCGCGACAGGGGGAACGTGATTATGCTGACCCTCAAGGTGCTGAGGGAAACCATAGTCAAGAGGGACTCGGAGGTGAGCATTAAAAGCCCCCTGGTGGGAGAGCGCTACGTGGACATGGGCCTGGGAAGCGCCGACAGCCCCTCGCTTATGGAAGGCGACGTCCTGGAGGGGAAAGAAGGCCTCAAAATGGACGAGCTTACCGACACCATCGTGAAAGCTGTGGAGGATGTAAAGTCCATCACCCGGGACATAAAGGAAATCACCGGCGACCCCCGATTCAAAAAGAACCTCATGGACACCGTGGAAAACATGCAGAACGCCTCCACCAGAATAGACGCCATCGTAAAACGCAACTCGCCCAATATCGACAGCTCCCTGAAGGATTTGAAGGAAATAACAAGCGAAGTTAACACCACCGTGGCGGAAATGAACAAACTCACAAAAGATATGAACAGGCTCATGGCCGAAAACCGCGCCAACATACATACCACCATACAGAATCTCAGGGATACCCCCGAGCAGCTTATCGAGCAGGTTGAACTTATCCAGAAATCCGTTTCCGGGCCGGTGGAGGAAAACCGGGAGGATATCAAGAAAATCATGGACAACCTGGAAAAAATCTCCCGGAACCTGGTGGAGTTGACCGAGTTGCTCAAGAAAAAACCCTACAAACTCATACGGAAATAATGGAGAACGGACAAGGGGTTTCAACCCCTTGCAAAACGGTAACTCCGGCGCCCACACCGGCATGATGAAGTCCCATGACAACAAATAATTATTTCCATCCCCCCCTCGGCATATACGTCCATTTCCCCTTTTGCCTGAAAAAATGCCCCTACTGCGATTTTACCTCCTACGACGACAGCCCCGTTGACCGCCGGTCGTATATTGATACGGTTGTGAAGGAGCTGAACCGCTTCGGGAACGTTTCGGATTCCGATTTCAAAGCCCGCACCCTCTACTTCGGCGGCGGCACCCCCAGCCTTATGGAGCCGTGGATGGTGGAACAGGTCATAGGAGCGGTTGACCACAACTGCAAATTGTCCCCCGATATCGAAATAACCCTGGAAGTAAACCCCGCCACTGCCTCCGCCGAAGACATGCGGGCATGGCGGAAAGCGGGGGTGAATCGCGTGGTCATCGGCGTCCAGTCCACCGACCGGAAAAACCTGCAAATACTCGGAAGGCTCCATTCCCCCGAGGAAACCCTTGCAGCCGTTGAAGCGGCGCGGGGGGCCCGATTCGATGCGGTCGGCATCGACCTCATCTTCGGGATGCCCGGCCAGACCTTTGATAACTGGGAAAAAGATTTGGAACGCGCCGTCGAGATGAGGCCCGACCACGTTTCGGCCTACATGCTGAAACCGCCCCGCAGATGGAGCGTGCCCCCGGACGAGGAAATCGGCAAAATGTACCTCAATGGGGTGGAGCGGCTGGAGGCGGCGGGATTGTCCCAATACGAGGTGAGCAACTTCGCACGCGAAGGCCGCCAATGCCGCCACAACCTTAACTACTGGAAATCCGGCGACTATCTCGGCCTCGGCGTGGCCGCTCACTCCCGGATGAACGTATCTCTATTGAAAAAAACACCGGAAACGGCCTCCGGTGAATCCTTTGAATCATCCGGATTATCCAAAATTCCATACCTGAGATGGTGGAACCTGCTCAGCCCGGAATCGTATATCGACGCCATAGAGACCACCGGCTCCGCCATCATGGAAACGGATGCCGTGGACGAAAAAATCGCCATGGATGAGCGACTCATGCTCTCGCTCCGGTTGACCGAGGGGATGTCGTTTGCCGGGGTGGACGACAACACAGCGAGTCTGATAAAAAAGATGGGAAAGGAACTTGCCGAAGTCGGCCTTGCGGAAATTACTTCGGAAGCGATTAAGCTCACCCCGGCGGGGATGCTGGTGGCCGACGAAATCGCAGCGCGGCTCGCCGCAATGCTTTAAAGGCGACCGAGAAGCTTGACATTTTCACAACCCTCACCCGGGTAGCACACCCTGACCGGAGGGTGGCTTACGGAGTTCAACAATGGCTGATGTACATAACCACTCTAAGGGTAACTTCCCGGTTTTTCATGAAATCTCCGGGGCCGGTCAGGGTGTGGAAGAGGCACTCTCGATTTACGTGAAACGCCCCGGCATAGCCATACTTGAAGCTTGACATTTTCACAGCGGGAGTATTAGTATAAAGATAAAGAAACAAACCGGAAAAAAGGGTCGAAAAGCCTTATGAGCAACCGCGAGCTGAATATCTCTTCCCGGGCTCTCAAAGTCCTGGAAGCGGTAATAGAGGGTTTTATGCTCACCGGCAAGCCGGTGGGCTCGAGGAGCGTTGTGCGCAACTCCGAACTCGACTGCAGCTCCGCCACGGTGCGCAACGAAATGACCGAGCTTTGCGAGATGGGCCATCTCAAGCAGACCCACGTCTCCAGCGGTCGGGTGCCTACTTCAAAGGGAATCAGGGCCTACCTGGACAACCTTATGAGGGAAGAACGACTGTCACTCAAGGAAATGGACCGCCTCAGGTCGGTTTACCCGACATACGGTGAAGACTTCCGGGCCACCGTCCGCAACGCGGGCCGGGTGCTGGCCGACCTGACCCACCAGGCGGGCGTGGTGCTCATGCCCGGACTGCGGCAGATGCCGCTGAGGCACATCGAGTTCATACGGCTTACCTCCAACAAAGTCATGGCGCTTCTCATAAGCGAAGGGGGCAGGTTCTACACCCGGGTATTCAAATGGGGGCAGCATCTGGAACAGAGGGACCTGACGTGGGCCTCCAATTACCTGAACGACCGTTTCCAGGGAATGGGTTTGAGCCAGATACGGGAAAAGGTGATTAACGAAATGCGCCGGGAAAAGGCGGAATACAACCGCCAAATGGCAAGGGCGCTGGGGCTGATGGAGACCGTGCTTCAGCAGGGCGAGCTAGACGAGGAGCTGTTTATCGAAGGCCGTGAGAACCTGGCGGAAAACCCCGAGTTCTCGGAGACCGAAAACATGCTCAGGCTTTTCAAGACCTTCGAGGAAAAAAGCTTTATTCTCAAGCTGTTATCCAAAACGCTGGAAGGCGACCAGCCTTCGGTGCTGCTGTCCCCCGAGACGGGAGTGGAAGACATACCGGAGTTTGCCATAATTGCCGCCCGCTACGGCGCCGGCGGCGCCGGGGGAGGCTCCCTCGGCATACTGGGCCCGATAAGGATGAATTACGCCAGGGTAGTGCCCATGGTGCGATACTCGGCGAAATTACTGAGTGATTTGATAAGTGCGTAACGGCGTATCTTGACAACCATTACACAAAAACTACACTAGGTAGCTAAAATGAGTGCAGATAAAAACAACAAAGATGAGGATATCAGAGTAATCCCGGTCAAGGAAAGCGGCGCTCCCATAGAAGAACAGGGAGAGGAGGGCGAGCCGGAAGAGTTGCCTAAATTGCCCGCAAACCCCGAGCTGGAATCCGCCATGCAGGAGGCGCTGAGTTCGCTCGAAAGAGATGCACGCAAAGGCGCGTCTGACGAAGGCGAAATGGCGCAGAAGGAGCGGGAAAACTACCAGAGCCGCATAAAAGACCTCCATATCAAAATGGCCGAGCAGGAAAAAGAACTGGAGGAAACCAGGGACGCGGCCATGCGAGCACAGGCGGACCTGGAAAATTACAAAAAGCGGGCACAGCGTGAAAAGGCGGAGCAGTTCAACTACGGCAACGAGGAGATGGCCACCGCGTTCCTTGACGTGCTGGACAACCTGGAAAGGGCATTGCAACACTCCGAAGAGGCGGACCCTCAGAGCATCATCGAAGGGCTTCAGCTTACTCAGAAGCAGATGGAGCAGACTTTCGAGCGCTTCGGGGTAACCCCGATAAAGGCCCTCGGGGAAAAATTCGACCCCAATTACCACGAAGCCGTCGCCCAGCTCCCGAGGGACGACGTGGAACCGGGCACGGTGGTGGAAGAGCACAAGCGGGGTTACATGCTAAAAGACAGGCTGCTTCGGCCCGGCATGGTGGTCGTGGCGGGCAAACCTTCAGAATCTCAGCAGGGATAACATCGGGTAAGGAGAAAGCTGGATGAAAAGAGTTATAGGCATTGACCTCGGCACCACAAACTCATGCGTGTCGATTATTGAAGCCGGTGAGCCGGTGGTTATTCCCAACGCCGAGGGCAGCCGCACCACCCCCTCTATGGTGGCTTTTACCGAGAGCGGCGAAAGGTTAGTTGGTCAGATAGCCAAACGACAGGCCATCACCAACCCCGAAAATACCCTCTTTGGCATTAAAAGACTTATCGGCAGAGCTTTCAAATCAGAGGAGGTGCAGCAGAGCCTGGACGTATCGCCCTTCAAAATCACAAAACACGAAAACGGCGACGCCTGGGTGGAAGTGATGGGCAAAGAATACAGCCCCGCCGAAATCAGCGGGATGATTCTTGGCAAAATGAAAGAGACCGCCGAGGAGTACCTGGGCGAGGAAATCGCCGACGCGGTCATTACCGTGCCCGCTTACTTCAACGACAGCCAGCGGCAGGCCACCAAGGACGGCGGAACCATAGCCGGCCTGAACGTGCAGAGAATCATCAACGAGCCTACCGCGGCGGCGCTGGCTTACGGCCTGGACAAGGACGTCAACCAGAAAATCGCGGTGTTCGACCTGGGCGGCGGCACCTTCGATATCTCCATACTCGAACTCAGCGGCGAGGGCGTATTCCAGGTATTGAGCACAAACGGCGATACATTCCTGGGCGGAGAGGATTTCGACCAGAGGGTTATCGACCATCTGGCGGAAGTTTTTCAGCAACAGGAGGGAATTGACCTGAGAAACGACCGCATGGCCCTCCAGAGGCTGAAGGAAGCCGCCGAGAAGGCCAAGTGCGAACTCAGCCCGTCCATGGAGACGGACATCAACCTCCCGTTCATAACCGCCGACGAATCCGGCCCGAAGCACCTGAACCTCGCCCTGACCCGAGAAAAACTGGAGGAGTTGGTCGAGGACCTGGTGGAAAGGATAGAAGCCCCCTGCAAGCAGGCCATAGAAGACGCGGGCGTCGGGCTGGATGAAATCGAGCAGGTGCTCCTGGTCGGCGGCATGACCCGAATGCCGAGAATTCAGCAGAAAGTGGAGGAAATATTCGAGCGCGAGCCTAACCGGGATATTAACCCCGACGAGGTCGTGGCCATCGGCGCCGCCATACAGGGGGGCGTGCTGCTGGGAGACGTCAAGGACGTCCTGCTGCTCGACGTCACCCCCCTGTCGCTCGGCGTGGAAACACAGGGGGGCGTGTTCACCAAGATAATCCCCCGGAACACCACCATACCCACCCGAAAAAGCAGGATTTTCTCCACCACCGAAGACAACCAGTCGCTGGTTAACGTCCACGTGTTGCAGGGCGAGCGCGAGATGGCCGAAGACAACATGACCCTGGCACGCTTCCAGCTCGTGGGAATTCTTCCCGCCCCACGGGGGGTGCCGCAGATAGAGGTGTCCTATGAAATAGACACCGACGGCCTCGTCCACGTCAGCGCCAAGGACCTCGGAACCGGAAAGGAACAGAGCATCAGAATCACCGCCCAGAGCGGGCTTACCAAGGAAGAAATAAACAAACTCGTCTCCGAAGCCGAAGAACACAAACAAGAGGACGAAAAGAAGAAGGAGCTTACCGAGCTTCGCAACAACGCCATCGGCCTCGTTTACACCGTCAAGAATTCCCTCAACGAATACGGCAGCGCACTCAACAACGAGGACCGTAACTACATACAGCAATGCGTCGAGCACCTGGAGAGCCTGCTGGATTCGAACGACATGGAAGAGCTTCAGCAGGCGCACGACCAGCTCAGCGAAGCCTCTCACCGGCTGGCCGAGGCCGTTTACGCCCAGGCAAGCTCGGAAGTCGAAGAAAGCGTGGACGTGGACTTCGACGAGATACAAGAATAACGTTTGCGCCCGAAACTGCGCAATTGTAATATATCGCCGGTCGAACCCTCATGATTTTGCAAGGGGAACCGGCGATTTCATTTATCCCGATTTTGAGTCCGGAAAACAGACAAGGGTTAAGCCCCTTGTCCGTCCGTAGACTAATCGACAGTAAATTTGAATGAAAAGCCCTGTTGGCTCTGCCTCTTAATTAAGACACAATCCTGAATACAGAAAGGAGACTTCGAAGTGGTTGACGATAAATTCAAAAAATCCTACGAGTTGTTTGAAAGGGCCCGGAAGCACATACCCGGCGGGGTGCCCATGCCCCGCACACCTCATTTCCACAGCTACGGCTCCACACCCGTCTTCATAGATAAAGCGCAGGGGGCGCATTTCACCGACGTGGACGGAAACGATTACATAGATTACATGTGCGCCTTCGGAGCCGTGGCGCTCGGCTACGCCCACCCGAAAGTGGACGAAGTCTACATGGAGCAGGCGAAAAAGGGCAACGCCCTGCCCATACCGGCGACGCAGTGGTTCGAGCTGGCCGAGGCGCTCGTGGAACTGGTTCCCGGCGCCGACTGGCTCGTCTACGGTAAAAACGGCTCGGACGTCACTACTTACGCCACCCAGGTGGCGCGGATACACACCGGCAAACCGGGGATACTCATGTGCCATCATTCCTACCACGGCATGCACCACTGGTGCATAGAAAACCGCAACGGTATTCCTGAAGAATTCAGGGCGCACGTTTACAAGTTCGAGTTCAACGACCTCGACGACCTCGAGCGCGTATTGAAGGAGCGCGAGGGAGAAATCGCGGGAATAATGCTCCTGCCCTATCAGCACCTGGCGATGAACGACCAGGTGATGCCACAGCCGGGCTTTTTCGAAGGGGTGCGCAAGATATGCGACCGCGAGGGGCTGGTTCTGATGATGGACGACATCCGATGCGGTTTCCGCATCGACCTGCGCGGTTCTCACCTGCATTTCGGCGCCGACCCGGACATCGTCTGCTTCGGAAAAGCGCTCGGCAACGGCTACCCCATTTCCACGGCCATAGGAAAACCGCATCTTCGGGAAGCCGCGAACAAGATTTATTACTCCGCCACCCACTTCTACAGCGCCGCACCGATGGCCGCGGCGCTCGAGGTTCTGGATATAATGAAAAAGGAAGGCAGCGTGGAAAGGATGACCGAGCTGGGGGAAAGGCTCGGGCGCGGCCTGGAAGCCGCCGCGGAAGGCGCCGGGCTTACAATCAGCTACACCGGCTACCCCTCCATGCCTTTCATGATTATCAAGGGCGACGAAAACCTGGAAAGAAACCGGTTCTTCTGCGGAGAAATGGCAAAACGCGGAGTGTACATGCACCCGCACCACAACTGGTTCGTATCCGCCGCCCTGACCGACGAGGACCTTCAAAAGACCATAGATACCGCCGAGGAGTGCTTCAAACTCACCAAAAAGCAGTTTGAATAAAACCGGCAGGCCCGACTTTCCCGGTCGTCATAGTAGAGTTGTAGAATATTCTACAACGTTGTAGAATAGTCTACAATTCTGTAGAAAATGTTGTAGAAAATCGGGCCTTGAATTCTACACCCCAAACCGTCAATTTCAGCCTCACGCAAAGTCGCAAAGGCGACGTTAAAATGGTAGGCCCGACACTCCTGTCGGGCTTGAAACGGGGTAACTTACACTTTTAGTGTGGGCCGTGCCCGTAAGGTGTGAGCCGGGGGTGGCGTAAGCCATCGGATTATCAAACTTAAACCGACGCCTCCGGCGCACACACTGAAAGTGTGTGTTACCCGGCGCCTCTTCGTTCGCGCAAACGCACCCGAAACCCCGACCTTCATGTCGGGGAGGTTCATCTATGGGCACAGCCCCGGACTTCAGTCCGGGGAAGAGTCCCGGCATGAAAAAATTCCCCGGGTTAAAACCCGGGGCTGTAAAATCGGTTGTGAAGCTCCACGGAATAAATTCCGTGGTTTCTTTATGTTGGACAAGGGGCTTAAGCCCCTTGTCTTATCATCGGGTGGTCCCGACCTGCCCGTCCGGGCGTTATGCGCCGGGGTTGCGCAAGCAACAAGAAAATTTTACGCCGAAATCCCGGCTCTATCTAATGGATTGCCTGCCTTTTCCCGAAACACTACGATTAATCCTCTTGTTCCCTGCGGGAACCCGGACAATCCTGGCCGGGCCACCCGCGTTTTCCGGCGATAAGTCCCGTTCGTGCCAACCTTATTTTCATACCACCGGGCTACCCTGCTTCTGGAGTGCGGTACTTCAGTACCGCTTTGCGTCGGCCACTTCAGTGGACGTGCTGCGGAAATAAATTTCCGCCGCTAAAGCGGTGTTAAAACACCGCACTCCAAAAGGAAACGACGGGATTTATTCCGGGCAGGCTCCGACCTGAAGGTCGGGGTTTCCTTTCCCTCGGGAAGGATGGCCCGGACGTTATACGTCCGGGTCCCCTCGGCTGAAGCCTCCGGGCAAGGCCCGTAAGGGGACAAGAAATTCCGCTCGGAGCGCGAGTCTTGAAAATGCCCCCAAATGCCCCCGAAGGTTCGAGGAAATGTTTCCTGTTGCTTCGCAACCCGGACGTATAACGTCCGGGCTACCCTTGTTTTTTACAGCATGGACGTGAAAAAAACTTGAAATTTTCGGAAACTTTTTTTGTTGCAAATCAATCAAAAGTCTGTAACCTTATTTCTTTCATGATATTCAACACCCGGAAAGTTTAGCCCATACAAATGTCTCAAAATCGCCAAACATCCGAAAATAATCAGGAAAAGGGTTCCAAATCTTCAGACTCCGGTGCTTCCGGCATCATAAACGCGGTCTGGAACCTCCTCTCCTCCACCCGCTTCGCCGTGGTGCTCTTGGTGCTTATAGCCGCGGCCAGCCTGCTCGGGGCATTTATACCCCAGCAGCCTTCCGACGCGGAGCTGCAGCAGATGACGGCCCGGTGGGGCGAGGGGTTCATCACCTTCCTCAAGTCCCTGAATATGCTCGATTTATATCACTCCAAGTGGTTCCGGGCGCTGCTTGCTCTGTTGTGTGTCAGCCTTTTCGTTTGCAGCTTCGACCGGCTGCCCAAGACGTGGAAGCTGGTTAAGAAAAGCGACTCGGTTCCCGGGGCGGGCGACCCGGAAAGGTTGCGTATCAGTGGTGGATTCGACCACAAAGAAGACCCGCAAACTACCGTCGAGAAGGTAAAAACATGGCTGGCCGGCAAGAAATGGAAGTACGAAACCGCCGAGCGCGGCGACAACACCTTTTTTTTCGTCAATCGCGGCGCATATTCGCGCCTCGGGGTTTACGTCGTCCACTTCAGCGTAATCCTCATAATCATCGGCGCCCTGGTGGGCAATATCGCCGGATTTCGGGGAAGGTTGCCAGTCCTCGAAGGCGAAACCGCGGACTCGTTCTTCAGGTGGGGAGAGCCTTCCGGGTGGATGAACCTCGGCTTCCGTGTGGAATGCGAAAAATTCTCCTTCTCCCTCCACCCCGAAACCGGTATGCCGGGAGACTATCAAAGCGACCTGGTCATATACAACTCCGGGAGAAAAATCGACGAAGTGAAACTACGGGTAAACCATCCCTACGAATACAAGGGAATATCCCTTTACCAGTCGAGTTACGAGTTGAGGGGCGTTCAGAATTTCGACGTGGCCGTTTACTCGAAGGCGGGCCGAAAGCTGGGGGAAGCCACCGTCCCCGGCGACGGCTCCAAGGTGGAAATGCCCGGCGGCGGCGAAATGAGATTCGTCAGGGCCGGTCAGGAGAGGCGGACAAACAGGGTCGCGGAAATCACCGCCGAGCTGGACGCGGGCGACGAAGGAACGTGGGTACTTGACTTGAAACCCGGCAAAAAGGTGGTTCCCGCCGGTGGCCCGATGAAAATAGAAATTATCGCCCACAGCGCCGGAGACGGCTCGGAGGCGGGAACGTTAACCCTCCGTGAAGGGGAAAGCGGAAAATTCAACGAAACCGCCGTCGAACTGCTGCAATTCATGCCCGCCTTCCCCGTGCACGGTCGGGAGACCGAGGCGGCCCGGGTACGGGTCACCGCGGGCGGAGAAACCCGGCGACACATGCTGTTCAAAGCCTTTCCCGACTTCGACAAAATGAACCGGCAGGGCGATTATTACTTCTCGCTCGGGCAGGTTAAGAGAGCGGAGGCATCCAGCCCGGACTACGATGGTCCCCGTTACATATTGGCTTCGGTCGACGAGCTTTACCGCACCCTGTTGGATGTCAACCACGACCCCGGCATTCCGCTGGTATATACCGGCTGTACCCTGATTACGCTCGGCCTGTTCATCACGCTTTTCTGGAATCACCGCAAGCTGTGGATTAAAGTAACGCCCGAGCGTGTATCTATGGGGGCCACCACCAACCGCAACGCCGGGATATATGAAACCAGGTTCAATAACTGGGCCCGGGAAATCGAAAACACCGTTAATCCCCCGGATGATGGGAGAAGTTCATAATGGACCTGGTTACCCTGCAGGAAAATCTGTTTACATTTTCATCGCTGCTGTATCTTGTGGCGACTTTCTGTTACCTGGCCTTTGTCGCCGGGCGGTCGGTTAAAATCGGCAAAGTGGCCACGTGGGTCGGGCTTATCGGCGTAGTCATTCATACGGTGGCGCTCATCGTCAGGTGGGTGGCCGCGGGCATAGACCATCCCCCGTTCACCAACCTTTATGAAAGCCTGGTTTTCTTCGGATGGGGTATAGTGGCCTTTTACCTGTACATGGAATGGCGCTACAAGGTCAGGATAGCCGGCGCCTTCGTGTTTCCCATAGCCCTTGCGGCCATGGGTATAGCGGTATCCCACCAGAAGGGCATAATGCCCCTTCCCGACGCGCTGCAAAGCTGGTGGCTGCACGTTCACGTAATGTTCGCCGCCATAGCTTACGCCGCCTTCGTGGTGGCCTTCGCATTCAGCCTGATATTCCTCATTAAGGACAGGGTGAGCCGGTCGGTGTTCGGGCTGGTGGTAAGCCTGATAGTCTCACTGATACTTATCCTGATTCAACTACGGGCCGGTTTTTCCCACATCGGCGCGTTTTTCCTGAAAAAGGCCGCCATGCACGGCGACAGATGGGTGCCCGTGGCCATACGGGGAACCAATCCGCCCGAGTATCATACTCAAATGATACCCGGCGTCGGGCCGCTGTTCCTGGTAACCGCAATTCTGCTGGCCGTGGCCGCGATAGCTTTCATCGTTCACCTGTCCAGAGACACCCGCGCTTCGGAAAAGGCGGGCGGCTATATCATGACCCTGGCCACGGGGATATTCACCGCCGCATTGTTAATCATGGCCTATTTCGGGATAACAATGCCGGACGTGGCGTTGAGAATCGAGCCTTTCCTTGTAACACTGCTGGTGTTTCTGGGCGTAGCCTGCTGGGGAGTGGTTTTACTGTACTTCAGGGGCGAGAGCCTCATCGAAAGACTGCCGCCGGTGGACACTTTGGATTTCCTGAGCTATCGTTCGGTAGTAGTAGCTTTCCCGTTGATGACTATCGTCATCGTCACCGGCGCGGTATGGGCTCAGTCCGCGTGGGGCAGATGGTGGGGCTGGGACCCGAAGGAAACCGCAAGCCTGGTGACGTGGATAGTGTACGCCGCATATCTTCACATGAGGGTGGTGGCCGGGTGGAAAGACCGGCCGGCGGCGGTAATAAACATCATCGGGTTTCTGAGCGTTATCTTCACTTACCTGGGAGTTAACGTATTCCTTAGCGGTTTGCACAGTTATGCAAAAGGATTCTAAACGGGGCAAATCAACCAGCATTTCCAGCCGGGCGCAAGCCACAAAAAACTTTATCGTCTTCGACATCTATGAACGGGCCTACGAGATGCGCCACGAGGGGCGCATGCCCGTCCTGTTGTCGGTGGGCGAACCGGATTTCCCTACCCCCGAGCCGGTAATCGAAGCGGCCCGCAAGGCCATGGCCGACGGCCACACCAGATATACCCACAGCCTAGGCATCATCGAGCTAAGGGAGGCCATAGCCGAAAATTACTACAACCGCTACGGTGTGGACGTGGACCCCGGCAGGATAATGGTATGCAGCGGCGCCAGCCCCGCCATGCTCATGCTCTTCGGGGCCATAATGGAACCGGGGGATAACGTAATCCTACCCAACCCTTATTACCCCTGCTACCCGAACTTCATAAAATTCCTCGGCGGCGAGGTGAACCTGGTCGATGTGGGCGAGAAGGACGGGTTTCAATACCGACCGGACGACGTCATGGAAAAGATAAACTCCCGAACCGCCGCCATAATGATAAACAGCCCCGGCAATCCCACCGGCGCCCTCATGCCCCCCGACAGAATGTCCGAAATCGCGGGGCTTCAGGTTCCCGTGGTCAGCGATGAAATCTATCACGGCCTGGTTTACGGCGAAAAGGAACACACCATCCTCGAGTTCGACCCGGAGGCGTTCGTGCTCAACGGCTTCTCCAAGAGATACGCCATGACCGGCTGGAGGCTGGGATACCTGATAGCGCCGGGAAAGCTTATGAGCACCTTTCAGAAGTTGCAGCAGAACTTCCAGATAAGCGTGAACACATTCGCCCAGTTCGGCGCGGTCGAGGCGCTTACCAACCCGCAGGTTGAGAACGAAGTCAAGCGGATGGCCGGGATATTCGACCTCCGCCGCCGCTACATGCTCGAGCGGCTGGAGCGCATGGGATTTTCCATAGCCACCGAGCCGAAGGGCGCGTTTTACGTCTTCGCCAACGCCCGCAAGTTCACAGAAGACACTTACCGCTTCGCCTTCGACCTGTTGGAAAACGCGGAGGTGGGCGTGACTCCGGGCATAGACTTCGGCCCCGCCGGCGAGGGATACATCCGGTTCAGCTACGCCAACTCCATGGAAAACATAGAAGAAGGCCTGAACAGGCTGGAAAGCTACCTGGCCAGGTACGAAGAGGAAAGGGGTTTGAGGGAAAGTTGAGCGGCCCAAGGAGTATGACCGGCTTCGGCCGGAGTAACGGCCCCTGGAGGGGCGGGCAGATAACCGTGGAAGCTCGTTCGGTCAACCACCGCTTCCTGGAGGTCAGGACGAGGCTTCCGCACGAGTTGTCGGCACTGGAAGCGCTGGTTAACGACTGGATTCGCTCCCGGATGTCAAGGGGAAGGGTCGATGTGCAGGCGACGGTGTCGAACCTTGCCGAACCGGTTTTCAAGCCTCAACTCAACCGCTACCTTGCAAAAGAATACGCCCGCATGTACAGGGAGCTGGCACAGGAACTCGGCCACACGGGCGAGCCGGAGCCGGGCTTGATACTGTCAATGCGCGATGTTATTGTGATGCAAGAAGAAAGTATCGACCCGCAGGCCGAATGGGAGGCCATACGGCCCATTTTCCGGGATGCTTTCGAGCAGTTGGAGCAGGCGGCGCTGCTGGAGGGCGAAAAACTGGCAGCGGACATCAAGGCAAGGTTGAGCGTAATCTCCGAGCTTGACGAGAAAGTGGCCGGGCTGAAGCCGAACGAACTGGAGGGCTACCGCGAAAGGTTGGCGGCCAGAATCAAACAACTGGGTGGTATGCCCGAGGTAAGCGAGGACAGGGTGGCCCAGGAAATGGTCTTTTACGCTGAAAGGTCCGATTCAACTGAAGAGCATGTGAGATTGAAAGCTCACCTGGAGAGGTTCAACGAAATCCTGGACGGTCCCCCGCCCATGGGCCGGACGTTGGACTTTTTGGTGCAGGAAATGCTCCGTGAAATCAACACCACAGCCTCCAAGGCTTTGTCCGCCGGGGTAAGCCAGGCGGCGGTACAGATGAAATCCGAACTGGAAAAAATCCGGGAACAGATTCAAAACATGGAGTGACGGCGCGAAGATTATCGCACTCTCCCCCGAATAAAACGGAATGGAACGAGATGAGCGAAAAAAACCTCCCCCAACCGCATGACGCCGGCATACCGACCGGGGACGGGATACTGTTCGTCGTCACCGCCCCGTCGGGTACGGGAAAAAGCAGCTTGTGCTGGGCGGTTATCAAGCGGGTGGACAACCTTTCTTTCAGCGTCAGCCACACCACCCGGCCTCCGCGAAAAAAGGAAAAGGAAGGCAGGGATTACCATTTCGTAGACGAGAGCGCCTTCAGACAAATGATAGAGGAGGACAGGTTCCTGGAATGGGCCGTGGTATACGACAGACTTTACGGCACCGGCAGGGCCGAAGTGGAACGAGCCCGGCAACAGGAGGTGGACCTGCTCATTGAAATCGACCGCCAGGGCGCCCGGCAAATTCGCGAGAAGCTGCCGGAAGCGGTGGGCATAATAATAGTACCTCCCTCTCTGGAAGTTCTGAAGGAAAGATTGAAGGAAAGAGCCACCGAGAGCGAAGAGGAAATCGAACGCAGGGTAGCCATCGCCGCCGCCGAGCTCGGCGATTTTCCCCATTTCGAGTACGCCGTGATTAACGACAACTTCGAGCTGGCAACACAGCGTCTCGTTCATATCATCCACGCCGAAAGATTAAGGGTAAAGCATCAAAAGGGTAAACTGGAAAAAATAGTTAAAGAAAAACCCTTGAAGCAAGCGGCGGACTGATACCGCCGCTTTTTACCGCCATGGCCAAGATTATACGCATTAACGACATAATCGACACCCTTCTTTCGTACAATCCCGAGGCTGACACCGACCTGGTGCGAAAGGCGTACGTGTACAGCGCAAAAGTGCATCGGGGCCAGTACAGGCTGAGCGGGCAACCGTACCTGAGCCATCCACTGGAGGTGGCCCACATCCTTACTCGTTTCAGGCAGAGCGCTCACACCCTCGCCGCCTCCATGCTTCACGACACCGTTGAAGACACCCTTACTTCCCTTGACGACATCAAGGGAGAATTCGGGGAAGAAGTCGCTCACCTGGTGGACGGCGTGACCAAAATCTCCAAAATCGAGTTCAGCACCAAAAAGCAGGCGCAGGCCGAAAACTTCCGGAAAATACTGCTGGCCATGAGCGAGGACATCCGGGTAATCATCATAAAGCTCGCCGACAGGCTTCATAACATGAGAACGGTCGAGTACCACAAACCCGAGCGGCAACGGGAAATCGCGCAGGAAACCATGGAAATTTACGCTCCCCTGGCCAACAGGATGGGGATTTTCTGGATGAAGTTGGAGTTGGAAGACCTGTGCCTCAAGGTACTCAAGCCCGATATATACGGCGAAATAGAAGAGAAGATGGGAGCCCAGCGCAAGGAGTACGAAAAGTACATGGAAACCGTGGGCTCGGCCATCGGGAAAGTCCTCTCCGACCACGGCCTTCAGGCCGAGGTAAAGGGAAGGGTCAAGCATATACACAGCATTTACCGCAAGATGGAGTCCCAGAATATCGAGTTCGAGCAGGTGTACGATATAGTGGCCTTCCGGGTTATCGTGGACAGCGTGCGCGCATGCTACGAGGCGTTGGGCATAATAAACAACATGTGGACTCCCGTGCCCGGTAGAATGAAGGATTACATAGCCCTGCCCAAGGCCAACATGTACCAGTCCCTCCATACCTCGGTAGTAGGGCCTACCGGCGAGCGGGTGGAGGTTCAGATTCGCACCCGGGAGATGCACAGGGTGGCGGAAGAAGGCATCGCAGCCCACTGGAGGTACAAGGAGGACGGGAAAATCACCGACAAGGATGAGTCCGCGTTCGCCTGGCTCCGGCAGATGCTGGAGATGCAGAGGGAGACCAGCAACTCGGGCACCTTCCTGGAAAGCGTTAAGCTGGACCTCTTTCCGGAGGAGGTCTACGTGTTCACTCCCAAGGGCGACGTGAAGGTGTTGCCCCGCGGCTCCACGCCGGTGGATTTCGCCTACGCCATACACACCGAGGTCGGGGAGCAGCTTTCGGGGGCGAAGGTAAACGGTATAATCGTCCCCTTGCGCTACCAGCTCAAAAGCGGCGACAGGATAGAGATACTCACTTCCAACAAAAGCCATCCCAGCAAGGACTGGCTGAAGTTCGTAAAAACCTCACGCGCCCGGCACAAAATTCAGAGATGGGTGGCGCAGAAGGAAAAGGAAAGGTCCGAGAGCCTCGGGCGGGAAATACTCGATAAGGACTTCCGCCGCTACGGAATGAGCCTGAAAAAACTTGACCGCAAGGGTGAAATCGACAACATCGCCTCCAGAATGGGAGTTAAGAATTCCGAGCAGGTATACACCCAGGTCGGCTACGGAAAGCTGAGCAAGGACAAGGTCGTAGGGCAACTGGTACCCGAAGAAAAGTTTAAAAAATCGCGGCAGAGCAAAAAAGCTGCGCAGGGAATTCTCGACCGGGCGATTAAGCGCCCGGGCAAAGAAAAACCGGCGGGGGTGGTCATCAGCGGCGAGGACGGCATAATGGTGCGCTTCGCAAAATGCTGCGACCCCCTGCCCGGGGACGACATCGCCGGCTACATAACGCGAGGCCGGGGGGTTACCGTGCACCGGACGGACTGCCCCAGAATTCTCACCGCCGATACCGACCGGCTCATAGAAGTGGACTGGAAGGAGGGCTTCGCCGAAAGCCGCCCGGTGAAAATAGACGTGGTATGCGTAGACAAACCGGGAATGCTGGCGGCCATCACCAACTCCCTCTCGTCTTCGCACGTCAACATCACCAAGGCCGACGTCCATACCACCGACGACTTGAAAGCGCATTGTGTTTTCGAGTTCAGCGTGGGCAGCCTGGATGAGCTCCGGAAGGTTATCAAGAACGTGGAGAAAGTAAAGGGGGTTATCCACGTGGACCGGCTCAAGTCGGCTCCCGCAAAGGTTAAAAACAAGCAGACTTGAAAAATCTTTAACTCCCGCCGCCGGCTCCAAGATGCCAATAACCCCCGTAAGGGATAGCACACCTTGACCGCAGGGTGGTTTATGGCAGTCAAAAACCCGAGACCGGCCATCACCTTTGGGGCGCCGAGCATATTTTCATGTGCCCCCCGGGAGCGGTCAAGGTGTGAAGCAAGTTCGCCTCAGGCTGGAAATACCGTCTCATTATCCGGGAATCCCGGTCGAGATGTTCAAAAACGATCTGTTGTGATAGTATCCTCAAAGCAAATTTCCACGGGAAGGGATTGACCTCGTGAATAAAATCGCTCCCCTTGTAAGCGTTATGAAAATCCGTACACGCATTATATTGCTTTCGGCGCTTTCAGTCATCTTGCTCGCGTACCCCGCCCGTCCTGCGGAAACAAAAGCCCCCGGAAACGCACCAAATCCGGACGAGCGTATCGACAAAACCATCTCGGAAATCGAAAAGCTTCAAAAGAAGTGGGCCGGCCTAAGCTCTCTCGACAGGGTGGCGGCGATAATGGCCGTGAATCCGGTTAAAATTTCCACCTACCCCCACCGGGTCGACCGCCGTGCCGTGCGCGGCGCGTTCGCGGGCGAGACGGTGGCCGTTTCCATTCAGGGGGATGTGGCCGACGTCAGCTCCTTCCTGGAAAGCACGGAAGGCAACAGCTCGCCGCTTGTAGTGGAAAGCGCACAGGTGAGCTACACCTCGTCGGATATGTGCCGGGCCGACATAAAGATATTCGCCGCGAAAAAAATTCAGCGGCCTTCCCTGACGGAAGAGGCCGACGAGCGGATAAAAAAGATGTTCCTTAAGCAACTCGAGGGTCTGCTCAAAGAAGCCTCGAAGCTGGAGTCGGGCCGGGGAATTTCTTTCCGGTTCTTCGAGGAGGTTTACAATCGCTGGCCGCTCGGGTTCCCGGATTTGGAAGAAGTAAGCTTCGGAGACAAGACTTTCACCGTTCATACGTCAAAGCCGCTCTCCCGTCCCGAGCCGCTGGTCGGGGAACTGGCCCGGCGCCTGTCGGAAATTGCGGCTCCGGCGAAGGTGAACCTGGCCCCCCTGGTGGGACCTCTCATCAGGAGCCGCGAAATTAAGTTAAGCGCCGGTGAGGACGGTTTCAGCGTCTCCTGGGAAGGGCTTCAACTGTTCGAGTTAAGAGATTACGAAGTTACTTCTTACCTGGTGGAAGACAGGAATGTTTTCGTCATTTTCAAATCGCCTCATTCGGCAAAAGGGGCGGCAAAGGTTGGAGATGACTTCACCAAGTGCACTTCTCACCTGAGGGCTTACGACATCCGAAGCGGCTCACGCCGCTGGGAACTTAAATTCCCCGGCTGTCGCACGCCTTTCAGCAACATGGTCACGGACTACCAAGACCGGCTGCTTGTCGGGCGCGGGTTCCTGCTGAGCGCCATCGAGCCCGAAACCGGAAAGATAATTAAAAGATGGCCCCTGTCGGTGCAGGTAAAGGATATAACCCTGCCCGGGAATAATAAAATCGCGGTTTACGGGGATACCCCCCACGCAATGGGAATGCGGGAGTATATTGAGGACAACGCTCGGAGCGGTCATCTCCTCCTACGAGCGGCCCCCCGCTCCGCAGATGAACTTCACGAAACCGTTCTGACCCGCCTTACGGATAAAGTGACTTCGGCTATTAAAGAGAAAAAGTACGACTACGAAGTCATAAGGGAAAACATTGTGACTGCAAATGAGCGAATAGACGGGCTGGACGCCCTGGATGAGACAAATCCGTGGTATCCGTTCTTCCGGGGGGTAATGGAAACTCTGAAGGAGTCCGAAACCGCCGGGAAGCATTTCTCTCAAGCTTTGAACGCACCCCCGGACAATCCCTTTCAGTACCTGGAAATGGGCCGGAAGCTGGAAAGGTTGAAGCTTTGGGAGGTGGCCGATAAATTTTACGAAAAGGCTTTCGTAAAGTTTCTGGAATGGTATCGACCCGCCGATACGGCTTCTCCCTTTTTGGGTTTCATATACTTTGTAACCCCGGCCAACCAGGCCATCGAAAACGGCAATCCGGACAGGGCGCCGGAATTGATGAAATGGCTGTACAAGTTCCAGCCGTTTTCCCAGAAGACGGATTTGATTGCGTTGGAGATGGCCGCAAGATACGCCCGGGACGGCGAGCCGGAAGAAAGCGCCCGGGCCATGGAGCGTTATCGCCTCGGCACATCGCGGGGCTTCGGCATCGGGCTGGGTTGGCTGATGAAGGCCGCGGCGGTCGAGGTGATGGCGTGGGTTATGTTCGCACTGTTTATTATTTTCGCCGCCGCCATGGTCTGTAAGTACAGAAAAGCGCGGGCTGGATTCATGGCCGAAGCCGGGTGGCCGGATATGGTTTCCCGGCTGACCGCGGTAACCGAGCCGCCGGGCAACTTTTTCCGGTTTAATACCTTCACTTTCATCACCGGGGCGGAAAAGCTGACAACGCTGCTGCTGTGGGCGGCCCTTCTGGCGTTGTTTTCGCTCACCGTCATCAACGGGCGGATTCTCGAAAAACAAGACGATTTTCTCCTGCTGGCGGATTACAATTCTCCGAGGTTCGTAGACAGAATCAAGAACGAGTTGAAAGAAAATCGGTCACCGGAAAACCTCTTCCTGCTGGGTCTGGCTCGTCATCTGAACGGCGAGCTTAACCTGGCGAAAAGCCATTACCGCAATTGCGCGAGCTCGGATTCCTCCGGCGAGGTTTCGGCCAGAGCCTTGAATAACCTGGGAGTGCTCCACCACGAAACTGAAACGGAGGGAAAACGCTCCTTCGATGAGTTGTTCACAAAAGCCTGCGGAAAAGACCCGTGGTTGCCCGAGGCTCTCTACAACATGGGCATCACCCGGAATAATGAAGCTTACAAGCATCGGGCGGTAGAGTATGGGCTTGAGAAGGAATACCCCCGCCATTATCCTGACCGCCCGGTCAGAACCGGGGCCGAAGCCGGAATGACAGCGCAGTTGCTGACCGGGTATCGGATAAATATGCTCCGGGACTTATCAAGCAACTGGGGCCGTATTCTCACCGGGAACATAGCATGGAAAAGCGACAGCGGGATTGTGACGGGCGCCTATTACCTGCTCTTGCTGCTCGGTCTGGCGCTCATCGCCGGGATTATTATGCCCCCCCGCCATAATGACTTCTCGAATCAAGACCGGAAACGGCGGTGGTTTCATCTTCCGCCGGGTTTGGGCGAAATCATGAGCGGCAGACCCCTTTTCGGTGTCGTGATAGCCGCCGCCTTCCTGTTTTCAATCGTGCTGATATGCTACCAGCTCACCTCAGGTGTAGCCCTTTTATCCGACCCGTCCGCCATTGAATTCCCGCTGGAATATCCCGATTTATCGTCCGCGAGTATCCTGAAACATGAGCCGACTATAAAAGGAATGGCGCTGTTTTCATGGATTGCGTTCGGGTTGAGTATATTATGCCATTCGGTGTGGTTATTCGTAACATGGCGAAAAAGTTAATCTTTCATCCTTGAACCACTGCGCAGTTATTGCAAAAAGTATCCAAAATCTAGTAACATAATATAAATGTTGATTGAATCGGGCTATAATAATGTTTGTCTATATTGATTGTATAGGTGGAATAAGCGGGGACATGTTTCTGGGAGCGCTGTTGGATTTGGGGGCGCCGAAAAAAGTAATAGAGCAGGCGGTAAACGCAACCGGCGTCGGGGGTTGGAAAATAACCTCATCCAAAACCCGAAAAGGGATTATTGCGGCCCGGCGCGTTAATGTAAAAATTACCGGAAAACAGCCGCCGCGAAGTTACGGGCAGATAAAAAAGCTTATAGGCCACTCCGGCCTGTCGCCGAAGGTGCGCAAAAAAGCGCTGGACATATTCAAAGCCCTAGCCGGCGCCGAGGCGAAAATACACGGCGAGCCCGTGAATAAAGTGCATTTCCACGAGGTGGGAGCCGTGGATAGCATAGTGGATATTATAGGAGCGGCAGCGGCATTGGACTACCTGGAGGTGGACGAAGCCGCGTGCTCGGCCGTACCGCTCGGCAAAGGAACGGTTTCCTGCGCTCACGGCGTGCTCCCACTCCCCGCTCCGGCCACCCTGGAATTGCTTGAAGGAATCGAAACTTACGGCGTGGACATCACCGGGGAAACGTGCACCCCCACCGGGGCGGCCATCCTTAAATCCACTGCAACCGCCGGCGGCATCATGCCGTCCATGACCATAAAAAAGACCGGCTACGGAGCCGGGAGCGCCGACTGGCCCGGCAGGCCGAACGTGCTCCGCCTGGTGCTCGGGGAGCGCGAGCATAGAATCGAGGCCGACCGGGCCATTTGTCTGGAGGCAAACGTGGACGACATGGCGCCCCAGGACTTCGAGCCCCTCATGGACAGGCTCTTCAAAGCCGGAGCTCTGGACGTGGGCATGGTCAACGTGCAGATGAAGAAAAACCGCCCGGGGGTGATGATTCGTGCGCTTGCTCCCGAAGGGGATGCCGGAGTGGTTATGGACGCTCTCCTGATACATTCCTCGACCATCGGCGTCCGGTGGTATCCGGTATCCCGCCGTGTACTTCCCAGGGAGGAAACGAAGGTCAATACCGACATAGGTAAAATTCGGGCGAAAAAGTCGGTCCTTCCCGACGGAAGCATAAGGTTGACACCGGAGTACGAAGACCTGAAAGCCGCCGCGGGTAAGGCCGGGATATCCATGGAGGAGGCCAGAAGAGCCTTCTGGAGAGGGCGCGGGACGGAAAAATGACCAAAGCGGGCAAGGTAAACAGTAAAATAGAGAAGGCCCTTTCCGCGCTGGAGGAAAGCACCGCAGCGCTCGCTTCCATGGCCGACCCCCATTCCGTTCTCAGAACCATTGCCGGGCAGGTTAGAAAAGTAACCGAAATAGGCGAATGTTCCATTGTCCTGTTCGAAGGTGAGGACACGGCCACCATCGTCGCCAGCAGCGAAGACCCCGAGCTCAGGGACAAGGTAATCAACCTCGAAAAGTACCCCGAGTTGATAAGGGTCATCGAAACAAAACAGGCCCTTGTTATCGAGGATGTCGCCAGCTCGACGCTGTTGGGGGAAGTAAGCGAACTCCTTAATTCCAAAAATATCCGCAGCATCGCCGTGCTGCCCGTATCCGCCGACCACCAGCTACTCGGGGCGATGTTTTTAAGACTTCAGCAAAAGGGAGACCCGCTCGGGGAGGTCCCTCTCCATTACTTTCAAGCTACGGCCAACGCCGCGGCTCTCGCATTGCGAAATATAACGCTCCGGAAGGACGTAAGCGATTACGAACAACAGACGCTTGATGCTCAGCAGATAGCCCGCAAAGAACATCGCTACCGCCGGAGATACCAGGAGCTTTTCGACCTGGCCAGCGACGGCTTGATTATCATCGACTCCAAGGGCCGGGTGGTGAACGTAAACGACAAATTCACCGCCCTGACCGGTTACCCCAAAACCGAAGCCATGCAGATGACCTACCTGGACCTGGTGAGCGAAAAGGACCACGCCAAGGCCGAGCAGTTTTTCCGGGAATACAGGACAACCCCCGGCCCCGCCCGTGAAAGCTTCAAAATTGCCACCAGGCTCGGGGACGTTCGGGACGTGCTGGTGCGAATCGACCTCTTATCCGGGGAAGAGGCGAACGCCCTGGTGTCATTACAGGACATTACCGAGGAAAAGAAGCTCCAGGAGCAGCTTCAGAGGACAAAGGATTTCTTCGAAAACCTTATTCAGTCCAGCGTGGACGCCATACTGGCCGCCGACATGAAGGGAAAAATAATGGTCTTCAATGAAGCGGCGGAACGAATTTCCGGTTACAAGGCCGAGGAAGTCATCGGGAAGATGAACATAGTGGATGTCTACTCCCCGGGAGGCGCCAAGGACGCCATGCGTAAGCTGCGCAGCTCCGAGTACGGTGGGGTGGGAAAGCTGGAGGCCACCCATTACACCATAATAAGTAAAGAGGGCGAGGAAATCCCGATTAACGTTTCGGCCGCGGTAATTTACGAAGAGGGCAAAGAAATCGCCACCGTGGGCATATTCCAGGACATCAGGCCCCGCATAAAGATTGAAAGGGAGCTTCGGGCGGCCCAGCAAAAACTGGTGGAAGCTGAAAAGCAGGCCGCCCTCGCCGCCCTATCCGGCGCCGCCGCTCACGAATTGAATCAGCCGCTCACGTCCATACTGGGTTACGCCGAGTTGTTGCAGAATAGACTGACCGGCGAGGATGACGCTACCCGGAAAGCCGTGGAAACCATCGCTGCCGAAGCCGAAAGGATGGGAGAAATCATCCGCAAGATAAGCCGCGTAAATCAATACCGCACCCGCGAGTACGTGGGAAAAACCCGTATACTGGACCTGGACAGCTCCAGCGCCGCTCCCGGCCGATACGAGAACCTCTTCCTCAGCATGAGAGACGGTCTGCTGGAGTTTAAGTGCGACGAAAATCTCAACCCAACCGAATGTGTTTTCGCAAATCCGGCGGCAGTGGGAATGCTCGGCAAATCGAGCGCCAATGAACTTTTGGAAGAAAGCTTCACCGCCCTTTTCGGAAACGAGGACTCTCTCGAAGAACTCAAGAAAGAAGCCTCCAAGGAAGGTGGAGGAGCGCCGGTCACTTTATGGGTTCGGCGAAGTGACGATTCGAGTGTTGCGGTGGAAATAGCCGCCAACCTGGTTCAAACGGGGGATGCTCCGGCGGCGATGGAAATGCTCTGCCGAGACGTCACCGACCGGGTGAAGGTGCAGGAGGAGCTGGCCGAATCGGAGCAAAGAGCCCGGACGCTGGTGGATATGGCCGGCGAGGTAGGCGTGGGAATAACCATCATCGGATTGGAGGGCGAGAATTACGGAAGCATCATTTTCGCCAACGAGCGCCTCGAGCGAATACTCGGCTATAAAATGGAAGAGCTGGAAGATTTCTCCATCATGAAGCTTATCAAACCCGAAGACCGGGAGGAGTTTCAGAACCTGTTTAATAAAGCACTGAAAGGGGACGAAAGCACGCACCACTTGCAGGGGGAAGTAATAAGGCGCGACGGCGGCAGCGTCTACATCGAGCTGCACGCCACCGTAACCTCCTACTTGGGCCAAAGGGCGCTTATCGGGTTCCTCATGAACATCACCGATTGGGTCACCACCCGCGAGGAGTTGCGCGAGCTCAAGGAATACAACGAAAACATCATAAACGCCGCCCCCATAGGCATCATTACCGTGGACACCGACGGTACCGTGCTGAGCATAAACGAGCGATTCAGGGAAATAATGGGCCTTATTTCCGGCACCACCGTCATGGGCGCAAACATCCTGCAACTTGAAACGGTATCCGGCACGCAGGTGGAAGAATTGATACGCTCCGGACTGGAGGGAAAAAGAATCAGCGTGTCCCGCCTGCCCTACGTAAACGTGGCCGGAGTCCGGATGACCCTGAGGGCCGAAGGGGTTCCGCTTACGGACACCTACGGAAACGTTACCGAGGTCGTGGTATTGCTGGAAGACGTTTCCGAAGAAGCGGAGCTGGAAGAAAGCCTGAGGCGGGAAAGAAACTACCAGGAAAGCATAGTCGAAAGGTCGCCTTCCCCCGTCGTCGCCGTGAGCCTTTCGGCTGACCTGGTGCTTTTCAACAAGGCCGCCGAAGAGCTTTCGGGATATTCCAGGGACGAAGTGCTGGGCAAGAGCGTATTCGAGGTCTTCGGGCGCGGCGGTGACGAAGAAAGGAAAGATTTTCGCCAGGTGCTTGAAAGCCTGAAAACCGGCGCGAATATAGAAAACCTGTCCAGCAAGCTGAATATAAAAGACGGGAGCACTGTCGAGGTACTGTGGAACGCTGTGCCCGTTTTTGACGCGGAAGGAAACATAAACGGCATTGTCGGGATAGGCAGGAACGTCACTGAGGAGAAACGGCTGTCGGAGGAGGCGGCGCGGAGAAGGAAAGTACTGCAGGCCATGCATCGAATTGCCAGAGCTTCGGTCGAAGGCTCGGGATTCAAAGGCATTACCCGGATACTACGGGAAGAGATGGCCGGGATTATCGAGCACGACGTTTTGACCATAGGGCTGGTAAAAAACGGCTCGCTGGAATACTGGGTGCTCAACCCGGGACAATACCCCATTCCGCGACACGGCTCCTTCCCGCTGGAAGGGACATTCTCCCGGAAGATGATAGAAAACGGCAAACCCCGACTGGTAAAAGATTTCCGGCAAATGGAGAGCCTTCATATCGATGATGAAGGCGCTGCCGGCCGAGGCTCCCGGAGCGCCATGAACATGCCCCTAATGCACGGAGAAAGGGTGTTCGGAACCATCAACGTCGGAAGTCACCAACCCGAAGCTTTCAGCGAGGAGGATTTCAACTTATTCAAGCAGATTGCGGACGAGTTTTCAGTAGCCCTGGAAAACACCCTGCTTGTGGAGGAATTGAAAGACAGAAACGAGGACCTGGCGCGGAAAACCGGCTACATGGAAGCGCTGCTGAGGGCCGGGAGAATGTTTCGGATAGACATGAAGGAAAGCGAGGTGGCCGCTCTGTACGTTAATAACGTCAAGGAGCTGTTTCCGTCAACGGAAATCGCCGTGCTCCTTATCGATTCCTACGAAAACAAGCTGCTGCCGGCGAGCGTGACGGGCAAAACGCGCGAAGTTATCCCCGAGGGCGGTTATCCCATACAGGGAAAGATGAAGAGCTGGCTCAACACCAAAAAGGACTATATCTATTACCGGGACCTGAAAAGGGTAAAGCGGTACGACAGCTTCCTGCCGGATGCGCGCGCGGCGCTTATGATTCCGCTCAAAATGGGCGAAAACCGGCTGGGCCTGATGATAGCGGAAAACGAACAGCCAAACCCCTTCCCGTCCGACGACCTCGACCTCTTGGTGCTCGTGGCCAGGCAGATGGCGGTTTCCATTAACAACCTCAGGCTCTTCGACCAGGCGTGCTTCCTCGAGCGCACACAGGAAAACATACTTCAAAACGCCAGCGCCATGATTATCGTCATGAGTCCCGACGGTATAATCACCCTCTGGAACGACACCGTCGAGCACGTGCTGGGATTTCCAAAAGAGGAAATGGTGGGAAGAAGAGCTATTGAGGTATGGAAAGAGTACGACATGGAAGAAAAAGCCATGGAGGTCTGGAACCGGATTAAAGACGGAAAGGAAACCACCAGCTTTATAGTTAACCTGAAAACCAAAGACGGAAGAAAAGTAAAAACCTTCTTCAATTCCATGGCGGTGCACGATTTGAAGGGAAGGATACTTCAGTACATCTTCGTCGGATACGACCTTACCGACAGGGAGCTGCTGGAGCGCCAGCTGGCACAATCCTCCAAGCTGGCTACCGTCGGGCAGATGGCAGCGGGCATAGCCCACGAGCTGAATAACCCCCTCACCTCCATATCTTCCTACGCAGAGTTGTTGTATCAGAATCTGAAAAAGCGCAAGGAGGCGCAGGAAGAGAGCCGGCACGCGAAGATGATACTGGAATCGGCGGACAGGCTGGAACGCCTGGTCAACAACCTCCTGGATTATTCCCGTGCCGATTACGAAGAAATGGAGCCGGTACCGCTTAACCGCGTAATAGACGAAGCCCTCAACATCGCCGAGTACGACCTTACCAGGGGGAAGGTGAAAATCAACAAACAACTGGAGGAGCCGTCGCCCGTCTTATGGGGAATATCGGGCCAGATTCAGCAGGTTGTGATAAACCTGGCGGCAAATTCCAGCCACGCCCTGCAAAACCAGGGAGGCGGAAATATATACATCAAATCATACAAAACCGGCAAAAACAATGCGGTACTGGAAATATCGGACGACGGGCCGGGGATGGACTCGGAAAAATCGGAAAGAATATTCGAGCCCTTCTACACCACCAAGCCCCGTGGCCAGGGAACCGGCCTGGGGCTGAGTATAGTGCAGGACATCGTCAAGAAGCACAAGGGCTCCATACGAGTCAAAACAACGCCCGGAAAAGGCACCACCTTCCGGGTTACCTTCCCCGCCTACACATTCAAAAAAACCTCTGATGGCAAAAAACATTAGCTCCCTTCTAAGAACTCAGAAGGCCCGCCTACGGCAGCCTTGGCCGGAGCCTTACCGCTCCAGCCTTGCTCATGCTTGCCCTGAAAGGGATAAATATAATAGCCCGGCGTAATTACCCCGGGCAGGAGTCAGAGCCGCATTCTCCTCCTTTACCCTGAAAGAGTTAAACAAAAGCGCGCCGGGAGTGTGTAACCCTTTTTCCCGTCGGGCTTGTCAGCAAAGGGGTTATGGGTTAGTATCCTTTGCGTTCGCAGAGGCAACAATTCCCGGAAAGGGAGTAAACTATGGACAGGTCTAGACTTTACGGCTTTATAATCTGCATATGCATAGTAATAGTGGCCACCCTTTTCATAGTGGGTGTTTTGAGTAAGAGTTACTGGGCGCTGGCCATTCCGGTGGCGATAATAACTCTCGGGGTACTGGCGCTGGGTTTCTGGATAGGCTGGACGATAGTGATGCTCAAGACGGAAGCGCCTCCCGATGACAAATAACGGTAACTTCGGCTCGCCATGAGGATATGTTTTCTCTCCTACCGCGGGAACATGTATTCCGGGGGGCAGGGCATTTTTCTGTACCAGCTCAGCCGGGAGCTTGCTCGCCGGGGACATGAAATCACCGCCATCATCGGGCCGCCCTACACCGACGACATGCCCTGGGCCGATGTGCGCCGGGAAATAAACCACCATTTCTGGGGGTGGCACAAAAACTGGCTGCCCAAAGAAAACCCCCTTACCGCTTTCCATCCCGTAAACATGCTGGAAATAATGTACAGAAAGCTGGGGTTTCTGTCGGAGCCGGTGGCTTTCAGCCTCCGCGCGCTGAAAACTATGGTCAGCCTGATGAAAAACGGCAAGCGCTTCGACATGATTCACGACGTGCAGACCCTGGGTTACGGTGTTCTTCCGCTCAGGATGATGGGTTTGCCGGTGGTCAGCACCGTTCACCACCCGTTGAGCGTGGATTTGAAGGCCAGCATCAATCAGCCGGACAAGGGTTTCGTGGACGTCATGGGGGCGGTGGAATTTTTTCCGGTGCTCATGCAGGCTTTCGTGGCCCGGCATTTAGATATGGTGCTCACTTCCACGGAAGCGGGCCGCCACGAGCTGAAGGCCGATTTCCGGGTGAAACCGCACCGGATTCGGATAGTAAGCAACGGGCTTGACGTGGACGCGTTTTACCCGAGGCCCGGTATCGAGCGTGACCCCGATTCCCTGCTTTTCGTGGGCTATACAGACAGCCCCCAGAAGGGTTTCCTTTATCTCTTGCGTGCGCTAAAGCTTCTGCCGGAGAGGGTGAAGCTGATTGTGGTGGACGACACCAACCGCTGGTGGGCGTGGATATGGATAAAGGAGCTGGGGCTTCGGGACAGGGTGTTTTTTACCGGTAAGCTTAGCGGGGAAGAGCTTATCGAGCAGTACTCGAAGGCGGCGGTGACCGTGATGCCTTCCATTTACGAAGGCTTCGGGCTGCCCGCGCTGGAGGCCACCCTGTGCGGCAGCGGTGTTGTGGCGTCGAAGGCGGGGGCTTTGCCGGAGATTATCGAGCACGGAGAAACCGGCCTGCTGGCGCCTCCCCAGGCGCCGAAAGCCCTGGCCGAGGCAATCTCGCGGCTTCTGGATAATCCCGGCGAGCGTAAAAGCATGGTGGAAAAGGGGCAGCGGCGTATACGGGAAAATTACTCGTGGAAGAAAGTGGCCGCCATGACCGAGAAGGTTTATGAGGAGGTGCTGGCCAGGCGAGCGAGTTAAAGGCATGCTTACCGTCGATTTCGACAAGCTGGATATTAAGGAAGGACACAGGGTGCTGGACGCCGGTTGCGGCGGCGGCAGGCACACTTTCCGGGCCCTGGCCGAAAATTCACAAGTATGGGCGACCGACATGTGCCGACAGGAGCTTGAGGCGGTAAGGTTGGGAGTATGGGACAGGCGTGACCAGGGGTATATAAAGGGCCGGTACGTGGCCTTTCAGGGCGATATTTTCAACCTGCCCTTCGAGGACGGATTTTTCGACAGGGTCATTATAGCCGAGGTTATGGAACATCTTTACGAGGACGTGGGGGCCCTGCGGGAGTTGGTGAGGGTGCTCAAACCGGGCGGCAAAGCCGCCGTCACCGTGCCCACGTGGTTCAGTGAAAGGGTCTACAAGCTGCTATCGGATGAATATTTTAACACCCCAGGAGGGCACGTCCGGATATACAACCCCCACGAGCTGGCCCGTAAAATCACCTCGGAAAACTTGAGTATTTACGATATAAGCTTCGCTCACTCCATCCACACACCATACTGGATACTCAGGTGCATATTCGGGCTTCACGACTATGACGCCGCCGTCCCTAAGGCCTACCATAAAATGCTTGTGGCGGCCAGCGTAAGCCCTTTTATGCGGAAAGTGGAGGGATTTCTCAACTACTTTTTCCCCAAAAGCATGGTCTTATATGCACAGAAGGCCGATTGATGATGTAAACAATCTCCCCGATTTAAGAGCCCGACCCGCCTACCGTTGAATAATTCAACATATAAATTGGTGGTTTTTAAGCTTTGGAACTTGCAAAAGGCCATATTTTCGGCTTGTTCGGCAGATAGTTTCCTTATGAAATACCTGCTCAGTAATGGGCTTATAGGGGTTAAAATATTGGTATATATGCTAAATAATCCAGTAAATTCGGGGCTGGTTTTTTTCGCCCCCTATTGACAAATGCGCCAGAGTTGCTACTATGGGGCTAAAGTTGGCAACTATAGAATTAATAGACACCGCAAGAGAGATTTATTAAAATTTTCATCGTTTGGCAAGAGAGATTTAAGGAATCTTCACGAAATCCGTCGGCGCGATTCAGTGGTGGTGGTCGTTTCGCGTTTCAGGGGGTCTTGATGCGGTTGAAAGTTTTCAAGAGATAAGCGTTTAAATAAGGTAAAGGCGCCGCTGTGGCCGGGATTGCCGGCGGGCGGCAGGCAAGGCTAGGGATGTAAATTTCAAAAAGGAAGGAGTAGGAAATGGCTGAATCGGAAACTCCTCTTCTTGACGACCTCGAGAAGGGGCCGTGGCCAAGCTTTGTGAAGGACATTAAGATGGCTGCGGAGAAGAGGCCGGCTACGCTGGATCTTCTCAAGCAGTTGGAGCTTTCCTTCAAGGAAAAGATTGGCCACTGGAAACACGGCGGAATTGTGGGTGTCATGGGATATGGCGGAGGCGTCATCGGTCGTTACTCCGACCGTCCCGACCTTTTCCCGGGTGTGCGACACTTCCACACCCTTCGCGTCAACATGCCCACCGGCTGGTTCTATACCAGCGACGCTCTACGGAACATATGCGACCTGTGGGACAAGTGGGGCAGCGGGATGACCAACTTCCACGGCTCCACCGGCGACATCATTCTTCTCGGAACGGATACCGACAGTCTCCAGCCGCTGTTTGACGAGATGAGCGAGAACGGCTGGGACCTCGGAGGTTCCGGCTCGGCGCTGCGCACCCCCAGCGCCTGCGTGGGCCCCGCCCGGTGCGAATGGGCGTGCTTCGACACCCTGGACATCTGCAACGACCTGACTCACACGTTCCAGGACCAGCTTCACAGGCCGATGTGGCCCTACAAGTTCAAGTTCAAGTTCTCCGGCTGCCCAAACGACTGCGTGGCCGCAATCGCCCGCGCCGACATGAGCTACATCGGGACATGGCGCGACGACATCCGCATCGACAAGGATGCGGTCGCCGATTACGCGGACAAGATTGACATTCAGACGGAAGTGGTGGACATGTGCCCCACCCAGTGCATGAGTTACGACGAGAAAAAGCGCGAGCTCAAGATTGACAACGCCAACTGCACCCGCTGCATGCACTGCATCAACCTGATGCCCAAGGCGCTGAGGCCCGGGACCGACACCGGCGCAACCATCCTGATGGGCGGCAAGGCTCCCATCCTGATGGGCGCTCAGCTTTCCAGCGTCATCTTCCCCTTCTACAAGCTGGAGTCGCCTTACGAGGAACTGAAGGACTTCATCGACAAGATGTGGGATTGGTGGGATGAGAACGCCAAGTTCCGTGAAAGAATCGGGGAGCTTATTCTCCGGGTCGGCATGAGAACTTTCCTGAAGGAAATGGAAATCGAACCCGACCCGAGGATGATAAGCACCCCGCGGTATAACCCCTATGTGTTCTGGTGGCCGGAGGAAGTGCCCGAGCGCACCGCATTCTTCGAGGAGGGATAACAATGGCTGGACAAACCGATATAGGACCCCCTGATTTCAGAAAGTTTCTTCCGCCCGTAATTAAAAATAACTACGGGAAATGGAAGTATCACGAAATCGTAAAGCCCGGCGTCCTCCTGCACGTTTCCGAAAGCGGAGACAAAATATGGAGCGTGCGCGTGGGCGGCGCAAGGCTGGTATGCACCGACCGGATAAGGGAGTACGCCGAGCTTGCGGACAAGTACTGCAACGGTCATCTCAGGTTCACCAGCCGGCACAACGTGGAGTTCCTGGTGAGCGAAGAGAACCAGCTCGAGCCGTTGCTCAAGGACCTCAAAGACCGCGAATACCCGGTCGGCGGCACCGGTCACAGCATCACCAGCATCGTGCATACCCAGGGCTGGGTGCACTGCCATACGCCGGCCACCGACGCCAGCGGCGTGGTGAAAGCCGTGATGGATGAGCTTTACGAGTACTTCGTCGACCATAAGCTGCCCGCTCAGGTCCGCATCGCGCTGGCATGTTGCCTTAACATGTGCGGCGCCGTGCACTGCTCGGACATCGCCATCCTGGGCATCCACAGGCTTCCGCCGGTGGTGAAGAACGAGAAGCTGCCCAAGATTTGCGAGGTTCCCAGCACCGTGGCGAGCTGCCCCACGCTGGCCATTCGCCCGGACCCCAAGACCAAGGGCGTGCAGGTCAACGAGGAGCGGTGCATGTATTGCGGCAACTGCTACACCATGTGCCCCGCATTGCCCATGGCCGACCCCGAGGGCGACGGAATATCGCTGTGGGTCGGAGGCAAGGTGAGCAACGCTCGCAGCGGCCCCGCTTTTTCGAAACTGGCTGTTCCGTTTCTACCGAACACTCCGCCCAGGTGGCCGGAGACGGTGGATGCAATCAAGAATATAGTGGAAACTTACGCCGAAGGCGCCAACAAGCACGAGCGTGTGGGTGAGTGGATAGAGCGCATAGGCTGGGAAAAATTCTTCGAGAAGACCGGCATCGAGTTCGGCGACAAACACATCGACGACTTCACCCTGGCCCAGGTTACTTTCCGCAACACCACTCAGTTCAGGTGGTAAGGATAAGCCGGTAAACGGAGTCAACGGGAAGGCGGCGGTTTCATCGATGCCGCCGCCTCTTACCCTTGTCTCTTTGGCTATCGAGTGAGAAAAGACCTTGCCTGTTGAAAGTTCCCAGACCGGAAGGTTGGTAATCGCCGGAATCCGCGGCAGTTCCGGCAAGAGTGTGCTGTCGCTCGGCCTGGCCCGTCAATTGCACAATAGCGGGTTGGACGTGGTTCCTTTCAAGAAGGGGCCGGATTACATAGATTCCGGATGGCTCACCCTCGCCGCAAGGCGCCGGTGCCGCACGCTCGACACTTACCTGGCCGCCAAGAATTACGTTCTGAACTCCTTTATCGACGTTTCCCGCTGCGGAGACCTGGCCCTTATTGAAGGTAACCGGGGTCTTCACGACGGCCTGGACGAGGCCGGGACTTATTCCACCGGCGAGCTCGCCAAGTTTTTGGAAGCCCCGGTGGTTCTTATAGTGGATTGCTCCAAGACCACTCGCACCGCTGCGGCGATGGTCGCCGGATGCCGCGTGTTGGACCCCGATGTGAAAATTGCGGCGGTAGTGCTCAACCGGGTGGCAAACCGGCGCCATTCGGATACCGTCTCGCGCTGCATAGAAAGGGAAACCGGCTTGCCGGTGATGGGAGCCTTGCCGAAGCTCAGTGATTTCCCGTTTCCGGAAAGGCACCTGGGGCTGGTGATGCCGCTCGAGCACGAGGCGGCAGAGGAAGCGGTGGAAGCAGCCGCCGAGTTGGTCGCAAATCATGTGGACATCGAAGCATTGAACAAGCTGGCTCAGGATGTGCCGGAGTTGGAATGCGAAGCGGTTAGCAGAGTCCCTTCCGTGCAGTATAAAGAACCGGTAAGAATCGGGGTGATAAAAGACCCCGCTTTCTCGTTTTACTACCCCGAAAACCTGGACTCGCTGAAAAGGGCGGGTGCCCGAATCGTGGAGATTAATTCGCTGGCCGACACTGAATTGCCCGACATCCACGCCCTTTACATAGGCGGGGGCTTTCCCGAAACCATGGCGGAAAAACTGGCTGCAAACTACCGGTTCCGTCGGGAGGTTAAAAAGGCCGCCGAAGGCGGATTGCCCATATATGCCGAATGCGGCGGCGTGATGTATTTGGGGGAGAGCATAGAGTATCGGGGTCGGACTTATCCCATGACGGGAGCTTTGCCCATAACTTACGAGTTCTGCAAAAAACCACAGGGGCACGGATATACCGAGTTGGAAGTAACGTGCCCGAATCCGTTTTTTGAAGTGGGTAAAAGTTTAAGGGGGCACGAGTTTCATTACTCACGGGTGCTGACCTGGAAACGCGACTCGATGGAGCTGGCATTGAAAAACTTGAGAGGCCGGGGGTTCGACGGAGAGTTCGACGGGGTTTGCATCGGCAACATTTTAGGCTTATATTCTCATATGCACGATGTTTACGGCTGCAATGGGTGGGCGAGCGGTATAGTTGCCGCCGGCAGAGCGTTTAAAAATTCAGCAAGCAAACACGCTCACCCGATAACCATAAGATACGAAAAGACAGCCGCAAACCGGAAATTCAATATTTCAGCAGAAGATAGTGTTGATATCGGTCCAATGACCTGAGGGATGAGGTTAGCGTGGAGAAGCGGAAAATTCGTCCGCTGCAAATATGAGAACCGGAAGCTCATGCAAGCATCCGGAAAAACAAACAAACCGACGCCTGGGAAATCACCGGTGGCAATGCTTACAAGCCTTATCCGGTAAAAATAAAACCATTATCGCCCAGGCTACAAGGGCAAAAAAGGAGGTAGTTGCGATGGCAACGATGAATCTGGCTGGAAAAGAAATGGAAGTCGACGAGGATGGTTTCATTCAGGACCCCGACCAGTGGGACGAAGAAGTAGCCAAGGCTCTGGCTGAAACCGAGGGCGTTACCGAGATGACCGAGGACCACTGGAAATTGGTGAACTATCTCAGGGATTATTACCTGAAGTTCCAGATCGCGCCCATGATCCGCAAGCTCTGCAAGGAAACAGGGTTCGACCTTAAGTACATCTACCAGATGTTCCCAAGCGGCCCGGCAAAGGGAGCCTGCAAAGTGGCGGGTCTGCCCAAGCCTACCGGTTGCGTCTAAACAAACCGACGAGCACGCCGCTATAGTTAACAAACGGGCGCTGTGGGGTTAGTTGTGCCCGCAGCGCCTTAGTTTAAGAGGCTCCGCTTTTTGCCTTGACGAGCCAGGCGAGGGGGGATTTAAGCTTGAATCCCGAACATAGCCGGCTCATCCAAAAATTTGGAAAAGAAGGTTTCCGGCGGGAGCCGCGTTTATGGATGTTTCCGAGCTGCGGACGCAGAAAAATTGCGGGAAATCATAGCGGAGCATGGATAAATCAGGAGGGCAAAAAACTGTAAGGAGGAAAGATGAATGTGGATTGTAACGATTGACGAAGAAAAGTGCCAGGGTTGCAGTGAATGCGTCGATATTTGCCCCAACGAAGTGCTGGGTGTCGAAAACGAAAAGGCGGTCGTGGTCAACGACGACTGCGCCGGATGCGAAAGCTGCATCGAAACCTGCCCTGAAGAAGCTATTACCGTACAGGAGACATAAAAAGGCGTTCCCGAAAGAGAACAAGTTAAAAGCGCCGCCCGCCTGTAAAATGGAGAGCGGCGCTTTTGTTTTCTTTGAAAGGGGGAAGATTTATTCGTCGTAACCGCAACCGAACCACACGTGCCAGCCGCCGTCCAGAACTTTAATTTGTTTACAGCCGGATTTCGACAGAACGGCCCGTGCTGAATCGTAAGCGCGTACTCCCACCTGACATCCCACGACAATATCCTTGTCAGCGGGCAATTCGGATGTTTTATCCTTGAGCTCCTCCTGCTGTATGAACAGGGTATCTTTCAAGTTTACGGTGGCCTTTTCCGCCTCCCCGGGCTTCCTGATGTCCAAAAGCACAAAATCCTCGCCCTTCTTGATTTTTTCGAGCAATTCTTTCGCCGAAATTCCGGAAACCAGGCCGTCCATTTTGTTGCGCACGGCGTTGGCCGAGTGCGCCACGTTGCTAATGGCGCTGCCGAAGGGCGGAGCGTAACAAAGGTCAAGGTTGGCCACCCGGTCGGCAGTGGCGCCGAAGGTGATTGCCGTGGCGACGGTGTCTATCTGCCTCACCACGTCTCCCGGCCCCACGGCCTGGGCGCCCAGGACTTTCCGGCTGCCGGCGTCCGCCACCAGCTTGAGAAGCACGTATTTGCCGCCGGGGAAGAAGTGAGACTTGTCGCCCGCGGGAATCAGGCTTGTGTGCACTTTGTAGCCCATCTCGCGAACTTCGGTCTCGCTGAGGCCGGTCTTGGCTATGTTTGTGCCGAGCGTTTTCAACACGCTTGTTCCCAGCACGCCGGGGAAGGTTTCATCAAGGCCGGCGGCGTTGCTGCCTATAACCCGCCCGTGGCGGTTGGCCACGGAGCCAAGGGGGTTGTAAACCTTGTTTCCGGTGACCAGGTGGTTGCATTCCGCGCAGTCGCCACCCGCGTATATGTCCGGGTCGCTTGTCAGCATGTGCTCGTCCACCGCGACGGCGCCGGTGGGGCCAAGCTCCAGCCCGGCATTCTTGGCCAGCTCCACGTTGGGTTTCACTCCCACGCCAACCAGCACCGCGTCCACCTCGATTTCCCGCTTGTCCGTGACCACCTTGTTAACTGCGCCGTTAGAGTCGCCCTCCAGTTTGAGGACTTTCTCTTCCAAAAGCAGGTTTATATTTTTCTTCAGCTCCGTGGTGACGTAGTCTGCCATTTCCGGGTCGAGCAGGGTAGGGAGCACCTGGTCGGTCAGCTCCACCACGGTGGCGTCCACCGCCTGGGCCTCGAAGGCGTCCAGGGTTTCCAGGCCCACTCTTCCGGCGCCTACGAGACATATCCGTTCCGCCTCGCCGGCTTCGATTTTCTCCCGAAGCGTCTGCGCGTCCTCCGGATTGCGCAGCTTGTACACTTTTTCCAGTTCCATTCCCTCGATGGGCGGCACAATCGGCTCGGCGCCGGTGGCCACTACCAGCTTATCGTAATCCAGAGTGTCCGTGTCGCCGGTTTCCAGGTTTTTCACTTTCACCTGCTTATTTTCGCGGTCGATTTGTTGAGCTTCAGTGCCCAGAAGAACGCGAATGGCTTTGTTTTTCTCGAAGAACCCGGGGTCTCTAAGCGCCCCCGAGCTGGTGGTCATCAGCCCTTCGAGTTCCGGCACCGCCCCCGCGATGTAATACGGCAGGCCGCAGCCTGCGTATGATACATACCGTCCTTTTTCCACGACTGTGATTTCGGCATCGGGGTTGACTCTGCGTGCTCTGGCGGCGGCCTTCGGGCCGCACGCCACTCCTCCTATCACCACGATTTTTAAGGCTTTCTCGGTCATTTTACCAATAACTCCTTTCAAAGGGCTAATATAAAAATTTAAGCACAATCGCCGAGTTTGGCAAAGACTGCATTCAGTTTTTCAGTTTTTGTGGCGATTCAAAACAAAAACCCCGCCTTCCTTTTTCGGGGAGGCGGGGCATAATTTTTCGCGAAGAAGTTAACCGCTTATTCCGAAGCAGCGGCCTGCGCCGTTGCCTGCGAAGCCGCCGGCGCTTCCGCCTCCCGCTCCTGGTCGTAATAAGAATACGCCATTGCCACCGTGCGGTAGGCGAAGTGGGCGAACTTGGAAAACGGGCTGTAAACCAGGAGGAAAAACACCACCACCAGGTGCGCGAAGTAGACGTAATAAGCGATACTGGCGGTTTCGGTCAGCCTCAGGATTTCGGTAATTATACCGGTAAGCGCCACCAGCCAGAGTATCCAGACGAACACCCAGTCGAAGTAACTGCTCTTGCCCGCGCCCGGCGAGTCGTCTTGGTCGGCCATGTAACGCCGGTATATAACCCAGGAAACTCCCACGAACAGCGCGATGGCGCTCAGGTTGCCCAATATTTTAAACGGGTTGTAAATGGCCATCGGGTAATCGAGGCCGAAGAGTATGTACACCACGGCCACCGCCGTTGTTATCAGCAGGCCGATGAACCCGAACAGCAACAGCATGTGGGCGATGTATCGCCAGTCGGTGGTGGTGCACTGGTTAAACTTATTGTGCGCGAGTATGTCCTTGATGGCCGGAAGCAGGCCCTTGGAGACGAACTTGCCCCAGTCCACCGGCGGCTTGTCCTTCGACATGCCTTTTGCCAGCTTCACAATTCCACCAAGGAAGGAAAGGCCGGCCAGCGCCACGAATGCAGTGAAGAAGATGTTCAAAAAGGTGTGGCTGAACATTTCCGCGTAGTGCACAGGGCCTTCGGGTATGTGCAGGTTGCCCATGAGCACAAGCGACAGCAACAGGAGCACCGCCGGAAAGGCCAATAGAAGCACCAGGAACTTGGGCTGGCTGACGGCTTTGGCCATGAACCCGGGGAAGCTCAGCTCCCGAATCTGCATCATCCTCAGGGCGCCGAACACGTCTCCCGGCTTGGCGCCCCTGGGGCAGTATGTGGAGCAGTCGTTGCACTGGTGGCAAAGCCATACGTTGGGGTCCTGCGCGAGTTTGTCCTTTAGTCCCCACTGGGCCCATATCATCTCCCTGCGGGGAAAAGTGGACTTCTCCGGGGATATGGTGCACACGACGCTGCATGTTCCGCACTGAAAGCATTTTTTCAGGGACTCGCCGCCGCTGTCCACTATCTCTTTAACGAAATCGTCGTCGGGTCTTACCAGGATTCGCTCCGCCATGATTATATCTCCTAAAATTCCTTATATGGGTTGAATCCTACTTGCTCGAGCTCTTCCTTGAACTCCCGGATAATGTCCGGAAGCTGCTGGAAGTCGCCGATGCTGAGCTCCACCAGCTTTATCCGCTCCCTTTCCAGCACCAGCCGGTCGAGTGTTTCCTGAACGTTGCTCATCCTGCGGTTGGCAAGCTCGCTGCCCTGTATGAAGTGGCACTGGTAGTCGTCTCCGTACTTGCATCCCACCAGCAGGATGCCGTCGATGCCATTAGAGAGGGAATCGGCAATCCAGATGATGTTGGTGGAACCGAGGCACCGTACCGGTATTATCCGGACGTCGGGGTCCCATTGCAGCTTGTTGGCGCCGGCCATGTCCAGGGCGGGGTAGGCGTCGTTTTCGCAGAAGATTCCGAGGATGCGCCATTTTTCCTCGTCCTCGTCGGGCACCTCTATCGCCTTAATCATGTCCGCTATCATGGGCACGCTGTAGTCCTTGAAGCTGACGATGCGCTCGGGACATGCGCCCATGCACACGCCGCAACGGCGGCATCGAGTGGGGTTGGGCAGCGGGGTGCCCTTCACGTCCTCGTTCAACACTCCGAACGGGCATTCCTCCGTGCAACGTTTGCACTGGGTGCAGCGCTGAAGGAAGAAATCCGGGAACGAAGTGTCGCCCGAGCGCGGATGCACCGCCTGGCCCTTCGATGTAAGCTCGAGGCACTGGATGGTCTTGAGCGCCGCCCCGGCCGCGTCGTCGTAAGCCTGCTGGGCGTCCATAGGCGACCGGACGGTGCCGGCGGCGTATATGCCGGTACGGCGGGTTTCGTAGGGGAAGCAGATGAAGTGCGAGTCGGGGAAGCCGTACCTGAGCACGGGCAGGTCGGGACCCTGCCGGTATTCCAGATGGAGTATCTCGGTGCCTTCGAGGCCCTTGTATTTTTCGAGGTTCTGCTTGGCTTCTTCGAGCTGCGCTCCCGCTTCGCCCTTTTCGACGATGGCCTTGGCGTCTTCCAGTATTCGGATGGATTCGCTGTCGGCACTGTTGGGCGCCAGCCCCGTGGCCAGCACCACCATGTCAGCCGGAACGCCGATTTGTTTTCCAATGAGGGTGTTGTCGGCCTCCACCACCAGCTCTCCTCCATCGGTGTTGACGCCGGTAACATCGCCCTTGGTAAGGAATATCATCGGGTCGTCCTGTATTTGCCGATAGAAGTCTTCGTAGTGGCCGGGGGTCCGGATGTCCTTGTAGACGATGTAGACCCTGGCTTCGGGGTTGAGCTCGCGCACGTAGCGGGCCTGCTTGAGGGTTGTCATGCAGCAGTGGCCCGAGCAGTACGGAAGGTGCTCGGGGTCGCGGCTGCCGGCGCATTGCACGAATACTACGCTTTCCACCGGCTTGCCGTCGCTGGGGCGGGTGAGCGAACCTTTGGCGGCCAACTCTTCCATCTGGGCGTTGGTAATAACGTCGGCGGATTTTCCGTAACCCAGATGTCCGAGGTTGTTGGCGTCGTACGGCTTGGAGCCGGTGGCCATGAGGATTGCCCCGAGCTTGTGGGTTACTTCCTGCCCGCCCACGTCGAAGGTTCCGTCGAACATACCCGGGGCGCCCGATATTTTCTTTATGGAAGCGCCGGTGTAAACGGTAATATCGGGGTTGGCGTTGACTTTTTCTATGAGTGCGTCGGTGTTGTTTTCCTTGAGCTCGGTATACGGCGCGTCCATGGGGTAGTGCTTGTAGAGTTTTTTCATGTACCCGCCGAGTGAATCTTCCTTCTCCAGGAGGACAACTTTGTATCCCGCATCGGCGGAGTTAAGTGCCGCGTGCATCCCTGCGAAGCCGCCACCCACCACCAGTATGGTGCGGTCTATGTCCTGCGGCTCGGGCACGGGCTCTTCCATTTTCCTCATCTTGGCCACGCCCATGCGCAGGTAATCCTCGGCCAGGGCCTGGGTATCCTCGTTGTTGGGCTCGTGGCTCCAAACCACGTGTTCCCGCAGGTTCACTCTCTCGACAAAGGGCGCATTATCGAAGATGAAGGTGTTGATGTTCACCCGCGGCGAGCAGCCGGCAATCACCACCGTGTTTACGCCTTCGTTTTCAATGTCGGCCTTAATGAGGTCGAGACCTTCCTGTCCACAAAGGTGCGGGTGGTTTTTGCAGACGGGGGCTTTTACTTTTTTGGCGACCTTGGACAAAGCTTCTATGTCAAGGGAGTCGCCTATATCGCATCCGGTACAGATGTATACGCCGATTTTCTTATCCATTTGTGAGGCCTCCCTTCATCACAGCTTGTATGGCCCTGATGGCCGCGCCGGTGGAATCCTGAACGCAAGTGGCGACATCGGTGGGCTTCTTGGCCACTCCAACGGAGAAAATGCCGCCCCCTTCCTGGACGGGGTTGGCGAAGCCGTACTCGTCGTACCTCAGGTCCGAGATAACGCCGGAAGGTATACCGTTGGGAACCATGCCCGTGGCGAGCACCACCATGTCGAAGGAATCGGTAATCTTGTCGCCGGTAAGGGTGTCTTCGGCTGTGACCATCAGGTCTCCGGTGGCGGGGTCTTCTTCTATCTTTGCGACCTTGCCTTTTTGAAGCTTCGTTTTATCGTCGTTTTGAACCGTAATCAGCAAGTCTTCGTACTTGCCCCTGGCGCGAAGGTCGATGTAGAAGACGGTAATTTCCGCCTCCGGGTTTCGCTCGCGGATGTAAGTGGTTTGCTTCAAAGTGGCCAGGCAGCATACTCCGGAGCAGTATGGCAGATGGTTTTCGTCCCGGCTGCCGGCGCATTGCACGAAGGCCACCTTTGATACGTCCTTTCCGTCCCCCGGCCTTTGAATTTTGCCGGCGGTGGGGCCGTTGGGCGCCGCAAGGCGTTCCATCATCACGTTGGAGATGACGTTTTTATACTGGCCGGAGCCCAAGAGGTCCAGTTTGGACATGTCGTAAGGCTGCCATCCTGTGGCGATTACTATCGAGCCGACGTCGATTTTGAAGGAGCTCGGTTTCTGGTCCAGCTCGATGGCGTCGTACGGGCAGACCTCGACGCATTTGGCGCATTCGGAACCCTTGCAGACGGTGTCGTCGATGACGTGCAGGGGCGGGAAGGCCATTTCGTGGGGGCTGTAGATTGCTTTGTTGTTTTTCATTCCGTAATTGAAATCATCCGACCTCTCCACGGGGCAGACATCGACGCACTTTCCGCAAGCGGTGCAGTTTTCGTTCACGTAGCGTGGTTTTTGCTTGATGCTCACTTCGTAAGCCCCGGGCGAGCCGGTGACCTTTTCCAGCTCCGCCAGCGTAAAGTATCGTATTGCCGGGTTACGGCGGATGCGCTTGAAGTTAATTTCCATGCCGCAGTATGGGGGGCATAGCTTGGGGAAGTATTTTTCCATGCGGGCGACCCTCCCGCCCAGGGAAGGTTCCTTTTCCAGGATAAACACTTCGTAACCGGCCTCGGCGGCTTCGAGGGCGGTGCTTATGCCGCTGATGCCCCCACCCACAACTAAGATACGTTTGGAATAGGAACTCATGGCAACTCCATTTTCACCCTGAAGATTTTGGCGACTTGGCCACCTTGCGCAAGTCTATGGTTTCCTGTTTAAGTTGCATGGTCTGTTCTCCGAAAACGGAGAACTTCAACCACCTTATACCGAATTTGAAGAGCTCGATATCGTCTTTTTCAATGGCCTCCAGCACTTGTGGCTCAACCTCGAAGTTGTCCAGCAGCTTGGTTTCGAATATGAACCTGCGGAACTTGTCCGCGTCGTAACAGGCGATGTAAAACATTTCCACTTTCGACGGGGTAAGCTCCATACCTCCGAGGAGGCGCGGGTGAAGACTGACCTGTTTGAACAACTCTCCCATTTCGTTGTAAGCCCCAACGCCCTGGTCTTCCATCCAGGATTCTATGGTCCATTCGCTGGACTCCTCAAACCCCTCGCAGGGGAGGTCTTTCATCAGGAAGTAGAATTCCTCGTCACCTTCGGCGGAGCCTTTGCCCGGGGATGCCATTCCGACGGGATACATCCTGCAGGCCCAGGGTCGGTCGCCATATATCATGCAGCCTTCTTCCCTGACGAAGGGGCAGGTTCGCGCCTCGTCCTCGTTCATTTTCAACATTACCACGGGAAGTTGCTGCTCCTTGTTGAAGGGTACGAAGGTGTATTTTGCGAGAAATTCTTCGCTGGTCATTTCCAGCGCTTTTCTCATGCGGATGATATCGTACGGGGTCAGCACGATATTGACGTCTCCGCAGCACTTGTTATAGCAGTTCAGACCCGAGTGGCAGGCGAATTGGAAGGTATCCTGCCTGGTCATGCGGGGATAGTCTTTTAAAATTTCCTGTTTCCTTTCATTCACTTCGCGGGTAGAATCCATTTTTATCACCTTTGCCTTTTTTGTCAGTCGATTACTTTGCTCTTATGGGCCTGAGGCGACCACACCGGCAACGGTCCCTTTTCGCCGGTGCTCGGATTGTAACGGTACCTGTAGCTGGCTTCCACTCGAAACTTGTTCATCATGTGTTCCCACCCGCGGACGTAATAGGAGCATTCGTCGTTAAAACAAACGTACTGAAAAGTGACTCCCCAGGTTGAGTTGGGAGGGTTTACCCATTTTTTCATGGGCGCATCGCAGTAAGGACATTTCGGGGTGTCTTCGGGCATTGTTGTCATCCTTTTTGAAGGAACAGATACCCCCGGACGCCTTTGCAGGCGCCCGGAGGTTTATAATCGGCAGCTTCGATTTAATTAGCGGAATCAGTCCAGAATGGTGACGATGTCTCTCTTCATCATCTCCCATTCGCCGGAGCCGGGGTCGTACTTGGCGTTGACGAAAACCTTCCAGTTGTTTTCGTCCATTTTCGGGAAATCGCTGCGGAAGTAATATCCCGGCCAGCGGGTCTCTTCGCGGAACAGCATGGTGCGCACGTGCACTTCGGCCTGATACAGCCTCTGCATGTTTTCCCAGCAGCGCATCAGCTCATGCAGGTTCTCAGCAGCCAGTTTCTCGGAGTCTTCCTTCAGAAGAGCCAGCAACTCAAGAGCGCGCTCCATCTGCGGCTTGCTGGTGGAGAACTGCGAAACCACGCCCGCTGCGTACTCATCCATGATTTTCTGCAACCGGAACATGAACTGCTTGGGCCGGATGTAGTTGGGGTTGATGTCGGGGTCGGATGTCAGGTTCTTGTGTTCCTCGAAGGTCGTCAAAGGCTGCAGTGTCTGCTTCTTGAGTTCCTCGACCTTGCCCGCCTCCACGTTGGGCTGGTCGGTGTTCTCGGTGCAGAACTTCACCGCGGCTTTGGCTGCGATGCGGCCCTCAGTGCAGGAACCGGAACTGAACTTATGGCTGCTGGCGCCGCTTGCGTCGCCTGCGCAGAACATGCCCTTCACGGTGGACATGTTGGTGTAGCCCCAGAAGTAGTCTTTCGGGGCCAGGTCTTCGGGACCGCTCACCCATGCGCCGCTTGCGCCGGAGTGGGAGCCGATGAAGTAAGGCTCGGCGGCCGCGATTTCGGAGGATTTTTCCTCCGGCTGCACGTCATTGGCAGCCCACAGGAGCGCCTGGCTGATGGTCATGTCCAGGAAGTCCTCCCACGCTTCGGCCTCGAGCTCCTTCAGCTTCTTCTTTGCGGCCTTTTCGTCGCCGGCCTCGGAGGCTATCTTCTGGATGGCCTCTTCCGTCCTCATGTAGATGGGGCCTTTGCCTTCCATCACGTCCAGCATACCCAGCCAGTTACGCAGGTTTGCGGGGATGGGTTTGGTTTTTCCGTAGGGCGCCCAGTTTTCCAGCTCATCCACGCGCTCCACCATGTACTCGCCGCCGAAGGCGTTGGTGGCGCGGGATTTAAAGAGCAGGAACCATGCGCCGACCGGGCCGTATCCGTCCTTGAACCGCACGGGGATGAACCGCACTTCCTGGCAGGTCAGCTCGGCGCCGGCCTTTGCGCAGAAGTAAGTGCTGGAGCCGGAGTTCCAGGGCGGATACCATGCGCGGCCGAGGCCTTCGCCGGTGGAGCGGGGCCGGAACACGTGCACCGCGCCGCCCATGGCCACCAACACGGCCTTGGCCTTGAATACGTAGAACTTTTCCTCGCGGACGCTGAAGCCCACGGCGCCGGCGATTCGGTCGCCGTCCATGATGGGCTCGGTAATGAACACCCTTTCGTAGATGTTGTCCATGCCGAGCGCGTTTTTGGCGGCTTCGGCCACGATTACCTTGTAGGATTCGCCGTTGATCATTATCTGCCAACGGCCTTCATGCACGTACTTTCCGTCCTCGTCCGTCCAGATGGGCAATCCCCATTTTTCGAACAGGTGAACGGTGGAATCCACGTGACGGGCGATGCTGTAGACCAGGTCGTCACGGGCGATGCCCATCAGGTCCTGGCGGACATACCGTACATAGTCGTCCACGGTGTTGTCGCCTTCCTGCAGGCCGATGTACTGGTTGATGGCGGAAAGGCCCATGGCCACGGCGCCGCTGCGGTCCATGGCCGCCTTGTCAACCAGGGTTACTTTCACGTTGTTTTTATTGGCCCAGTAGGCCGCTTCTACGGCAGCGCCGCACGCCGCCATACCACCACCGACGATGAGAAAATCGGTAGTGACCTCTACATTTTCAAATTCTGCCACCATTTCCACACTCCTTCCTTAGTTACTTCTTGAGCGTGGGGACTTCTTTTATCCCCAGGGATTCGGGTTCGGTGAAGAGCACGAAGTCGGAAAGGTCCGCGTCGCCCGCGTTCCATCCTCCGTCCGGTTTTGCGGCGCCCTCATCGGTTGTCCGGATGGGGAACTTGAACCTTTTAAGCTGGCCGCTGCGGAACTTCACCGTCCACATAATGTCTTCGGTACTTCTCATGGGTGTAACCGTTGCTCCCATGGGGACGAAGTCCGAATAACCGCGAACTTCGACGGCCTGGGTGGGGCAGATCTTGACGCAGTTATAGCACTCCCAGCACATATCCGGTTCCCTGTTGTAGGCCTTCATGCTGTCTTTGTTGAGAACCATCAGGTCGTTGGGACAAATGTACTGGCAGGCCGTTTTGTCAAGAGCCTTGCACCCGTCACATTTTTCGTTGATTACATAACTTGGCATTTAACAACCTCCTGATTTTGCCAATTTGATTCCTAAGGATCTTGCGAAACGATCCTCGTTATAGCCTAATCCCGTAAAAGACTCAATAACTCCTCTTCTCCTTCTCCTTTAAGTCCACCTCCCTTCAGTCGGCGGTTCGTTTGCGAACCCTTTCGCCGGTAATTTTGCATAATTTACTTATTCTTTTCGTAATCGCCTCTTGCCGCGCCGTGCAGCTTCACTTCCACTTTTTCGTCCAAGTTGGAGTAGTATTCTCTGAGAACCTCCAGCACTTCCGGCCGGGAGAAGTTTGCGGGGACGTCCATGCCTTCGCTGAGCATTTTCCGGAGCATGGTGCCGCTCAGGATAAGGCGGTCTTCCTTGCCGTGGGGACAGGTCTTCATGGAGGCCATTCCCACGCATTTATTGCACCAGAAAGTCCAGTCGATGTTCAGTGGTTTGAGCTTGAGAGCTTCGTGAGAGATTTCGTCGAATATTTTCTGTGCATCGAAGGGGCCATAGTAGTCACCCACGCCCGCATGGTCGCGTCCGACGATGAGATGGGTGCAGCCGAAGTTTTGGCGGAAGACGCCGTGCAGCAGGGCTTCCCGGGGGCCGGCATAGCGCATTTCCATGGGGTATCCGCCGGTTACAACGGTGTCTTTGACGAAGTAGTTGTCCACCAGGGTGTTGATGGCCTTCACCCGGACATCGGCGGGGATGTCGCCCTTTTTGAGCTTGCCCACCAGCTGGTGGATGTAAAGGCCGTCCAGCACCTCGATGGCTATCTTGGCCAGGTACTCGTGGGAGCGGTGCATGGGGTTGCGAAGCTGAAGTGCTCCGACCCATTGCCACCCCTTTTCCTCGAATACTTTCCTGGATTCAACGGGGCGCTGATAGATTTCCTTGTAGGTTTCGGGGTAGTGGCTTTCGCTGAGCACTTTGACCGGCCCGGCCAGGTTAACCTCGGCCTGTGCCATCACCTTGGCGACGCCGGGGTGCTCCATTTCGTTGGTTTTGAAGACTTCCTTGCACTCGAGCTCCTTGTCTATGGTGTACTTCTCCTCGACCTTCATGGTACCCATGATTTCGTCGGATTCGGTGTCCACGAGCGCTACTTCTTCGCCGTCGGAGATGGAGTCGGCCAGTTTCTTTTCGGCGCTCAGGGTGATGGGTATGGGCCAGAACAAGCCGTTTTTCATGGCCATGTCCTTGACGCATCCCTCCCAGTCTTCCTTGCCCATGAAACCGGTCAGGGGAGTGAAAGCTCCGATGCCCATCATGATGAGGTCGGAGGTTTCACGGGAGGTCATCGGGACCTGCCTGAGCTTTTTGGCCTTTTCCTTTTCTTCCTTAAGCTCCTTGCCCTCCAGGAGGAGCGGCATGAGCTTATCCGAGCCATGCGGTGAAATTAGAGGTGACACTTTAACTTCTCCTTTCTTAACTTAGAGAGTGATAGTCTTTTATAAACCTCATGGTTTATGGGTAAGGTTACAGATACTCTTCACCCACACTTGTAAAAAAACCTCCGCACTTCCGCATCAACGTTGTATGTTCGCAGGATTTCGATAGGGGCACGATTTTTCTCTGACCGGGGAATTTCATCTTATCCCCTTTCGCCACGTGGCGAGCATTTACAACCGATGAAAAATTTAATAACACTCAAGCAAGGTGTCCATTTATTCTATAGTTAAATCTAGGCTCAGTATAGCAAATCCGTTGTGTTTGTCAATAGGGTGAATAAGAAAAATTTATTTCCTTAACACCCCCCTCATTGCCGAAGTGAGTTAAGTTATACTTAGCAGCAGCAAGCATAATTGGCAATCTTACATATTACAATTTGCCCCCTTTCTTTCGAAGCTTACCGGGTCACTGGAACCCGGCTTAGTAAGGCTCCTATAAGTGCCAAAACTCTAAGAAAATCAGGCTATTATGAGTTTGTTAATAGTAAGGCGAGATAAAATTCAACGGTTGGGGCGAGATTTGGACATTATCGCGGCCAAATCATACAAATTGATGTTGAAAAATTAAACATAGGGGCGGCTCGTCGAAACCTCGAAAGTCCCCCTATTGATTAAAAAGGGGGTGTGGGATAAGGTGTTGACGTTCAGGTCCACTGGTCGGTGTGGCCGTGGTCGAACAGGTCTATCTGGCGCTCGACCAGGTCTTTCGGGAACTCCAGGGGATAGTCGCCATCGAAGCATGCGCAGCAGAAATCCTGGCTTCCCGCCGCCTTAACCATTCCCTCCCGGCTGAGATAGCCCAGGGTATCGGTGGTGATGTGCCTGTTGATTTCTTCGACTGTATGAGTGGCCGCGATAAGCTCCCGCCGGGTGGGGGTATCGATGCCGTAGTAGCACGGGTAAGCGGTGGGGGGGCTGGAGATGCGCATGTGCACCTCCCTGGCGCCGGCCTGCCTGAGCATCTTGATTATCTTGCGGCTGGTGTTGCCCCTTACGATGCTGTCGTCCACAACGACCACCCTTTTGCCCGCCAGAACCTCCCTTATCGGATTGAGCTTTACCTTGACCCCGAAGTGGCGAATGCTCTGGGCGGGCTCTATAAACGTCCGCCCCACGTAGTGGTTTCTTATCATTCCCTGGCCATAGGGCAGACCCGCTTCTTCGGCGTATCCGATGGCCGCGGCGACGCCGCTGTCGGGCACGGCGGTAACAATATCCGCCGGCGCGGGGTGTTCGCGGGCGAGCTGCTTGCCCATCTCCTTGCGCACCTCATATACGTTCTTTCCGAATATATGGCTGTCCGGCCTTGCGAAGTAAACGAACTCGAACACGCACTTGCAGGCCCTGACGGCGGGGTACGGGAAGAAGCTTTCGACGCCGTTGTCGTTGATGAGCACCACTTCCCCCGGCGCGATTTCCCGCAGGTATTCCGCCTCGATGAGGTCCATGGCGCAGCTTTCGGAGGACACCACGATGGCGTCGCCCAGCCTGCCTATGCTCAAGGGCCGGAAGCCGTGCGGGTCGCGGACGGCTATCATTTCCTTTTCGCTCAAAAACAGGAGGCAGTAAGCGCCGCGCACCCGGTGAAGGGCGAATATCACCCTGTCCAGCAGCGAGTTATTGCGGGGGCTGCCGAGCAGGTGAACTATCACCTCGCTGTCCATGGTGCTCTGGAACAGGGCGCCGCTGTCCTCGAGGTCCCTTCTCAACTGGGTGGCGTTGACCAGGTTTCCGTTGTGAGCCAGAGCTATCCCGCCGGTGGAGTGTTCGGCCACGAAGGGCTGCACGTTTTTGAGCAGTGTGGCGCCGTGGGTCGAGTAGCGCACGTGGCCGATGGCGGCGGAGCCGGGCAGGGAGGAGAAATCGTCCTTGCCGAACACTTCGGCCACCAGGCCGACCTCGCGCTTGGAATAAAGCCTCCTGCCGTCGGTGGTGACGATGCCTGCCCCTTCCTGGCCCCTGTGTTGAAGGGCGTAGAGGCCCAGGTAGGTAAGGTTGGCCGCCTCGGGGTGGCCCCATACGCCGAAGATACCGCATTCTTCTCGAAGGTCGAAAACCATTCAGAAATCCTCTCAGGGAGAATTTGTTATGTTAAAGGAAGGCGGGTCAAACTTCAACTTCTTTTTATTTCCCGGATTTGCTTGTCCCCTTATGGGGACCCGCCGCGCACCGATAGACGAGCTATCGGCGCCACCCACCGTACTTTTTCCCGGGCGCCACTGATAGCTCCGCTATCAGTGGCTTTCGAGAACCTTCCTAACCCCGGCCTATGAGGTCGTGCTCGTACTGCGGTTAAATTTCGGAATTACATATTTTGGTAGGCCCGACACTCTTATGGCCACGGCCCGGCTATCCGCTTAGTGATGGTAGGCCCGGCACTCCTGCCGGGCAACGGATTGCGCCGCCCTCTTTTTATTATAAGTAAGCATAATAATACATAATATTATTATAATTGAGTATAAGATTATATATTTATGCTTAATTATACCATTTTAATGCTATAATTTTGGAAAAATTTTAAAAAATTCGCTAAAACTATTGACAAACGCAATTATATGTGCATTAATGTATACGTAAATTAAGCGAAGGAAAGTTTCAAAACCAGAGCAAAGAACCATGCCGAAAGACAGAAGCAGGTCGGATAGCCAACGGTTCGCCGCGGAGATTGGCGAGGAGAGGGGGACTGCGGTCATGGACGGGGACTTATTACAGGTAGCGCTGGGGGAAATACAGCGCATGGCGAAGGAAATGCCCGCCGACGAATTTTTCGAGCAGCTCGATTCCATGGTTGATAACTCCCGCCGGTTTATCAACTCCTTCGAGGACGATGAAACCCGCGGCAGGTTGAGGGAAGTCTACAAGACCATCGTAAGGTACGCCCTGGACTGCAAGATAAAGGCCTCGGCCTGCTCCTGGAACTGACCCGCCGGGGAAACTTCTTCAAACTCTTTTATTTTGCCCTTTCATGGTAACCGGGTTGTTCCCCGGATGTATGGCATCCGGGGGATACGCCACCATTGGTGATGGTAGGCCCGGCACTCCTGCCGGGCAATGGACGATGTGGGCGACAGGAGTACCTCGCCTGTAAGGCTACAGCCAGGGGTCGCCCCTACCATTTCTCCGGAAGGTCAGTTGATAGCCCACACAACTTGCTTGTGTGGGCGAGCGAAGCTCACGGGAAACGATTTCTCCCCGCGCCTTCGGCTCCGGACTTACGCCGGCGCTTTAAGCCCGGCTACCCGCTAAAAAACAACCCAAAAAAGAAAGAGGCAAAATAAAAAATAGCCCCTTGACACGACCATTCTCATAGACGGGCCCCCCGCCAGCCGCGTGTCGTTATGGCCCATAATGAAGAACCGTGCCGTTGCCTCCAACCACGAAAACATCCAGATTGTTTACCCAGACATCAGTAAGAAACTCGGTGGTATTGCTGTTCATTTCTTTCCATGAACTACCATTATAATGAAGCAGAATGCCGTTTGTTCCTGCTGCATAAACATCTGAGCTTGAGCTCCCATGCACTCCCCATAATTGTTCCGATGTGCCGCTGTACACACTGCTCCAGGAACTTCCATCATAGTGTATTATCCCGTCTCCTACGGCAAAAACGTCCGAGGCCGAAATTCCCCAAATTTCTAAAACGGGAGTTGAAACTTTATTTCTGGCACTCCAAGAAACACCATCATAGTGAATAATACATTCATCAGTGGTGTTCGTATTTACTCCCCCTGCAAATACATCCGTTCCTGAACTACCCCAGACGTCATATATGTAGGAGCTTCCCCCGCTCATTGTACTCCAGGAAGAACCGTCATAGTGCAAAATAGTTCCTCTGTGTCCCACTGCGAACACATTCGAGCTTGAGCTGCCCCAGACTCCCCAAAGTTGATACGTTGTGCCGCTGTTCATCTGGGACCATGAGCTACCGTCGTAGTGCAGTATGATGCCTCCAGCACCTACCGCGAACACGTCCGAACCGGAGTTGCCCCAAACATCAAACAACGTTCCGGTATATTGAGTGCCGTTGTCCATGGTGCTCCAGGAATTACCGTCATAATGAAATATGGTGTTACGAGCTCCCACAGCAAACATATTGGAATTAGATGTTCCCCAGACTCCATACAAATCGAGCGTACTTGCAGGGGATATATCGCTCAATTCCCTCTGACACTCAATGTCCTCGGAATCTATGTTTCCATCACAATCATTATCCACTCCGTCACCGCAATTTTCGGGTGCAGTGGGGTGTATGGAATAGTCTGAGTCATTGCAATCTATAAGCGTATCACATCCATGCTGGGAGTAATATCCGTCAAAATCCCAGTCATAGCATGTGATGGGAGTACCCACAGTAATAGAAGTGGTTCCTATAGATGTATCTTCGCCATCGTAAACAACACAACCAATTTCATAGATACCATCGGAAAGATTTTCTGCCAACCATGTAACTCTCCAGGGATGTTCGTCGTTTATTGAAGAATCTATAATAATGCCATCCGAGCAATACCATGTAAAATTTATCGGATCGAATTCGGGATCTATTGAGAAACAACTGACTTCAACCGCCTCATCAGGGTCTATATGTGTCAGGTAAGGGTCAAGTACCACTCGGGGAGCTCGATTGGTGGTTGATTGAGGGCAAAGCAAATCTCCATCAGAACAGTCATTGTCTATCAAATCTCCGCATATTTCTGTAGCAGCCGGATTCTGCTCGGAATTTTGGTCATTACAATCTCCGCCGTTTGGAGTGTACCCGTCATTATCCTTGTCGTAATCCATTGGCTCAAGAGATACGGTGGGAGTTGTGTTCCCGGTATAGGTAAAAGAGCTTACAGCTTGGGAGGAAGGTCCTTCATAGGGAGTAACTCTTATACCCCAATAGTAGGTAGTTCCTTTTTCGAGGCTTGTAAACTCTTCGGGCTCAAATTGAAGGGTTGTGAGATTGGTATCCATTGGCGCATGCCTGTCAATCTTTTTAAGAACCAACGATTCAACATTATAATTAAAGAGGTCAGGAGTGGTTCCAACCATGAACTCAAAAACTCCGTAACGGTTATATTCGTTAATGTCATTTAATTGGTAAGTAAAATTCTGATTAGAAATCTCCGAAAGCGACGCATCATCGACAGGAGAAGAAAGGGTTATATCCGGAGCGACGTCGTCTTTTATCTCATCCAACCTTTGTGAAATGGTGGTCACGGCTGAAGCGATAACCACCGGAGTACCCAATATTACTGCGACTCCTATCGTAGAAACAACAGCCCTCGCTTCCTGAGGCCTGAGCATATCGAGAAGTAAAGATGCTTGTTCGTTTTCTTTTACCAGTACCATTGTATCAGGAAGGTGCGATTTATATATTTCAAAGGATGTTGTTCCAAAGTTATCATAACTGGCTTCGTTAAGAACGAGCACAGCATTGGTTTCCGGGTAATTTGAATAGATATATTCCAACGCATCGGTTCCCGTTTCAGTTTTAATATACTCCCCTAAATTTTCTGACAGGTCTAGATATTTTTTCTGTACTAAATAATTATTGGGCGTTACGGCGCGTGGAATCATACCCACATACTGATTATTATTCAATAAGTTGGCTTTGTAGGTGTCATAAGAAGGCAGGTAGTTGGTGTTACCCTCCACATGTAATTCCACAACTCCTTCATCTAAATATCCTGTTACCTTGATGCCTGCCAGTGTTTCTGATGTAGGGTCATATATATTGTGTAATTGAAAAGTGTATGTCGCCTTTTCAAAATTGAGTGTTAATTCACCTTTTGAGTTGCTGGTAGCACTGCTCTTCTCCCCTGATGGCGGGCTTTGTGGCTCATCGCCACTTTTGCTCCCCCCAGAGCTTCCATCACAACTGATAAGAAAAACCAGCGAAATTATAAGGCCAAAACTAACTGTTATTTTTCCAAAATTTTTCATGGCTTCGCCACCTCCTGAAAATTCATAACCGTAGGTATTGCCAAATTACGTCCGGTTGAATTTACGTAACGAATTCTACCCCCTCGGTGAGCATATGTCAAGAGGATTTTACAATTATTTTTGAGAGAACTTTGCCTTTTTCGCAAAAATTGAGCTAATTCAATTATTTATGCCGATTAAAAATCCATCTGAATCCCATTCATTTTTCAACCGAAAGGAGGTGATTTTTATATAGAAAATCGGGGTAGGCTCTTTTTGCTCTGGCGAATGCAATGCGCAGCGGTTTGAAGCCGGGAAAGTAGGGTGTGTGGTCGGGGTTTTCAGCGGAGCTGCGTGCCGGGGCGGCCGGCGCTCAGGGGAATTCCTTTTCGTTTTTCTCGAACCATTGAATCCACGCCTGCGGGTCGTCTCCGACGTTCTGGCCGGTGATTGATTCGAGGGCTTGAATGGCGTTTTGGCGGGCGTGGGGCCGGTCGGTTTCTTTCAGCAATTCTATGAGATGCCTGACGGCGAAATCGCCTTTGGTCTCCACCAGGTTTTTCATGGCATCTTTTTGTGCCTGCACGTCCTTGCTCTGGAGCTTTTCAATCTGGGCCTGGATACGCTGGTCCATTTCCGGCAGGAATATCCAGGGGCCGAAAACCTGGTCCACGGTGACCACCGCCAGGCTGAGGACGTAGGCGATGAGTATACCCATCAGGACGTCGTCCTTGCGCTTTTCCCACCACTCTTTCATCGCTGCTCCCGAGTATAAACCTTATTCGATTTCAAGCAACTTGCGCACGTCTTTTTTCATCTGGTAGACGTAGGCCATACCGAAGCCCTTGTAATGTTTGTATATTTTTCCTTTTTTGTCCACCAGGAAAGATTGGGGGATGGTGGCCAGGCCCCCGTAGTTCTCGATAACCGCGTTATCCGCCTTTACTATTGGATATGTCAAGCGGGCTCTTTCGACGAATTTTTTTATCATTTCGGGGTATGTGTCGAGGTTTATCCCGATAACCACGAAGCCGTCATCTTTGTATTCGGTGTATAGCTTTTGCAGGTGTGCGGTGGCCTGGACGCACGGGCCGCAGGTGACGCTCCAGAAGTCCAGCATGACCACGTTTCCCTCGTAGTCGCTTAGTTTGACTTTTTCACCGGCCAGTGTGGGCAGCTCAAAGTCGGGCGCCTCGTCGCCCTTTTCGGGCGCCTCGTCGCTCGACGGTACGGGTTTGGGGTTTGTCGGGAGCGTTTGAGTGGGCTGCCGCGTGAAGGAGCTTCGGCCCGTTTCGGAGACCGATTGTCGAGCATGCGGGCTATTTTCGGCCTGCCCGCCACCGGTGGCCAGCAGCAATCCGGCGACAAGCAGGATAAGGGCTACTATTGACAGTACAAGCGGCGCCGCCCGGGATGTGCGGTATGTGGCGTTTCGGCTCAAAGCACTTTCTTGAGGGTTTCCTCTATCTTTTCCTTGCCCACGTTTCCGATAATCTGGTCTACCACCTTTCCATCCTTGAAAAGTATGAGTGTCGGAATGGAGCGGATGCGGTACTGAACCGGGGTTTTCTTGTTGTCCTCGACGTTCATCTTGCGTATCTTGATTTTTCCGTCGTAGCTTGCGCTCAGCTCATCTATAACGGGAGCCATAGCGCGACACGGCCCGCACCAGGGCGCCCAGAAATCCACCAGTACCGGCAGCTCGCTTTCCATGACTTCGTTTTGAAACTCGTTATCGGTGACGGCCTGAACCTCGCTCATCTCTAATTGCTCCTTTCCGCGTGATTTCCCCATTAAATATACATCAACTGGTATACTCATTCAAGAGATGCGCGGGCAATGGATATGGTTTCAGGGCCGAAAAGTGACGGTTTTTTACTTTTGGCCTCAATCGCGCCTTACAGAAAATGTCCAATTCGCTCCTGCGGGGGCAACCCGGCCTTTTCGTAAATTGACCTTCAGTTATACTCAACCCTGTTCAATAAAAATATTTGATTGGACAGCATTCGCTCTATTATGAGCAGTAACATTTTTCACAATCGGAGAAGACAAGGGGCTTTAAGCCCCTTGTCCGGGGCTTTTCGAGAGGTTTTTTAGATGAAATCACGGGAAATTGCTATAACCTCCCATTTTGGACAGCATATGCCCCGCAAAGGGAACCTGTTCCGGGCCTTTGCGGTAAAATTCAATGAAATCGGTGGCTTAACCTGTCCGAAATGCCTGATTTCCGATTTTGTCGGACAGCATTGAGTTTGTACAGTATAGTCCTTTCCCGCCAAAATCCCGAATTTATCTTTATTTACGCCTGCTTACGCCAAAAAGGTTCCGGTTTTTTCATATAGTAGGGGGCGAAAATTTCATTTGTGCACCTTGCACTGCGCCCGGACGGGCAGGCTCACGCATCGGCTTGAGGCAAATCAACATGCACGTTCGTTCGCGCAAATGCGCATGTTGTAAAGCAAAAGCTAAGCGCCGAAGGCGCAATATAAATTTTCTTTGCCCTGCTCGATGTCCCCCGAAACACGGGAAATTCGCCGATGCAGGCGACACCAATAAGCCCGGGGTACCGGGAGGCGTTGTTTATTTTCAAACGATAAAACTTAACGAACGATATCCGGTCTTGATAGCTATTTCCCTTCGAACTCCGGCTCCTTCTTTTGTGCCCGGGCTATCATGCCCTTGGGGATGTCTTCGGCGATGAGATTCGAGGCCGCGATAAGCGTCTCGTACTTCAACCCCACCGCCAGCGGAGTGTGAGCGCTCATGTTAACCGCCCGCTTGGTGGCCTGCACCGCCAGCGGCGCTTTGGCCGCCACAGTTTCGGCCATCTCCACGGCCTTATCGAGCGTCTCCTGCGGGTCGTGCACCTCCTCCACCAGGCCGATGCGGTGAGCTTCCCCGGCGCCGATGCGCACGCCGGTAAGCAGCATCTGCTTGGCCTTGCCCACGCCCACCGTGCGGGGCAGGCGCTGAGTGCTGCCCATGTCCGGCACCACCCCCAGCGCCACTTCCTCGATGCTGAAGATGGTGTTCGAGCCCGCCAGGCGAATGTCGCAGGTGAGGATAAGCTCGGTACCGGCTCCGAGACAGTAGCCGTTGACGGCGGCGATGACGGGGACGCGCATGTTTTCCAGCGACGTGAAGCACTCCTGCAACGCGCTCAGCTCGTCTATGGCCATCGCCACCTTCCCGGCGGCGCTGGTGTCGCCCGTTATCGCGCCTCCCATCACCTGGCCGGCGGCCTTCAAATCAAGGCCTGCAGTGAACGCCTTATCGCCGCTGCCGGTCAGCACTGCGCAGCGGATTTCGCGGTCGGCGTCTATTTCCTTGGCCACCTCGGGGATGCGATGCCACACGTCGAGGTCGATGGCGTTGAGCACTTCCGGGCGGTTAAGCCGGATTATTGCGACTTTCCCCGACTTTTCCCAGATAACCTTTTCTTCCCGGCTCATATCGATTGACCCTCCTTATGGTTTTGCACGATTGTATCTCCGACCCCGCCGTTGGGGCAAGGACGCCCGCGAAAAAACCTCGCCCGACGCACCAGTTCTCCTTGTCATTTCACGATTGTCCTCTTGCGGGTGACAATAAGGCACACCTGTAGAATATTCTACAACGTTGTAGAATATTCTACAATTTTGTAGAAAAAGTTGTAGAATTCGGTTGATGAAATTTTGTGCAACGAGTAGCCGGGCCTAAAGCGTCAGCGTAAGCCCGGCGCCGAAGGCGCAGGAGAATTCGTTTCCCGTGAGCTTCGCTCACCCACACAAGCAAGTTGTGTGGGCTATCATCTTTTTTATCTTACGAATTATGCGTTGCTTCCGATGAAAGTGTATGCTATTTGTAGAAAAGAGTTCAAATGTTTTAATCAACATCTACCTTTGAATCAAGAGGATGTACTATGATTGAGCCTATTATTTCATTAGCGTTTTCAATCTACTCAAATAAGGGTAATTATGCGCTGTTAATAGGATCGGGAGTATCGCGAGGTGCAGCGATACCTACAGGTTGGGAAGTTGTTCTTGATTTGATACGTAAATTAGCTTTGGCTCATGACGAGAGCTGCGAACCGGACCCAGCCGCGTGGTATAAAGATAAATATGGCGAATATCCTGACTACTCCAAACTGTTAGAAAGCATATGCAAGACACCACAAGAACGAAAGGAATTGCTGAGGGGATACTTTGAACCAACAGATGATGAAAGAGAACAAGGGAAAAAGATACCAACTGATGCTCACAAAGCGATTGCTGGGCTTGTATACAATGGATATATAAGGGTAATAATTACCACCAATTTCGATAAGTTACTTGAGATATCTTTGGAAGAAAAAGGTATACGACCGATTGTTATCAGTACCCCTGACGCCATAAAGGGTGCTCCTCCTATATCACAAAATCAATGCTTTATTCTAAAAGTTCATGGGGATTATCTGGATGCTCGCATTAAAAACACTCCAGATGAGTTATCAAAATACCCCCCTCCTATAAAAAGGCTTTTGGGCCGCGTTCTTGACGAATTTGGCCTCATCGTTTGTGGTTGGTCTGCCGAATGGGATATAGCCTTACGTGCTGCGATTGAAGGATGCAAATCACGCAGATATACGACCTTTTGGACTTCCAGAGGTGCCCCAAAAGAAGAGGCAAAGAAATTAATTGAATTAAGGAAGGCTGAAGAAATTAGAATTGAAGATGCCAATTCTTTTTTCCGTGAGCTTGGCGAAAAGGTGTCGTCTCTCGAGGATTTATCCAGACCCCACCCCCTGTCTCCAAAAATTGCCGTTGCTACCGCAAAGAAATACCTTGCTGAAGACAAGTATGACATACCTCTACATGACCTAACGATGAAAGAAACAGAACAAGTATATCAAGAGTTAAATAAAAACGATTTTTCAAGGCTTATTCCTGATGATGCCTCAAAACTTTTTGAAAGGGTAAGATTTTACCAAGAACTTGTAGGGGTTTTACAGTCTATTCTCATTATAGGTTGCTACTGGGGAAAAGAGCAACACAAGAATAATTGGATAAAAAGCCTCGAAAGGATTGCCAATCAACCCGGCGTGCAATCCATTATTAGCCACTATGATTTCAGAAATTATCCCACGTTAATTCTATTATATTCAGCCGGTATTGCAGCTATCTCAAATGCAAAGTACGATACATTGGCTTCTTTATTAACTCAGGTTACTGTCAGAGCGCGTCAAGGCTTTGAGCCGATAGTGCTTAATATTTTTCCAGGCAAAGTAATGACCCAAGAAATCGGTCGGAAGTTGCCAGGTAAGGAAAGGCTTTATCTTCCCTTAAATGACTATTTACGCGACATACTCAGAGAAACCTTTCGTGAAATTATCCCCCAAGATGAAAGATATTATCAATATTTTAATCGTTTCGAGTACTTTTTTGGTCTTATCCATGTACATTTACGTGAAAAAGAACGAAATAATTTTTTTAATGGGCCCTTGGGGCTTTTCACTTCTTTTGATGAAGAAATAACAAAGAGAGTTGGTCGGGAAATTGAAGCAGAGGGCAATAGTTGGCCGCTATTACAGGCTGGCCTTTTTGACAAATCAGTTGATAGACTTCTTAAAATTAAAAACGAATACGATAAACAAATTAGAAATTTTCCCGATTAAAAGGTATACTGATCTGAAACAAAGCCTGCTTGCCCATCCATCGCCGGATGGATGGGTGAACGGACTGAACAGGTTTATATAAAAATATTCTCGACGGGTGGCCTCGACGTTACACGTCGAGGTTGCGTAAGCAACAAGAAATATGACTGCGAAATTTCGGGATAATTACACACCTTTTTTCATCCACCCGGAAATAGCACGCAATATTTCTTGTACTTCGTACCCGGACGTATAACGTCCGGGCCACCCTACCTGTTTACCCGCAAGCTTCGCTCACCCACACAAGCAAGTTGTGTGGGCTATCAACTGTTGCTTACGCAACCCGTCCGGACGGACGGGCTACCCTGCGGGATGTCCCGGCCTCGCACATCAAAGCGCCGTCAAGTCATACGACCTGTCAGGGGCGGCGCACTCCAAAGCGGGTGCTTACCCCGAAGGGGTAACATAAATCAGCCCGGGGTAAGTCCCAAAGGGACGCCACCCCGGGTTATCGGCTTCCGCGTTGCCTGTTTCATGGTAGGCCCGACACTCCTGTCGGGCACACCGGAGGCGCCTTGGAACGCGCGGCAGGAGTGCCTCGCCCTGACGGGCAGGCTCTGTAAGGCTCCGGCCCGGGGACGCCCCTCATGAGCGGGTTCATCGCTAGTGAATCCCGGCAGGTGAAAATCACTTTGATGTGGACGGTTTCTTGAGGGACATGCCGGTTAGCACCAGGCGCAGGCCGAACTCCCTGACTTCCAGGTCTCCCCAGTAGTTGCTGAAATAGAGCTCCATCCCGGCGCCGAAATTGTCGGTCAGCGCGATATTCTGCCCCAAAAAGGCGTTAAGGCCGAAATCGATGTCTCCGTCGTAACTGATAACCCTCGGCCCCGCCCCCATGTTCAGGAAGAACCCGTCGATGTCAATCTGTTCGAGGCAGTAGGTCATGCCGAAACCCATTCCGAAAAGGGTGGTGTCCTCGTCCTCGACCTCGGTGGAAGCCGCGATGAAATCCCCTGTAATACCGACCTGCTCGACCGGAAAGTATGACAAGGAAAAGGGTATGCCGGACAGACCGAAGGCGCCGGCCCTGTTGTAAAAACTTGGAGTTCTGTACTGCACCCACCAGCTTTCGGCCGCGCTGTAGTCCTGCGCCATGCCCGCCGATGCGGACATCAAAAGGAATGCCGCAATCATCAAAGTCAGCTTAAACTTCATCTTCTCCTCTCCTTACTTCCGGGTTTCAGTTATGGCTCGATTTACCCCTTCTTATGTAATACAACTTGTAAAAATAGTCAACGGGATATTGCAGTGCCCCGGTTTCCTTTTATGGGCCACACATACTGACCGATGGTGTGGAATAAGTAGACCTGCTTATCCGAAAATCCCGTATTGCGGTGTCGTTCCCGTTGAAATATCCGCCCGGCTATGGCAAAATAATTAATTCTTTTTAAGAAACATGGAGTAACAATGAGTACAAAAAGAATAGTTGTTATAGGCGGAGTTGCGGCGGGGATGAGCGCCGCCAGCGCCGCCAGAAGGCTTAAACCCGATTACGAAGTGGTGACCCTGGAGAAGGGCGAATTCGTCTCCTACGCGGCCTGCGGCATTCCTTATTACCTGGGGCAGGTGGTGAAGGACCATACGAGCCTGGTGGCCGTAACCCCGGAGGAGTTCAGGGAAAAACGCAACATCGACCTCAGAACCATGCACGAGGCTACAAAAATCGACCCCGGCTCGAAAACCGTCGAGGTCAAAGACGTCAAATCCGGGGAAACCTACACCCTGGAGTGGGAAAAACTGATTATAGCCACCGGCGCCCGCGCCATACGGCTGCCGTTCGAGGAAGAAGGGTTCGAGAACGTATTCCCCGTTCATACTCTTCAGGAAGGCGTAAGGGTTATGAGCTTTTTGCGAGACCGCAACCCCCGGCGGGCGGTCATAGTGGGCGCGGGCTATGTCGGCCTCGAGCTGGCCGAAGCTTTCCGCTCCCGGGGCATGGTGGTCAGCGTGGTGCAAAGCTCCGACAGGGTCATGCGACGGATGGAGCCGGAAATTGACGAGAAAATCGTCGCGGAACTCGAACGCAACGGCGTGGTGCTGCAAAAGGAGACGAAGGTAAAAGACTTCGAGAAAGGCCCCAACGGCGGTGTGAAGCGCGTGGTCACCGACAAGGGCGGGATAGAAACCGACCTGGTTGTCGTATCCATAGGAATCAGGCCCAACGTGGAGATGGCCACCGACGCCGGAATAGAAACCGGCGAAACCGGGGCCATAGCCACCGACGAGTACATGCGCACCAATAACCCCGACGTTTACGCGGCGGGAGACTGCGCACAAACCCACCACCGCATACTCAATCGACCGACCTATATCCCGCTGGGAGATACCGCCAACAAGCATGGCCGGGTGGCGGGGACTCACGCCGCAGGCGGAGATATGAAGTTCCCCGGAGTCGTGGGCAGCAGCGTGGCCAAGGTGTTCGAGCTGGGCGTGGCAAGAACCGGCCTGGGCCTGGACGAAGCGCTCGCGGAAGGTTACGACGCGGTCTCGAACACCGTTACCGCCCAATCAAAGGCCCATTACTATCCCGGCAAGAAACCCATAACCATCACCCTGATTTTCGATGCTTCCACCGCCCGCATCCTGGGAGGGCAACTGGTGGGCGCCGACGACGTAGCCAAGCGATGCGACGTGTTGGCCACGGCCATCACCAACGGGATGACGATGAGCGAGTTCGAGTTCCTCGATTTGTGCTACGCGCCGCCTTACTCGCCGGTTTACGACCCGCTCCTGGTAGCCGCCCGGCAGGCGATGAAAAAAGTGAAGTAATCTATTTCTCCTGCGCCTTCGGCGGCCCCGGCTGACGCCTTACGGCCACGGCCGGGCTTACGCCTGCGCTTTAAGCCCGGCTACCCGCTTTTATGCCCGACAGGATTGTCGGGCCTACCATCACGTGGCCAGGTTGAAAATATGTCCGCAAGGACAACAGATAACCCGGGGTGGCGTCCCTTCGGGACTTACGCCGGGCTATTTTATGTTACCCCTTCGGGGTAATCGCGGAGCAGAAGGGTGGCGGGTGGCCCATCCATCGGTAGATGGATAGGTGAACGGAGTGAACAGGTTCAATGCGAAGCCACTTTGAGATTATTTTAACCGGTAAACCCACCCACTTTCAGTGGGTGGGCCACCCTGCCGATGCGCCCTCGAGGTGGAGGAGCTTTTTTTTCAATTCGAGGCCGGCGCCGAAGCCGCAGGGTGGCCCGGACGTTATACGTCCGGGTTGTCCGTCAGGACAACAGGAAACAAGGTTCTTATCTCGATAATGAATTAGCCGATATGGCGCCCGGGGAGCACAGGTAACTTCAGACCGTCGAGTCATACGACCTGTCAGGGCCGCCTTGAAGAAAAGCGGTCTCAAGCGACCGCACTCCACAAAAGGAAACATTCGACGGGGTTGAAAGGGGAAGACGCGTACCTTCCCCTACTTGCTACAAAGCCCCTTCCAGTTCGAGGAGTTTTTTTTTCAATTCGAGGCCGGCGCCGAAGCCGCCGAGTCCGTTGGCGGCGACCACCCGATGGCAGGGTATAATCAGAGGCAGGGGGTTGGCCCCCACGGCGCCACCCACCGCCCGGTATGCGCGGGGGTTGCCCACGCGGCGGGCTATATCGCCGTAAGTAACCGTTTTTCCGTAAGGAATTTGTGCCACTTGGCCGAGCGCTTTCCGGGTGAACTCGCCGGCATCGAGCTTCAACGATATGTCAAATTCCCTCCGCCGACCCTCAAAGTACTCGCGCAACTGACACACGGATTTTTGGAGAACTTTGCAATCCGGCCGGTTATCGGCACGGCAATCGAACTCACTTTCCAGCAGGGAGGCGAATTCTTCTTCACCCGAGCACGACAGCTTCACTCGAACCAGGGCCTTATCGGAGGCCACCAGCCCCACCGGGCCTATGGGGGAATTGAAGATGCAAAAGCGCAGTCGGCTATTCTTCTTCGTCCGTTTCCTCATCGAAAGTTTTGAGCTTTCCTTCCCGGAACTCCCTCAATGCGCGGTCCACGGAGCCTCCGTGAGCGCGGTATACTTTGAGGCCCGCGGCTTCCAGCATTTTGCGGGCCCATTTGCCGAGGCCGCCGCATAACAGCACGTCAACTTCGAGATTTCTGACCACCCCCACCGGGTTCGGCTCCCGCTCCTCCCTCTCCAGGAATTCGTTGGCCACCTTCCGGGTTTCCCCCGTTTCCGTGTCGGCAATGGTGAAGTACGGCGCCGTGGCCACGTGCCCGTGCACGGCGTCGGTTATGGTATCCGATGTGGGTATAGCCACCTTCATGGGAATTATGATAAAAGAGAAACCATTTAAATGCTTCCACCTACTAAACAACAGTGGCGCCGTAGAATCTTTTAATCTCGGGCTTCGTTTAAACGTTTTTTACATGACCGGGTCAAAGAAACTTTACATCTTAAAAATACTTACCATCGAGGTAGAGGTTATTTTTTGAAGATGAAAAGATGTGCATGGCGATTTCAAGTTGCGTTACGGTAAGTTATAGCTATTTAGTCCAGGGCTTGAAAGATGGCACGCCTTTTGAAATAGTAAATAACTAAAGGAATACTGCTCCCGCACGTGATGAGTTTCGGTCGGGAGGCCCAACTAAAAAAAGGAAGAGGGGCTCACATGAGAAATTACACACGGCGGGAGCGGTTTTCCCTTTAAAAACAGTAACTTTTTTGTGGGTTTCACATAGTGCGGGGGGCATGCAATATAAAAAAGCCGCCGATTCAAGGGCGGCTTAAGTTTTTTCATGCCGGTGATTTTCTCCGCACAAGCACTGTCCGGGCGCCCTCCTGGACAGTTTCACCGCTCTGATTGACAAGCCTGGCGGCAAATACCACCAGCCCGCGGTCGGGTTTTGAAGTCTCCCGCCTGGATTGGACTTCCTGCTCCAGGTGGAGCGTATCGCCGATGTAAACGGGCGCGCGGAAGTTCCACTCCAGCGACAGGAAAGCGAGGATGGTGTCGTCCAGTATTCCAAGGCTCTGGCTCAGGCCGGTGGATACGGTCAACCCCAGCATGCCGTGGGCTATTCTCTTGCCGAAGATGGTGTTGCGGGCGAATTCCTCGTCCGTGTGAAGAGGGTTAAAGTCGCCCGAAATGCCGGCGAAATTCACCACGTCGGCCTCGGTGACTGTCCTCCCCCTGCTTTTATATATATCCCCTTCGCGGAAATCCTCGTAATACAATCCCATAATTCACTACTTCCCGGCCCGGGCGCTTCGTTAAGGTCACTCTTCCAGCTTATCCATAATGGTTTCCACGAAGGTGCAGTAGCTTTGCGCCCCCTTTATCATGACGCCGTTTACGAAAACGGTGGGAGTTGAGCTGACTCCAACCTGCTGGCCTTCCCGGAAGTCCTGCTCCACCTGCCGGTCTATTTCGTCCGAGTTGTAATCTTTCATGAACTTATCCATGTCCAACCCGAGCTTTTCGGCAAACTGCTTGTATTTTTTCTCGGAAAGGCTCCTGGAGTTTTCGTATATCAGCTCGTGCATTTCCCAGAACTTGCCCTGCTCGCCCGCGGCGAGGGCGGCTTTTGCGGCGCTTCGGGCGTTGCGGTGAAAACTTAAGGGGAAGTTTTTGTATACGTGCCTGACCTTGTCCGGAAAGCGGGCCATTACCTTGTCTATGGCGCTCTGAACCTTGTTCGAGTAAGGGCACTCGAAGTCGCTGTACTCAACCATCACCACGGGGGCGTCTTTCGGGCCTTTGGACGGGGAGTCTCCGGCTTTTACATCGTAACCCGAAGGGGGCGCCGGCTGGGCGAAGAAATCCTCGGCCATGGTAATGAGCATTTCGGTCTCGGAGACGCCTTCGTTCAGGTAAGGCAGCACCTTCTTTTGAAGCTCGGAATTATTACCGAAGAAGAAATACTCGAAAAGCGCTCCGCGGGAATGGCCGAGAAGCTCGTAAGTCACCCCGTGCAGGACGTACCTCTCGCCCGGTACTCCCTCTATGTAATTCACTATCCCCGCGTTCTCCCCCAGGAAGGTCTCGGCAACGGCGCGGGCGTCTTCAATTTTATCGGTGGAAGCGTTCAAATTGGAGGGGTCTATGCCCATGATAAGGCGGGTCAGTTGTCTGACCATGAACCGCTTGCTCTTGTCCTTACCTATCGATTTCATGAGCGGAGTCACGTTGGAGCGCAGCCTCTTGTTCAGTGACCCGGACATTATCTCCCGCGCTATCTTATCCGCCGGCCGGCCGCTTTGAATTTTATTTATGACGGTTTGAGCCTGGGATTTGCCCTTGTTGCAATCGGGAAGGTAAACCCTGCATTGAGCCACGGTCATCGTGCGGCAGTCGCAATCGCATGGGAGCTTGTTGAGCAGGCTCAGCGCCCGTTCTTGCTGCTGTGAGCTCAACCCGGAGAAACTTACCCCCTTCATTTCCTCGACGGAGACCTCCGAAGGGGTCATATCCGGCGAGTTGCTGAGAACCTTCAGCTCTTTAGCGGAGCTCCGGGATGCTTTCTCGCCGGTCGAGCTAATATCCTTGCAGGAAAGAAAAACAACTCCCGCGCCAATCAGAAAGATAAGCGCCGTGAGCAACATGGTCTTGTCCGATTTTTTACCGGTCATGATTCCAATCTCCCCCTGTTGTGATTTTATTGATATTAAACTTTAACACAAACGTATCTCCCGGAGCAATCGCCGGGCTTGCCGTAAGATTACGATGGTGAGGGGGAATCTTGTGTTCACCGCGGGGCCAGCCTTTTAGTGGGGAGTTATTTTATCGGCAAGCCGGTTGTATTCGTCGGTAATTACTTGCGCAATCCCCGATTGTACCGCTCCCACCATGAGGCACGTTCCGGGCACGGCCCCCTTTACCCTTCTCCCCTTCACAAAAATAACGGGCGGATAATGAAGCCCCATTTCATGCGCCAGTTTGTTCAGCCTTTTCATTTTTTTCCTTGTGGGGCGGGCAACGGCTTTTCCGTTGAGCACTCCCGGTTCGAGTCCGGCCTGCTCGGTAAAACTGTCCAGCCTGCCCTCCTTTATGGCTCCCTCGGAGTTGATGAGTAAAGGGTGGACAATGTCGAACTTCCCCAGCCGGTGCGCAGCCAGGGCCACCCGGGCGGCCTTCTCCGCGCGCTCGTCCACCCGGCCCCGGGGAAGGGGCCACAACCGTATCCGCACCCTTTCCGGATAAAGGTGCTGAAGACCGGTCAGCTTATCCCACGCCATACGGGATACGGCCGAGGTGTAATCGTAGAAAAGAGTAATAGTTACAGGGGCATCCTTCGGACCCAATGCGGGAATATCTTCGTCCGGCAAATCGATTTTTTTCTTCCCCAGTAACGCGGTGGCCCCGCCCTCCTTTACCGCCTTTTCATAAAGGCGGCTTAAGATAACGTCCTCCTCCAGGCCTTCCTTCACCTTGTGAACAATAAAATCCGCCATCCGCTGGCTGGTGACGCAGTGAGGCGTGTCCCTGCGACAGCGGGCTACGCTGACCATGCCGTCGCTGGCAAGGCAGGTGGCTATGTTCAGCAATCGCAGCGCACGTCTCCTCTGCCCTTCGTCGAGTCCGACTAAATCAACACCCTTGAGGCCGGAAGTGACCGCTCCGAAAGGCAACGGTTCGAGTTCATCGGCCCGCGCGTCGGGCTTGTCCGCCGTAACGTCGTTCCTGCCCCGGTGGTAGGCCACGGTGACGGCGAGTATAAAAATCACCACCGCCCCGACTATAAGCGATATTTTCACCCTGCGGAGCTGAGCCGATTTAATTATGGAGGCGATTAATTCCCGGATTTTGAGCATTTACGTAAATAAAATAAACAAACACCCCCCATGCCGCAATAAGCCTGCAGTCTGCAGTACGAATATCCCGTGCATAACCGGGAATGAATCAAGGGTGGCAATTTGCCCGATTTTGTTTAAACATCGCTCTGATTAAACCTTAAAAACCGTGTTAGCCCGGAGGACGTTAAAGGCTTGATTTTCGAGAACGAAGCGGAACTCAAGGAGCGGGTGGAAGAACTGACGGGAAGAAAGATGCCCGGCCCTCCTCAAATAGTCGAGGACACCACCGAGTACATGAGCATCGCCGGCGGCATGATACTCAGGCTGGAAGAACACGATTACTTCGTCACCGGCGACGCCACCGAGGGGCGGTTCGGCATCGAGGAGCAGCCCAAGTTCTGGGTAAAGTACGTGGTGGACCTGGAGACCGGCGAGAAGAAGATAGTCAAGCTGGTGTTCCACGAGGACTTTACCTCCCGCATCGGGCCCTTCCTCATACGCGGCTCCCGCAGCCCTCACAAGGAAGCCGGGGTGCTGGAAGTAGCCAGAGGGCACCCCAACTTCATGCAGGGAAGGCCCATTACCGACCCGGCGGGCAACCTGGTGAGAATTATAGATTACGTCAGAGGTCCCAACCTTTTCCGGTACCTTCACGATTTGCCGCTCGACCATGAAACGTACTTCCACACCGTCTTTCCGACCGTAATGGAAAAGCTCCTGGAAGCCTTCGGGGCCATCGATTTTCTGACCCGGAACGACCAGCATCACGGCGACGCGCGAAGCGACCATATCATTATCGAAAAGGAGTCCAAGCGCTACGTCTGGATAGACTTCGACTTCGAGGTAAGCCACTCGGACTTCGACATCATAAGCCTGGGGGCGGTGCTGGTTTTCGCGGTGGGAAAGGGAAGGCACAACTTCCAGGACGTCATCCAGTGCCCGGACGAGTACCCGGTGAAGTTCGACGATGCAGGCCTGAGCTCGGACGACGCCATGCTCCTTCACAAGAGCATGATTACAAACCTGAAAAAGCTTTTTCCCTACATCCCGGAGAAGCTGAATCGCGTGATGCTCAGCTTTTCGGCGGGCACCTCCTTTTTCTACGAAAGCGTCAGGGCTTTAATCGATGACTTGAAAGAGGCATATCCGCCGGACTCCGGGAAAGGTTAAAAGGCGGCCCTGAGAAAATCGAAACGGCGATTGAGCGACACCTTTTCATCCAGGCTGCCGTAATGTTTTTTGAACAATTTTTCCAGCCTGTCCAAAGCGGCCGACAGGGTATCATCCGATATCTCCCACAGAAACTGGAACGTCCGGCCCCTGACAAGCTCCAGCAGCAAAAACAGGGGCAGCTCCATGACGTGCTCCACGGGCGGATAAAAAATTACGCTGCCTCCCAGGTTCGTGAAAATTCCCGCCGCCTCGTCCAGGCTTTTCATTCCCACACGGGTGTCGGTGATGCCCACATCTTCGGCGATAGACTCGACTTCCTTGCGCAGCCCCTCCTTCATTCCGGATGTCAGGTTCTGTAAGGGACTGCCGCGGCCGGCGCCTTCTCCCCCCACGATTATCACCCCGTTCGGGTCGAGCACACGCACGGCTTCCCGGGCGGCGCATTCCCAGTCGGGAACCAGGTGAAACACGTGAATCGCCAATACCACGTCGAAATACCCGGCTTTGAAGGGCAGGGAGCAGACGTCCGCCGCTATCGGCGTCACTTCCTTACCGTCTTTTTCCCTTATCTTCTTCATCATTTTGAGGGATACGTCCACGCCGTAATAGCGCGATTGAGACGCCGCCGAGAGCGGGGCGGCGATACGGCCGGTGCCCACCCCCAGCTCGAGCACCCGGCTGTAAGGCATAATTCCCCCAATGTCGACGAGACCGTCGATTACGGCCTCCATCATCTCCGCAGGCATGGCGCGCGTGGTGTCGTAAACCTCGCTCACCCTGTCAAAACTGATGCGCTCTTCAGCCATTTCTTTATCCGAGATTAACTCTCTTTACCTTTTTCTTCCATCTTTCCAATAAGATGATACAGCGCAGGCAGTCCTACAACGGCCGTGAGCAGGCAGAAAGCTATCCCGATTACCAGCATCTGCCCGAGGCTCTGCAACCCCTGGTAACTGGCAAGGCTCAGGGAGCCGAAACCCACTATAGTGGTCAGAGCGCTGAACATCACGCCCCGGCCCGTGCTTCTTATAACGATGTCTATCCGCTCGCGTTTTCTCCCCTCGAACACCCACCGGTGCGCCATGTAAACCCCGTAGTCTATGCCGATGCCCATTATAAGCGGCACTATGCTCATGTTGACGAAATTGAGCTTGATACCCAGAACCGTCATCATCCCCACCATCATCACAGACCCCGCCACCAGCGGCGCCATGGTCAGTATTGCCAGGTAGACGTTGCGGTAATCCAAAAGCAGCACAATGAAAACCGCCAGGAACGCCGCGGCGCCTATCAGCAGAAAGTCGTGCTTCACCTGCGTGAGGATGCTCTGGAATATTACCGAAATACCGCCGGCCTCCGGCGAAACGCTCTTGAGCTCGTAAACGTTGCGCTCCATGAAAAACTCGTTCCAGATAATGCCGCTGGGGAAGGCGTAGATGCAGTAAGCTCCGTCGGCGCCGATAAAATGGCCCTTGAGGTACGAAGGGAGCTCCTCGACGGTCAGCTCGCCCGAACGGGTCATCTCGCCGAATTGCCTCCACAAGCCGGCGGCTTCCTCTCCCAGCCGGTGCTGAAGGTAACCCAACCTCTCGCAAACCTTTTCTCTGCCGGGCTTTTCAATGGCCGATATTAGTTCCTCGAGCTTCGCGCCCAGGCCGGATATGGCTTCCTCGGCCTTTTGTTGACCCCCCAGGGAAGTGAGGGTTTCCATGTCGTAAAGCATGGCTCTGAGGTGCTCGAGCTTTTTCGTAAGCGCCTTTTTGTCCTTTGAAGACACCGGCCCCTCCGGGGGCGGTTGAGGCGGCTTTATAGCGTCCTTGACCTCGGCTATACGTCGAATAATATCGAGCTTGCGCTCCTGGTCGGGAGGTATGAAGTCGCTGAGCGCCTGGACGCGGTTGATTGTGGTGAGCAGGCGGAGCCTTTGGGCGTACTTGCGGTCCTGTTCGAGGCTGTGTGTAAACACCATGCCGTAGTTTATTCCCCACCCGAAAAGGTCGGGCATTTCCTTGAGAAGCTCCATGCTTTTGAGGCCCTCGGCCTCTATCTTGGTGTAGTCGTACTCGAGCTGCATCCCCGTGGCTTTCCATGAGAGGATGGAGAACATAATGATTCCGGCGACCAGTATAAGCGCCCATCCCCTCCTGACCGTCCTCGACAGCCACGGCATCAACACCGGGGGCCGCCTTTCCTTGCGGGATGAACCGGCCCTGACATCGCGCCACACCATCAGTGACGGCAGCACCAGCATCATCACCGCGCAGTAGGTGAATATACCGTTGCCGGCTATCAGCCCCATCTGGTCGGCGGCCCGGAAGTTGCCCACCCCTATGGAGTAAAACGCTCCCGCCGTGGCCACCGCGCCGGTAAGTATCCCCTTGCCGGTCTGGGTCATGGTTATTCGCAGCGCCTCGGGGGACTCGTGTCCCGCGGCGCGCTCCTCGGTGTATCGCGTGAGCAGGAGTATGGCGTAGTCCACCCCCATGCCCAGTATTATGGAACCGAAAACGCTGGTGATGACGTTGAGGTATCCGATTACAAGGTAGGTAAGGCCGAAGCACCAGGTGATTCCCATGCCCAGCGACAACGCCACCATCCCCAGCGGACTCAAACCCCGGAAGCCGATGGCGAAGACGAGAAGCACGCCTATGAAAGTGACGGCGGTGACTACCTTCATGTCCCGCCGGACAACCCTGTTCTCGTCCCGCATTACAGCCATGTTGCCGGTCATGCGGACGTTCACTTCCGGGTAATTCTCCAGCACGTTATCCCTGACCCCTTCCACCACTTCCATGAAATTGGTGTTCCACTCGAAATCGTCCGTCGGCTTGGAAGCACGCACCAGCATCAACAGGTGCTTGCCGGTGGGGTCGGTGTAGTAAGGGTTGGACAAATCGATTTCGCCGCGAAATTTATCGGGAACCAGCCTTTTCGCAAGCCGGCTTTTGAGCTCCTCAATTTCTCCGGGGTTATTGCCCGCTGTTTCGGGGCCTTGTTCGATTACGGTTTGAGCCAGCTCGATGACCGATTTCACCGGCCCGGTAAACCGCTTGATGCTTTCGGTATCTTCCTCGCTGAAAGTTCCCTTGGAAAGCTGCTCCTCGACCTCCCGGTTGAGCCTGTCAATAAGACTCACCATCCGCATATCGCCCAGCGTTGAGGAAAGTTCTTCCTTGTTCTTTTCAAGCCTGTCCGCAAGATTTTCAAGCTCGGCGGGTTTCAGGAACAAGAGCGCGTGGTCGAGGAAAACTTCCGGGTCTATTTTATAAAGCACCCTCTTAACCCACTCGGGATGCTCCATGAGCCGGTCGGCAAACTCGTCGGCGAAGGCCCGCGCCTTCTCCGGCTTTTTGGCCTCCACAATCACGAACAATAGCGCCAGGCCGCCGAAGTTCTTGTTGGCGTAGTTGATACGCTTGACCTCCGGGGACTCGGGGTCGAGAAGCTCGATGAAGCTCAACCGCAGCTCCAGGTTGGCCACGCATATGGCCATGAAAACCGTAACCACCAGCCCGGCGGCCACGATGAGCTTGTGACGGGCGTATATGAAGTCCGCGAGCTTTGCGAGTATTCTTTCTCTCATCCGGGTTTCACCGGCAAAATTTACTGAAGATTCCGGCCCTCCGGTTAAGCTCAGCCGCCGGAACCTTCGACTCGAAAGGTGATTGTATATTTTGAACGAGAATTTTACCACATACTCACCGCCCGGTTAATAATACTCCTTCACCTTACAACTCCGTCGGCATTCTGTGGGAGAGACCTGTGGTCTCGAACTAACAGCCGGGAAAGGGAGGTCGCTCCCGCGCTTTTAAAAATCTTCCGTTTGGCCTATCCTTCGGCAAAGCCGGGATGGGAGAATCGATAAAAGAATACTGGCTACTCGCCGCGGCCCTGGCGGCGGTTTCGCTGGCGGTAATCCTCCTCCAGAAGGCCGATTGCGTGGACGACGCCTATGTGTCCTTCGTCTTCGCCCGCAACCTGGCCGACGGCCACGGCCTGGTCTTCAACATCGGTGAGAAGGTCGAGGGTTACTCCAACTTTTTGTGGGTGATAATACTCGCCGCCTTCCACTACTTCTCAGGAGTTTTCATACCGGCCATCGCTCAGCAACTGGGCATCCTCTTGGGTGTCGCCAACGTTGTGCTCACCTGGAGCATCGCCTCGAAACTGCTCGGCGACGAAAACCGCCGGTGGGCGTTCGCGGCGGCGCTTCTGGTTGCGCTTGATTTGCGCGTAGCGGTGTGGAGCGTGGAGGGGCTGGAAACGCCGCTGTATCTGTTCTGGGTGCTGGCGGCATTGCGGCTTTATATCGGCGGGGAAGAGCCTCGCTGGTCATGGAGCCTTGCCGCGCTGGGAGCGGCGTTGACCCGCCCGGACGGGGCGGTGCTGTTCGTCGCGCTGGGTATCCACCGGCTGTGGCGGCTGGTCAGAGAAAAGCGTTTTCCCGCAGCGGCGGATTGGCTCGCCCTTGCCGTCTTTCTGATTCCTTACGGCATATACAACGCCTGGCGCATAACCTACTTCGGCGGCCACGTCTTCCCCAACACCTTCTTTGCCCGCGGCAGCCACGGGCCGCTCATAGGCTCGATTTACGCGGGGCTGGAGACGTGGAGGGCATGGGGTCCGGTTTTTGTCCTGTTTGTTGGACTCGCTGTTTACGGTGGCGTCAAGTCCGGAACAAAAGCGGGGGCCGTAGCGACATGGGCACTTGTCGCCACGGCGGCGGTGATTGCCGTCGGGGGAGACTGGATGCCTCACGGGCGGTTCCTGGCGCCGATACTTCCCGCAGTATTTCTGCTGGCGACAATCGGAGCTGGAAGGATAAAAAAGTACCGCCTGGGCGTTATTGCAATGGCGGCGATGATAATAGTCCAGCTTGCGGGGCTGATTCACTACGAAGCGATGCCCGGTTTTGATAAGAGATGGGCCCGCAACCAGGACAGCTTTTACAACCCGGTTGCGGAGAAGCTGGAGGAACTGGGCGCGTCGGGCAAGCTGGTGGCTGTATCGGACATAGGCCATATAGCCTATCATGCCGACATCAGGGTCATAGATACGCTGGGACTGGTGGATACTCATCTCGCGAGACTGCCGGGCGGGCCGGCGTGGTCAACCGACCTGGACTACGTTCTCGGCCGGAAGCCGGATTTCGTGGTGAACATGGTTCGCAGTTACGGCGATTTCGAGATAGGTCACACCGCTTTCGACAGGACGGCGCTCAACAGCAAAAAGTTTCATGAGCGATACGAGCTTGCGGCAAAAATTCCGGGATATGAGGCGAGCGAGCTGTCCTACGACGACTTCAAGCGGCACAAATACACCGTGGAGTTCCTGATATGGCAACGAAAGTAGGAGCAAGAGCTTCGCCCCTGCACCCTACACTGCGCTCACGTGTAGTCTGGGGCTACTCCCTATGCACGTTCTTTCGCGCAAATACCTAAAAAAAAACGAGGAGCTTAAGCTACTCACTCTCAGCGCCGCAGGCGCAAGCACGCTTTTCTTTGGTTTTACCTTTCTTTTCTCGCGAAAAGAAAGGTAAATGGAGGATATGTCCATAGATACCCATATAAAGCTCACAATTAGCTCACATTGAACTTTTGATATACAGGCAAGGGTACCCCTCCAGAGGCTACTTTCCAAGCCCGCACAATCGATTTATGAAACCTACCGGGTGTATACAGGTGGAGGCTTAGCAATAATCATGCCTATTTTTTTTATACACCCTGCAAAGTATAAATGCAAGGTATGGAAGGGCGGGGAAAAGGTAAATAAAATCAAGAGGTTATAAATGGAGGTATAAGTACAATTATATTATAAGAAGAGCAATCATACAGATAGACTAAACAGGGTTAGCCTTCCCTATTACTTATATTCATTCTACCCATAACTATCTGTATTCATTGATAAAACAGATACATATACTAGTATCATACAGGGTATACTATACAGGGTATAAGAGTAAGACATAAAGCATTATATAAGTACTAATATAGGGTACATTTGTATGGAAGGTTACTTGATTAAGTTTGTATGTACTTGTATTTATTGATAAAACAGGATATGAATACAAGTTACTTTTATCTTATCTTTATCAAACAAATGGAGGTATAAAGGATGACATATCGTAAACGATTATTACCTAAACTACTAATTATAAAGAGAAAATGGAGGTATCAATGAGAATAAGGAAAATGGAGGTATCTATATAACTATCTGTTTATAAAGGGAAATTTACAAACGGGGAAGCACAAAATTCAAGGTTATCAACAGGGTATAAACACTCACTACAGGGACACTATGTAGGTTATCAATAATTACACTCTACACTTGTACTATCAGCTACGCAATCCTTTGTAGCCGCGCCGGAGCAGCAAGTGGAAGTGTTGGTACATTTGTTGGTATCTCAAATACCAGCAAAATACAGGGATTAGCAGAGTATTCAATGGAGGATATGGGATTCGAACCCACGACCTCCGCGTTGCGAACGCGGCGCTCTCCCAGCTGAGCTAATCCCCCGTTTGTTGTTGAAAGGGTATCATACCGCCGGTGGCCTTTCAACCGGCTTTGGCCTGTTTGTATATATTTTCCGGTAAGTTGACGTCCCTTTCCGGCAAAGGTTTTGACCGGCGCGACATATCGGAGTAACCTCCCCTGCAAATGAAGTTCGAGTTCGCCGACCATCCCTCCAACCCTCTCATCGAGCCTCCGGGGCGGGAATGGATAATAGCCGACCCCACTTTTTTGCCGCCCTTTGATACTCCCGACGGCAAGTGGCATCTTTTCGCCCACAGCCTGAGGGGTATTCACCATTACATCAGCGAGGACGGGGTCGAGTGGGCCAAAAGAGGAGGGCGACTTTTCGGCGGCGTGAGGCCCTTTCTTTATAAGGAGAAGGGAAAGTATTTTCTATTTTATGAGAGGTTCAAACATCCGTGGCTGTCGGAAGTTGCCGCCCGGACATCGAATGACCTTCTCGGTTGGAGCGAGCCGCAAACCCTGTTGTCGCCGGAATTTCGGTGGGAAGGGGCGCTGATGCGCACGAATGGCAACCCCTGCCTCGTCCGGGCGGGTGGCGAGTATCGGCTTTATTTCAGCGCCGGCAGCGTATGGCTGCCCGATTGCGGGTTTCCCGAGCCGCGCTACATAGGCGTTGCTTCCTCCGAAAATCCTCTCGGCTCTTACGAAAAGCGTTCTATGCCGATAATTTGTCGGAATAAGGCCGACCGGTGGCGCAATATGGGCGCCGGGGCGCTCAAAGTCTTGCCGAACCCCGAGGGCGGGGGGTGGCTGGGCTTCAATAACGGCATCTACAGGGACAAGGAGGGAAAGTCGAGGTCGGCGATAATGCTTCTGGAAAGTCCGGACGGTTACCGATGGAATTACAGCGCACCCGAACCGATTATTGCACCGGAGGATTTGGGTTGGAAAAAGGCCTTCGTTTACGCGCTCGATGTCCGCATCTGTCACAACGAGTGGCGATTATATTACAATGCCAGGGACGGATGGTTCCGGGGAACCGAACAAATCGGTCTGGCCGTATCGCCGGGGCCGAAAAGCGGCTAAAATAGAGTGAAGGGGTAAGGAAAATGGAAACGGTATTGCTTATCGCAGGATTGGGGCTGGTGTTCATAATCGCCGTGGTCACCATGGCCAAGGTGTTGGCGGTGGACAAGAAGCTGGACCGGGAAGGCTCAATAAAGGGCGCCGTGGCGGAAATAAAGGAAAGCTCGAACCAGACCCTCAACAGGGCCATGAGCGACGTGGTCGAGCGAATCGCGAAATCGAGCTCCGACCTGCGGCAGGAGCTTACCGACCGGGTAAACTCCCAGTTCCAGCAGATTTGGGAGAATCTCCAGGGCCAGATGTCCCGCAATCGTCAGGAAATGCAGGAGGGACTGTCAAAAGCCTCGGAGTCCATGGAAAAGCGGCTGGAGGAAATCCGCGGCAAGGTGGATGAACGATTGGCGGGCATCGGCAAGGACGTGCAGAACAAGCTGGACGAAAATATGAAGGAGAGCTTCAAGCATTTCGAGAAGTTCCAGGAGTACATGAAGGCCGCCGAAAACCAGCTTCAAAACGTCGGAACCGTGGGCGAATCCATCAATCAACTCAACTCGCTTCTTACCATGCCTCACAGCAGGGGCGGCTTCGGTGAGCAGTCGCTGGAGTTGCTCCTGTCCGATATTCTGCCCGCCCACCTTTACGAGCTCCAGTGCGACATAGGCGGCAACGGCCGGGTGGACGCCGCTATTAAATTCCCCTCCGCCATACTTCCGATTGATTCCAAATTTCCCAGGGAAAGCATACAGGCGATTTTCGACACCTCGGACGAGAAAGAGCTGGAAAAGGCGCGCGGGGAGTTGAAATCTTATATTCAGAGCCAGTCGAAGGAAATCTGCAAGAAGTACATCTGTCCCGAGGAAGGCACCACCGATATAGCGCTGATGTTTCTGCCCAGCGAGCTTTTGTACTTCGAGGTGATTAAAAACGCCGATATATGGAACGCCATGACCTCCCAGAAGGTGTACCCGGTCAGTCCGAACACCCTGGCGATAACCCTGAAAAGCATCGACCTCGCTTACCGCAACTACCGCACCGCTCAACAGGTGCAGGACACCATTAAGCGGCTGGAACTGGCCAAGAAGCATTTCGGGCACTTTGAAAACCAATTCGACAAAGTAGGCAAGAACATCACCAGCGCCCAGGAAGCTTACCGGGTGGCCACCACCCATCTCGAACGTTATTCAGGCTCCGTCGAAAGGCTGATAGAATCGGAGTCCGATGAAAAGGAGTTGGAAGAAGGGGGAAAGAACTCCGAGGTTGAAGAATAACTCCTTTCCAATTTGAAGAGAACATTTACCGCGTCAGGTTTGCTATTTACTCACGAAGTCCCGCGCGCTCCTAAAATGGGCTTGTAGGGGTCTCAGCCCGGACGTTTTTTATATCCTTTTATTTCCTTCCCTTCCAGGTGTCTATGGCCTTGTGGGTGCCGGTGGATTCGGTTATGGCGGCGAACACGTTAGGTGGGAAGAAGGCTTTCATAAATGGTATGAACTTCACCATGGCCGGCGCCTTTATTATCTTTTTATTTTTGCGCAAAGCCTCGTAAATCATGTCCGCCATCTCCGGCGGGTGCAGCAGGGGCGTAAACATCGGCGGCTTTACGCCCTCAAACATCCCGGTGCCTACGAAGCTGGGGCAGACAATGGTGGTTCGTATGTTATTGAACCCCTCCTTGCGCAATTCCATTCGGAGGGCTTCGGTGAATCCCACCACCGAAAACTTACTGGCGCTGTAGCTTGAAACGCCCGGCACTCCCATCAGCCCCGCGGCGCTGGCCATGTTCACGATGTGGCCGCTTTTCTTTTCCTTCATTCCCGGCAGAAGGGCGTATGTGCAGGCCATCACCGCGTCGGTGTTTACGTCTATGACCTTCAGGTGCTTTTCGATGGGCACGTCGAGGAAGTTCCCGCCCGCAACAATTCCGGCGTTGTTGACCAGTATATCCACTGGCCCTACGTCGTTTCGCACCTTTTCGGCGGTTGAGTTTACGGCTTCCGTATCGGTTACGTCCACCGTGTAGCCGTAGACTTCTTCGTTTATGCTTCTGAGTTCGCCGAGGGTTTTGTCCATTTCCTCCGAGTTTATGTCCCACAGCACCAGTTTAGCGCCGTCCCGGGCGCATCGGGCTGCGACCATCTTGCCCATGCCCATGCTTGCGCCGGTGACCAGCGCGATTTTTTCGGCAACGTCAGTCATCTCTTTTCCTCCTAAACAATACTAAGCAAAAGGTTGAAAATAGTCGCCTATCAGGGTGTTGAAAAATGCTATTTTTCGTAACGCTGGCATCCTTCTCAGGCCGCATGGCTTGCCGGCAAAAGGCGCCTTAATAAAATCAGCTACTTACAAGTGCCGCCAGGGATGGCGGCGTTACGTTTCTGACTTTTTCAACACCCTGCTATACGCCGGGACAAGAAGCTTCGGCCCCTTGGGACGCAAGGGGTTAAAACCCCTTGTCCAGACTTACTGTCTTCCCCGGCCTACCCATGTGTCCATTGATGTGTGAACGCCCGTCATTTCCGCCAGCTTGTCTACTCCAGCCGGGGGCAATAACGCCTTGGAGATTGGAATAGTGTGCACCATGAATGGCGCCTTGACGTAAACCTTGTTCTTCTTGACGCCCTCGAATATTTTCAACGCCATGTCGTAAGGCTTGAGGGCGCTGCTCATCTTCGGCACTTTCATGCCCTCGAACATACCGGTGGTTACCGTGGACGGGCAGACGGTGGTGGTGCGTATTTTTTTCATGCCCATCTTCCTCAATTCCATCCTCAGCGCTTCGGTGAACCCCACCACCGCGAACTTGCTGGCGGTATAGGCTGAAACGCCGGGCACCGCCAACAGCCCGGCGGCACTTGCCATGTTCACAATGTGCCCGGCCTTCTTCTCCATCATGTCCGGCAGGATGGCGTGGGTGCAGATGAGCACTCCCTTGATGTTGACGGAGGTGGTCTTTTTGTGCTTTTCCATGTCCACGTCCAGGAAGTGGCCCGCGTAGACGACGCCTGCGTTGTTGACCAGTATGTCCACCTTGCCCACTTCCCTGTGGACGGCTTCAACGGTGTTTTTGACCTTTTCGGTATCGGTTACGTCCACCTTGTAGAACCGGGCGTCTATTTCGTGGTGCTTGAGCTCTTCCATTGTCTGGTTGAGTTTTTCCCGGTTGGCGTCCCACAGCGCCAGCTTTGCGCCTTCCCTGCCGAACAGAAAAGCCATTTCCCGGCCCATGCCCATTGCTGCGCCGGTGATAACCACCACCTTCTTCCAGGGCTTAGTCATTATTCAACCCTCCTGATTCGCTTCTAGGTAATCCATTTATCCGAATTTCCGGTTAAATATGATGACAGAACATCACTTCGTTCACAATACCTACTTTCTTTTGGAAAAAAGAAAGTAGGCAAAGAAAACCTGTCTTGCGCCTTCGGCGCGAACACAGGTGCACATCGAGTGGCCAGGTTGCGTGCTCGTGAGCGCAGTGAAGGGTGCAGGGGCGAAGCCCCTGCCTTTTGGAAAAAAGAAAGTATGCAGAGAAAACCTGTCTTGCGCCTTCGGCGCAAGGATTTGGAAAAGTTAATAATGGCCGGGCTTTTTTGATACCCGGTGGTTTTTTATGGTCTCCGGAATTATCCTGCTTTTTCCGGTAAATAACCGTTTCCGGCTTAAAGAGAAGGGCGGGAAATCAACTCTGTTTGGGGATGTGCAGAGAGAAGACGCTGCCTTTGCCGGGCGTGCTGTCCACTTCCACCCTTCCGCCGTGAGCTTGTGCGATGTGCTTGACTATGGCCAGCCCGAGGCCGGTGCCGCCCATTTTCCTGCTGCGGGCTTTATCCACCCGGTAAAATCTTTCGAAGATCCGAGACAGATGTTTCTCTTCTATTCCCCACCCGCGGTCGGTAACGGAGATTACGATGTCATTATTTTCTTCGACAACCTCCACATCCACTGAAGAGTCGCCCTCGTTGTACTTGACTGCGTTGTCCAGCAGGTTGTTCACCGCCTGTTCCAAGAGGGGCGCGTTAATACGGGCCCGGGCGTCGCTTTCGCACTTGCCGTTGATTGATATTTTTTTGTTCTTGGCGTTTTCCCGGCATGAGGATATGGCCGATTTAACCACCTCGGTCACCGACCCGGGCTCCATTTCAATTTCGTCCGCTTCGGCTTCCCTTTCTATTCTGGATAGACTCAAAAGGTCCTCGATGATGGCGTTCAGGCGGTCAACCTGCTTGAGGACGATATTAAGGAAGCGGCCGGCGTCATCTTCCTGTCGCAGGTTCCCGCTGATAAGGGTTTCCACGAAGCCTTTTATGGAAGTCACTGGCGTTTTAAGTTCGTGACTTACGTTTGCCACGAAATCGTTCCTTATCTTTTCCAACCGTCTGATATTGGTAATGTCGTGTAATACCAGCATGGCTCCGAGCGGTTTTTCTTCGGCGCCTGTGAGCATGGTTCCGTGGGCTTCGAGATAGCGGTCTTCGGATTCGTGGAAGAAAACTTCACCCTCAACCAACTCTCTCGACTCAAGGGCTTTAGCGGCGAACTTTTGCAGGTCGGTGCTTCGAACAACTTCCCGGAAACTCCTGCCTTTGACGTTTTCGCCACCGATTCCCAGCATCCGTCTGGCCGCCTGGTTTACGGTAAGCAGCCTTTCGTCGGTATCTACGGCGATGACAGCTTCTATCATGCCGGATAAAATCGCCTCCTGCTCGTAACTTTGCCGGGCGATGGTGTTGATTCGCTCCTCCAGTTGCGCGGCCATATCATTCATGGAGTCGGCCAGCGCCGCCAGTTCCTCGGCCGAGCTCAACGGCGCCCTGACTTGGAGGTTTCCCGATGCGAAATCCTCTGCGGCCCGCTTCATTTCCTTCAGTGGCCGGGTGATGCGGCGGGAGGCCCAGTAACTCAGCAACGCCACCAGCGCCGCCATTACCAGCGCCACTATGGCTATTTCCACGTGAAATTCATGCAGTTGTCTGTCGAGAAAGGTTAAAGGCACCGAAGTGCGCAACACGCCTATCTTCCGACCCCCGTCTTCAATGGGTATAGCCACGTACATCAACTCCTTGTCGAGCGTGTAGCTGAACCGGGTGGAATGGCCCATTTCGCTTCGCATGGCCTGGGCGAATTCCGGCCGGTCGGCGTGATTGTCCATTTCGGCGGCTTCTTCCATTGAGTCGGCTACCACTTTGCCGTCGGCCCTCATCACGGTTATGCGGGTGGACGATTGAGCGCCAAGCCTCTTCACCATGGCTCTCAGCTGACTGTGGTTGTTATTCTTCAAAAGGGTGGTCACTCGGGTCTTGATGAGTTGGGCCCGGGAGGCAAGATTTTCGACTGTGCGTTCCATGTGGAAGTCGGTAAGTGAATTCGAGGCGTACAACGCCATCGCCAGTATGGATATCAGGGCGATTGCGAGGTAGGAAGGGTATAATTGCCACAGCAGCTTCCGCCTGCGCATTCGTCTACTCCTCGAACTCTTCAGGCAAGGGGTATGAACCCCTTGTCCAAAATGCGGCTTCCATCGGTCGAAGCATTTGCCTACTCCTTGAACTTGTACCCGATTCCCCGCACGGTTTCGATATCCGAGCCGCGTTTTCCGAGCTTTTTTCTCAGTCCCGCCACCTGGACGTCGACCGACCGGTCGGTAACCGAATAGTGGTCACCCTTTATTTCGGCTATAATCTGCTCCCGGGTAAAAACCCAACCGGGCCTGCGGGCCAGCATGTGCAGGAGGCTGAACTCGGAGGGGGTAAGCTCGAGGGGCCGGCCATTCAGCAAAGCTTCATGTCGGCCGGGATGGAGAACCAGGTCGCCGGTTTTTATCACTTCGGTTTCGTCCGGCGCCTTCTGCCTTGCCCTGCGGATAATCGTTCTGGTTCTGGCTATGAGTATTTTCGGGCTGAAGGGTTTTGTGATGTAATCGTCGGCCCCCAGTTCAAGGCCGGAGACCACGTCCGACTCCTCGCCCTTGGCCGTGAGCATGATAACCGGGACGTTGGCTGTGCGGGCGTCGGATTTGAGCGACTTACATACCTCCAACCCGTCGATACCGGGGAGCATGAGGTCTAGTATAATCACATCGGGTGGAGTGTCGAAGGCTTCCCTGAGCGCATCCTCCCCGTTTGTTACCCCGTTAACCTGGTAGCCTTCCCTTACGAGGTTGTAAGTAACCAGCTCCAGTATATCCTCATCGTCCTCTACTACTAATATTCTTTTTCCGGCCATTTTAACCTCTGGATATTAATTTCGATTTTATAATTGTGCCGCTTTTATATTAGGGATTCCTTATATTTATGTAAGGATTTCATTAACCCGGGCTAATGTCAATTGTTAGGATATTTTTCATGATTTCCCCCATCCAATAAATGGTGGAAGAAATCCCGGTCACTTGTCCGGGAGAAGGGGGTATTTTTCTCTTGAAAGGGGATGTTCTGAGGCAAAAGAAGCCTCCGGCATGGGAAAAAATTTTCAATGCATCCTTAACTTGCCGTTTTATAAGAGTTTTTTCTTGGAGAACCGTCGGATTTTTATGAAATAAATCCCCGTTTTCCCGTCTATTAATATAGCTTTTTTATGGGGGGTATTTTTGACCCGCGAGTACTGGAAAAGTGAAGCGGATTCTGGTAGAATTGAATAGCTATTTAGGGGGTCAAAGCGGAAGTGTGAGTTTAGCTAAGGAGTGATGAGATGAAATCCTGGTTTCTGAAGATTTTTGCAGGGGTGCTCTTTCTTACAGGTTTTTCCTTCAACATGGCTTTTGCGGGCGGTTTCGAGCTTGCGGCGCCGAGTTCCCCGGTAATCCCCGGGGATATTTTCGCCGTCCGGGTGTTGATTAACAACGATAAGGTGGATGTCGAGGACTATAGCGTCAATATCACCTATCCGGAGGAGGTGGCCGAGGTGCTGTGGGTGGAACCCGGCAACCTTACCGGCGTCGGGTTCGATTCCCCGTCTCTCCAGAAAGCCGTTTACGGTTCGGAAGTGACCTTATCAGAGCTTCACGGGAGCGAAGCGTGCATACCTGCAGGCACCTATGACGTAGTGGCTGTTTTGTATTTTATGGCCAAGAAAAGCGCCTCCGCCTCCGGAAGCAACGTCATGAACATCTCGGTAAACTTCGTATATGATTGCCGCGGAGAGGACGTTACCGAGCATTTTGTCGAAAACATCGGAGACAGCGTAACCATAGAACCCCCCGCCCTGACCACTCCCGGCGTATACCAGTACCTCGACCTGACCGGCGACGGCGATTTCGACAGCACCGACGCCGACTGGATGGACAGACTGGTTACGGGCGAATATGCCAATGTTTCAAAGGAAACCACCATGCCGCTGGGCGGGATTCAGGCCGACATTAACGGCAACGGCCTGGTCGAGCTTTATGACCGGGGCTACATGTACGGTATGACCTATCCCATAAATTTCATCACCGCCGGCTCGAACGGAATATGCGAATCGGAAGCCGCAGGGGATGATTACCAGAGAATTCCCGTTGGTCAGGGTGAGCCTTACATCGTTGCCATCACGGAGGGGTTTGACGGAAAGCTGACCACAGTACCCAAGGGCGATGACACAATATGGTATGATCGAGCGATTACAACCGGCCCTGATGGAATCTGCGACAGTAAAGCCGACGGAGATGATGTACAAAAAATTTCTTACGGGCAGGGAATGGCAAATGCGGAAGCGATAACTCGCGGTGTCAACAAGGAATTTGATTCCGTCACTAAAGGTGATGACGAATTAAGCGGGGATTTTACGAAAAACACCTCCGAAGTGCTCAACGACAACAGGCCCCCCGGAACCCCCACCCGACTGGTCAGAGTAAGTCCGAAAACCGACCCTTATTACGTTACAATGGACCCGGGAGACAAGTACCCCGACCCCATAGCCATATCAGTCAAGGTGGAAAATGAGGACGGCAGCCCGAGGGTCGGCGTGTCGCCGGTTTTCGAGGTGACCTCCGGCGGAGTTTTCGATGACGGAACACAGGAAGGAACCACAAGAGTAAATAAGGCCGCATCGGACACTTATCTGAACATGGGCGAATACCCGACAGGGGTAAGCGGCGTGGTTTACAAACCCGTGGTCGGGGAAAACAAGATAAGCGTATACATGCCCGAAGATTACGACAAAGCTTTTCCCGGCATAGAGCCAATTACCGTCAACATTGTGGTTTTCGATGAACTGACCTACGAGCCGGACAGTATAACGCTCGATGCGGATAATACAGAGCCGTATGTCGGAGACAGGACTCGCCTGGATATGGTCGTAACCGCCAAGGGAGACCCCGTGGAAGGTGTAGCCGACAGAATCTCGCTGCTCAGCCGTCGCAACCTGTCTACGCTCTGGAAATCAAGCGACGATTACGAAACGCCGGCTGTGCGTTTCCTGGATGATTTCGAGACCTCGTGTCCCCCCGACGGAAGCTGGAACATAATTAAAAACGGGGGCACCATAAAGTGTGACAATATGTATCACGGCTACTTTGGAAACAGGGCCGTTTTAATTGTACCCGCCGGAATGGGTAACCCCATCATCTTCGAGAAAACGCTGGATTTGAGGGACTACAAAGACCTCAAGGTAGGAATGCAATGGGGATATGACGGAGACCCGAGCACAGGCTCTTTCATGGAAGTGCAATATTCCACGGATTATGAAACCTGGAAAACTATATACAGGGCCAGCGGCCCCGACGGGTTGAATTGCCCGAGCGGGGAATGTTTACTCAAAGCCGGATACCTCGAAACGCTGGATATAGACCTGCGCGGTCAAACCGGCGCCAACTATCCTCAAAAATTTTACCTTCGATACGTCTTGGAAATTGATGATAAAAACGAAAATTTGTTTGTGTTGGATAACGTCAGGGTGGGTGGAAACCGGGTTATTTTCCATGAAGATTTCGAAAAGATGGAACCGGGCGCGTATCCCTTAACCTTCGACCCGGGCGAGTATATAAACGCCGGAGGTGACGGAGTTTGCGACAGTGAGGCAGGTTCGTATGACGTCCAGCGAATCAAGCGTGGGGATAGCGAGCCTGACCAGATCGCCATATACCCCGGGCTTAACGGAAAAATCGACTCCAAAGTCAACGGAGACGATTACGTTTCAAATAACAGGGTTTACACCGGCGCCAACGGAATATGCGAAAGCAGAGCCGGTGACGATGATTTCCAGATGATAGAAGAAGGCAGGGGATTGCCCTATGCCATCTGCATCACCCCCGGCGATGACCAGGAAATAACCTCTAAAGTTTCCGGCGACGATGTCCTGAAGGACTCCATGGGGCCCGACCCGGAAGTTATTGTAGACGATACAATCGGGTCGGATACAAATCCAGGGCAGGGTCACGGCGGCTCCCAGTATTTCGCGCGGATAGGCCGTTTGGATGCCGGAAAGGTTGACTCTTACGTGCTGCGCAAAATCGCGGACCTCAGCGGATGGGATAACGTCTGGCTCACCGCGTGGACCCGTACGCTTGACCAGGCCAACGCGGGAGGAAAAGAGCCCGGACAGAAGTGGTTGTGCGAAGTTTCCGACAACGGCGGGAGAAGCTTCGTGCCCGTTTGGGATTCCTCCGACACCAATGAGGGTTCTTGGACTCAACACAAAGTATGCCTCTCGTGCGACCCCCGCATCAAAATGGTGGACGGTGTAATTATCCAGTGGCGCGCCAATATGGACAATATCGAAAAAGACGGAACCGACCCGGATGCCGCCTACGTGGATGATGTAACACTGGTAGGAACTCCGACGGCCCCTGATGAGTTCGGTGTGGTGGTTGACAGGGGGAAAGGAAAGTACACCTCCACTCTCACTTCATCGGAGGCCGGGAAAGCCGAGATTATAGGACTGGTGGAGTCTAACCCCGCAAGAAGTGTGCCTCCCTATAGCGACCCTCCCTTGCCCATATCTTTCGGTCTGCATAAAGTGGATGGTAATACAGTACGGGTTCTGCCCGAAAAGTTCAGGGTCAAGGCCTGTGAAACCATCGATTTTTCGGTGGTGGGAAGATACAGCGACCAGGCTCCCGGGCTGGTGAGCGATATAACTCACCTCTATACCTTTACCAACACCGGCCCGGCCGGGATAGATTCTTCCGGACACTTGCGAATCGATTGTTATTCCTCCCTTTACGAAAAGGATGAAGAGGTCACGGTAAGCGCATTGCCCCGGGTAGCGGGCTTGTACGACCCCACTTCCTCAGGTACGGGGCAACAAACCGGCTACCTGGACGGAAAAGTCTATACAGGCACCAGTTGGCCGTTTTCAACCGTCTCGGACACCAGCGTAAGGATTAAGGGCAACGTGTCCTTCTCCGACACCTCCCTCTCGGACGGTACCTTCTTCCGCAGCGGCGTGCCTGTTTATTCGAGTTACAACCTCGAGGCAATGAAGCAGTCTTACGTTATGGATGTGGAAACCGACGTTTCGGTTACCGCCGGAGAGACCACCAGCCGCAACTTCTTCATTCAGAGCGGAAATGACGCCGACGGGGACACCATCATCGATTCGGAGGACGACGACAGCGATAATGACGGGTTGAGTGACAGTGATGAGACCAAAGCCGGCTCCGACCAGTACGACCCGGACTCCGATGACGACGACGTCGAGGACGGAAGCGACGCGTTCCCCACCGATTCCACGGAGTGGTCCGACACGGACGGAGACGGAATTGGAGATAACGCCGACACCGACGACGACAACGACGGGTTGAGCGATTCGGAAGAGGAAAGCGCCGGCACAGACGGCTACATAACCGACCCGCTGAATCCGGATACCGATTCGGACGGACTGGACGACGGTGACGAAGTGAATACTTACGGCACCAACCCCACCGACTCCGACACCGACGGCGGCGGGCGCAACGACGGCGACGAAGTTTCACTCGGTAAAGATCCCCTCAACGCAAGCGACGACAACTACCTGCCGACCGCCGACGCCGGGGCCGACCAGAGTGCCGGTTCGAGTGAATCGGTAACACTGGACGGCTCGAACAGCTCCGACCCCGAAAACGACCCCATGACTTACCTGTGGAGTCAAACCGCCGGACCTTCGGTTACCATAAACAACTCCGACCAGGCGGTTGCCAACTTCACCACCGCCGGTGGAGGTACATACACCTTCCAGTTGAGGGTATGGGACACCTTCGGAGAAGGTACGTCGGATACCTGTAACGTAGTTGTGAACCAGGATCCCGTAATTACTTCATCCGCGCCGACCGGCGCAACTGAGGATGTACTCTACACTTACAACATAACAGTTTCGGACAGTGCGGGGGATACCATCACCATTTCTAAAACAGGTTCCGATACTTGCGGCGGCACACTAACCGATAACGGTGATAAAACAGGCAGTTATACCTTCACCCCCACCGGCCCCGTTCCCATAGATTCCTGTGTTGTGGGCATACAGGCCTGCGACAATTATTCAGCCTGCGATACTCAAAACACCACGGTCACCGTCACCGCCGTTAACGACGCCCCGACGGTGTCGTTGAGCTGCCCCAGCTCGGTGACCGAGCCGAACGGCATAAGCTGCACGGTGAGCTACAGCGACCCGGAGAGCACTGCCATCGGGAGCTGCAACCTGACCGGCTCCGACACCTGCGGCGGCTCGCTTAACGCCGGCTGCGACACCTACACCGTGGCCGATACGACAGGGCTTGACCCCGCATGTGATGTGGGGGTCGAGGTGTACGACAGCGGCGAACCGACCCCTGCACAAAGTGACACGGACTCGGCCACGGTAATTGTTGAAAACAACGATGCGCCGAGCATTACCTCCACGGCGCCGACCACTGCGACGGAGGACGTGGCTTACTCTTACAGCGTAACGGCCAACGACCCGGAGGGAGATTCCATTACATTGCAAAAAGGCGACGCCGACACCTGCGGCGGCTCGATGTCGGATAACGGAGACGGGACGGGAACCTACTCGTTCACTCCCACCGGCCCTGTTCCCATAGATTCCTGCGTGGTGAGCGTACAGGCCTGCGATTCGGTGGCCGGTTGCGGAACGGCGCAGGACACCACGGTCACCGTCACCGCCGTTAACGACGCCCCGACGGTGTCGTTGAGCTGCCCCAGCTCGGTGACCGAGCCGAACGGCATAAGCTGCACGGTGAGCTACAGCGACCCGGAGAGCACTGCCATCGGGAGCTGCAACCTGACCGGCTCCGACACCTGCGGCGGCTCGCTTAACGCCGGCTGCGACACCTACACCGTGGCCGATACGACAGGGCTTGACCCCGCATGTGATGTGGGGGTCGAGGTGTACGACAGCGGCGAACCGACCCCTGCACAAAGTGACACGGACTCGGCCACGGTAACCGTCGAAGGCGCATCGTCTTATGATGCCCCGAATCCCTCCAATACTTTTTACGGTGACGCCAATGGGGACCAGTCATTGCTTGCTGATGACATCCCTCTCCACACCGACAAAACCCTTGGACTGACTCCTAACTACGCTACGCCACAACCCGATAATTCCGGTCAACGATGGAACACGTGTGATATCAATGGAGACTTGAGCTGCCTGGCAGACGATATCCCGGGTTTGACGGATGCGACCTTGGGGCTTAACACCGGTACCTCTTTTGCCTCGTGGGAAGTTTACAACCCGGCGGCATCTATAGGTGGATTGCCCTCGAGCGGCAACGGCACGGGCTCCTTTGTAGACTTCCGGCTGGCGGTGAGGGCGGACAAGACCGGCTCCGGCGATTGGATAGGCAGGCCGGGCATCATTGTCCAGGTGGATGTCGTGGGCGGCAGCACCACCGGCGTGCTTGACGGGCACGATTGTCCCACTCCTTCCAGCACATGCGCCGTTGGCGTGAGTATTTCGGACTTCGGCGCCAAACCCGGATATGCGCTCACGGAAGCAGGCACTGAAAGCCTCAGCGCCAAGTCCCTTAGCGTTAAGGCGGACAGTTCCGGGAGCCTGGACTTTCTGGCACAGTTTTTCTCGAAATCCAACTTTAACATCCCCGCTGCGTCAGTGAGGTTCAGCGCCGGATTCTAAAAGGAGGGAGATGTGCTCGAAGCGCGGGTGACGAGCTGATTATAGAAGGGCCGTGCTGAAATATCGTTCCGCCCGGTCGGGCAGGACGGTGGCTATATTGCCTGAGATTTTTTCTGCTATCTTGCGAGCGGCCCATACGTTGGCGCCCGACGATATTCCTACCAGCAGGCCGTGGTCCTGACCCAACTGGCGGGTGGTGGAGATGGCGTCCTCGTCCGTGACTTCCAACACTTCGTCTATCATAGAAACGTCCAGGATGGCGGGGACGAAACCGTCCCCGATACCTTGTATCTGATGCAACCCGGGTTCGTGCCCGAGGATGGCGCTGACGTTTTTGGGCTCAACGGCAACCAGCTTGATTTCGGGTTTATGCTCCTTGAGATATTTTCCTACTCCCTGCAAGGTACCGCCGCTTCCTACTCCTGCGACGAAGCAGTCGATATTTCCGGTCATCTGTCTCCACAGTTCGTGTGCGGTTTCTTCATAATGGACACGAGGGTTGTCGGGGTTTTCAAACTGTTGCGGAACGAATACGCGCGAATCTTCGGCGGCCATGTCCTTAACCCTTTCCACAGCGCCGGCGATGCCTTCTTCGTCCGGTGTAAGAACCAGTTCCGCTCCGAGTGCGGTTATCAGTTTTTTTCTTTCCTCGCTCATTCCTTCCGGCATTACGATTCGGACCCGGTAGCCTTTCAATCTTCCCACCAGAGCTATTCCGATGCCGGTGTTCCCGCTGGTAGGCTCGACGATTATCGCATCCGGCTTGAGTTTGCCGTCTCGTTTGGCTCCTTCCAGCATGGCCAGAGCCACGCGGTCCTTTATGCTGCCGCCGGGGTTTAAGAATTCGGATTTGGCGTAAACCTTTTCGCCGTTCAATTGAATCAGCGGCGTGTTTCCTATCAGGTCGATTATGTTGTCGGTAATCATCTTTTTGTCCTTGAGTTTTTCTTAATTACATGCCTTTAGGATATTATAAAAACCGGGATTTTCATATACGAGGCGCTTATATACGGGTAAGACGCTTAATTAAATCAGCGCGTTGAGGAAATTCTTCCGCCAACGCTTCACGTCCCGCCAGCTCGAAGTCCTCGAAATCGAAACCCGGAGTCACAGTGGTCCCCAAAAGCGCAAAAACGCCTCCCTCGTTCAAAAACATCCCTTGCCAGGTGTAAGCTGGCACCACAACCTGGAGCCTCTCTCCTACCCGAATGTCCTGTCCCAGAGCAATAACCTCCGATTCTCCCTTCGGATGAAATTGGAGCATGGTTACCGGATCGCCCATGTAGAAGTGAAATATCTCGTCGGATTTTATCCGGTGCATGGCACTGAACGTTTCGGGGGTAAGCATGTAATAGATGGCTGTGCCGAAGCTTCTGTCACCGCTGTATCTGGAGGGCAGGGCGCTTTCAGGCAAGAGTTCCCTGCAGCGATAAGTTTCGCGGTAAAAGCCACCCTCCGGATGGGGTTCCAGCCCCAGCAGATTTATCACTTCTTCCGCATCCATAATCCTCACCTCACTCTTCAGTTTTATCCGCCCGAAGGGTAATCTTCACTATCTCCGGCGGCGAACCCACGCGCATGGCGGGACCCCATGTCCCCAGACCCTGCGTAACGTACAGATGGCTGCCGTCTACGGTATGATGGCCGGTAACGCGGGGGTGATTCAGCTTGCTCATAAAAACGAAGGGCCACAACTGACCCTTGTGAGTGTGACCGGAGAGCATGAGGTCTATTCCCAGAGCCGCCGCCCTCTCGAACTTATGGGGCTGGTGGTACATGAGTATGTCCGCCTGTGATTTCGCTTCCGGGCCAATGACTTCCCCGAAGGCCGCCCTTGTGCCCTTTATCCTTTTGGATGCGGGGTCGTCGACGCCGTAAAGGTTTAATCCCTCTACTACTTCGACTTTTTCGTTGCGCAACATCCGAATGCCCTTTTCTTCCAGAGCGCGGGTTATTCTGCCAAGGCCGTGATAAAATTCGTGATTCCCCGGCGCGGCGTAAACGCCGTAAGTTGATTGTAACCTTCCGAACTGCTCAATTATCCCCGGAAATGCCTTCGGGTTCTCGTCTATTAAGTCGCCGGTCATGAGTATCAAATCCGGATTAAGGGAGTTGATATGATTTACCCTCCGCTCGAACCTTTTAGCCCTCACCACCACACCGAGATGCAAGTCCGAGATGTGCACTACAGTCAACCCGTCGAGCTTTGCGTGCAGGTTTTTCATCGGAATTTCCAGCTCGGTGACGTCGGCCTTGCGATAAGCTTCCAGGTGACCGTAGCCGGTGACGATGAGAGTTAAGGCTATCACCGCGATAAGGCCGATTGAACCCATGTTCATGTTCAAAGCGGCTTCGATGCGCCCATAACCCCCGGTGAGCTTTAGAACTATAGCCACGAAGTGAGCGGCGACGGTTATGAGGAAAAGATAAAACAATACACCCATCCACGTGGAACTGAACCAGAGGAACCCCTTGGAGGCGAAGTTGATGTCTGTCGCAATCCACCATCTAGCAAGGACGTAGGAGAGGGTAAGAACCACGACCAGTATCCTGATCCCCCACAGCCAACCGGTCGACTCTATTCCCGCCGAGGTAATGAAGCGGCGGTAGATGTAGTAATTAAATGCGCCGGTTACCGCAAGAAAAATCAGCACCGTCATGATAAGTCCCAACCTTCGTCGCATTGGAGAACCGTCTCCAATCCTCAAATATGGTGATTTGTCCAGCTTGATTTGCTTCTCAGGCGGGCCGGAAGTTCAGTATATAGAGGATGTATGAAAAATTTTCTGGGAGCAAGCCCGCATAAATATTTCTTTACTCCTCGAATACTTTCGCCGGGTTGTTCAGTATTCCGTACAGCTCGAACTTGACCATCTCGGCGGTTGCATCCTCCAGGTTTATCTTCAGCGAGCCGTTCATCCATTGGAGCATCAACCGCTCCACCATTCCCACCACGCAGTGAGCTATCACGGCGGGGTCTGCTTTTCTCAGAAGGCCCCTGTCCATCCAAAGCTCGATGTTGTAGGCGGCTCCCGAGATAAGTTTTTCGTAAAACGCGGCAACCTTATCCTCAAAGCCCGGCTCCTTCGCAGCGGCTTCCAGCATGAACAACCTGGCAAGGTCCCGGTTGGATTCGAACATCGCAAGTGCCGAGTGAACCACCTGCATGAACCTCTCGTAAACCTGAGTTTGAGTGCCAACATCCCCGGCGCCGGGAATGAAAAAAGCGTCGAAAATTGATTGGATGAACTCGTCCAACAGGGTGCCGAATATTTCTTTTTTACCGGAAAAATAAAGGTAAAAGGTCCCCTGCGCGATGTTACATTCGGCTACAATGTCACTCACCGCGCTGCGGTGATAGCCCTTCTCCGCGAATACCTTCCTGGCCGCGTTCAGTATTTGCCTGCGGCGTTGTTCTTTGGAAAACGATTTTCCCGGGTTTTTTCTTTTCGCTTTTGCCATCGGTTATCCGCTTATCAATGGGATTGGAACGCGAACTCCTTGATTTCGCTCACTATACCCGACCGCAAAGGGTCGGTGAGGAAGTCGTGGTACCGGGCGGTGGTGTAATTCTGCATCCATGCGCAGTTGTCGCCGCACTGGTTCGGCCCAGGCCCGTGGAAGTTGTTCGCGCTCTTTATGCCCTGTATCGCCTCCCAGCACTCGTCAACGGTGTCGAAATCCAGCAAGTTGATGTAAGCCGGCTCGGTATTTTTGGGAGCCCGGCACGGCCACGCTATCCTGCCGTCCGGGTCGACGTGAGGCCTGAGCGTGGGCAGGCACAGGTACGGTTTGACCTGCAAGAGCATTTCCAGGATTCGGCTGGAACCCACCAGCAGGTGGCCTTTCCTTTTCCGCTCCATCATTCGCGAAGCGAGTTGCCGGTAATCCCGCCGTGCCACCATGTCGCGCTCGAAAGCGAATCCCTCCTTGTCGTGGCCGTGATAGTTAACGGGGACCGGAACGAACCACACGTCGCCCAGGTCGTTTACTAAGTCCAGCACCTCCGAGGCGGCGTTGACGGTTTCCGGGCCGATGACGGTATTGACAACCAGCTTGAAGTCGGCCACCTGCCTGAGTTCGCGAAGCATCAACAGGTTGGCGAACACCTGCTCCACCTTCTTTATGCCCCACAGCCGCCTCAGCTCTTCAATCTCCAGGCCGTCCAGGCTGATGATTATTATGTCCATCTGCCTCAGCCACTTGTACCATTGCGGCTTTTTGAGAAGCTTGTGAAAGAGGAATCCGTTGGAGTTAATCATCAGCGGCTGGTATCCCATGTTGAAGCAAGCGTCGGTGAAAGTCGGCAGCTCGGGCGCCAGCGTCGGCTCGCCGCCACAGAAATAAACGGCGCTGGTGCCGGTGCGCATGGTTTTAATGACCCTCATGCGGTTTTCGAAGCTTAAAGGATTGTCTTCCAGCACATAATAATGGTTGCCTCGGTGGTCGTCGCAGTAAGTGCAGCGAAAGTTGCAGGAGTAGAGCATGGTCCATATGAAATACATGGGTCGCAGGGCGTGGTTGCCTTCCTTAAAGCGCTTGCGGTTGATGAAGTAGTTGCGGGTGTAAGTGGCCAGGCTTTTGGCCTTCCGGAGCCGGTCAGCGGCCTTGTCCACGGCGGTATCGTCGGAGTCTTTGTGTATGAGAGGTTCAATTTCGCGGGCATACTCAACCGCCCGCTCGTGAATGGCCTTCCAGTCGGGGTGGCCGGGTTTCGGTTTATAATGATTAAAATTAATTGGTTTCGGCTGAAGCATTTTTCAATCTCTCCTTCTATGCGTTACTGACTGACGCATCAGTCATAGCACTTTCATGCGTTAATGTCAACCCCCAAAAATCGAATATGCGAAAGGTGTTGCGGTACCTTGCGCCTCGAACAGAGCAGTGTTTGGTGTGAATCGAAAGAGAATCTTAAAGGGAGCGCCAATCAAGAGGCCTCGCCTTATAGGCTCCGGCCGGGGCCGGGAATTCCAGCCGAACGGCCCATAGGACTGGGGGCGATTTCCCGGTGGCCGGAAAGCTTTAGTTTTCTCAGGTTGTTAGAGCCTTTTGTAGATGTGCTCCAGCGACAGCGTAAGGTATGACCAGTACTCTTCCTTCGAGTGCTCATCACGGAAAAACAAAGGTATCCGGATGGTGTTGACGTCAATCCTTTCCGGGAATCCCCATTGGTATAATTTTATTTCGTGAGCCTCGGTTGCCTGAGGGGGTTGCGGCGGAGGCTCGGGTTGCGGCGGAGGCGACGAAGACGCCCCGGCTTCCGCACCGGTGCTTTCCTGCACCTGCCATCCTTCCGGCTGTTCCACCTCTTCGGGTTGCGATACCTGTGCCGCTTCTGCCGCCCCTTCTTCCTCTACAACTTCCTCGGCTTCTTCAGCCGCTTCTGGCATTTCCTCGGCGGCCTGAGCCGCGTCGGGTTCCGGGTTTCCGGCGGCGGGAGCGAGTTCCTCGGGGTTGTTTGGTGACGCCTGAGCAACCTGCTCTTCCTCTCCCTCCGCCTGCGGCGCCCATTCGGTACCCGGGGGCGGGGCCGGGATTTCGCTCTCGTCCACCGCCTCGGGTTGCACGTCCGCCTCGTAAGCCTCTTCATCTTCCCCGGCGATTTGCGCTTCCGCAATCTGCTCGGGGTCCACGGAGAACTCCATGGCGGTCACCGCTTTTACGCTGGCTTCCGCCTGCTCGCCCGGATTAAGCGCCATGTACTCGTCGCTGAGGCCATAGTTGGAAGTCTCAAAGGCTTCCTCCGACTCTTTAATGTGCTCCGAAGAGGAAGCCAGTTTTTTCAACACCATTTTTGATATGAGCTTCAGCGTGTTGAGGATGCCGGTACCTTCGGTGGCCACCGCTTCGAAGAAAGGAGCGCCGGTCTTGTTAAGCAGCGTGTGCAACTCCTCCACTGTCATTATATCCGGCATGTCGCGCTTGTTGTACTGGAACACGTGGGGTATTTCCGAGAGTTTGTAACCGTAAGCCGCGAGGTTTTCTTCCAGGTTTTTGAGGCTGCGCTGGTTTTCATCGCGCATTTTCCTCTGGCTGTCGGCAACGAACACCAGTCCGTCGACGTCGTTGAGCACGGCTTTTCGGGTTTCGTTGTAGAATACCTGGCCGGGTACTGTAAAGATGTGGAAACTCGTCCGGTAGCCCTTTATATTCCCCAACTCCACGGGAAGAAAGTCGAAGAAAAGAGTTCTTTCCTTGGTGCTCAGGTTGACCAGGTCACCCCGGTGGTCGGAGCGCATTTTGGTGAAGATGTACTCCACGTTGGAGGTTTTCCCGCTCAAACCCGGGCCGTAATATACTATTTTCGCACGGATTTCCTTCTTGTTATGAGACAGATACGCCATTTTTCATCCTGAAAATATCTTTTGTAGCCCTAGGTTTCAAGCCCTTGCGCCACGCCGATGTTATCCCTTTTTCTCCTGCCTTTTCTGTATCAACTTTCTCGCCGCCGTGGCCACCGGGGCGGGCACGTCCTTGCTGCGCGATATTTGCCGCACGTCCTTTTGCGTCAGGTGATTCAAAAACTTCATGGATACGTGCAGCGGAGTTTTTACGTTGTTTACCAGGTTCAGCTTAACGGAGTAATTCCGCGTCCAGTCCCGGTTATTTGCAATCTGCCGGATGATTTCGTCACTGATGGCCCTTGAGCGGCTTACCGCCTCGATTTCCTCCTCGGTAATCTTGGGACTCTGCAGCACCGCCGAGGACACCATTTTGTTGGCGTCTTTGATGAGTATGGAACGGGCCTCCTTATTGCCCAGCATGGCGGTCTTTATCTTTTCGGATATGCCCATGTCGGCGATTTTCTGAGAAAGGTGCTTATAATCCTCCTCTTCCAGTTCCTCATCCGAATCCTCGCTCAAATCGGAAGGTATATCGGCCATGGACCAGTGGTCAGGAAGCTCTTCCTCGTCGTCGACCCACGGGTACTCCTCATCTTTCATATAATCGGGTATTTCTTCTTCCTCGTACTCCTCCTCGGCCGCTTCCTCTTGTTCCTCCTCCTTCTCCTCTTCCCCGGCCTGTATGGCGGCTTTCTCCTCCTTTTTCACCCTGGAGGAGGTTTCCAGCGAGATGAAGTGAAGTATCCTCTCGATTGTGGCCTGTCCCACCATCGGATTGCTGCTCAAAACGTCTACTATCTTCGGGTGGCGAAGCAGGCGCGTCTGATTGTTGGAAATTATTTCCACCAGATTTTTGAAGGGCTTGCCGGCCAGGTAGGCTATGGTTTCATCGTGGGTAACCTTGTTGAGAGCGATGGTATCAAGAAACCCGCTTTCCGGGTCGAGGCGCCTTGCGAAAAAGTCCAGTATCAAGGGATGGGTGTCCGGGGCTTCGAGAAGTGTTTTTATGACTGGCTGAGGCAGATTCATAAGGCTCTTTTCAGCGGCGGCTTTAACTTCCGGGTCCGGGTCATGAGCCAGGTAGAAGAGCACTATTGCCAACTGCTTGGGCTGGAGGGGCAAACTTCCCTTGGCGCCCATCATCTTGGCGTCATGGGGCACCGATTTGCCAACGTATTTGGCCAGGTCCTTGGGCACGACAAACTTTATTTTGGACAGTGGTGGCATTATTTATCTTCCGTTAAATAGGATAACGTATCCCATTTATTTTCACATACTCCGTGTAGGGCTTCAAGACAAAAAATCACTTATCCCCGCAGAATACCCTTCCGGGTCTCACCGCCGGGATATGAAAAAAGCAGCTTACGTGTGCGGCGGACTAGTGTTGTGTCTCAAAAATGAATTATTAAAGTAAGCCCGATTCCCTGAGGAGGTTGGCCGATCCTTCAAGACAAAACCTTCGGTTTTCCTCAGGAAATCGGCCAACTGTCCTTCTCAGGCCGTATGGCTCGAAGGGTCGGGCAAACAATTAGTGAGGCTATTTCCGGGACACAACACTAGTTTTTCATCACCATGGCGTGCGCAAATCCGTTCCGCTTCAATTTCCCGGCCGCCTTCCCGGCCTCCGATTTTGTTTTGAAAGGCCCCACTCGCAACGCCTGCAATTGTTTAGTTTCCCTGCTTTTGTGCACCTTTACGTTCTTCACCCCTCCGGAGTCCAGTTTTCTTCTGATTTCTCCGGCATCCTTTGCGGAATAAGTCACGGCCACGTCAATTCTGTAAGTGCCGCCGCTCTTTTTGATGCGGGGGCGATAACCCATGTCGTCTATTTTCCATGCTGCGGAGTTGGCGTCATCTTCCCCGGAATACTCGGCCGTTACCCTGAACTCGGTAACCCTGGTGCTTCTGTTCTCCGGCGCCCGGAAGGGAGTAAAACCCATTTTCCTGACCACTTGAGCATCTTTGGCCACACTGGTCTCCAGTGCCAACCTTTCCAGGTGTACCGACCACGTGCCTTTTGGCGGACTCTTGACGGGCGGCATTTTGGGCAAAGGCTTCGGTTCGTAAGGCCGGGCTTTCTTCTCACCCGGAGTTGCTTCTCCACCCCCCGCCGCGGCGGTCTTATCGCCTTTCGGCTCCGAAGGCATCTCGTCGCCGGGTTGGGCGGCTTTTTTGCCGGGCATAGCAGGCGGCGCTTCGGCGGATTTCTTGCCGATTCCAAATATTCCGCTGCCCGCCAGGAAATACCTGTATCCGAAATAGCCGCCGCCGCCGATAATGGCGCCCACCAGGATGCCTACCAGTACAAATATGGCCACTCGGGGCACCTTAAGCGAAAACCGGGACTTCTTAGGCTTGCCACCGCCTTCATCGGCAGGCACCGCTTCGGGCAAATCGTCGCTGTCTTCTTCCGAAGCGTATCCTTCCGAGCCTTGTTCCGTTGGAAAAAGGGACTCGATTGGCGGCTCAGCCGCCGCCGGCTGCTCGGGTGGAGCGGACGGCGCTTCGGGAGCGGGTTGCGGCTCACCCGCTTCTTCAGGAAAAGGCTGAGCTTCCGGCACGCTCTCGGTGGACGCCGGAAATTGAGGCTCCTCTTGCTCAGAAGGAGGAGCGCTCTCGGGTTCGGGCTTGCTTACCGCCGGTTGGAAAAAATCATCGAGGTTGGTCTCCTCGCTTTCGCCCGAACCGCTTCCGTCTCCAAAAAAATCGTCATCCTTACCGGCCATCATTACCTCCCGGACTTTACTTTGAACATTATAACAGAAACTCCGGTAAAATCAAGTAATTTCAGTGGGAATCGGGTATCCGGAGAGCAAATTAATCCCCTTTAACATTGACACTCAGACCCGAGGCCGGTAACATTTTAAAGAAAATCCAAAAAGGAAAGACATCATGACCGTACGACCCGCGACCCTTGGAAAACTAAAAGAAAGCGGCCGGCGCTCGCGCTCCGTCAAGGAGGAAATGGAAACAAACCTGCTCGAAGCGCTTGCAGCGGGCAAACAAGTTTTTCCCGGTATCCTGGGTTACGAGCACAGCGTGCTTCCCGCCGTCGAGAACGCCATCCTGGCCGGGCATGACATGATACTGCTCGGCGAACGCGGCCAGGCCAAAACCCGCATTATACGCGACCTGGTGAACCTGTTGGACGAATGGATACCGGTGATAGGAGACTGCGAAATAAACGACGACCCCTTCCGGCCCGTTTGCCGTTCCTGCAAAGCAAGGCTCGAACAAGAGGGCGACAACCTGCCCATATCCTGGATGCACCGCTCGGAGCGATACGGCGAAAAACTGGCCACGCCGGACGTTTCCATCGCGGACCTGATAGGAGAGGTAGACCCGGTCAAGGTGGCGGAAGGCCGATACCTGGCCGACGAAACGGCAATTCACTTCGGGCTCCTGCCACGCAGCAACAGGGGTATTTTTGCCATAAACGAGCTGCCGGACCTGCCGGAGAAGGTGCAGGTAGGGCTGTTCAACATCATGGAAGAGCGGGACGTACAGATAAAGGGTTTTAAGGTGCGCCTTAACCTGGACGTAATCATAGTGGCCACCGCCAACCCGGAAGATTACACCAGCAGGGGCAGGATAATTACGCCGCTGAAAGACCGCTTTTCCGGCCACATCCGCACCCATTATCCTTTCGGACCGGAGATGGAGGGGGCAATTATCGAGCAGGAATGGAGAAGGCCGGAATCCGAAAAGCCGCAGGTCAAAGTTCCCGGATTCATGTCCCGGATAATATCCACCATTACTCACGAAGCCCGCGGCAGCCCGGAAATAAACCAGCGCTCGGGCGTGAGCGTCAGGATGAGCATCGCAAACTACGAAACCATGGTTGCCAACGCCAGAAGAAGGGCCGTAAAGCTGGGCGAACAATACGCAGTGCCCAGGATAAGCGATCTGTTCTCCCTGCACTCGTCCAGCCGGGGCAAAATAGAACTCGAGTACTCCGGCGAAGACCGGGACGAGTCGGAAGTGGCCCAGCTGCTAATCCAGCGCGCCGTCAAAGAAGTGTTCAACTCGGAGTTCAAGCTCGACGCGCTCCAGGCGGCCATAGACGTTTTCAACTCCGGAGCGGTCATGGAAGTCTCCCCGCTGATGCCCGGCGCCGACTACGCCGACCTGTTTACTGAAATTCCCGAGATGACCGAAGCGGCTCGAAAACTGGGATGTTACGAATCTTCCGAGGAGCTGGCCAGCGCCGCCGAATTCATACTGGAAGGTTTGCATATCCACCAGAAACTTAATAAAACCGACCGGGAGTTAAAGCAAACATACTCCGGCAAGGGAGCTTGAGCCGGTATGGGAGGTTTCGAGCGCATATCCAGGTACTCGAGGTGGGACGGCTCCCAGAAGGTCGACCTGCGCTGGGAGAAACTGGTGGACGACCTCCTCGATAAGTTTCTCCAGACCGGGGAAATAACCTCGGCTATGGAATGGCTCTTGCGGCAGGGACACCGGTTCAAAGAGGGCGCCACCATGCAGGGGCTGAACCAAATCCTCGAGAATTTGATGAAAATGCGCCGGCAGCTACTGTCCGACTATAACGTCAGCAACCTGACCGACCAGATGCGCGAAAAGCTCGACGAAATACTCGACATGGAAAAAGAGGCCATCCAGAGCGAGTTCGACAAGTCCCAAAGCCGGTATAACGCCTCCGGAGACTCGTCATCGCTGGAGAACATGCAAAGGATGTTCGGCAAGGAGGATTTTCTGAACAACCTGCCGCCGAGTTTCAAGGAATCGGTGGAAAAGCTGAAGGACTATAACTGGCAAAGCCCCGAGGCCCGGGAAAAATTCGAGGAGCTTACCGACATCATCCGGCAGATTCAGGACGTGGTAAGCCGCAACTGGTTCACCGGAGACACTCCCATGAGCCTGGAAGAAACCGTGGAAGCAGTTGAACGATTGCAGAAAATCGCGGACATGGTACAAGCCCTGGAGCAGGGAAGGCTGATGGACGTCAAACCCGCCGACCTGGAGGAGTTGCTCGGGGAAGAAGCCCGCCAATCGCTGGAAATGATGCTCCAGTTCATCGAGTTTCTGCACAACGAAGGCTACGTGCGGCAGGCGGAAGACGACTGGGAGCTTACCCCGAAGGCCATCAATCGCATCGCCAGAAAAGCCCTGAAGGACATTTACAGCGCCATGGAACCGGGCACATTCGGCAGGCACGAAACCCGCCACAGGGGAGTTGGCGAGCCGGTTCCCGACCAGCCCCGGCAATACCGCTTCGGCGACCCGATGCACGTGGACATGAAGGCCACCCTCATGGAGTCGATGACCCGGAAGGGCTCGGCGGGAGTGCCGCTCAGGATGGAGCCGGACGATATCATGGTGGCCGACACCGAGTACCGCACCGCCACCGCCACCGCCCTGCTCCTTGACATGAGTCTGTCCATGGTGCGGGAAGGAAGGTTCGCCGCCGCCAAAAAGGTGGCGATAGCCCTGAACCACATGATAAAAGACCGTTTCCCCGGCGATATCTTTTTCGTCGTCGGCTTCGCCACCGTGGCGCGCCGGCTCAGGGGCGCCGAGCTCGCCAACGCCAAGGGCGCCATGGGCGGGGATATATTCACCAACATCCAGGACGCCCTGCGGCTGTCGTCGAGATTGCTTGACCGCACCGGCTCGAAAAATAAGCAGATACTGTTGGTTACCGACGGTCAGCCCACTGCCTATACCACCGGAGGGGAGCTTCACGTGGAATGGCCGGTGTTCGGAACCAGCCCCAACGCAGCCAGGGAAACCCTGAAGGAAGTCAAAAGGGTAACCTCACAGAAAACCGTCATAAACACCTTCATGCTGGACGCTTCCCCGGAGCTGATGCAGTTCGTGGACGAAATGACCCGCATCAACCGGGGGCGGGCATTTTACACCACCCCGGACAAACTGGGCCAGTATCTCCTCATAGATTTCGTAAAAGGGCGCAAGAAAAGGCTGCAATAATCCCTTACTAAAACGTCACGAGTCGGTCGGAATAGCGAACAATCTCATACTGGTCCTTCAATGTGGAAAGCGGGCAGACTTCCGACTCTTCCGAATTTCTGAGCTTCAAACATGCGCCGCATGCCAGAAATTCGCCACCCGCTTCGAGAACTTTATAAGCCTGCTCTTTAACATTGAATTTGGGGTCCTCGATACCGTCGATTTCCACGCCTTTTCCGGAGAGAAAGATACGCACCTCGTCGCCCTCTTCCAGGCTGTAGAGGGCCAAGCGCAAAGCGTTGAAAACGGTTTCCGGGTCGGTCTGGCTGATAATCATACCGAGTTTCATGGGGTATCTCCTTTAATCAAGCGCTAATTTAACTATACTACACTTTAACATCCAAAGTGTCAAAATTGAAGCCTCGCCCCACCCTTCTCATAATAACCCTGAAAAGTGCCGATTTAACGGGTACCGGAGTTAAGGGTAGCGCCGACAGGTTATTCATGGGGGCCGGGCGGGATTAGTCTTGAACGACCCCCCGACAGCACAGCTATCGGGTTCACCCACAAGTTACACCTAATCAGGGATTTTCCCGAAAAATCACAGGGGAGCGGTCAGGGTCCAAGATTCCCGCTTAACGAGTTGGCAATGCTTTTTAGGGAGGGATTTTGGGGG